>JBBDYG010000095.1:30440-86720 GCA_040901765.1 Pirellulales bacterium
GGGCCGGCGGCGACGCGTAGGTCGCCGGCTATTTGAACAACCCGCGAACTTCGCACCACTTCCAACCTGAATGGTCTGGAAGGTACTTAGTCACGAGATAGTCGAAGTGCTGTTGATCCTTCACCCGCTTCCGCGACGACCCGTTCGATAGCCACGGTCTGTCATCAAATCGTGCTTTCAGTTCAATCGTGATTGAACGCTTGAGGCTCGTTCGCTTAAGTTGCCACGGCCGCTCGTCTCGCCAGCTAACGAGCATGTGAATATGCGTCGGTTCCGTGGCGACGAAGTGGAGCCGACAGCCGATGTGGTTGACAGCGCCTCGCAGTCGTTCGACTATAATGATTTGGTGCTCCTCGTTAAGCAATGCTTCGTCATACGTCGCGGCCTCGCAGTACAAATCCGCCATTCTTGGGTCACAGGGCAGTATCCCGTTGCCCCGTTGCACGTAACCTTGTGGCCGGTCGGGCATCCAACTGCGATAAGTGTGGTAAGAGAAGAGGTAGCAGGGCATATTAGCGTCCTTGGAAAAGGGACGGCGGCGACGCGTAGGTCGCCGGCTATTATAAACGCGAACTAGCCGGCGACCTACGTGTAGCCGTGGTGTACTGGTATAATGAACCATCTCCTCCGAGAGGACCGGGTGGTCGCTCGCTCTTTACTAGGCCCCTTGCTTGCGCGGCGGGCTCTGTAAGTGCGAGAGGAAAGTCCGGGCACCGTAGGGCAGGGTGGTGGATAACGTCCACCGGCCGCGAGGCTAGGGAAAGTGCCACAGAAAATAAACCGCCGGGGGGGCTGTCGGCTAATGGCTGTCGGCTATCGGCCAGATTGCTTCCTTCTGGCCGACAGCCGATAGCCAACAGCCGACGGCCCTTCCGGTAAGGGTGAAACGGTGCGGTAAGAGCGCACCAGCAGGCGGGGTGACTCGCCTGGCTCGGTAAACCCCACTCGGTGCAAGGCCAAACAGGAAGCATGAGTCGGCCCGACTCGTTACGACTTCCGGGTAGGCTGCTGGAGGCGGCGAGCAATCGTCGTCCTAGAGGAATGGCCACCGTCCGCCAAGCGCGGAAACAGAACCCGGCTTACTGGTTCTCTCGGAGGAGACTTTTGAGGGGTGAGGGACGAGGAGCGAGGGAAAAAACTTTCCTCGTCTCTCGCTCCTCACCCCTCGTCCCTCGCATAAAAAAGCCCCGGCCTCGTGGCCAGGGCTTTTTCGTTTTTGCATCCAGCGAGCCGGTTGGTGACAGCCGCTGGAGTTGCCGCCACCACTAGAATCCATTTCGCATGGGCGAATGGTGATTGCCAGCACCGACGCCCACCGGTTCGGGCGCATGCGTCCGGATCGGCATGGGGGCCGGAGTTGGGGGCGGGCTGCTCGTCCGCTTCGGCCGAGAGCCGTTCCCCTCGGCGGGGATCAAATCCTGCTCGATCACCTGCAAGAGCTTCGAGATGCACAACTTGTTCATACTCGTATGAAGGTCGTGGGCCTCGCTCTTGAGGTACTCGTGCATGCTGCTGGGCAGCCGGACGGTAATGACCCGGGTCGGTTCCGACTCGGTGTCTGTGGCACTCTTCTTTTCGCGTAGGCGGACGACCATCTTCTGGATGCGGTCGAACTCCTCGGTCTTCTCGAATGCTGTCAACTCCTCGAAGCTCGGATAGGCCTTGCGGACTACCCCATCGATTCCAAGAACTTCGCGAAAGAAGGTGACCCAATCGGGATCCTTCTCAAAGAGGTGTTCCGCGATTCGGAGGACTTCCTGACCCTTTTCTGTAGTTTGGGTAAGCACGGGCGATGACTCCTTCCAGTCGTGTGCGCAATTCGGGAGGGGGCGACGGTCCCTTCGACCCTCGCAGACGTCCTATCATTGCTAGCCGTCAAGCTGCATTGCCAAGATCCTTGCATTGCTTGCACTTACGTCGATCGGTGATGCGTGCCTATTGCGCGGCAGGCTGTGCCTAGCAATTGGGCGGACTAATCGTGCATAGTTCTTAGGCAGACGCGTATTTCCTATCGCCGGTAATGTCCACCTTCTTGCAAATGGCATCCAACCACCCTCTGCGGCAGAACTTACGACTTTCTTGAGGAACTTCTACGAGGTTAGCCGCGACGCGGAGTCTTTGGAGCGGAGCGCTACCAACGAGAAAGGGCCAGCGGCACCCCTATGCCACCGGCCCTCAAACCCTCTCGCTTCCTCGAACCTGCCACTATGACAGCTCCTCCCGAACCCGCTCCAACAACTTTTTGGTCAGCCGAATCCCCTCCATCTCGTCCGGCTCGGTTCCTTCCCACTCGATGCCGACGTAGCCGCGATAACCCGCATCGAGCACGATCTTCATCATCTGCCGGTAGTCGGTCGCGACCTCGTTTCCCGCGGCGTCAAACTCATGGCTCTTGGCGCTGACCGCCTTGGCGAACGGCATCAATTCCGTCACCCCCTGATAGCGGTCGTACCACTCGCCGGGGCTGGTTTGGAAGTTGCCGAAGTCCGGAAGCGTCCCCACATTGGGCCGGGCTACTTTTTCCATCACGCCGGCCAGCCACGCCCCGTTGGAGGACAGCCCCCCGTGGTTCTCAACGAGCACGTTGAGCCCGAACTGGTCGGCTAGCTCGCCCAGCCGGGCCAGGCCGTCGGCCGCCCGATCCAACTGCTCGTCGTAGGTGCCGCTGGAGGCGGCGTTCACGCGAATCGAATGGCACCCCAGGAACCGCGCGGCTTCCAGCCACTTATGATGGTTCTCGATCGCTTGCTTCCGCTGGGCTTCGTCCGCATCGCCGAGCGCCCCTTCGCCATCAACCATAATCAGCAGGCTCTGCACGCCATGGTCCTCGGCCCGCGCAGCAAGTTCCACCAGATACTTCTTGTCCTGAGCCTTATCCTTGAAGAATTGGTTGACGTATTCGACCGCGTCAATGTCAAATTCTTCCTTGGCGGTCTTGGCGAAGTCGAGGTTGTCGAGCTTGCCAGCATTGATGGTCCGGTGAAGCGACCACTCGGCCAGCGAAATTCGGTAGAGCGGTTTGTCGTCGGCCTCGGCCGCAAACGCGGGTCGCTGCCGAGTGTCAATCATTCCCGCGCCGACGGCTGCGGCACTGAAACTTTGGAGAAACTCGCGCCGATTAGAATTGGCTAACATAAAGACCTCACGTTGGGGGTGAACGGCGTTGAATATCAATCGAGGTCCATTGTGACGTAGCAGCTCGCGCGTGGCAACAATCCGTAGGTCAGGCTTTCTTGCCTGACTCGCGCAACTCGTCAGGCACGAAAGCCTGACCTACCTCTCGCCCATTGACCCTTGCCCGCGTAATTCCGACAATCCGGCAGTGAAGTCCGTCCGCAGCCATCTCAATTGGAGACAACCGATATGCCTCAGTCGAATGCCGGCCAACCGATCACCCAGCAGCAAGGCCGACTTCAGGTTCCCAATCAGCCGATCGTTCCATTCATCGAAGGCGACGGCACTGGCCCCGATATCTGGCGCGCGAGCCAAATCGTCTTCGACGCGGCCGTCGAAAAAGCCTACGGCGGCAAACGGAAGATTGCCTGGCACGAAGTGCTCGCCGGCGAGAAATCCTTCAAAGCCACCGGCAACTGGTTGCCCGATGAAACGCTCGATGCCTTCCGCAAGTATCTTGTCGGCATCAAAGGTCCGCTCACCACGCCGGTCGGCGGCGGCATCCGCAGCCTCAACGTCGCGCTTCGGCAGATTCTCGATCTCTACGTCTGCCTCCGCCCCGTGCAATACTTCAGCGGCGTTCCTTCGCCAGTGAAGCAGCCGGAACTGACCGACATGGTGATCTTCCGCGAGAACTCGGAAGACATTTACGCCGGCATCGAGTTCGAAAACGGTTCTGCCGATTGCGATCGGTTCAAGAAGTTGTTTTCAGACGCGTTTCCCGATCGGTGGAGAAAAGTCCGCTTCCCCAACACCGCCGGTTTCGGCATTAAGCCCGTGAGCCAGGAAGGAACCGCGCGGCTCGTTAGGGCGGCCATTCAGTATGCCATCGACAACGAGCGCGATTCGGTGACGCTGGTCCACAAAGGGAACATCATGAAGTTCACCGAAGGGGGCTTTCGCGACTGGGGATATCAATGTGCAAAGGACGAGTTTGGTGCTATTGAAACCGATGGCGGCCCGTGGTGCAGCTTCAAGTCGCCCAAGACTGGCAAGCCAATCGTCATCAAAGACGTAATCGCCGATGCGATGCTCCAACAAATTCTAACTCGCCCGGCGGAGTACAGCGTGATTGCCACGCTCAATCTCAATGGCGACTACATTAGCGATGCACTAGCAGCCTGTGTCGGCGGCATCGGCATCGCTCCCGGCGGCAATATCAACTACGACACCGGTCACGCCATCTTCGAAGCAACCCACGGCACCGCGCCCAAGTATGCCGACCAGGATAAGGTAAACCCGGGCTCGATGATCCTCTCTGGCGAAATGATGTTCCGCTACATGGGCTGGACCGAAGCCGCCGATCTGATCCTTAAGGGCCTCAACGGCGCGATCGCCGCGAAGACCGTCACCTACGACTTCGAACGCCAGATGGAAGGCGCGAAGCTTGTGAAGTGCAGCGAGTTCGGCAGGGCGATTGTGCAGCACATGGCATAACATTTATGCGAAGGTTATAGTATGGATATGACAGCGCTCTCCTCATTCATACCCATCGTCGATACAGTTCCGCTACCGCTGCGACGGTTTACGGCTGACGAGTTCATCGCCATGGCCCAGTCGGGCGCATTTGACGAACGGCACCGGGTGGAACTCATCGAAGGGCTAGTGGTAGATATGTCGCCATCTGGTTCACCACACAATCACCTGCTCATGAATCTCACTGAAGTATTTGCTCCGATTATTCAGCAGTTTAGACTTGCAGTTCAAGCGACCCTGAGAGTTAACGATTCGCAAGTGTACGATCCGGACTTCATGTTACTTCGCAGAAAGGCAAACGGCTATCGCGACGCGCTTCCGGTACCCGACAACGTGGAACTTCTAATCGAGGTTGCGGAGTCCTCATGGGATCGCGATTCTAAAGTAAAGCTCCCGGTGTATGCAACCGCGGGGATTGCCGACTACTGGATTGTCGATATTGCGCGCGAGTTGCTCATTGTGCATCGTTCGCCAGAAGGCAATCGCTACAGCGACTTTCGCGAGCTACGCCCGGGCGATATCATAGTTCCGTTGGCCCTACCGGACTTTACTCTCGATGTCTCCCGCGTTTTTGCTTCGTAAGCGCGGTCGGCTCCGTCTTCTCCACCAGCGCTAGAAAGAACCCGCTCATCGTTTCGTCGGGCAGCACCCGCCGCGCGAGTGCAACTTCGCTCGGCAACTCCTTCCCTTCCCATTGAGTCAACCCGGGTTGTATGTTGCCCACAGGCAACTCGATGCGGAGCAGGGTAATCTTGCCTTCCAAACGGCGCAGCGTGTGGGCCACGACTAACTCGTTTTCCTCCGGAGCGAACGAACACGTGCAATAGAGCACCCGACCGCCGACACGGGTCGCGTCGATCGCCGATCGCAAGAGCGCCTTTTGCTTGCGGGCGCTTTCGGCAATTTTGCGCGGGCCCCAAAATTGCCAACTCGTTGGGTCGTTGCAATCGAACCGCGCTTCCGATGTACACGGTGCGTCGAGCAACACGGCATCAAATGTCTCAGGCGTCTTGCGACCCACGTCGCGACCGTCCGTTTGATAGAGCCGCACAAAGTCGTCGGCGCCGTAGCGACGCAGATTCTCGCGCAGCTTGAAGAACCGTGTGCGGACCGGTTCAACGGCTGAAAGCCGACCTTGCTTCTGCATCGTCGCCGCAAGATGCAGTGTCTTGCCCCCCGGCGCTGCGGCCAAATCGAGCACCGCTTCTCCCGGTTGCGGTGCAAGCGCGAGCGCAGCCAGCATGCTACTCAGTCCCTGGATGTAGACACGGCCTTCCGTCACCGCCACATGTTCTGAAAGCTGTCGCCTCTGTTCTGCCGGTACCGTGCCTGCCACGTCGCACCAGGCGCAATCCGTAACCGCTAGTCCGCCGTTCCGCAATTCTGCAAACGATTCTTCAGTACCTGATAACAGCGTATTGACGCGAAAAGATGCGGGCCGGACATTTTCGAAACTGCGCAGCACCTGTGGCAACGCCTCTGCCGGAACAATCTGTTCCAGCCGAGCGCAGAACTCGTGCGGCAAAGGCGAAAGTCCGTCATTCATACGCGGCTGAACGCAAACGTCCAATTTGACCCACTGCTGCCGTCCATTTAGACTGAACACATGGCACAGCGGGACATGTCGCAAAGTGTACCATAGCTACGCGGCACTATTTAGAAGTGTTGGTCGTCTCGCCATTAGCGATCATCAGCGGTTCAAACTCTCGTTCGTTTCGATACGGTTTCACATTCATGCCAAGCTCCGCCGCACCAAAGTCGAATGCCGGAGCCAATGGGCCGTCAAAGCAGCCTTCGACGGCGGTACCGTCGACGGCAATCCCCACGTCGGGCGATATTATCGACGATGTCGAGACCGACCTGACCGTCATTTCGCAGTCTCCGCTGCTGTCGACCGAAACAGCCTACGCGGGCCTTCGGCCGCGCGAGTTAGGCGCTGTGCTTGTCGGCCAGCGGCTCAGCGATGTGCTGCTTGAGGAGTACATCGGTGGCGGCGGCATGGGCGCCGTCTTTCGCGGCCGCGATCTCGCGCTCCATCGTACCGTTGCGGTAAAGGTGCTCTCCACTTACCAGACCAGCGACGCCGAAGGCGCGAAGCGATTCGGAACCGAGGCCCGGTCCGCGGCCAGGCTCGATCATCCGCACATAGCGCGGGTTCATTATGTCGGCGAAGAACGAGGGCTGCGGTACATTGTCTTCGAGTACATCGAAGGCACAAACTTGCGCGAGTTGATCATCGCCAGTGGTCCGCTAACGTTGCCGCAGGCTTTAAGCTACACCTTGCAAATTGCCGATGCGCTGGTCCATGCGTGGCAGCGCACCGTCGTGCATCGCGACATTAAGCCATCGAACATTCTCATTACATCGGATGGGCAAGCGAAGCTGGTGGACATGGGCCTGGCGCGACTGGAGCACGTCGAGCAAGCCGAACATGAGATGACGGCAACTGGGGCCACGCTGGGTACGTTCGACTACATCCCGCCGGAGCAAGCCCGCAACCCGCGCGACGCCGACACTCGCAGCGACATTTACTCGTTGGGTTGCACGCTTTATTACATGTTGGCGGGCCAACCGCCGTTCCCGGACGGGACCGCAGTGCAAAAGCTGCTGCGCCATCAGCACGATCCGCCGCCCGACGTGCGTCAGTTCCGTCCCGAGGCGCCCGTGCAACTCTCGGAACTTCTTGGCCGGATGTTGGCGAAGCGACCGGAGGACCGATTCCAAAACCCCGTGGAACTGGCGGCTGCCCTGGTTGCACTTGCCGATCAATTGAACATTGCCCGGCCGGCGTTGGCTACCAACTACTATCCCCCAAGCACCGCGGCGCGGAACCGGTTCTGGAGCACGCACGCTCCGTGGCTGATACCGGTGCTCATGCTTGTTGCCGCGATTCTCGCGCTGGGCTACCTCCAGCGCCCCACCGGCCCGCCGAGCGAGTTCGAGCCGCTCAATGTGCCGGATGCCGTGGCACCGGCTTCACCGTAGCCGCTTGCGGCTTAGCGATTGATTATGGACGTCTGCTACTGCGGCAGCGGCCGCAGATCGTTAGACTGGAGCGATTGAATTCATCGCATCCCGAATCCGCGCCACCATAACTCACGCCATGTCCGAATCGAAATACCGCACGACGCCCTACGATATCGAGACGATGCCCCCCGGCATCCCCTACATCATCGGCAACGAAGCCGCCGAACGGTTTAGCTTCTATGGGATGCGAGCAATTCTCGCGGTGTTTCTTACCGAACATCTGCTCAACTCAGCCGGCAAACTGGCTCCAATGAGCACGAACTTGGCCAACGAATGGCAACATTATTTTGTTGCGGCGGCGTATTTCTTTCCGATCGTCGGTTCGATTCTGAGCGACTGGCTGTGGGGAAAGTATTCCACGATTCTAAGGTTGTCGCTCCTGTATTGCGCCGGCCACGCGGTAATGGCTCTCGTTGACTTCCCCAAGTTGACTGGTATTGATCCTCGATGGATGCTATTCGCGGCACTTAGCCTGATCGCAATCGGCGCCGGCGGTATCAAGCCCTGCGTGTCGGCTCACGTGGGTGATCAGTTCGGACACCGCAACAAGTCCCGCATGAGCAAGGTATTTGGTTGGTTTTATTTTTCGATCAATTTCGGCGCAATGGCTTCGACGTTTCTGACCCCGTGGCTGTTGACGCACTATGGCCCCGGATGGGCGTTTGGCGTACCGGGAATCTTGATGGCAATCGCGACGTTCGTGTTCTGGCTGGGACGAAACAAGTTCGTTCATATTCCGCCGGGAGGCACTGAATTTCTCAAAGAAACCTATAGCTCCGACGGACTGCGCGCCGTGGCCAACTTGACGCCGCTTTACATCTTTACGATTCCGTTCTGGTCGCTCCTCGACCAAACCCAATCGCAATGGGTTCACCAAGCCAAGCTCATGGACCGTTGGGTGTTCGGTTACCAGGTGCTGCCGTCGCAACTTCAAGCGGCCAACCCCGTACTGGTGATGATCTTCATCCCGCTATTTACTTACGTTTTGTATCCGTTGTGCGGCCGATGGTTTCAAGTTACACCGTTACGCAAGATCGGTGTTGGTCTACTACTGACCGGTCCGGCGTTTGCCATCACCGGCTATGCACAAGAATTAATCGATGAAGGTCAAACGCCCCATATCACCTGGCAACTCTCGGCTTACGTGCTAATAACCGCCTGCGAAGTCATGGTGTACATCACGGCGCTCGAGTTCTCTTACACGCAAGCGCCCAAGAAAATGAAATCGTTGATCATGGGCGTGTTCTTCCTTGGGATTACGTTGGGCAATATTTTTACTGCCCAAGTAAACGGTTACATTGAAAACCAAGCTGGCTTGGGCAGGGTTGTCTTGTCGGGCGCCGATTATTATTGGTTCTTCACGATCTTGATGGTCGTTTCCGCCGTGATCTACGTCTTCTGGTCCCAGTTCTATCACGGTCAAACCTACATCCAAGGTGAAACCGATCCGCTCGAGGCTTAGCGACAATCGCTTAGCGCGTGCGACAAGCAAATGCTAAACTAACGGGTACCATTCAGTACTTATAGTCTCGGAGCCAGTCTCGCCATGATGGTGACCATCGTCCTCGTTTCGGCCGCGATTCTGCTGGTCGCGTATCTGGTCTACGGCCGGATACTCGTGCGGCTGCTGCGGGTCGATGGCCGCGACCAGACGCCCGCCTATGCGCTGCAAGACGACGTCGATTACGTGCCGCTTGACCGCGGGCCGCTGATGGCGCAGCACTTCTCGGCGATCGCCGCCGCCGGGCCGATCGTCGGCCCGATCCTGGCCGGGGCGATGTTCGGCTGGTTGCCCGCTTTGCTCTGGATTCTTGCCGGCTCGATCTTCATCGGCGGAGTTCACGATTTCACTTCGCTCATGGCTTCGGTCCGCCACCGGGGCTTGTCGATTGCGGAGGTCGTCCGCCAGCACATGAGCCACCGCTCGGTCATTCTGTTTCTTGTGTTCATCTGGTTTGCCCTCGTCTACATCATCGTCGCGTTCACCGACATCACCGCCAGTTCGTTCATCGGCGCGCAAGAACTTGGGAACGGGGACGTGGTCACCGGCGCCGGCATCGCCAGTTCCTCCCTCATGTATCTGGCACTGCCAATCGTGATGGGCCTGCTCGTGCGGTACACGCGGCTCACGATGGGTTGGGCCACCATTATCTTCTTGCCGCTGGTGGGGCTGGCGATTTGGGGCGGCCAATATGTGCCGTTCGACGTGGCCAAATGGCTCCAGCAAAGTTCACCGTCATTGACTGCGACAGAGGCAAACGTTCAAGCACATAAACTATGGGACGTAGCGCTGCTCACCTATTGTGCGATCGCATCCATCGTGCCGATGTGGTTGCTCTTGCAGCCGCGCGGCCAGCTCGGCGGCGTATTTCTCTACGCGGCACTCGCGAGCGGCGCATTGGGACTGTTGATCGGCGGTCAGCCAATCAACCTCCCCGCCTACACCGGTTGGACATCCGCCAGCGGCCAGACCCTCGCGCCGATGCTCTTCATTACCATCGCGTGCGGAGCGTGCTCGGGGTTTCACGCGCTGATCGCTTCGGGAACTACCTCTAAGCAGATTCGCACCGAAGTCGACGCCCGCTCCATCGGCTATGGCACGATGCTCTTGGAAGCAATGGTCGCGATTATCTCCCTCTGCTGCGTGATGATGGTCATCCCAGGCAGCGAATTACATACTAAGTCACCCAATTTCATATATGCCAGCGGCATCGGGAATTTTCTCGAAACCGTGTCGATCCCCAGGGCACTGGGCGTGTCGTTCGCCCTGATGGCATTCACCACGTTCGTCTACGACACGCTCGACGTATGCGCGCGGCTCGGTCGCTACGTGATTCAAGAACTCACCGGCTGGCACGACGCCCGCGGCAAATGGCTCGGGACCGGGATCACCGTCGCCGCGCCGCTATTCTTCATCCTGCAAGAATCCGTCGATAAGAACGGAAATCCCGTGCCGATCTGGCTAACCTTTTGGGGTCTCTTTGGAGCGAGCAATCAACTTCTCGCCGCGCTCACGCTTTTGGGCGTCACGGTCTGGCTGTGGCGCACGCGACGTGCGAAGTGGGTCTGGTATGTCACCGGCCTCCCCACACTGTTTATGTTCGCCATGAGCAACTGGGCGCTCGTGACCATCATTCGCGACGCCGTTCAAAAGGGCGAGGCAAAGAGTCCCGTCACCATTGTCGCTGGGCTATTAGTCGTCTTGGCGGTGCTGATGCTCCTCGAAGCCGTCGCCGTCCTCGCCCGCACCTTCGGTTCACCCCCCACCGGCAAGCCCGACGCGCCAGCAAGGACACCCTCCGACGGCCTACTCCCCCGGCCTACCTAGCCAATTCACGCGGGAATCTCGCCAATCCCCCAATCTGCGGAATCCCGCCAATCTACCCCGGTTCCGCAACCGCTAGCAGTCACTTAGAATCCGAGCTTTTCCAAATCGAAAAACTCGGAGGATACGATGGTCAGCCATACCTTTCGGCGGAAGCTTTTGATTACTGAATCTTTGTTCACTGTCGCTCTTTTGCTCTTCGCTAACACTGCACACGCCGAAGACGCCGCCACGGAAACAAAGTCCGTCGAAGCGGCCGGTCTCACTTGGCACACCGACTATTACGATGCATACCGCGCCGCTCGCAACGCGAAGCGCATGCTTCTGATTAACTTCGTCCCGACAAAAGAGAATGCCACCCAGCGCAATCTCGATCAATACATCGGTCAAAACGCAACCGTCCGCGATAAACTTGCCGCCTTCGAGCGGGTGCGCGTTCCTGTTGATGCCACGGTCGATATCAACGGCAAACCTGTCAGACTGCTAAGCCACCCGGGCTTCGTGCATCTGAGTGGCCAACCTGGCATCGCGGTCGTTGATCTCGCCAGCAAGGATTGCGACTACTACGGCGAAGTGGTGACATCGCTTCCTTACGGCAGCGGGAAGTACTACCACTGGCGGAACAGCCACTTGGCGGCGGTACTCGATCTGCCGGCCGGAACGATCACCCAGCGGACGATGGTCTGGGCCGTGCGGACGCACCCCGAAGCGCCGATGAGCACCACGGGCCATCAGTCGCCGCAGCTTGCCGAAGCCGCCGAGAATCACTCGCAACACCAGGCCGCGATCGGCGTGCAAGGCCATCACCAATGGGATTCACGGTTCCACAGCATCCGCTCGCAAGTCGGCGCAGGAACGGCCAGTGAAGTCGTCGCCGAAAGTTGGCCCAACCAGAACATGCTCGACTCGTGCATCGACTGCGTCCAAAGCTGGCGCCAATCGTCCGGACACTGGGGCGCCGTCCGCTCGCGCCACCGCATGTTCGGCTACGACATCCGCCGCGGCGGCAACGGGATTTGGTACGGAACGGGGATTTTTGCGAATTGACGGCGACTCTGTTCGGTTGTGAGTTTGTTCAAAGTTTGTGCAGCGCGCACTCCAATCGTCGGGTGGCACGCTCTGACTCCGCGAAGGGCGTGGGATTGCGTGTACCAGCTTCACCACGCCCATCGAAGACTCTGGGCGTGCCACCCGGGGTGACGAATTCTGTCGCGTGAGTTTGTGCCACTTGCCACCGCCTGATTGGCGTTTCTCTCGAGAAATCCGCGTTTGTGCCACGGTGCGCGCGCTGGCACAAACGGGGCTGAGCCGGGCAAAATTCGGGTTGCCGCAGTCGGGGGTGAGCCTGCATCGTGGAGACACCGTTTAGCCAAAGCTTGGTTGTTAGGATTAGCGGCAGGGCGTCAGCCCGCCGGGTGCCACTGCAGGCTCAGTCCAGTGCGAAGCTTATTATCTGCGGACGAACGACTCGCTTTTTACTGCAAACAAATCCCCTTTCAGCGGCATGCGCCATCATTTTCTTGGGATTGAGCTTTAATAGTTTTCGGGTAATCACCGTTGATCGTCGAGCGTTGACCCAGCACACAAAACGGACGCGGCCAGACAATTGGCCAAAGGTATAATAGGGACCATCGAATGGGCCATCGTGCGTCAGGGATAAAGCGTCCGCCAACTGCCTATCCAATTCAGCAGCATATTCTTTGGCGATGTCCAAATGGCCGTTTTTAATGCGGACGCCGGTAATAGTGATGTCGCCGTTGTTACCGGCTTCGCATTTAGACCCTTTGAGACGAAATCCATGCTGCCGAAGAATGCTCCCAATCAGCGACTTAACGCCAGCATCACCTAGATTATGCGGAGCAGAAATGGTGATGTCGTCAACGTAACGAGTATAGACCCATCCTGCATGGCGACACGCTGCGGCGATTCGATCATCTACGTCGCGAAGAAGTTGGTCAGCGAGTATGGGACTTGTCGAAAGTCCTAGCGCCAGGTGGTGCTTGAATGTGCAGAGACGACTGCACAGATCGGCTACGGGGGGCGGGCAATTGTATCGCTCATGAAATAGCCGAAATACCCGGCTATCATGAATCGACGGATAGAAGCCGCTTATGTCGGCTTTGTATACGAACCGCGAGCTTAGATGCGCCTCAGCATTTGTCTTAATGCTTCGACCCCGCCGACCACCGTGGTTGTATTCAGACGGGTCTAAGCTGTTCAACAAAACATTTCGATGAAAGCGGCTTTGCCATCGCTGTAGTGGAGGTTTGACCGAAAGAACCGGACGTTCTTTGCCCGGCTTTTTCGGGTCGAGCAGTATGAACTCTTCGTAGAAGGGGCTGGGTGATTGCAGAACGCTTTTCAATTCCGCAACGGAAGTGCCAAGATGATAAGCCAATTCCGTTGCTTTGTAGATGGGAAACATCAGCCCTTTTGCATCCTGCTCTTACTAATTTGCTTATCAATTTGCACCTGCCATCCGTTCGCAAGAGCGTGCGCCGCTGTCCTCAATTGCTTGGGTAGTCGATTTACATCGCCGTGCCGACACCATGCAAAGACGTACAAATCTACGCCCCATAGCTCACGATACTTAGCCAGAAGTTCCGGGGACGGATGCGAGTTGTTCTTTTCCAGATTACAAAGATGCACGTTGGAGATACCAAGTGCGACCGCTGCCTCTTTTTGCGATAGTCCGAGTTGCTCTCGCAGCGCCCTAGCTGATTCACCTACGCTTATCATAGAAGGACATACCTTTTAAAGTTGGTTTGGAAGGTGTTAGCCCTGTGACCGGCCTGCAATCATAAACATGGCCAATGCAGTAAATGCTTCGGCCGCGCCAATATCGGGTGGCTTTCGGTAAAGACCCTCCGTTACTTGCCGTTCAATCGGTTCTAGCACCTTCCAATTTGTTGCGCCTAACTCGTTGCAGACACGCAATTCATTCCAGAAATCAACAACATGTCGAAGTCGGATTTCATTAAGGTCGTCAAAGCCACTAGGCGGACAGCCAGATGTAACGCTCATGGTCACTCCTCACAACGGGTTGCAACGCAGGAAACCAACATCGGTTTCCAACCACGAACTGAGCGGCGAGATATGTCATCCCGTTCACAGCGGGAGACGTGTTCTCGGCACTACAGCCCATTTACCCGAACGAAGCACCGTCTGGCGTGAAATATTGCGATCACCCCATAGCCGCGGAAAATGCGGACATTCAGGGGAAGTCGCAACAAATCAGCCCATAGCCACGTCGGCCCAGTGAGCAATTCACTGTCAGCGGTCCCATAAGGGACAGCGCCCTTGCGAGCGCGCGTTGGAGGTCTGAACTGTCTGACGCCAATTAAAGCGATATTTTAATCGGCGTCAACCCCTATTTAGCCAGTCGGGGAGATTTGTTTAGATGAATAGACAGGCTCTGCCTCTTTATTTCACGAGTTTCACTGTTCAACGTCTTTCGGCCTCGGCAACATCCACTTTAAGGCCGCGCGTATTTCTCGGCCGAGATTACGGAGCGCGGCTGACCCGGGGTACGCCGCTTGCGCGGCGAACCCCGGGCTAATGGCTGTAACGCCTTCGGCGTAAGGAAATAGTTCCGACGATAATTCGGATGCTGATAGGGACATCCTGGCCATCGCTTGCCATGAAATTGGCTTCTGTCACAAAGTGCTGTAGGTCAGGCTATGCCTGACGATTCGGTTGCGTGTCGGAAAATGTATCGCGGGGCTTGTGAGGCGGAGAGTGAACTTGGTGCTAAGACGACTCCGATTTCGGCCTCGGCAACATCCACTTGGAGGCTCCGCGGGTTTCTCGGCCGAGATTATGGGAGCATGGCTGACCCGGGGTACGCCGCTTGCGCGGCGAACCCCGGGCTAATTGCTGTAACGCCTTCGGCGTATGGAAGTAGTTCCGGCTATAATTCGGACGCTGACAGGGACGTCCTGCGCACTCGGCCGGCGCGCTGTATTTTATCCCGGCGGGATGATAGCCATTAGCCGGTGGTCGCGCAGCGCATCACCGGTAAGCGAATCGACCTCCCGCACAATCCCGGCAGGGATCGCAGCAGATCGGGACGCAATGATTGTTGGCACCCCGCCGGGGTGCTAACTTCGAATACGCCCATTTCCGGTGGTGGCGCTAGCGCTTACCAACCGGCTAATGGCTGCCAACCTACCGCTTGAGACGCCGCTACGCGGTGCGTTGAACTCGCTTCCACTTCTAACAGGGCCTGCTCATGCCTACCGACCACGCGGTTTGACTCGCCTACGATTTACCACCGCGAAACTCGCGCCAAGAATCCGGCGGCCGGTTCGCCTCGCTCGGGATAATCGCCAGCATTCCGATCAGCAGTCCCAGCACCATGTCGTTCTGCATTGCCGGCGAAGAGAAGGATTCCGAGAAGTAACCGAAGCCGATCAGCCACAGCGCGACCGCGATAGAGGCCAAATGCATCCGCTTCAGCGGCGGCCAATAGGAAACCAACGCGAACGCGATAATCGCCGAGCCGCTGGCCATGTCGTTGATCCACCACGCGGGCCGCTCGGCGGGATGCGCGAAAATGAACGGGCTGAGGATCAGCCAACATCCAAGCATTGCCTCCACGACGTGGGGCCACATCACGACCTCCGCATCTCAAGAAAGGCCTTCGCCGCCGCATCGGCCTCGGGTGTCGCCTGTCCCCAGATCGTCTTCCACAGAATCCTATAGCTGTGCGTTCGTTGCCATACCACATACAGATACCGCAGGCACGACCACACCTCGTCGTAGGCCCAGTACACCAACACGAGCGATATCACGGCGGTCACGAGGCAGGGGAAGCACCAGGCGCCCACGACCGCGCCTTGCATGAACACCAACACGGCGCTCACGATTCCAAGCGGAATTACGTCAAGGCCGAACAGAATCACGATCCAGGGGCGATACTGCCAGCGGCGCGTGGAACCGGCCAGACCGAAGACGGCGTCCCCCAGGTAGGCGAACGCGCCGAGGGCCGCGTCGGGGATTCCCATCCAGTGCCGCATCGTTTCCGAGACGTCCGAATCGAGAACGTCGCGTGACTGCGAGCCAAAAACCGGATCCCACACGCTGCCAATAAGCCGCCATTGATAGAGGGCCATGTACGCCGCAATTACGAACGCGACCATCGCGAGCAAACAAATCGGCACACGTTGCCGCCAACCGGAAGGGTTGTAATCCCACGGCGGTGGGTTCACGGCCAGCGGGTCGTTGTGGGGCGCGGGATCGTGCATTGCGTTTACGAAGCGTACTCCGGCTGTTTCAACCCATTCCGCTCGTACCATCCCGCCGGATCGGCCTTCAACCGCTCAATCATTTCGGGAATGGTGGTTCTCAGGCGATGCCTCGGTTCCCAACCCAGCAGCTTGCGGGCGCGCTCGATCTCGACGGGATAATGTTGATCGGCCAGATCGATCATCCACGGCTTGATAAACATTTCTTCGCCGAACTGTCCCTTGACCCAGGCACCCGCCTTCGCCAGTGCTTTGGGGATGCGGATGGTCGTCCATTCTTGGCCGTGCAGCAATTCGCCAATCGCATCTTGCAACTCCTCGTAACTCATCACGTCCGGCTCGGCGATTAGCAACGTCTCATAGTCGGGCAATTGATAACGCCGCTCGATCGCCAGTGCCACACAGTCGATAAGGTCGTCCAAATGTACAAACGCCTGTCCGTGATCGGTGTCGCCTGGAAAGAAATAGCTTTCCAATTGTTTCTGATGGATGCGAGCAATTTGTTGAGCGATCGGAACAGAGTGGCAATCTTCGTCGTAGACTCCCGCCATCCGCAGAATCAGCGCGGGAATTGAGCCGCGATGCTGCTGGATCACCGCCTCCGCTCGGATTTTCGATTGGGGGTAATCCCATTCCGGCGCGACGGGCGACTCTTCCGTGAGAACTTCGCCCTCTTCGGCCGGTTCCATGACGAGCAAGGTGCTCGAAAAGATAAACTGCTCGACCTCGAATTGCTGCAATCCTTCGAGTAGCCGGCGGGTACCCTCTACCGTCAACTCTTCGTACAGCGGGCTGGGTTCCCCCTTAAAATCGTAGTATGCCGCGAGGTGAACCACGCTGGCGAGTTGCGAGCCTCGCCGCCGCCGGACTTGGTCCAGTGCCGCCCGGACACCGGCATTGTCGGTCATGTCGGTTTCAATCCAGGCGGCTTGGTCATTCGTCTCCCGCGGCGGCTTTACGTCGAGGCCGATCACGTCGTAGCGGGTCGAAAGCGCTCCGACCAAGCGCGAGCCGATTAATCCGCTGCTGCCGGTCACTAGTACGGCTGGCCGCACGGCCGCAGGCCCCACGGAGGAGATTGATTTCGACATGCCCTCTCCTAGCATCGCTTGTCGCGAATTTCAGAGATTGAAACCGGCTTTTGCATAACCTGGTGGGCAATGCTCATGCCAATTCGTTTTCAATCTCACCGGC
This sequence comes from Pirellulales bacterium, assembly GCA_040901765.1. Classification (GTDB taxonomy): domain Bacteria; phylum Planctomycetota; class Planctomycetia; order Pirellulales; family Lacipirellulaceae; genus JBBDYG01. The sequence continues at coordinate 47,883 of JBBDYG010000095.1, forward strand.
GTTTGGTCCCTTCCCCCTGAGGGGAGTTAGGGTGCGGGGCGACATTCAATAGTGGCAACGCGTCGCCGGGGAGTTTATCATGCGATTTCTTGGCTGCTCGACCGTGCTCACCTCGAAATAAGGCCACCCCCAATGTCCACCGTATCGCGTCGCGAAATCCTCAAAGCGGGTGCAGTTTTGGCAGCCGCACCTGCTCTCAACCTTGGCTACCACACCTCGGCTTGGGCCAAAGGCCCCTACGACGACGCGAAACTGGTGCCGGGGGCACCGCCGCTGCCCAAGCCGGACGCATTCACCATTGCCGTCCTTCCGGACACGCAGGGGTACAGCATGCGCTTCCCGGAGAATTATATCGCTCAGACACAGTGGATCGTCGATCAAAAACAGGACCGGAACATTGCCTGCGTGCTGCACCTGGGGGACATTACCAACAATAATACCCACGACCAATGGGAAAACGCGGTCAAAGCGATGAACATCCTTGACGGCCACATTCCCTACTTCATGACACTGGGCAACCACGACTACAGCGAGAACGGCCATGCCACGGACCGCACCACGTTTTTCCACGAATATTTTCCCTATGAAAAGTACAGCGCGCTCCCGAGCTTCGGCGGCAACTATGACAAGGAACCGGAACGGTTCGACAACAGCTATCACTTCTTTTCCGCCGGCGGTCGTGACTTCCTCGTTCTTTCCTTGGAGTTCGGACCCCGGAATGATGTCGTCCGCTGGGCCAACGCAGTCGTTAATCAGCACAAAGACCATGCAGCGATTCTGATCACGCACGCTTTTGTGTATTACGACGATAGCCGCTACGACTGGGCGAAATACGGCGCCGATCAGCTTTGGAATCCCCATTCGTACCCGCTTGCGAAAGCGACCGATCACGACGTCAACGATGGTCAGCAGTTATGGGACAAGCTCGTCAGCCGTCACAATAATTTCATCATGACGCTTAACGGCCACGTCTGTGCCGACGGCCTCGGCCGCGTCACGACGCCGCTGCCCAGCGGAAAAGCGGTTCCGCAGGTACTGGTCAATTTCCAGGTTAAGCCCAACGGCGGCGACGGTTGGCTGCGGCTGCTCGAATTCCGCCCCGACGGCACCACCGTCCAAACCTACGACTATTCGCCAACGCTCGACCAACGCAACGAGTCGGAGCAGAATCAGTTTGTAATGAAAGTGTAGCATTGTTCGTAGTTCCGCCTTTAGGCGGCTGCGCCCGCATTTCACTTTTGCCGCCTAAAAGCGGAGCTACAAGCTGCGTATAATTTGACGGTCCACTTTCAACAGGAGCCGTCGTGCGATATTTAGTTCGTGCCCGCGTTAAAGAAGGTCAAGAACAGGCGCTGCTGCGCGCCGTAGAAGATCAAACGCTCGGCCAGGGTTCGGTCGCTGGCGACGAATACTTGCGGAACATCGGCGATGCCCGCCAGTGTCCGGACGGCACGGCACGTTGGGTCGAAGTCTGTTATTGCCCCACGCCGCTCCAGGAAGAGCGTCCCTACTGGGAGAAATTCTTTGAGCTAGAAAAAGTTCAAGACGCCCACGCCCGCAAAAACTGCCGCGACGAAAACGGCACCGAGCCGTGGGCCTGCGGCGACTGCGACTGCACGGTGCGGCTGGAAGAACGCCTGCGAGTGACGGGCGAGCCGTTTCTGCCGGCGCTTGAGAAGACGGTCGCCTACGGCTCCTGACCCACCGTCAGCGTGACCGGTTCGCCGTCGGACTCGAGCTGCGACTTCAGCTCGAAGCCGTCATCGAGCTTGCGATACTCAAACGGCCCGTCGCCGAAAGGATCGTCAATTTTTGCGAGTGCGCCCGGGCCGTCGGAAGCCACGGCGATTGCCGCCAACAGCAACTGCATCCGCGTCGTGTTGCGGTGCTCCTTGGCCAGCAGTTCGTCCATCGTGGGAAGCAGCACCGCGGTCATGGGGTTAGCCGCCTTAATCCGTTGCTCAAACGCCGCATACTGCGTGTCGAACTCGTGTTTGGGAAGTGCAACGATCGTCGCCAATTCGTCGTAGTGCGAAAAGAAGCCGTTGATCAGCCGGATTACCTCCGGGAGCGACTCGATATTCCTGACTTGCTCCGGTGCATTAGCACCGTCCAGCAGCTTCATCCATAAGTCCCGCCAGCCACCTGAGTGTCGCTCTTCGGCGTCGGTGAGTTGCTTAATCATCGAGGGAGCCATGATCTTTTTTTCGTGAAGGACTGACTCTTGGAGCGTCGCCGCCCGGGGCATCGCCTCAAGCATCGCCACCGCCTCCGAGTACGGCATCTTCAGGTCGGGCACGTGCGGCGCGACCAAATCGACGACCAATCCTTCCAGGTTGTACCGCACAAGGAAGCAGATCATGATCGGATCGCGCCCGACGTGCCGCGCAAGGGCCATGATCGACACGGCATCTTCACGGGCCGCTTTTGCGTTGTCTCGCTCAAACGCTCGTCGAGCATCGAGAGCCGCAATCAACGCCAGCGTGCGGGCCTTCGCCAGGTGCGGCAACAGCGTACTTATACCATCCTGATCATCCAGCCCCCAGTCGCAGTTCTTCATCTTTGCGCCGCGGTGCAAGAACATCAGGCTGTTTTGCGACGCGGAGAGTAGATCGTCAACCTTCGCGTCGAGCGGGGCAGTCTGCCATTCGGCAATCAGTTTCTCTTGATCCGCGTCGAGCGTCGGCAGGAAAGCGAAAGCCTTCCAGTATTGCAGTGCCGCGTTATCCGCAAGATTCGCGCCAGCGGCGGCTGCAATCTCCGTGCAGGGCAACAGCATCATCACAAACAATGGCAAATGGATACGGCAATGCATTAGAGTTCTCCTAGCACAGGGTCAAATTTGGTATCGGATCGCATCAAAATATTTACAGTTACAAGACGGGCATCGGTGCCTGCAAAAGCACTTGCATGTTTGGCCAACAAGGCGTTCAACTCATCGGCCGAACCGCGCATTGCACGGCGATACACCCAAGCCGATGGCATTGAGTCGTCGAACGTGCTTGCGACGGCAACGTCCGGCGGCGATGACGGTGTTACGGCGACCGGCTGAGGGTCGTCCCGCCGCAAATACACCGCGGACGCAATGCAAGCTGCAAGCAGACTCGCCGCTAATGCCAACCTCCTGAATCGACGGGAAGGTATGACCGTTTCGGCGGCAATTCGTTCGCCGATTCCCTGTCGTAACTGCGGCGACGGCACATGCGGACTTAGCGCCCGAAGTTCCGCTTCCAACGGATCACCTTGTTCATTCATAACAGCGCCTCCTCGGCTAGTTGTTCGCGCAACCGCTCGAGTGCATAGCGATACCGCGACGCGGCGGTGTCCACTGATACTTCAACCGCGACGGCAATCTGCGGGAACGACAACCCGCCCCAAATCCGCATCACCAGCACCTCGGCCTGTTTCTCTGGCAGATGTACCAGCGCCGCTTCGATCGCGTCGCGCCGCTCGCGGTCTTCCAATGAGGCGGCGAAGCGCGACTCGGCTTCCGGCCGAGCAATCGCCTGCTCGCGCCGCGATCGCCGCTCGCAACCGCGCCGCCAGTCGAGCGCACATCGCTTGACGCAGGCGTAGAGATACCCAACCGGCTCGGCCACTCGCTCTCGCGACCGCCAAAACCGGATGAACGCCTCCTGGATGACATCCTCGGCATCGGCCCGCCCGCCGACCCACTGCCGGGCCAGCAGCACCAGCGCAGCGCCGTGCTGATCGAGCCAAAGTTGCCACGGATCGCCGCCGCCTGCCATTTATTGCACCCAGTCACCGATGAAGTTCCGCCTTCACTGTAATAAGGACGCCGCCGCAAGGCGATTCGGTCTAAAACCGCCGAGGGATTCCTGACGAACTCTCGGACGTATTTGGTACCTTGTTTGCAGCCAATGTGGTCATTCACCGCTAACCCAATCCAATGTGAGGGCATTCTCATGGCCACCGACCGCCGCCATTTCCTGCAAGCCACCGCCGCCGGCCTCGCCGCTAGCGGCTTAGCGTCGTCCTCCCGGAGTGAAACACCGCAGCAAAACTCCGGCAACGTCCCGCTCCGCCCATTTGGCCGCACGAAGGAAATGGTTAGCGCTATGGCCCTCGGTGGTCACGCATCGACCAGTCCGAAAAAGATGATCGAGGCGGAAAGCGTGCGTCTCATTCAGCGGGCGGTCGATGAGGGCATCACCTTCATGGACAACTGCTGGGATTATCACGACGGCGTCGCCGAGGAACGCATGGGCAAGGCACTGGCGGCCGGCGGTCGCCGCGATAAGACGTTTCTGATGACAAAAGTCTGCGGCCGCACCGCCAAAGAGGCCCAATCGAACTTGGACGACAGCCTGCGGCGGCTGCAAACCGACCGCATCGACCTATGGCAGTTCCACGAGATCGTTTACGACAACGACCCCGATTGGATCTTCGCCGCCGATGGCGCGATCCACACGGCCCGCAAAGCGCTGGAGCAAGGCAAGGTGCGTTACCTAGGTTTTACAGGCCACAAAGATCCGGCGATCCACCTCAAGATGCTCGCCCAGCCTCAAGAGTGGTCGGCCGTGCTGATGCCGCTCAATGTGATGGACGTTCACTTCCGCAGCTTCCAGAAGCAAGTGCTCCCCAAGTTGCTGGAACGCGGCATCGCCCCGCTGGGCATGAAGAGCCTCGGCGGCAACGGCTCGATTGTCACCAAGGCCGGTGTTCCCGTCGTAGACGCGTTGCGCTACGTGCTGTCGCTACCGATCGCGACACTCGTGAGCGGCATCGACTCCGAGAAGGTGCTCGACCAAAATCTGAAGATCGTCCGCAACTTCAAGCCGCTCAGCGACGCCGAGCGGACTGCGATCGAACACCGAACCCTCGCGGCAGCCGGCGACGGTCGCTACGAACTTTTCAAAACCGCCAAGGATTTCGACGGCCCCGTGCATCGCAAGCAACATGGTTTCGCAACGGAGTCGTAGCGGCGGCTTCCAGCCGACAAATGTCTCTGATAGAAATGTTCTAGATTTGCGAACTTTCGCACTTGTCAGTTCGCGTTCTGCGAACTAACATTCAGGGATCGTCGATGCTGGATTAGCGGGAATGCGAGTAATTTCCAAAGCTCGCTTGCGAGAATTCTGGAAGCGTGCTGGTCACGAAAATGCGGCAGGTTCGCTGCGCGCCTGGTACTCGCACGTCAGCAGCAAGACTGTTGCATGGCATTCGTGGGCCGAAGTGAAAGCTGCGTTCGCCGCTGCCAGCAGCGTTGGCAATTGCATCGTGTTTAACATCGGCGGGAACAAGTACCGCTTGGCTACCCGCGTTCTGTTTCACAGCCAGAAGGTCTTTATCTTGAAGGTGATGACTCATGCCGAATATGACCAGAACAAATGGAAAGAGGATTGCGGGTGCTTTGAGCCGCCCCCGACGCAAGTTCTCAAAACCTCGCAAAAACGCCCCAAGAAACGGCCCTAAGAAACAGAACGCCATGGCTTCAATTGATTTCCGCCTCAAAGGAAAGAAGAAGGACTCTTACCTCGAGCTTGTCCTGGCGTTTCCACTCGCTTCGATTCGCTCTGATAGCCATCTTACGGCTGCTCAAAGCGTTATGGACCGGCTCCTTGCGAAACGAAAGCTGGACGAGGGCGAATCACTCTACTTGGAAGCGCTGAGCGACTTGGCGGCGACCTACGAAGACGAGCATCACCGCATCGCACCGGCGTCCGATGCGGACCTGCTGCGGCATCTTCTGGAGGCGAAAGCCGTCACACAGGCGGATTTGCATCGGGAGACTGGTATCGCGAAGTCCACGATCTCCGAAGTGCTAGCCGGCAAAAAGCCATTCAGCCGGCAGATGATTCGCAAGCTGGCTGATTATTTCCAAGTAGACGTGAGCATCCTGGCGGCCAACTTATGAGTGTGCGTTTCGCTTACAACCGTATCCGCCGCCCCGTCAACCGACGATACACCGCTTCGGCCACGAACGACCCAATCGCGATCACCACCAACGCCGCAATTGCCTTGGGTTGTTGCTGATAGATGTAAACCGCGAGCGTCAAGAACATCGCCAAGCAGGTCAGCAGCGACAACCACACGATCACGGCGCTCGCGCCGGTTTGCTTTAGCACCAGTAGGTGCCCCGCGTTTACTACGGCATAGACCAACAAAAACGCGGCGCTGCCCATCATCGCGATGCCCGACAACTCAAAGGCCAGCGTCAACGCAATCACTAGCGCCGACGTAAGCAATAACCCACCGGTGAGTTGCTTCCATTCGCTGCGTGCGAGCCCGACGGGCAGCTCCCCGTCCTTGGCAATCATGTAGCAGACGTTGGCCGAGCCAAACAGCGTGGCGTTTATTGCCGATGCGGTCGAGAAGAGCGCCGCGATCGCAATCAGCCGAAACCCGAAGTCACCGAGGAATGGCTTAGCCGCCTCAGCCAATGCGAAGTCGGCGGAGGCCGCGATTTGCTCGTTGGTTAGGTTGCCGGTGACGGTCACCGCCACGGCCAGATAGATGATGATTACTAGGATTACGCTCGTATACAGCGATCGGGGCAACATTTTCCGCGGGTCGCGCATGTCGCCGGCTGCGTTGGTAACGAGTCCGAATCCCTCGTAGCCGATGAACAACACTCCTGCGCCGAACAGAATCGACTTGGCTTCGGGCCAGATTTCAGGAGAAAGATTGCTCGGTTTGATAAACCAGATTCCGACGCCCGCGAACAGGACGAGGATCGACACCTTGATCGCAACGATCAGGGTTTCCGACCGGCCCATAAGTTTAGCGCCAAAGGCATTCACCAGGGTCAGCACGAGCACCGACCCCACGGCGAGCGACCTTACCAGCGTCAGCGATGGGGTGGTTGTGATGAATGTCGCGCCGTAATGGCCGAACGCCATCGCGTACAGCGCAAGCGAAATGATATAGCCGGCCCACATGAACAAGTTCATACCGCCGGCGAAGATTCCATCGCCGAAGCTCTTCACCAAGAAACTGACCGCGCCCCCTGTGGAGGGAAACGTCGCCCCCAGCTTCGCGTAGGAATAGGTCGATAGCAACGCGACGACGCCTCCCACGGCGAACGACATCCACATCGCGTTGCCGGCAACTTCAGCGACAACGCCGAGGATCGAGAAAATCCCCGCGCCGACCATGCCGCCAATGCCGATCGAAACCGCCGCCGCAAAACCGACTTGATTCGCGGAGGAAGGATTGGGAGTCGAAGCAGAACTAGACGCCATATTAGGCTCGCAGACGGAGGGCGGATGCACGCGACTCAATCGTACCCCAAAAATCGCGTCGCGCGGCGACAGCTACCGTAAGCCGCCGGAGATGTACAGCGTTTCTCCCGTAATCCACGCCGAATCGGGTGATGCCAAGAACACTACCGCTGGCGCGATGTCCTGAGGCTGACCAATGCGACCGAGCGGCGTCGTGGCTTCGGTCTCCTTGCGAAAATCACTGTTGGCAATTCCGGCGGTGTGAGTTCCCTCGGTTTCGACCATGCCAGGATTAACCGCATTGACGCGAATCTTTCGTGGGCCCAACTCTTGCCCCAGCGACCGCGTGATGGCGTTCACCGCGGCTTTGGAGGCGCTGTAGACCGACCCACTCGGCGGGGCAAGGTCGGCCACCACGGAACTGATATTCACAACGCTCCCGCCATCCGGTCCAAAGTGCTTCACCGCTTCCTGTATGGCGAGCAGCAGGCCCAGCACGTTCAGATCGAACTGCTTGTGGAAGTGCTCCGCCGTAACCTGTTCGAGCGGTGCAAACTCGTAGATGCCGGCGTTGTTGACCAGGATGTCGATCTTGCCAAACGCCTTCTTCGCTTCACCGAACAGCCGCTCGATGTCCGCCTGCTTGGCGACGTTCGCCTGCACGGCGACAGCCTTACCTCCCTTTTTCTTGATTTCCGCGACCACCCGCTCCGCCCCTTCCTTGCTCGACGAGTAGTTGACCACCACCGCCGCACCCTCATCCGCTAGGTGCGCTGCGATGGAAGCCCCGATGCCCTTCGAGGCGCCCGTAACCACAGCGACTTTGCCGACCAGCTTCGACATTTCTTCTGCTCCCGTTGGTAACGCTTGAGAACGAATTCACATGGAATCACGGCCGCCATCTACTTCTTCCGCCGAGATTCCACCGACATAATTTGCATCCACGTTCCATCCTCCTGCTGCATCGACGACGTGAATATCTTGTGGTCTTTGTCTTTCAGTTCGATGACCTCTTTGAAGTTCGATAGCGTTCCCGGTTTCATAGGGCATGGGCCTGTGGTTTCGAGCGTCAACACTTTGCCGGTCTCGTCGAAGCTCCCTTCGTATACCCATTGATAGGTTTGAACCGAATCGACCCAGGAGCCGACGATCTTATTCTTCGAGAGATCATAGCCCAGCGTGAGCATGCTTTCGACCGGCGTCTCGCCAACGGTCCCCGTGCTCTCACCGATAATCCAAAACGGGCCGATCTTGCGATAGTTCTCAGTCGCCGTGAACTTCATCGTTGGCGTGCCTGGCCCCATCGAAACGTCCGCACTGGCTTCCCACTCGCCCGCCAACTGCTGCAGCATTTCGTGCTCTTTCTCGGGGCCAGGCATCTCCGGAAAATCTTGCGCAACGCACGTCGCGATCCCGCACAGAAGGCCGAACACAACGCTGGCAATCGTGATTCTTCTCATGGCAGTTTCCTCCCGGTAAAGATGAATTGAATCCGCAGTTTGGGCTATCCACAAATGTAATCGCCCGCCTCTCCCACCGCAATTCGGGGAACCTGGGAGAACCGGCAAGCAGCGCCAGTGCCAGCGACATTGACCACCCCGCCGCCGAACGATACCGTCCGCAATGGCTACTAGTCTCGCTGCCGTATCCGTGTTCAATCCGTGTTCCATCCGTGGCTAAGAAACCTTCACCCCGTCGGCTCGTCCTTGCCGTTGCCGCGCTTCTTGCGTGCTCGCCAGCAGTAGCGAACGAACCCTCGGAACTCACGCTTCTACCCGCTGAAGAAATCGCCGCGCCGCAAGACTCCATCCAACCATCCGAGCTTCCGCTCGATGCGCCGCTGATGGCGGAGCCATTGGAAATCGAGCCGCTCGAAGACGGCCCCATCATCCAAGTCGCCCCCGACGGCCCCGCGCCGGTCTTCGACGACAACAATTCCATCGTCCGCACCTTCGGCTACAACACGACCCACAGTAACACCACTTGGCTGCCAGCCAGCGACGACGAGTTCGGCTGGGTCAGCCTCGAGAGCCACGGCGCACTTGAAATGGGCACCCCCGGCGGAATCGTCGGCGGCATCGGCTTTCACTTCCTCGACGGACCCATCCGCACCGAGATGCCGCCGCGGCTATTCGACTTCAGCATCGGCTACCAGCGCCGTGAGTGGATTCGCCCCAACTTCGGTTGGGACTTTCTCTTTCGCGTCGGCGCGTTCAGCGACTTCGAAGGCAGCGCGGATGATGGCATCCGCTTCCCTAGCAACGCCGTCACCTTTCTGCGCGTCGGTCCGACCACGACGTGGCTGCTTGGCGTCGACTACCTCGATTGGGACGACATCAATCTGCTCCCTGTATTGGGCATCGTCTGGACCCCCACCGACCACTTCCGCCTCGACCTCGCCTTCCCCCGCCCACGCGCCGCCGTGCGCATCATGAACTCCCACTCCTGGCTCTACGTCGCCGGCGAGCTGGCCGGCGGCACCTGGGCCATCGAACGTAACGACCAGTGGAACGACAACGTCACCTACCACGACTTGCGCCTGGTGTTCGGCATCGAAACCTGGACCGACAACTGCGTCAGCTCCGGCCTCGAACTCGGCTACGTCTTCGACCGCGAACTGAGCTACCGCTCCGGCGTGGGCGATTACTCGCCGCGGGAATGTTTGATGGTAAGGTTGGTGGGGAGGTATTGAGGCGACAGTCAGCGCTCACGCGCCGCTGCGAGAAACGATACAAACTTGACCGGCGCACAAAAGGTGTCGTAGAATAAGGCGGAAGGAAATCGCTATGACGATCCATCTACAACTATCCGATGAACTCGCCGAAGTTTTAGCGCGCCTGGCGGAGAACAGCGGACAATCTCCAGAACAGGTCGCCCTCTCCGCGATCCGTAACCGAGTCGCATCGTTTGCCGAGATCGACCGGCTGATGGCCCCAACTTACGCGGCGATGAAATCCGCTGGTATCGATGAGGACGACGCCGTTGAGATCTTTGAAGCGGAGAAGCACGCTTTGCGGAGAGAGCGTCAGGCGGCCGGGCAATAACAGCCGGTGAACGAGTGGTCTTTGACTGCAACGTCCTCTTCCAGGCCCTCGTATCGCCCGGAGGATCGGCGCGCCGCCTCACAAAACGAGACGTCCCGTGTTCGGCAAACTCTCCAAAATCTTCGCGGCACACGTTCCAAGTTTCCAGCGCATGAAGCGCCTGCCCGGACAGGTGCTCGCGAGAAGTCCCTTCGACGGCGACATCAAGCCGACCCGCGTGCCGATTCTCAAAGGGGGCGCGGGCCGACCTTGTTTACCCTTTCCCCACCCGTGGAACTACGACCAACCCATCCGCATTCTCGACACTTATTTTCACGGTGCCGACGACGAGCAGGGGTCGGGCAGGCATAACCGCTATCTCGACTTTCCCGGCTTCGCGCCGGTCTTCGTCACCCGCGATCCAGGCGTCATTCGGGCCATCACTACTGAAACGGGCGATGCGGCCGGTCAATTCGACCGCGATACGCTGCCGTCCGTCGGCATCGCCAGGGCCACTGGGCCGGATACCCTTCTCTTTGCGAACGGGGCTTCCTGGAGGAAGCAACGCAAGCTCGCCGCTTCTCCGTTTGGAAAGACGACCCTTTTCCAACCAGAGATGTTTCACGAGTTTGCGGAAACGTTTCGCCACACCGTCACCGAGCGGCTGGGAGCGCTGCGCGAACGCTTGCAGCAGACCGGTCAGCGATCCGCCCGCGTCCAGCTTGAGCCGGAGATCAAAGCGGTGATGCTCGAGATGTTGACGAATAACTTCTTCGGGGCGACGATTCCCTACGAGCAACTGCGGAACCGATACGTGCCAGCGATGGAACGAATCATCGATCGCATAGTCCGCGACACGGTGATCAACAAGCTCGGCATCCCCCTTCGGCGGATGCCTCGTTTCAACCGCCGCATCGTTCAAGCCAAGGACGACGACGCGAGCTTCGACACGCTGACCGACCTCGTGCTCGCCGAGCGAAAAACTGGAAAAGGACTCTGGCGACAATTCAAGTCTGAAGCGCCCGACGAGGCGCTGCGCAGCAACTTAAAGGTCTTCTTGGCCGGTGCTCTCGAAGCGACCACGTCCTTCGCAAGCTGGGCCATTACCCATTTGGCGAGAAGCCCTGCGGCACAGGAGGGTGTCTTTCACGAGGTGAAGGATATTCACGAATACGATCCTGAAAAGCTGGACCAGGCAAAGAATCTGAACCACGTCCTTGATGAAACCCTGCGTCTAACACCGTCGCTCTATTTCCTTCCTCGCAGGGCAACCGCGGATACATGGATCGAAACGGCGGATGGTAGGCGATTGTTCATTCCCACGGGAACACACATACTTCTCGACATCTGGCACGCGAACCGCCACGAGGACCATTGGGGCGTTAAGCTCACGGGTTATCCCGCCCTCGACTTCGTTCCGCAGCGCTGGGCGGATTTGGCGTCGCGCGGCCGTGCATCGAAAGATACTCTCCACTTCGGTTTTGGCCACGGACCAAGAGTGTGCCCAGGTAAGTTCCTGGGACAATTGGAGGTCGGCCTCGCCGTCGGGGCGTTCACAAAGATGTTTAAGTTCGTCGCTCCCCATCCTGAAATACACGCCAAAGCGGGGGTTTCCACGAAGCCCTCCGACGGCGTCTTGATTGATCTTGAATTACGTTAGTGCCCAGCGTGCCTACTCGGCCGCACGCTCACGCCCGCTGTAGGATCTCGACGGGCTTCTCCTGCTGAGTCAAGTTGCAAGCGGTGTTGATTAACCCCAAGTGAGAGAACGCCTGGGGGAAGTTGCCCAGTTGCCGCCGGGCGACCGGGTCGTACTCTTCCGAGAGAAGGCCGACATCGTTGCGAATCGTCAGCAGACCCTCGAACACGCGTCGCGCATCGTCGCGACGTCCACTAAGGACATAATTATCGGCCAGCCAAAAGGTACACAGCAGAAACGCACCCTCCCCACTCGGCAAACCATCGACTCCGGTGTCCGTTTGATAGCGTTTTACAAAGCCGTCGCGTGTCAGTTCTTGTTCGATGGCCGCGATCGTGCCCAGGATGCGGGGATCGGTCGCCGGAAGGAAGCCAACTTCCGCCATCATCAGCAGGCTCGCATCGAGCGCATCGCCTCCGTAGTATTGCACGAAGGAGTTTCGATGCCGGTCGAATCCGCGGTCGCAAATCTCGGCGTGCAATTGGTCGCGGAGTTGCTTCCAATGTTCGACCCGCCCCTCGAATCCATACTGCTGCACATCTTTCACTGCCCGATCGAAGGCGACCCATGCCATGAGCTTCGAATGGGTGAAGTGACGCTTCGGGCCACGCACTTCCCAGATTCCCTCATCGGGTTCCTGCCAGACGTCTTCCAACCGCTCGACCAGCTCCTTTTCGATGCGCCAGTCGTTGAGTTCGTCGTGAAGCCCATAGTGCCGCGCCAAATGCAAGCAGCCCAACACCTCGCCGAACACGTCGAGTTGGAATTGGTTGTGCGCAGCGTTGCCGATCCGCACGGGCTGCGAGTTCGCGTATCCCGAAAGCCAGGGAAGTTCCATTTCCGGCAGGCGGCGTTCGCCCGCCAGGCCGTACATGATATGCAGTTCGGAGCCTTTACCGGCAACGGCGCGAATCAACCACTGCCGCCAGGCTTTCGCCTCGTCGGTGTAGCCGCACTGAAGCAAGGCGGCAAGCGTGAACGTAGCGTCGCGGAGCCAGCAGTAGCGATAGTCCCAATTACGCTGTCCGCCGATTTGTTCCGGCAACGAAGTCGTCGCTGACGCGACCAAGCCGCCGGTCGGAGCGTATGTCAGCGCCTTCAGCGTAATGAGCGAACGCACGACGGCATCCCGCCACTCGCCTTCGTAAGTGCAGTGCGAGGTCCACTCCTGCCAAAACGCGATGGTCGCTTCGACGGCGTGTTGCGGGTCGATCGGCTCGGGGCGCGGCTCGTGCGAAGGGTGCCAAGTCAGCACAAAGGGCACCTGCTCGCCTTCGTTTACTTCAAACTCGGCAATCGAAGTCCAGCCTTTCCCGCGAAATCGGACCGGGCTTTGCATGTGCAGTGCGTCCGGCCCCGCCGTGGCCAGCAGACCTCCCGGCTCTTGCCGCACCCACGGCGTGGCGCTGCCGTAGTCGAAACGAATCGTGATCTCCGATTGCATCCGCACGCGACCGCGCCGTCCCTTGACCAGCCGCACGAGGTCAGGATGGTTCGACCGCGGCGGCATGAAGTCAACTACAGTAACCTCTCCCGTTGCCGTCACGAAGGTCGTTTCCAGCACCAAGGTGTCGCGATGATACGCCCGAGATGTCTCCCGGATCGGCTCATCGGGAGCCAGAAGCCAGCGGCCATTGTCCGAAGTGCCCAGCAAAGCGGCGAAGCATGCGGGAGAGTCAAACCGCGGGAAACAAAGCCAGTCGATCGAACCATCGCGGCCCACCAGCGCGGCCGTTTGGCAATCGCCGATCAAGGCGTGGTCTTCAATTCGTTGTGCCATGTTGTCCCGAGAGCAATGGTTTTTATCGCCAAGTTCCGTAATCCGCAGCGAATTTGATGCCCAAAGGAGCGCGGAGGCCGTCGGCTTTTGGCTATCGGCTGTCGGCCAGAAATTGAAGGCATTTTGTCGGGCCGATAGCTGACATCCGACAGCCGACAGCCCCCCTCAACCAGAAAGTCAGACCATGTCCGCGCGTTTCGTGATTCTCGGTGCCACGGGCGACCTGACGGGTCGTTACCTGATGCCGGCCGTTGCGAGTTTGTATGAAACGAGACAGTTTCCTGTCTCTGGGCCGATCGTTGGCGTCAGTCAGGAAGATTGGGACACCAAGCAGTTCCGCGAACATATAGCGCAGCAACTTGAGGAACATGCCCGAGATGTTCCTGCGAAGGTCCGCTCCGAGCTATGCGAGAAGCTTGAATATCGCCAAGCCGACGTGACCGACCCCGAGCAATTGGCCGCCGCTTTGGGCAACGCTGACGAGCCGATCGCGCTCTACCTCGCCCTGCCGCCGGCCGTGGCGGGCGAAGTGCTGCGCGGGTTATCCGCCGTGAACATTCCGAACGACAGCCGCATCGTTTGTGAAAAACCATTCGGACACGATCTCGCGTCGGCTCGCGAACTGAACGACTTGTTACGGCCGATGTTCGCCGAGCATGTAGTCTTCCGAATGGATCACTTTCTCGGCAAGCAGACCGTTCAGAATGTGTTGGGGCTGCGTTTCGCCAACCGAATATTCGAGTACCTGTGGAGTCGCGACCATATCGAACACGTCGAGATCATCTGGGATGAGACGGTCGCGCTGGAAGGCCGCGCGGGATACTACGACACGGCAGGGGCGCTGAGGGACATGGTGCAAAACCATCTGCTGCAACTACTCTGTCTGATCGCGATGGAAGCGCCCTTGAGCTTCGACCAGCGCGACTTCCGCGACCGCAAGGTGGACGTGCTGCGCGCCGTCCGCAAGTTCTCGGAGAAGGAAGCGCGGGAACATTCCGTGCGGGCGCGCTACACCGCAGGGTCGATCGGAGAGCGGGACGTGCCGAATTACGTCGATGAACCCGGCGTCGAATCCGAGCGACAGACCGAGACTTTCGCCCTAGTCACGCTATTCATCGACAATTGGCGTTGGAACGGCGTCCCGTTCGTGTTGCGGACGGGCAAAGCCCTGTCGGCCGACCGCCACGAAATCGTCATCCACTTTCGATCCGTTCCGTACTTGCCGTTCGAGAAGTCGGCCCCCGTGCCCAACGTGTTGCGACTCCAACTCGACCCGGACCGCATGGAGCTGAGCTTGAACATCAACGGCGCCGGCGATCCGTTCGATTTGGAACGCGCGGCCCTCAGCACCGACCTTCGCCGGCAGAAACTATCGGCCTACGCCCGCCTGCTACTCGATGTTTTTGAGGGAGATGCCGTCCTCTCGATCCGCGGGGACGAGGCCGAAGAAGCCTGGAAGATCGTCGATCCAATCATCGCAGCGTGGTCAAAACAGCAAGGGGAACTTCTCGAGTATCCGGCCGGCTCGGACGGTCCTGAGATGAACTCAGACGGCGAAATGCCGCCGGAGGCGCTCATAGCCAAAGTATAAAAACGCCGACACGAGCAACACCAACGTTGTCGGTTCGGGGATGGCATGAGAGGAACTCGATCCGGAGGTTGAAGTACCGAAGTTTGCGAACCAGACACCGTGGTCAAGCTGGTTCACGATTACATCGTGATTGCCGTCGGCGATGCGACCCAGCCCAGTTTGCCCGACGCTGTCGCGCCAAATCGTGTAATCGGCGGCATCAACGGCGCCGTTGCCCGAATAGTCGCCTGGAATGATCGTTGCCGCCCGAAGGATATTCAAATACAAGTCGCCATATCCTTCATAGAAGTAACCTTCCGAGTAGTATTGGCTGCCCGAGTCATCGATGTTCGTTCGCTCGGCGATGACAGTGGGTTCAATCTGCGTATCCTCGTGCCATTCATTGAACGAGTTGATCATCAAAATGTGGTCGGCCCGCGGGTCGGTACGCGGAACCACCACTTCATTCAGCATCTTTGCAAACAGCCCGCCTTCGGTTGCGTTCGGATCGTCAACAAGATAGCGAGGGGCCGCCGGATGGCCGTCGCGGACTCCCTTGTCGTTGAACCCCGGCGAAGCGCCCGGTATGAAACCGACGTCGAGATCCGCAATGGCTTCGCGAGCATCGTCGTAGACGCCGGCCAACGCGCTCAACGCCGCCGAGGTCGATCCGCCGCCCTGGAGCACGGTTCCATAGACGTCGAAATCGGTAATCGCATCCCACAACTGCGCCCGCTGCACATCGACTCCGCCACCGAACAGGTCGTCGCCGACGATGTACGGGTCTACCCCAAACTCGGCGATCATCGTCGAACGCAAATTTGACACCGCGTCGCGCGACGCTTGGCTGTTGAAATAAGCACGCGTCACGTACATGAACACGACCGGCCGGTCGTCGATTCGGAGATAGTCCGGATCATCAAAGTAATTGTTCGCCAGGTAACGAAAATCCGGAATGAGATTGTGAAACGTCGGGTTTTCGAACGTTCCCAAGCGCCCCGTCGATTCGTAGTGAACCGCATACTCTAGCTCCGCCCGGCGCGGATGGGCGAGAATTGAGTCGCGGAACGTTATGTTTTCAGCCGAGTTCGGCCCCCACCAACTCACCGCCCAGAAATCGACGTTCCCTTGGTGGCTGTGGTCGATGTGCGCGGAAATCGTCGCGGCATCGCGGTTACTGTAAGTGCCAAGGGCCGGCGGCTGCGGGGGATCGAGATGCCCGCGCAAACTTTGGTTCACGCTATGACCGCCGGAAAAGGAGCCATACCAGGGATAATAATAAACCCCAACGCTCGGCTCGCCTAATGCCAACCGCGGCGATTGCAGAACCAATAGCGCTATCGCAAGTTGCACAGTGACAAAGTGCTTGGGCATGATCGGCGTCGGTCTCGAGTTGAACGTCCTTTTGAGTTAGTTAGTATACCTTCGCACCGCCCGGCCTCCAACCGACGGCAACTTCTGGGACCACAGAACCGGCGCAGCCTGTTACAATAGGTTCGTACCACGCCTTCGCTTGGCTCGGACTCACGTCGCAACAATGTCGAGGCCAACCCATTTCCTGATTTCCCTGATTGCGACTTTCGCGCTGGTGGCGGGCGGCGTCAATGAGTCGCACGCGAAGTCGCCGGTCGATTTTGCGCGCGACATCGCACCGGTGCTGGAGCGACATTGCATCCGTTGCCATCAGCCCGCAAACGCGAAGTCCGAACTCTCGTTGGCGACCTTCGCCGACTTGGCGGGAAATGGTTATGTGGTTCCGGGCGAACCGAACGGGAGTCACTTACTAGACGTAGTAACCGCCGCCATCGGAGAGGAACCCTTGATGCCAAAGGAGGGGCCGCCGCTTTCCGAATCGGACGTCGAGTTATTGCGCCGGTGGATCGCGGAGGGTGCCAATTGGCCCGACGAGATCGTGGTCCGCGAGAAGCCCAAGGCAGACCGGACGTGGTGGTCGCTACAGCCGCTCGCAGTTACCGAACCGCCCTCTGAGGCAATCCCAAGTGCGTGGGACAAGAATCCGATCGATCGATTCATCTATTTGCAACTTGCCGCCAACAAACTTGAGCCGAATCCGCGGGCCGACCGGCGAACGCTTCTCCGCCGCATGACCTACGACATAACCGGCTTGCCTCCCACGCCCGAGGAAGCCGATGCCTTTCTTCACGACGATGCGCCGGAGGCCTATGAACGGCTCGTGGACCGACTGCTCGCTTCGCCCCACTACGGGGAGCATTGGGGCCGCCATTGGCTCGACGTGACGCGATTCGGCGAAAGCACTGGTTTTGAGATCAACCACCTCGTTGAGAACGCTTGGCCGTTCCGCGACTACGTTATTCGGTCGTTCAACGACGATAAACCGTTCGATCGTTTTGTGATCGAGCATCTTGCTGGCGATGCCGTCGGGCCGGGCGACGCGGCGATTGAAGTGGGCCTGACGTTTCTCGTTTGCGGGCCGGTCGATATCGTGGGGAACGCCGATGCCGCCCAGGCTGCGCAGATCCGCGCCGACGCCATGGACGAGATGATCCGGGCCACGAGCGAGGCATTTCTCGGGCTGACGATTGGCTGTGCTCGTTGTCACGATCACAAATTCGATCCAGTCTCCCAGCAGGACTATTACCGTCTGTTCGCCACCTTTACCGGGGTGCGCCACGGCGACCGACTCGTGGGGCCACAGGACCAACTCCGCGAACGGAAACAGAAGCTTGCACAACTTGAGGCCCAGAAGAAGCAGGTACTCGACGAAAAGTCGGCCGCCGAGAAATCAGCCGGTGAAGGATTCGACTCCCAGAAGTTCGACATGCAACTGGCTGAACTCGAGCAGCAGATCAAAGGGCTGCCCGCCTTCCCGTCACTTCGCGTCGGCAACTTCGAGCAGCCGGTAAGGCCGCAGCATGTTTTCCTAGGGGGCGACGCCGGTCGTTCGGGTGAAACGGCCGCCCCCGCGAGCATCAGCACTTTGGGCGAAGTCGCCGAACCTTATGCTTTAAGCGACGACGCGCCCGAACAACTCCGGCGTTTGGCACTCGCTCGCTGGATCGTCGCCGCGGACAATCCGCTTACCTCCCGCGTGTTAGCAAACCGATTGTGGCATTACCATTTCGGCACCGGTATCGTCGCGACCACCAGCGATTTCGGATACATGGGCGAAAAGCCGACTCATCCGCAATTGCTCGACTGGTTAGCCAGCCGCTTGCACGCGGAAGGGTGGCGATTAAAACCCGTGCATAAGCTGATCGTCATGTCGGAGACGTACCAGCAATCGAGCGCCTACCGCGCGGAGGCGGCACAAGTCGATGCGAACGCTCGCTTATTGTGGCGTTTTCCACCTCGAAGACTGGCCGCGGAGGAAATTCGCGACACGATATTGCTGCTGGCCGGACGACTGGAAGATCGCGGAGGTGGACCCGGATTTCAACTCTACCAGTACTCGCGCGACAATGTTGCGACGTACACGCCGTTGGAAAGCTTCGGCCCCGAAACGTATCGCCGCTCGGTTTATCACCAAAACGCAAGGGCGTCGCGCATCGACTTGCTCACCGATTTCGACGCGCCGGATTGCGCATTCTCCGTATCGCGTCGCATTCCAACCAGCACGCCTTCGCAGGCGCTTGCGCTCATGAATCACAGCTTCACGATGAGCATGGCGGAATCGTTGGCCGCACGATTGTTGACCGAAGCCGGCGATGACGACGTGCCGGCGCAGGTCAATTTGGCATTTGAGTTGGCCTTCGGCCGCGAACCAGCTTCCGCTGAGGCAGCCGCCGCGCTCGCGCTCGCGGAGCAGTATGGTGTGCGTGCGTTCTGCCGGGCGCTTTTGAACTCCAGTGAATTGATTTACGTCAATTGACGGGAGGTTGCGGCCATGCATTTCAATAACATACTTGCCCGCCGCGTTCGCGAGCAGGTTTTGTCACGGCGAGGGTTCTTGTCCAATGCCTTCAGCGGACTGGCCGGCATTGGCCTGGCGAGCCTGTTGAACGACGAACTGTCGGCGGCCAGCGACGTTCCAGCGGCGCGGGGGCTGCCGCACTTTCTGGCCAAGGCGAAGCGCGTGCTGCAAATTTTCTGTCCGGGCGGGGCTTCGCACATCGACTTGTGGGACCACAAGCCGGCGTTAGAGAAACACCACGGCCAGCCGCTGCCGGGCGAAGAGGGAATCGTTACCTTCCAGGGCAAGAACGGCAGCTTGATGAAAAGCCCCTGGCCGTTTGCGCGTGCCGGTCAGAGTGGCAAGATGATCAGCCGATTGCTGCCTCACGTTGCCCGGCACGTCGATGACATCGCGTTCATTCACTCGATGCAGTCGAAGACCAACACCCACGGCCCGGGTTGCGTCTTCATGAACACCGGCACCATCTTTGAGGGCTTTCCTTCCACCGGCGCCTGGGTCGGCTACGCATTGGGCAGCGAGAACCAAAACCTGCCCGCTTACGTTGCCATTCCCGATATTCGCGGCGAGCCGCCCAACGGCAAGGCCAACTGGAGCAATGGCTTTCTGCCTGCCCAACATCAGGCCGTAGTGATGGCAGCACAACAGCCGCTCCGCAACGTCGCGCTGCCCACCGGCGTTTCTCCGGACGAGGAGCGAGCAACTCGCGGCTTCTTGCGAATGCTGAACGAACGCCACG
This sequence comes from Pirellulales bacterium, assembly GCA_040901765.1. Taxonomy (GTDB): domain Bacteria; phylum Planctomycetota; class Planctomycetia; order Pirellulales; family Lacipirellulaceae; genus JBBDYG01. The sequence goes on from JBBDYG010000095.1 coordinate 67,770, forward strand.
CGGCCGAGAATCCCGGCTCCTCCGAGCTTCAGGCCCGCATCAATGCCTACGAGTTGGCCGCCCGCATGCAGCTTTCTGGCCCGGAAGTATTGAACCTTGCAGCGGAAACTTCCGCGACCCACCAGCTTTACAAAACCGACGATCCAAACCCGCTTAAGGCCGCGTATGCCCGGAATTGCTTGCTCGCCCGCCGCCTTCTGGAGCAGGGTGTCCGGTACGTAAATCTCTATTGTGCGTCGCGCGCGTCCGGCGTCGACGGGTTATTGAACTGGGATGCTCACAAAACGCTTCAGGCCGACTACGATCGACATTGCCCCATCTTCGACGAGCCGACAGCGGCCCTGCTCACCGATTTGAAACAGCGCGGCTTGCTCCAGGAGACGCTCGTCTTATGGACGACCGAGTTCGGACGTATGCCAACCCACCAGGAGGGCGTAACTGGCCGCGACCATAATCCCGATGGTTTCACCTGCTGGATGATGGGCGCCGGAGTCAAAGGCGGAACCACGATCGGCGCTACGGACGAGTTTGGCCGAAGGGCAGAAGTCGATCCGGTTACGGTGTGGGATTATTACGCCACCGCGCTAAAGCTTCTCGGACTCGATCACACGCGACTCACCTACTACCACAATGGACTCGACCGTCGCCTCACCGACGTTCACGGCAATGTGCTGAACGAATTGCTAAATAATTGAGCTATCGGCTATCGGCTGTCAGCTATCGGCCAGACGGTGTTTCCTGCTGCTCCTGAACTATCACATAGCTCTCATGTAGGCCACCCATGAAACTGAATACTTTCTTCTTGATTGTCTGTAGTTTGGCGCTCGCTTCACTAGTTCAGGCCGCCGAGCCGCTGCGGGTGATGAGTTTCAACATCCGTTACGGCACGGCCAAGGATGGCGAGAACGAGTGGAGCAACCGGCGTGAGTTGGTTTGCTCGACGATCCGCAACTTCGACCCCCACGTGCTGGGCGTGCAGGAGGCGTTGGCGTTTCAGATTGATGAAATCGCCGCGGCAATCGAGGGTTATCAAGTAGTTGGCGTCGGCCGCGATGATGGCCGGCGGGAGGGCGAGTTTTCCGCGTTGCTGATCAAGACCGATCGCTGCAACGTGGAAGATTCGGGCACGTTCTGGCTGTCGGACACGCCGGAAGTCCCCGGCTCCATCACCTGGGGAAATGCCAACATCCGCGTATGTACGTGGGCTTCGTTGCGGGACAACTCCAACCACGAAACATTTCACGTCTACAACACGCATTGGGACCACGTATCGCAGCCCTCGCGCGAGAAAAGTGCCAAGCTGATCGTCGAGCGCATCGCCGCGGGTCAGCCCGCGAAGACGCCGGTCGTGGTGATGGGCGACTTTAACGCCGGCGAGGAGAACCCCGCATTTCGCGTTTTGATCGACTCGCCGCTCAAGCTGCGCGACTGTTTCCGGCTGCGTCACCCCGCCGCCCGTGACGTAGGCACCTTCAACGGTTTCCGCGGCGAGACGAGCGGCAAGAAGATCGACGCGATTCTCGTTTCGCCCGAGTGGACGGTCGTCGCGGCGGAGATTGATCGCTCGTCGGACGGCAAGCGGTATCCGTCCGATCATTTTCCCGTAACGGCCACGATTGAATTACGGGATCATCCACGGAAATAGATACGCTTGGGCGAGCGTCAGCAGCCCCATCAGGGCGGCGAGCGTCACGCTGGGCCAGAAGACGAACCGCAAGATTTGTCCTTCGGTGCCGTGCTGCCCGGTGGCGGCCGAGGCGACGACAATGCTCTGGGCGTCGATCATCTTGCCCATCACGCCGCCGGTGCTGTTGGCCGTGCAGATCAGAATCGGGTTAAGCCCCAATCTTTCGGCAGTCACCCGCTGCAAATTGCCAAACAGCGCGTTGCTCGACGTATCGCTGCCGGTAAGCGCCACGCCCAACCAGCCAAGCATCGCGGCAAAGAAGGGATAAAGCACGCCCGTGCGGGTGAAGGCCAGCCCCAGCGTCACGTCGCTGCCGCTGTACTTCGTGAGGTAGGCGATCGCCATCATCGTGGAGATCGTGAACAGCGACCACCGCAGCCGATGGATCGTTTGAAACAGCAAGCTCACATACCGAACGGGCGATATTTGCATCCATACCGCCGCAAGAACCGTCGCCACAAAAATGCCGGTGCCCGTGGCGCTGAGCCAGTTGAAACGAAACTCGGCTGGCTCGGGCTTCGCATCGCCGCCGAGGGCCTTCGCATCTCGTTGCACTTGGTTGTGCAGGTAAGGAACTTGCCATTGGAAGTCGGTCTTCCCAGCCAGAAAGTTCGTTTGCTCCCACCAAGCTACAGGGGCAGTTGGCTCGGGGGTTGCCAAGGCTGTCGCAGCGCCGCCATTGAGAATCGTGCGAAACGGCGGTACGCCCCAGGCGAAGACGCACAGCGAAAGTATCACCCAAGGCACCCACGCCGAAATGATTTCGCCGCGCGTAAACTGCGGACCAGCCACTCGCTGCGCAGCGACGATCGCCTCGTGCTTGGTCTCGCCTTCAAATTGCCACAACTTCCGCGGCTGCCAGAAGCGAAGCGTCACGGCCAGCGCCACGAGCGACCCGAGGCCCGCACCGATATCCACCAGCGTCGGACCGACAAAGTTGGAGATGGCGAACTGCAGGATGCCAAAGATTCCGCCACAGACGATGATCGCCGGCCACACACCCCGCACGCCGCGCCAGCCCGACATGGTCCACACCATCCAGGCCGGCACGATGAGCGAAAAGAACGGCAATTGCCGCCCCGCCATTGCCGAAAGCTGGTACTCATCAAGCCCCGTTACTTTGGCGAGCGTGATAATTGGCGTGCCCAACGCCCCGAACGCCACCGGCGCCGTGTTGGCAATGAGCGACAGTCCGGCCGCGTAGAGCGGTGGAAAGCCTGCGCCGATCATCAATGCCGCAGAAATCGCGACCGGCGTACCGAAGCCCGCAGCCCCTTCCATAAACGCGCCGAAACTGAAGGCGATCAGCAGTGCCTGCACGCGGCGATCGGGCGAGAGCGCCATCACTGAGTGTTTGATCTTCTCAAACTCACCGGTATCGACCGTCAGGACGTAAAGGAACACGGCCATCAACACGATCAGGCCGATCGGAAACAGGCCAAAAGCCGCGCCGAACCCCGATGCCGCCACGGCCGACTGCCAGGGCATCCCGTAGACGCCGATGCTGATCACGAGCGCGGTGAGCAAACCCGCGGCGGCGGCCCGCGGCGCCGACCAGCCTAGCAGACCGAGCGCGCCCAGCAACACCGCGATCGGCGCAGCCGCCAGCAAGGTCGAAAGAAACTCGGAGCCGGTCGGATCGTAGACGTGCGTCCAAGGCATGATGCGATTTTCCATGGGTGGCACGCCCAGAGTCTTCGAAGGGCGTGGCGAGAAAGATAATTGCTTCGCCACGCCCTTCGCGGACTCAGGGCGTGCCATCCCCCCATTTCGATTGGCAAGCTGAAGATCAATAAGTGTTTGCGATTTTCCCGCTCATTTCTCAGCCACAACCGGATTACGAAGCACTCCCGCCCCTTCCAATTCAACTTCGACCACGTCGCCGGGCTTGATGTCCGAGGTTTTACCCGGCGTGCCCGTGAAGATGAGATCACCAGGGTGGAGCGTGACGTACTGGCTGATGAAACTAACGGTCGTTGCGACGTTGTGAATGCAGTGATCCGTACTCTCTTCTTGCTTGACCTCACCATTCAGTCGCAGCCGCAACATGAGATCGTCGAAATCGACGCCGGTGACTATGTAAGGTCCAACCGGACCGAACGTGTCGGCGCCCTTTGCTCGCCACCACTGAACATCTTTTACTTCCTCATCGTTTTGCCAGATGCGTTCGCTGACGTCGTTGCCGGCGGTTACGCCGAACACGTAATCGAGCGCGTCCTCCTTCGACACGTTGCTGCACTTCTTACCGATCACAATTACAAGCTCCGCCTCATAGTGGACCGTTTTCGCATCCTTGGGGATAACGATCGAGTCTCCGGAACCGATCAGGCACGATGGGCTTTTGAAGAACGGCTGCGGAATCTGCAGCTTGAGAGGAACTTCCTCGTCATCCAGATGGCTGCGGTAGTTCCCCGCCAACGCAAGAACCTGCGTTGGCTGCGTGGGCGGAAGCAATTTGACATCTTTTAGCGCATGGGTCTTATCGGTTTCGGTCCACTCGCCAAATAGATCGCCGTCAAGCTGGCGAACGAGATTCTCTTCCAGCCGGCCGTATGCGACGGTGTCATCCTTCTGAAATCGCACGTAGCGCACAGGTTCCGCGGCCTCGGAAGGCAGGCCAGTGCCTAAGATCGTCGTGAACAGCACGACGGTATTGATCGAAGCGAACGTCGGGGTGAAATTCATAATGCATGTCCTCGTAAGAAATTGTGAATACAACAAGCTCTTGGATAGCTAGATTGTCCCGCTGCATTTTTTATCCCGGAGGGATTGCAGCCATAAGCCGGTGGTCGCGAAGCGCACCACCGGAATCAGAGAACAAGTTTAGCAGCACCCCGGCAGGGGTGCCAGCAATACCGTTCGTCGCTTCCTTGGTGGCACCCCTACCGGGGTGCATCGTCGATTGGATCAATCACCGGCTGACGGCTAATAGCTGCCAAGCCTCCGGCTTGAAACGCGTTGACGTGGGCCCCCGACTACGCCCGCCGTTGCCGCACGGAAAGCACCGATGGCCCTTCCTCCGACGCACTTGCGTCCATCAGCTTTCGCTCCAGCAGTCGCAGGATCGGCATCGTCATGAGCGTGGTAACGAGTGCCATGATGACCAGCATGGCAAACAGCCGCGGTGAAATTATTCCCAAATCGAGGCCGATATTGAGCACAATCAGCTCCATCAGGCCGCGCGTATTCATCAGCACGCCGAGGGCCGAGGAGTGCCGCCAGGAGATGCCGTGGAACCGCGCCGCGGCCAGCGTGCCACCAAACTTCCCGAGAGTAGCAACCAGGATAATCAGCCCGCAGATCGCCCAATCTTGAAGACTCGACACCAGCCCGATCTGCGTGCGCATGCCGGTGAATGCAAAGAAGGCCGGCAACAGAAGGATCGTCACCAGGTCTTCGAGCTTGTCGGTGAACTCTCGGGCCAGCATGGATTGGTGCGGGATGATCGCCCCCAGCAGAAAAGCGCCGAAGATGGCATGCACGCCGATGTATTCGGTCGCCAAGGCCGAGAGCAGCACCGCAATAAAAACCAGTGCCGTCTTATTTCGCGTGGCTGGACCTTGGTCGTAGCGATCGGCCATCCGCTCGGCAAGCGGGCGAACGATCCAGAACATCGCCCCCATGTACGCCAGCGTTAGTCCAATCACGATGAGCGCCTGACTTACCTCAGCACGGGCGATGCCCACGATCAAGGCCAACAAGCACCAGGCAGTCACGTCATTCGCAGCGGCGCACGTGAGCGCCAACACGCCCAGTTCCGTTTTCTCCAACCTACCGTCGGTCAAAATTCTGGCCAACACCGGAAATGCCGTAATCGACATCGAGACGCCTATGAACAGGGAAAAATTGGTGAACGACACTCCATCCGGCGCAAGCGTAGGGAACAGCAGCAAAGCGAGACCTGCGCCAAGCAAGAATGGCAGCACGATGCTCGCCTGCGAGATTGTCAACGTCGCATGCGCCTTCGCGCGCAATAGCTCGCGGTCGAGTTCTAAACCCACCAAGAACATGTAGAGAACGACGCCTAGTTGAGCGATGACGCTCAACTGCGGAGCGATGTGCGGCGGAAATAGATAGCCGGCAACGTCCGGCGCCAGATAGCCCAATAGAGACGGGCCAAGCATGATTCCCGCGAACACCTCGCCGATGACGGGCGGCTGCCCAACCCAGGCGAACAGCCAGCCCAGCATCCGCCCCAGCACAATCACCGCGGTCAGCGCCAACAGCACGTGCAACAGTGCATGCATCTCCGCCGGAGCTTGAACGGCCACGTTGGCACTCGGCCGTTCGGCGGCCAGCGACTCGCCGTACTGGCGAATCGCCAGGAACAGCACAATCGCGCCGGCGATCATCACCACATAACCCGCGGCCGACCAGAAACTGTTAGGCTGTCGCGACATGTCCATTTGGCTCCCAGACGATTACTCGTGCATCGACGATAATAATTGGGTCGGTGCCCGTCTATACCGCGAATGCTACAGAACTAAGTTGTAAATGCGTTTTCGTATTCAAGCCGGAGGCTTGGCAGCTATTAGCCGGTGGTCGCGCAGCGCACCACCGGAGAATGAATCTCCACGTACACGACCCCGGCAGGGGTCGCAGCAATTCTGCGTTGAGCTTGGTCGGCCCATCGTATCACTGACGAATGAGTCGTGAGTAGTCTTCGCGTCCCGCAACTTGTTGTGCCTTCGCGTTCAAGTAAGCGCGTTGCTGCGTTTCTTCAAATGTGCCACTCCGCTGGATCAGGCCCTGTTCATACGCAAGGTGATCGGAGTAGCCGGGCAACAGCACCCGCCAGTCGTACGTCAGCCGATTGGGTTTAATACGGTTGATGTGCCGAACGATGTTCGTCGTGCAATTGTTGGTAATGGTGTCGTAGAACTCAGGCTGAGTAGCCAACTCGTTGGTCCGCTGCATCACATCGACAAACAACAGTCGGGCTTGCTCGGGCGTGGCCGTCGAGCGGTAAAGATAAACATCCTCGTCGCGATGATTCGCGCGGAGTTGCACGACGTCGCGTTCGTCCGCCGCAACATACATGATCTCATACTGACGAGCACTTCCTTTCCAGGGCAGGTACGTTTCGCCAACTTCTCTTCGGATTTCAACGCTAACCGCCAGATGATCGGTGCGTCCGTCGTCGGCGATGAATTCAAAGCTCAGCATCGTATGGGCCAGGCTCGGAGCTGCTTTGAACGGCACCATGAAGAAGTCGACGGCCTTAAGGCTGCGTAGATTGATGGTCTTGTCGTAATGATCCACGACGTAGGTATCCGGCTCCAGGTACTTGCAGTAGCGAATATTGCGGACAGTCACCTGGTCGCCGTGGAACTCCGCGTAGGGCAATACCGCCTGGTCGGGCGACCAAGAGCGGAAGTTGCTCGGCGCAGCGATCTTATCGACCGACCGGCACCCCACGGTCGCGCACACCGCCACCAGCAGCGCGAACGGCCAGCGGCGGCATCCACGGTCTTGGGCCATGAGCCTGAAATAGAGAAGAGTTAGCGCCGACGGCCACGTCGGCCAACGCAATTTCGGCGCGGTGCGCGCGAAGAGACAAACGGCGAAGAATAGCAAAGGTGGCTCGAAACAAGCAAGCCGTCACTGCAACAACAATAGTAGCATTGGTAGCACGATTGCCAGCAACAGGAGAATCGCGGCAATCTTGTAGATGAGCGGCACGCCGCTGCCCGCCTGCTGCCGCATGCCGGCTCGATCGGACTCCAGGAACCAATGACCGCACTCGGGACAGCGGTCGTGGTTCAGTTCAAGATAGACCTCCGCCCGGCACTCCGGACAGATGACGAGGTCGTCTTCTTTGGCGCTCCAATCCTCATCGTCTTCGTCAGGGGTGTAGTCGTTGTCGCGATCCGATCCCATTCAAAACGTCCTACGTTTGACTCTCGCGGATTGCTTGACGTTCCGAGACTCGATCGGACCGATTTAGACCGAGCAATCGCACTGTCATTTGACCGATGATAGTCAGTGGGCGAATAAACGGCCCGTCAATCTCAAAGTGATCCTCCCATCGATCGGTCCGCGGATGATAGAGACGAACAAAACCGCCGGTACTCTCGTCGTAGGAAGCAATGTCAGTCCCTTTGGCCCGATTGCACAGCGCGCAGCAAAAGGCCAGATTCTCGGCAGTTGATTGCCCACCGTGCTTTTCGGCGATGATGTGATCGATTTCGCAACCGAAGTAGGTGTCGGACTGACGAATCAGGCAATACTCGCACCGGTGGTCGGCGCGACTCGCCACCTGCCGTCGCATTTCCGGTCCAACGCAACTACTCATTCGCCAATCGAATCTTCGCGCGCGCTTTCGCGAGCCGCATCAAATGCTCGATCTGCATATATTGGTCGAGTTCAAGCTTTTCTTCCGCCGTTAAGCCGGTGGACTTCTCCTGAGCAATCAATCCCCAAACCCATTCGCGCGCAGCTTGAGACGGTTCAAACTCAGCCACGGCGGAAGGACCACCCCCGGCAGCTATGAGATCGATAATTTCGTCGTATGCGCGTGTGCTCATGACTAAATTATAACGGTCAAACAACAAACGTACCACCCCTTTTGCATGCGCGTTGCAACGCCTATCGCTTACAGCCGGCAGTTCTTAATCGCCGTTTCCAAGATCGCCGTGGCGCCCAACGCTTCAAGCTGTTCCATGATGTCGATCACTTCGCCGCGCTTGACCATCGCCCGCACGCTGAACCAGCCCTCTTGTTCCAGACGATTGACGGTCGGTGAATTGAAGCCGGGAGTGATCTTCTCGGCCTGTGCCAGCTTGGCCGCGGGGACGTTGTACTCCAGCAGCGAATAGCTGCGGGCAATCACGACTCCCTCCAGTCGCCGGGCGATGCGGTCGGCAAGTTCCGCGTGCGGTGTCTGGGGGTGTTGGATCAGAACCGTTTCAAAGCGGCCGATCTCGTCGAGAATCCGCAGCCGATTGGCCGCCAGCGTGCTGCCCGTCTCGACGAGGTCCACAATCGCGTCGGCAACGCCGAGAGCGATCATTACTTCGACCGAGCCTTTCAGCTCGACGATGTGTCCTTGCGCGCCGTGCCTGGCAAGATACTCGCGCGTGACCCGCGGAAAGCTAGTCGCAACGCGATGATCGGCCAACTGCTTCGCCGACGTAACGGGGCTATCGTCGGGTACGCAAACCGCCAAACGACAATTGCCCAAGCCGAGCTTGAGCCGCGTGACAAGCTGTGCGCCCGCTTCTTCCACGAGATCGCTGCCGGTGATGCCCAAGTCGATCGCCCCTTCGGCGCACAGCACGGGAATGTCGTCGGTGCGCAGGAACGTTACATCCACGGGCATCTCCCGAACCCGCGCAAAGAGGCTCCGCTCCTGCCGACGAAAGCTGAGGCCCGCTTCGAGCAACAGTTCCACCGACAATTCGGCCAGCCGGCCTTTGCTCGGAATGCCAATACGTAGGGTTTCTGACATGCGTGTGTCGGGTTAAAGCAGATAAGTACGCGTGCTGCGACGACTATTGCTTGGTGCGTCCGGCTTTCTCTTTAATGCCGGAAATTCCGAAACGACGGGCGAGTTCCGCTTCGACTTCAGTCAGGTCGACTCCGCGGTGTCGCATCAATACCAACGTGTGGTAGACCAAATCGGCGGCTTCGTACACAAAGTGACTCCGACCGGCTTCGCCGGGTTCGCTGGCGGCATCCACCAACTCTCGGGCTTCCTCAACGACCTTGGCTCCAATCGACTCGACGCCGCCCGTTAGCAGTTTGGACGTGTACGAAATCGCATTCGGAGACTCAGCCCGTCCACGAATCGTGGCTTCGAGGGCATCAAGTGGGCGCGGAGGGTTGCTCACCGGTCAATCTTAGCTTTGCGGCGGGGTGCGTTAACTTCCCAAGCGGCACTGCGGTGGTAACAATGGCAGCATTCGAGCGCGAATTGCCGGCCGTAAGTCGTTACCCCGCGACGATTTGAGTTTAGTTGCAAATCGTATAAACCGCAATCCGCAGCAGTTGCGACGAGATAAACAGATGATTCCTGACCTGAGTCTGAACTGCTGGTATTTGACGGGCGCAACGGCCGTCGGCAAATCGCAGGTGGGGATCGCGCTCGCGCAACGCCTTGATGCGGAGATCATCTCGCTCGATTCGATGGCCATCTATCAGGGCATGGACATCGGCACCGCAAAGCCCAATGCGGATCAACGCGCCACGGTGCCGCATCATTTGATCGACATCGTCGACCCGGCGGAAGATTTCAGCGTTGCCCAGTATCTGGCCGCCGCCGAACGGACGATTGCCGAGATTCGCGGGCGAGGCCGCGAGATCCTGTTTGTCGGCGGAACCCCACTCTATCTCAAGTGCCTGTTGCGTGGAATCTTTGAGGGGCCACCGGCAAACTGGGAATTGCGAAACGAGATTCAGGCCGAACTTGCGCTCGTCGGCTCCGCGGCGCTCCACCAACGGCTTGCGCAATTCGATCCGGTCGCGGCGTCACAAATTCATCCCAACGACGCTCGCCGGCTGGTGCGGGCGCTGGAGGTGTATCGCGCGACGGGCGAACCGATCAGCCATCAGCAACTTCAGTTCGAGGAAGGCCGGCCCGCCGAAACGTGTCGGGTGTTTGCATTGCGACGTCCGCGAGACGAGCAACACCGTCGAATTGAAGAACGCGTTGGATGGATGATGAATGCGGGGCTTGTCGACGAAGTGCGGTCGCTTACCTCTGGTGGACGCACGTTGGGCCGCACCGCCGGTCAAGCCGTTGGCTACCGCGAGGTGCTTGAGCACTTACGCGGCGATTTCGATCTGGCCAGAACGGTCGAGCGGATAACGGCCCGAACGCGGCGATTTGCCAAACGGCAAGGCACTTGGTTCCGCAGCCTCTTTGAATGCCGGTTCGTTGACATCGAAGGCGATGAGGACGTATCCGCCATCGTCGAACGAATCGTTACCGCCGGAACAACCGCAGCAAACCGTTAGTGCGTCAACTGCTTCGCTTGCTTCGGTGTTCTGTGGAATGCGTGCCGTCTGCACAACCCTCTCGAACCACGCAGCCGGATGCGGTTCTTGAGCATCGCACCGCATACGCTGTGGCAAGCGGGCACCACGCCGGCGGTTTTGGTGGTGGCAACGCCGTTCCGTTGCCCAACCGCTACCTGTGACGTAGATATTTGGCGACGGGCTTTACGCGCGTCGAGGCCCCCGGCGCGGTCTCTGCAGATTCATTTCGCACTCAAGCTGCTATGTCCAAACATCATTTGCTGTTAGTCGACGACGACCGCCAAGTTCTCGAATCCATGGCCGATTGGCTGCGCGAACAAGGCTTCGAACTGGACACCGCGCCCGGCTGTTCCGACGCGCTCGCCAAGCTCGCCCAGCGGCGCTACGATCTGCTGCTGACCGATATTCGGATGCAGGATGGCGACGGCTTGGCCTTGCTCGAACATTGCCTCCGCAAATGGCCCCACATGCAGGTGATTCTGCTCACCGGCTACGGTTCGGCCGACTCGGCGGTCGAGGCGATCCGCGCCGGTGCCTTCGATTACCTCACCAAGCCGCTCATCGACGCCGAACTCCTCATGGCAATCGAGCGGGCACTTTCGCAGCGGCAGGTGATTGAAGAGAACAGCCAACTCAAGGCGCAGCTCGACCGGCATTTCGGCATGGGAAACATTGTCGGCCAGGATCCACGGATGCTTCGCGTGTTCGACATGGTCGAAAGCATTGCCGACACGCGGGCCACGGTCCTGATGACCGGCGAAAGCGGCACCGGCAAGAGCATGATCGCCCGCGCCATTCATCGCCGCAGCGGGCGCTCGAAGGGGCCGTTTGTGGAAGTCGCCTGCGGCGCCTTACCAGAGAATTTGCTCGAGAGCGAGCTGTTCGGCCACGTCGCCGGCGCATTCACCGGCGCAACGACCGATCGCATGGGCAAGTTTCTGCAAGCCGATGGCGGAACCATCTTCCTCGACGAAATCGGCACTGCCAGCCCGGCGATGCAGGTGAAGCTGCTCCGCGTGCTGCAAGAACTGGCGTTCGAGCCGGTTGGTGGAACCAAGACTCACCAAGTCGATGTCCGCGTTATTCTGGCCACGAACGAAGACCTCGCCAAGCGCGTGGCCGAGGGCAAGTTCCGCCAAGATTTGTACTACCGAATCAACGTGATCGATATCGAGCTTCCGCCCTTGCGGCACCGCATGAACGACATCCCGGTGCTCGCACAACGCTTTCTGGAACAAGCCCGCGAAGAAGCTCGGCGAACGGTCACGGGCTTCACCGACGAGGCCATCGCCGCGCTGCAGCGCTACCACTGGCCCGGGAACGTCCGCGAGCTGGAAAACGTGGTCGAGCGCGCCGTGCTGCTCGGCAAGGGAGAAATGATCGCCCCCGCCGATTTGCCGGTCGAACTTCGCGCCGCCACGGGACTCAGCATTCCCAGCAACTTCAGCGGCCAATCGCTCAAAGACGCCCTGGAATCGCCCGAACGGCAAATCATCCTCGACGTGCTCGAATCGAACAATTGGAACCGCAACGCCACCGCCGACCAACTCGGCATCAACCGCACCACACTCTACAAAAAAATGAAGCGATTGGGGCTGGAAGAAACGCGGCAGCTAGCGCGGTAGAAATGCTGAACCGCTAATGGACGCTAATAATCGCTAATGTGAGCCTTCCTAACGGTTCTCCACTCTTATATTAGCGCCCATCAGCGTCAATTAGCGGTTCCAGTCTCAATCCTCCGGCGGTTCAATCCGAACCTCCATCTGCGGCACCGCCGGTTCGACGTGTTTCAAGTCGTCGCTTGCGAACAAGGTTTCATTGAGCCGCCCACGATCCATAATCTGATACCGCAGTTCTCCCTCGTGTTCGTCCCAAAGCATCTCGGCGATGACGCCTGTTCGCGGTTCGTTCTGCATGCCTCGCGAACGCACTTCCACCACGTCGCCGATCTCGAAGCCTTCCGACCGGACTTCCTGCCACAGCGTGCGCCGCACGCGCAAGCGAACGTCGCCGTAGTGCAGCACAACAAACGGCCCACTCTCCCCATCGCGGCGAAATACCCGTCCGCTGGGGATCAACGTTCGCGCAAGGTCGGCGTCTTCGAGATGGATCCAGTCGTTGCCATCTTCCGGCCACCACGGGTAATAGCCATGCTTTGGGTCGGTCTTCAGTAGTGGAACTGCGGTTTCAGACATCGGAATTCTAACCTCCTCGTGTCGGTCCTGCGGATGGTAACGATGGAAAGTAGCGTGGCACTCCGCGACAATCCACGGCCCCGGCACCTATAATTGTAAAACGCTGCCGCCCCGCGGTCACCTGCTTTCTTCCACCTCGATTGGCCCCATGCGAATTCAACAGTTTCTCGAGCATCACGGCATCGCGATGAATCCGTTTGCGGAAGAAGACGCGCAAACCGATCCCGTCTTCAAAAATCGCTGCCGCGAAAACACGTTTCATCCCGCATGGGACAAAGTTTTTGGCGACCCATCGGATCCGGCCACTTCGATCGTCTTCGGGGAAAAAGGCGCGGGGAAAACCGCCCTGCGGCTCCAAATCATGGGCCGCGTCGCCGACTACAACGCCCAGCACCGCATCGGCCGGCTGTGGGTCATCGAATATGATGACTTCAATCCGTTTCTCGACCGCTTTGCCGACCGACTCAGCGCCCGCAAGCAACGCGACCCGGCCAAGGTACTCGCCGATTGGAAACTTTGGGACCACATGGATTCGATCCTGTCCCTTGCGGTGACAAATCTCGTCGATAAGCTGTTGCCTTCAACCCACGCGACCGGACCGTCGGCAAACCGTATCGACGCCGATCCCAGAACATCACTCGACCGACCCCAAAAGCGCGACCTGCTGCTGCTGGCCGCGTTCTACGACGGTTCGCTCGCCGAATCGCATGCCGCACGCTGGAGCCAGCTTCGCCGCCGCTTGCGGTTTCATAGCTGGCGAGCGTGGGCCGACAAAGCCATTGGCGTTATAGTAACCGCGGTCGCCGTAGGCTTGATCGTTTACTTGAAGAAGTGGGATTGGCTCACCACGGTCTGGCCCTACCTGGCGGTCGCGCTCGGATGGGCGCCCTGGTTAGCGCGTTTTTCCAAGGCCCACTTCGACGCCCGCCGCGTCGCCAAAAATCTGCGCGTGCTGCGCCGCGACACGCCTTCCATCCGCCGTGCGTTCATGAAGCTCTCCGGCCGCGACGTATGGGGCCAGCCGATACCTAACAAACAGCGAACCGATGATCGCTACGAACTGCTGGCCAAACTCCAAGGCGTCCTGCGCTCGCTCGGCAACGACGGCATTGTGGTGCTCGTCGATCGCGCCGACGAGCCGCACCTGATCAATGGTTCCGTCGAGCTGATGCGAGATTTCGTCTGGTCGATGCTCGACAATAAGTTCCTGAAACAGCCCGGCATCGGTTTCAAACTGCTGCTGCCGAGCGAGCTGATGGACCATCTCCACCGCGAGACCCGCGACTTCCACCAGCGGGCCAGGCTCGACAAGCAAAACATGGTGCCGTCGCTCGACTGGTCGGGCGAAGCCCTGTTCGACTTGGCCAACGCCCGCGTGGCCGCTTGTGCCAAGAACGGCGAAGTTCCAAAACTCCGCTCCCTGCTCGACCCCACGGTCACCGACCAACGCCTGATAGACGCCTTCCGCTCGCTCCGCGTGCCACGGCACCTGTTCAAGTTCATCTACCGCCTGATCGTCGCCCACTGCAACGCCCACACCGATTCGCAGCCCGTGTGGACGATCTCCCGCGAAACCTTCGAGGCCGCGTTCGCCGTCTACAGCCGCGAGCAAGCGGCCGTTGATCGCGGGCTATCGGTGTGAAGCAACGGCCGCCGCGCTCGACACTCGCTAGCCGCGACGCGGAGTCCTCAGAGCGGAGCGCGTAATCCCCCTCCTCCGTCCGCGGGGGAGGGGCTAGGGGAGGGGGCAATTTAAGCCTCCGTTGTGCGCGGTTCTCCCGCCCCCGCACCCCACCGGGCTTTGCCCCGGCGTGCAAGGATTCTGCACGAATGCAGCCGCCTCTCATCAACCGGGTAGGTCAGGCTGTGCCTGACGATTGGATTCCGCCGAATTGTCAGGCACAGCCTGACCTACATCGAACGTGCCAAGGGATGCAACCCTTTCAGGGTAGCGCGATGAGGTTTCGGACCGCGAACCCAGGGTAGTCGCCATGGCGACGACCCCCGCGCCTGAACGACGAAACGCCTTCGGAGTATTGCCGGCCCCCGCTCGTAGCTCCGCCTTCAGGCGGTTACTCGGCATGCGCGCTTGGAAGAGGCCGCCTGAAGGCGGGATTACGAACGATGGGTTGTGTGGCATGCCCTCGTCTTCGTGGGCATGTTTTTGAGAGGCGACGTTCGCTCCACTTCCGCATGCCCACGCGGACGAGAGCATGCCGCCTGGCCGCGATTGCCAATTTTGCAACGGTAGGACATAATGACGCCCCAGTCTCATAGACGATTCCTATTGGACTTCTATCGAAGCCAAGGCTTACGCGTCCAAGTGCTTATGTCGAAACAGACGCATGAAGTTCGCGACGGAATCCACGGGTTTATTCTATTCGATCAGTTCGAGAAGCAATTGATCGATTCGGAACCGATGCAACGTCTACGTTGCATCCACCAGTTAGCAATGTGCTATCAGGTGTATCCCGGAGCAACACACAAGAGGTTTGAACATTCGCTCGGCGTCATGGAGATAGCCACGCGAATCTTCGACAGGTTATTTAGTCAACGACTCCCGGACGAAATCCACGCACGTGTCTCAAACGAATGCACACCGGAGCAACTTCAGTACTGGCAGAGGATCGTTCGAATCGCTGGGCTACTCCATGATGTTGGTCCCTTGCCGTTTTCCCACGCCGCGGAAGAGCTATTGCCGGCTGGATGGAACCACGAGCGAATTACGGTAGAAATGCTTCGAAACTCGGAGCTCGCCGCAATTCTTCGAGCGCACAAGCCACGGATCGATCCTGAAGATGTGATCGACGTCGCCTGGGATATCAAAAAGCGAACCAAGACTGATTCGTCGGTGAATCTTTCACCATGGAAGACCCTGTTGAACGAGATTGTCTGTGGAAACACCTTTGGCGCAGACCGAATCGATTATCTCCTCCGCGATTCCTGGCATGCTGGCGTCGCCTACGGCCGTTTCGATCCTGACCGTCTGATCTCTGGATTGACTACTCTCATAGACCCTGGCAACGAGGAAATTGCATTGGGATTAGAAATCGGGGCGATTCACAGTGCCGAGGCCCTACTGCTGGCAAGGTACTTTATGTACACTCAGGTCTACTTCCACGATGTAAGAAGAGTGTACGATCTTCACCTTCAACAGTTCTTGCAAGCGTGGCTGGACGGTGGTAGATTTCCTGCGGACTGGCGACGAGTGATACAAGTTACGGATCATGAGGCGCTTGTGGCCATGCGCGAAGCGGCCCAGGATACGCAATCGCCATTACATGAATTAGCCAACCGAGCACTCGCGCGCCGCCACTTTCGCACTGTATATGAATTGGTCTCAACTCACAAGAAGAAGAGACCGACAATCCTGGATGATCTGCACTCGAAGGTCGCGGAACGGTTTGGGGAAGATAAGATCGGGCTGGATCATTACGGCCCTAAGTCAGAAACCAACGATTTCTTGGTTCGAACGGAGGATGGAGGGGTAGAAAGCTCGATCCAGGTTTCCGGTGTAATCGCGAATGTTCCACCAGTGGAGATTGGATTCATCTTCGCCCATCCGGACATTCAGGACGAGGCGAAGGCGTTCGTTGATGCTGCTTTAAAACGTTTACTTACAAGAAGCCGCTCTCGGAAGGAGCCACAAGGATGAATTTCAAAAGTCACATAATCATTCTCGCAGTCATTGAATCGTTGCGAAAACGAGGGAGTTGGACAGGCAAGACGCACGTCCAGAAAGCGCTTTCGATCTTGAGAGATTCGGGAAAGACGACGGTGCCATTCCATTTCGTCCTTTATAAACACGGACCCTATTCGTTCGAATTAGAATCCGAGTTGGAGCAAATGCAGAGCTATGGAGCAGTGGCCATTGATCCTAATCCGGAAGGTTATGGCGTTACGCTTAAGCCGGCGAAGATGGCGAAGTATTTGAGGGAGGTGGAATCGCTATCGGACGAGGAACGACAGGCGATCGACGAGATTTGCACTTTTGTAGGCGCACGAAACGTCGCCGATTTAGAACGACTAGCTACGGCGTCATGGATACGTTGTCAGGAAAGTGTGTCGCGCTCGACCGATGTTGCTAAACGGCTGCACGCTTTAAAGCCGCACATCCCAATCGCAGAGGCTGAAAAAGCCGATCGTGAAGTCTATTCGTGGCTTGCTGCGACGAAGTGAATCAGCGGCAACAGGGTTTCGACCGTAGGAGAGGTTCAGGACCTTCGACCAAGAAATACTCTGCTGTTAAACCACCGCCCGCCCCAGATTCAACTCCAACAACCGCCCCAAAATCTCGTCGTCGGTCAAATCAGCCGGCCAGCCGTAGGCGGCGGCGACGGCCGCGTCCAAGCGGCGGTGGAGGTTGTCGAGCCACGTCGGGCGCTGGTTGTAGAGGTTCGTGAGCGTCCGCTTCGCGATTTGCTTGGCGCACGCTGCGTTTTTGGAGGCGTTCTGCCGCCGCTCCGCGGCTCATTGTCGCGGCTCGGAGAACCGCCGCCACGCTGTCCGAGTCCGCGCTCCCGCTAGGGGCTTCGGCTAGCGCCTCCGACCCCAGCCACCCATCCTGGCCCCAATCCCCAGCCCCCAATCCCTATCTCCTTTTTCCAACTTCGTGCTTGAAAAAGTGCCACCCTTCTGATATGGTGTACGTCTGAACAAATATCCGATTTAGGAGTACCCTTGGCATGCGGTTCCATAGCCGTCCCCCGCCTCAGTCGCCCCCACCCTAGCCCTACCCCGCAGGGGGAGGGGATTACGCGCGCTTCGCTTGCTTGATTTGCGTGAATCGAGTCCGGTCGGGGTGCGCGCTACCGCCAACCGTGTCGCCCAGCCGAGCGGTCTGCGTTCGCGGTGCGCGCCAAGAAGCGTGTCGAGGAGCCAATAACTGCGACTTGTATCGCACCCGCGAAACAATTGGCGAAATAATTCGCCCGAGAAACGGACGTGCTGAATCTCGCAACTTGATGGCACTCAACACCTTACCGCCGAGTTTACCCCGATGCGCCAACCCGAATTGATTCGCAAACATAAATGAATGTTGGATGCGCGCCGCGAAACTCCGTCCCCACCCGCGCCGATCCCCATCTCAATCACCCAACTCGAGACTTCGGTCGCCGTCGATGCTAGCAAATACTTCCTCTGCGTGACTCGACTTGACCCTATGGTGCCGCTTTGCCACACTTCCGCCCCACGCGCGAGCGCGTCGGAGAAACTGCCGACTGCTTACCCTCGATTCATCAAGGTGACTTCAATGTTGGTTCGTTCACTGGCGCTGCTCTCGTTCGTCGCCATCGTCTGCACGGGGGGTTGTTCGGGCGACGGCGCCGCTTCCGATGCACCCACCGAGAATGCGCCGGCGGCAAACGCCCCCTCCCAAATCGATCCCGCCGTGCTGGCAGCGAATGGATTCCTCTCGGCGCTCATTCGAGGCGACACCGAAGCGGCGACCCAGCACTTGACCCCGCAGGCAATTCAACAATTTGCTACCAGCGAACAGCGGTTCGTCGCAAACGGGCTGGAAGGGGCTCAGTTCCGCCTCGGCGAAATGCGCAAGGTGTCGGAGTCTCAAGCGCTAGTGCAGTGCATGTTGACTGAAAAATCGACCGAAGGCGTGCCCCACGAAGAAGAGATGTGCTGCGTGGTAAGACTCGTCGACGGCCAGTGGCGAGTGTCCGGCATCGTCGTCGATGCGCCGGACGGCGGACCGCCCCGAGTTCTCAATTTCGAGCAGCCCGAACAGCCGGCTCAGGCTCCGCCTCCAGCGAACCAGAACTTCGTCGAGCAGCCGGTTGGAGCGGCCCCGCCAGCCGTGCGAACCGCTCAGGAGCCGGCTCTACCTCCACAACGATAGTATTCAGGAGGGTGCGTCCAGAGTGCCACGAGTCTCCGACTCGTGAATTCACGACTCGGAGAGGTTGTGAGTTTTGGCAAACCGCCGTCACGGCGGCTGGAAGCCGCCGCTATGTAAGGAGTGGGGGAAGAATAACTTCGGTGGTCAGTTCGCGAGGGATTCGAGTCATGGGGGAACAAAACAATTGACCGTTTGGCCGAAGGCCTTGATTCATCGTAGCCTGGGGCAACGCCCCAGGC
>JBBDYG010000096.1:0-2423 GCA_040901765.1 Pirellulales bacterium
TGCTCTTCCGTTTTTCTCCAACCCCATCTATGCCCGACCCGTGAACGGTTACGGCTATGGCGAGGATGAAGATGTTCCGGTGAGGATACTCAAGGATCCCTACACTCGTGAGGTTTCGGAATTGTTCGATGAAATCTATATGTTGATGCTCCGAATGCTTCAATTCGTGTTCAGCAATCCAACCGCGGAGCGAGCACAGGTCGAATGGTTTTCGATGACTGCAATTGGCATTATGCCGGTCGTCGTAAAGCCACTTGGTGAGGCGCTTACGCTGCTGGCAAGCGGCTGCGCTGAAGGAGAGACAGCTGGACCGTCATTTAGAATGTCGCGTCACGTGCCGTTGCCGGCGGACGTAATGATTGCACATCGAATAGCGGTGGAACGCTTAAAGCAATTGGCTGCTGAAGCAGTCAGGTTGTCCCGCGACCCACGATCGCCAAACCAGCTCGCTGCGGCAGCCTCAAATATGCAGCAGTTCGTGGATGCGGCGGATGGCAATTCGCGTATTCATCAGTTCGCGCCGCCTCCATTCTTGATTGCGGCTGGCTGCAATCCTGGCGCACCGGCGGAAAGCGGCAAAAACCTCAATCGAAGCACGCCGGAGAATGGCGGTGCCAGCGATGCCCGTAAGTCCGCAGAAGACAAAAAGAGAGAGCTGGAGATAAAGAAGCTGGAACGAGAGCTGTCGTACACTCATTTGCTGCTGCAACCTGGAATCCTTTTCCCCGCAGTCGTCGGACTCCTTGGGCTGGGAGCTGCTTATCTTAATGGTTGGTTTGATGTATCGCTCAAGGAACTTAAGGCGGAAACGACTCTCTTGGAGATCGACAAACGAGAATTGGTGCAGGCAACACAAAAGCTAGTGCAAGAAAAGGCCGGTTTGGAGTCCCAAAAAGTCGAACTTTCCGAGGAGTTGGGGAAAGGGGAAGAGCGGCTCGCCTACCTCAATGCGTTTTTCGAATCAGGCGCAACATGTGGACCGTTTAACGAGTACATGTCGCTGACGTTCTACAATCCGCGAGACGAAATAGTGAAGACAATTGGCCACATCAAGGCTCCAAAGGCGTTGCTTCAGTCCCTCAGGGCTAGTTCGGATGAGCCAGTCACGAAGGTGCGCGACAGCATAGGTAGCATATTGGTCGACGAGCGGCCATTTGATCAAGAAGACCTGTCAATAATCAGTTCACTGCCTTCTCTTTCGACGCTGGCATTGCACACGACGTCCCCAGGAACCTTGTCGTTTGTTCCATTAATCGAAACTAAGTTGAAGTCTCTCAACCTCCGGGAGATGGAATTAACAGAAAAATCACTTAAGACGATTGCTGCAATCGAAAGTTTGGAGCACGTTGTATTGGACCGATGTCGTTTGCAGGATGTATGGCTCAAGCATCTCGGAGCTTTGAAGAACTTGAATATGTTGGTTCTTGACAATGTAGGTATCAACGGAAGTGGCTTAACGGAGTTAGCAAGAAGTGAGCGGTTGGAGTCTCTTTCTTTGTCCGGCGAGTCGGTGACTGTGCTTCCCAAGAGCGCAATCGAAGACGGCTTTTCACAACTACGAGACCTTAGGCTATTTGAGACCGGCGTCACGGATTTCAAAGGACTCGGAAAACTGAAAGCGTTGCAGTTTCTTATTATCATCGATTCGCCAGTCAACGAATCGCTGATCGGTGAACTGAAGTCCCTTGAACACCTTAGATCGATCTCTTGGACGGAGAACATGGTGGAGACTGCGGTGAGTACAGAGATCAAAAAGCAATTCCCCGCTCTACAGATCAAGTAAAGAGGGGCAGCCCGCTCGCTGTTAACTTTTCCGGTTCACATCCCGAAGGTCAGCCGAGCCGTTCTTAAGCGCACGTCGAATCCATTCCACGACCGGCCGATTCTCGGGCGACACAGGCTTCATGTACACGTCAGCGACATGGGAACTGGCCGAATGCCCAAGCCACCGCTTCATTTTCCCAATAGAGGAACCGGGCCGCGATCCGAATTCAGTGGCTCCGAGATGGCGCAAGACTGCGATAGCTCAGGACTTTCGGACAGCGGCGGGGGCCGGATAATGGTCCCTCTAGGAGGTCCGAAAGATGAGCCAGTCGAATCCAGAGTCGTCGTTAAGGCGGCGTCGGTTTACGGATGATTTCAAGCGTAGTGCGGTGCGACTTGTGAGCGAGGAAGGCTACACCTTCAAGTCGGCCGCGGCGGCGGTGGGAGTGAGTGACCAGACCCTTCGGGCCTGGCACGCGCGGCTGGCCCCGAAGCCGGAGCCGTGTGGCGAGCACGCGACGGCCGAAGATCTTCGCCAGGAGAACCAGCGGCTTCGCAAAGAGCTCCGACGAGCGGAGATGGAACGCGACATCTTAAAAAAATCGTGTCCGTTCGGCGGAGTACAGTTTGGAAAGCGCGTTGACCGCCGCTGTCATAGG
>JBBDYG010000097.1:0-83986 GCA_040901765.1 Pirellulales bacterium
CCGCATCAAGCTCAGGCGGCTTTATCCATCAATCCAAGAGTGATCAAGCACTAGGGCCGTATTGGCCGCGGTTCGTCTCAAGAGCTCAGCGCAGACGTTTTCCGTACTGGTTTCCATGCCCCAGAAAACGTGTGCCACAACCGTGATTCTTCGGAATTCTCCAATATTCCATTCATTTAACGAGGATCGTTGTTTGCGTCGGGTTAGCGGTGTCGTGTCTGGGCATTGATACGGTATCATGTCAGGCTGCTCCGCGGTAAGCGTCATCGTCCCCTCAGGAGTGCTACCATGCCCCAATGCTTTCTAGCGATTACCTTACGAAATTGGTCGTCTCGGCGGTTGCCTTTCGTCCTCGCATCAATCGTACTGCTGGCAAGAGGAGCTAGCGCGGCTACTCTTCAATTCGATACCGACTCTGGCGCGCTTTTAGTCGACGTTGACGACCCGGCCGTAAAGGTCTCCCTGGACGGGCGAGAGTTAAAGATCACGGGAGCGGGCCTGGAGGAGGTCCGCCTCACAGCCGGCCCCCATCTGTTTCGTGATGACCGCACCGACGAACTGCTTACAATAACTAGGGACGAGCGCGTCGTGGTCCGAGTACGGACGCGAGCGGAAAGAGCGGAACGCAAGTCTGCCCGATCGCGAGACGAACTAATGCGGGACGTCCGTCAGATCGCCGGGCAATTAGTCAGCCTGCGAAGCGAGCTCGACGATGTTGTGTGGAGAGACGTCGAGTCGAGATGGACGACCACTGAGGCCGCCAAACTGCTAATCGCCTTCTTCCGGGGCGATGGGACGCTGCCCGGATTTAGCGGCACGCCAGCCGAGGCCCGATGGCTAGTGGAACAACTAGCCCTGCTGCGTAGCGAGCGAGCCCTCGCTTTCGACATGCTGTCCGAAGTAGCAGGGATCGATTCAACGCGGCCGGTGTCGCCATTGTGCGGCACATGGCAGGTGACCGAAGTATCCGGCGCTGGTGGGATCGCGGCCGATGCTTTGGAACTCTACGACCCCGACCCCATCGGCCGAACGTTCGTCGCAGCGAACGATACGGCCGCCCTCTTGTCCGGCGCGGGACTCTGGTTATTCGACGCCAGTTACGACGAACCGGGCAGCGTCGATTTCAGCGCGGTGGTGCGCGGCAACACCATCTACCGAGGTCGATATCGAGTCGAAGGGGATGAGGCGATGCTGCGACTAAGCCCGATGAACGCGCCCCGACCCACCGCGCCGGATGGCGACCCGACCGATGGCGGGTTCGTAATGCGACTGCGGCGAATCAATATGAGCCAGTAAGAACTACGTACAACGCACTCAAAAGTGCACGCCGTGAGGGATTCGCGCGCCTGAGTTTGGATTCAAGCTGCGTCGACTCGGCAGTCAACTCTCCCATGTCGAAAGTTTCAACATCGTTGGATTGCCGACGTACTTCAAGCGCCAAGAAAGTGCTGCGTCCCCCGTCCTAGAAAACACATGAGATTCTAGAACACGTGGGTTGTGTCGCGACGAACCTATGAGTCGATGGCACTCACCGCCACGAGCGGTTATAAAATGGTGGGTTGTCGGCGCGTGTCACGCGTTAATGAGTTTTCGGAACTTTGTACGCGAGGCCACCCTCTCGGAGACAACAACCCACTGCCGCAACAATCAACAGCATCATGGCAGTCCGCGGTTCGGGAACGGCCGCTTTCGCAATGATGACCGAACCACTGCCAGCAGTTTGGCCGAAGTGAGCGCGCCAGACTTCATATCCTAGCTGGCCGTTGATGCCGGTATCCCGCCACACGACATAATCGGCGGCATCGACGGCGCCATCGGCATTAAAGTCACCCGGTACTGGAACGATTTGCGCCGCACTCAACTGAACCAAGTCGAGATAGAACGTCGTCCCCACGCCGGCGGAGATGCGGAAGTCGGCGCCGTTGTTCTGACGGTTACCAAAATAGGCGTCGTTGAGATAGAACGTGAATTGCTTCCAAGTGTCCTTGTCCCCCAGCGTGAACGAGCCGGCACTCTTGTACGCCCCATTTCCGATGGAGTCGTACTCCAGGGTCAGCGTAGCCGACCCCAGGTCGTAATAATCAACATCGATGGCCACAATGGGACGGTTGCCCTCAAATGCGAATGCGTCGGTCACGTTGAAATACATGTAATAATCGCCGCCGGCCGCGTTGGTGTTTCTTCGACTTGCGCGGCTGGCTTTGGTGTCGGGTGTGGTGTTGCCGTCTCCCACCGTGACCAGGTTAATGCCATCCTCGATATCCGTGGTGCTGAGGTTGACCGAGACCATCTCCGGCGCCGGGTGGGCGGCCGTGTAATCGCGGTATGCATACCACGCGAGCTTCGGCGTCTCGTCTTGATGGAGCAGTCCGGCCCGGTCCGAAGCCCCCTCCCAAATCTGATACCAAAAAAATTTCTTCCACCACGGGCGCGAGGACATGCCATCAAGCATCGCAACCAAATAATCCGCTTGCGTCTGTTCTCCGATATTGTCTGATGGCCAGCCGCTTTCGGTGATCCAAATTGGTTTATTGGCGTAGCCTGCCGCCACGAGGGTGTTATGAATACCATCGATACCGACGAGCCGGCCTGAGGGGACATCACCGCCGTCATACTGGTGATAGGATATGATGTCGATCTTATTGCCGGCCTGTTGCAAAATGTTGGTCATCCAACTGCTCGCCCGACCGGCACTGGAAAGCTCCGGGGCCAGCACCATGCAATCGGGATCGGCGGCATGTGCGGCATCGGCCCCGATCTTGAGGAGGTTGATGTACTCGGCCTGGGTTCCGTTCCAGAATTGTGTCAAATTGGGTTCGTTCCATATCTCCCAGTATTTGATTGAATCTTTGTAGCGACTCACGGCAGCATAGACGTAGTCATACCAATCCTGAGTATTGGTCGGGGGATCGTTGGAATTACCGCCGGCGGAGGCCCAACTGGGCGTATACCCGAGCCCCGCATAAATGTTCAATCCGCGAGCGTTGGCTTCCGCTACGGCGTAATCATGAATTTCCCAGTTGTACGCGCCCTTACCGGTCGCCTCGACACTGCGCCAGGAAAAGTCGTATCGCCCCCAGGCGATGTCCGCATCTTTCATCGCATTGAAGCGCGTTGGTGAGGGGATGAAAGCGACCACCCCATAAGGCGAATTAATATCGTTGGCCCGCGTCGGTGGTTCCGCCCACACCGTCGTCAGCACCACAATTCCTATGACGCGAAATCGCATGTGCCGTACGCAACGCATGGTAAGCACCGGATCGGTTGTTGATTTATCCCGAAGTGGGACCATTGTACAGAACCTTTGATCATACCGCGCATGAATTAAGCCAAAACTGGTGCAAAGTAGCTTCCACGCTTGAGCTGTACCCTTCGAGCACGTCCACGACCTGAACGAGAATTGGGTCGATTGGACATAACTGCAAGAGAGCATTGTAGCACGCGGCGTCATACACGAGCGGCAGGAGTTGCTCTGAGGCGGTTGAGTCACCCGATTCGATCCGCGACAAGATCTGCGTGACGTCGTTCATAACGCTATTCACTACTGTCCGGCTATAAGTCGAATAGTTTCAACTGGTTAGGATCGGGGTGTTCTGGAAATGGTTGATTTTGGGCATGGAGGGCCTCAAACAGCGGGATTTTCTCGAACAGCGTGAGGCTGAGGATTTGCAAAATGTCGTACAAGCTCCGTTCGATCCGCAGTTCCTTTTTCACGATGGCGACGAGTACATAGACGCTGATGGCGATCCAGACCTGCGTCTTCACGGCGTTGTCGCTGGTGCCGTAGAAAGCTTTGATTCGCAGATGTTGCTCGATCGGCAATTGGTCGAGGACGTTCGCATCGGGCATTTTCCCGTGAGAAACGTGGATAAAGCAGGGGATGTTGCCGCGCAGGTCCAGCAGCGTATGCAGCTTGACGGCGCCCTTGCGACGACGAAACTTGGCCCACGGGAACAAGCTCAAGCGCAAGTCGATGGTCGTGGAGTCCAGCGCGTAGACCGTTTGTGCGAGATCGACTGCCAGCGGTTCTTGAGCGTACAACTTTCGCGCCCGACGAATCAGCACTTGGGCGAAGTCGGCGTAGATTCGCCAGTCGTGCGCCGCGTTGGCGTCGGCCAACGTGCTCCGCGAGACCTTTCCGCGAAAGCCGGCGTGATACAGTTTTGGACCCAAGGCCCGCAAGCATGTTTCGATGTCCCGCAAGCTCTCGCGATAGGTGAGCTGCGCGAATCCCAGACACAGGAATTGGTCGCGACAGGAGAAGCCGCGACTGCGACGATTGCCGCGGTACTTGTCGACGCCAGCGCCAAACTCGCGCCGCGGCAGAAAGTCCATGAGTTGCGCAAACACGAGTTGTCCCTCGAACACAAGCCCTCCGCGGCCGCCTTGGCAAGAAAAAAGTGCCCCTGCCAAGGCTTGAGTCTGCTTGCGAATTCAAGTCGTGTACACGCTTTGCTCGACGCAACTCGTTAAAAACGTAGAAGTTAATGAAAATCATTCCGGCGTTAGCCCGGACAGTAGTGACCTCGCATGTGCAAATGGAGCTGACTGACAGCTC
The DNA here is from genome assembly GCA_040901765.1 of Pirellulales bacterium. Lineage (GTDB taxonomy): Bacteria > Planctomycetota > Planctomycetia > Pirellulales > Lacipirellulaceae > JBBDYG01. Next base: position 4,559 of record JBBDYG010000097.1, read on the forward strand.
CGACACGCCATGGTACGCACGATGAGACGCGGCAGAAGCGGAAAAACATCGCGTGTTAGCAAGTGGTAGAGATTGTTAGTTTTTCGTTATGTTTGCCCCTATAGCTGATCTTGAACGCTGTCCGGAAAATCTCGACGATCGAATACCCGCCTCTGGCCGCTGCCCTCTGGAGCTCTTATTCATAATATGGATTGAGCTTGGGGACCAATCAAGATTACCCGCTCGCGGCCATAATGCTCGGTCTTATGGCTTTCAGGTCGGTATGTCGTCCACACGTCGGAGCTGCAGTCAACGTCCATCGGTCGCAGGATACAGACTTCGGTCGGCCGCATCCCAGTCAGTCGCTGCAACTGAACCATATCCGCTGGAATTTCGGGCACGTACTCTAGGGTCGACTTCACTGTCGCATCATCGACAGGGAGCACTGGGGCCGTTTCTCGCGCTTCACTCCTGCCGCTGCGCAGTCCGTCCACCACGGTCAGTGTTTGATAAACAGTAATTGGGACAAGCTGCTCTGCGGCAAGCCACTTGAATGCTCGCCGGATTCGACTCACATTTTGATTGATCGTACTGCGAGCTAGGCCGGCCTCGACCATCTGATGCCGTACCGCTCGGACCGCCGCGGCACTAAACTTGGCAGCTGAGGTCCGGCCGTAAAGTTGTTTGACGCATCGCAAGGCAGCCTTGATCCCGTGCAATTCGCTCGTCGGTTTACCGGCTTTGTTAATGTAGAGGCGTTTGGCGTGCTGCCAGTAACGAGCGCAGGCTTCAACGATAGTCAGCTCTAGCCTCGTGACGATTGGCTGCCGGCCGTTGAGCAACCACTCGGCAACTAGCCGATCGTATTCAACTTTGCTGGCCCTTGTTCCGTGGCGGCCAAGATAGCGGCGCTGGCCGTTCAACTCCACGAACGCCTGACCGCTGGCACGATGCTTGCGATACTTCGGAACCGATTCTGTGAGACGTGGCATGTGCGATATCTCCTTTGCGAGCCAAGCGGGTTTTACCCGCTTGCGCTCTTAGGAAATGCCGCACTGCCGACCACCGGCAGGTATCAGAACTCTTGATTCGGCAACGGTTTATGACAAGTGGGCGCGGCAGAACTCGAAACGACGTAGTTTCTCTGGGGAAAAGTGGGGTGTCTGATCAGGGCGCTGCAAAAGCGCTGCACGCGGCGACTCTCGACCAGGAACCGGAGATCGTCATGGCCGAGGCGCTGGAGCAGCTCGGATTGTCCCCCGACGACCTGGCGGTGGTTGCCGCCCTTGTTCACCGGTTGTCTAGTGCAAAGTGATAGCGCCGTGGGGTACACCGACAGAACCAGTTCTCTGTCCGTGGAAACCCAGTAGATGCCTGACATCACCTTCAGCTCGAAGGGCGGCGATAAAGTTATCGCCGATAGCGCCAAGATCAATTCGGCGATCGTTGGCGATGCTCAAAAATCGGCCAACGCATTCACGAGCTTCACTCAGAAGACCAGTGCCGCCAACATCCAAGCGGCCACCAACTGGGAGCGGACGGCTCAGGGCATCATCCAGCGGAATCTTTCTGCCGAGCAAAAGTACCAGACGCAGCTCGCCAAGGTCCAGGAAGTCTTCAAGCAGAATAAAATCGACGCTGCGACCTACGAAAAAGAGGTCCAGCGGATCGGCGAGCAGTACGAGAAGGCGGAGAAAAAAGCCGATGAGTTTGGCGAGGCAGGCAAAGAGAATTTGACCGGTCAGGCCATCACTCAGATCAAGGACTATGCTCATAATTTTGGGGCAATCACGACGGTCATCGGCTCGGTCACGGGGGCTTTGCAAGAACTAGCGGCCGAGCGGCAGCGGTTCGCGGAGGATTCCAAGGGCGCGATCCTCGGCGAGGGCGGGCTGGCTCAGCTCGCCAACACCGAGGCTGAATACAAGGCGCTGCTGGCGGAATCGCGCGCGCTGTCGGGCAGGCTTGGTATCTCACGGGACGAAGGCGCGAACATCACGGGCCAAATTCAGGCCGCTGGCGTGTTGGAAAAAAAAGATCGTGAATTCTTCGGGGACGTTCGGGCCGCCGGATTGGTCGGGGACGTGGGCGGACTCGCTAAATCGGCGGAAACGCTGCGCGCGTCGATGGGCGTGGGAGAAGTAGGTAGTTACCGCGAGATTGTTTCCAAAGCGCTCGCGGCAAGTGCCGGCGCCCCGGGCGACGTGGCTTCCGTGCTGGAGGCGAGCGCACGCGGCGGAACTTCGGCCATGGCGCTGAAAATCCGCGATGAAGAGCTACTAGCACTTACGGCGCGGACGGCCACCGCAACCGGAAGCCCCGAGATGGGTGGCACTCAGGCCGCGGCGCTGTTGGCGCAGCTCGATAAGTTTGGCATGACCGACGGCCTTTCGGTTGTGAAGGATAAGATGGGGCAGGGTCGCAAGACGTTGTCCGAAGCGGAGGAGCGACTCGCGAGAGCCGATGCAGAACTCTTGGAAGAGCGGGACAACAATCCCGAGAGATTAAAGGCGGCGCACCGACGCATGCTTGATGCCGATCATGGACTGAAAAAGAAATTCAAGACAACCGAGCAAAAGACGGCAGCGCAGAAGCGGTTCGATCGCGCCTTCGAGGACTTGCAGACCGCTGAAGCGGACGAGGCGGAAAATCTGAAAGCCGCCCAAACGAAACAACAGGAGGCCCGCGCCGACGTGGAGGCTGCTAAGCAAGGCATGCCAAACGAAGCGGCGCTAATGCGGCAATTCGCGCCAATCGAAGGTAAAACGCTCGCGGATAAGTTGAACAATATTAAGGGCCGCGTCGATGCGGGTGCGGCGCTCAGCGGTCCGGACGGAATTTTGGGCGACCGACAGGAAGCGATCAACGCTTACCGAGTCATCACCGGCGACATGGGGGCCTACGAGGACGTTCTTAGCAACATCGACAACGCATCAAAGAATGATCTGGTTGGCCAGCGCATCAAAATGACTAACACCGATCCCAATCTGGTCGCTGCTCGATCGAGTGTAAAGACTCGCGGCCAATCGTCCGTCACGCCGGCGGCAATTGATCAAGGCACCTACCAGAACGCATTCGATTCGATCTTGGAGAAGCGAAAAACCGATCGCCAAGAATCGAATTTTCTATCGCAGTTCCACGGGATCACGAACGATTGGTTTTTGCAGAGTCGGGCGTTTTTCACCGGACCGGACAACGTGGTACGAGACTTCGAGCGCAGCGACCCCGATGCGATTCCGCAAGGCACCCGCGAGGCGCTGGAACTGATGCGGAGGCAAGCCGCCGCGGCGGAGAAGATGCAAAAAGCAGTAGAAGATACCAATCACGCAATCCGCAGCAGCCACGGCTTATTAGGTGTACCGCAATGACCGCGATCGAGGCCGCCGAATATGTAGACACGATGATTGATCGGCCCTGCCCGACGTGGGCCGGATCGGTGGCGGCAATCCGGGCGGCCGAGCAGCCGCCGTGGCTCGACTGGCGGAAGATAGCCAAGCCGATCGTCTCGCAAAACTATTCCGTCGCTCACCTGCTGATCGAGGGGCTGCTCACCACGTCGGCCGCGATCCACGTCGGCGCGGAGCTGGCGCACCAAGTGAAGCAGTCGCATATTGATTCGATATGCCTGTGGATTGATTCAGAGGCCGGCCAGGTGTCGGCGTTAACGCATTTGCTGCCGGTGGTAGAAGCGGCGTGCAAGTTTAAGTTTGTGGTGGCGTATGTGCTCAAGGCATTCGGCCCCGCGGCGGTCCTGGCGCGGCATTGTCGCGTGGTGCTCGGCCATCCCAATTCGCGAATCGGACTGCTGGCCGGCCGGCTGCCGCTGGTATCCGAATATGACGAGGCGGTCCGCCTGGAGCACGAGCTAGACGTAGCGACGTTTCGCGATTACGGCGAGCTGGTCAAGTACCCGATCGGCGCGAAGCTGTGGGAGCGACTGCAAGAGTCGTGGCTCAACGGCGAGCAGGCCGAGGCGGCGGACCTGATTCACTTCCTGTTTCCCACGCCCTGCGCGGCATTTGCAAATCGAGGTAGGTGCTGAGATGTTTTCCCCCCACGCCATCCGGGCGATTCTTCCAACGCACGCAAAAGACGATACGCCATATCCCAAACGCGCGCGGGTCGTCGGTCATTACATTGCTGCGATCGAACTGGTCGGCCCGCTGGACAAGAGCGATTTGGGCGAAGCCCGTCTGGCGGTTCGACGTGCAGCAAAAGACACCGCGATTGGTTCGATCCTCCTAGTGGTCGATTCGCCGGGGGGCAGTGTGGCAGGAACAAACGACTTGCATGAGGAAATTGCGGCTGCGGCACGACAAAAGCCAGTGGTGGCGATCGTCGAAGATTTATGCTGCAGCGCGGCCTACTGGGCCATTTGCGGAGCGTCGGAGATCGTCGCCACGCCTACATCGGTAGTGGGCAGTTTGGGCGTCTTCACCATCATGGCCGACGCGAGCGAAGCGTTCAAGAAAGCAGGGCTCGAAATCCTGATCGTGAAATCTGGAACCATGAAAGGGGCTGGCGTCTGGGGCACTAAGATTGATGCCGAGCACGTCGCACTCGTGCAGGGTCTAGTGGACTCACTCGCGCAACATTTCTTCACGGCCGTTGCTCGCGGCCGCCAAATGAGCATGCAGCGGGTGATGGCCCTCGCCGATGGAGCGGTGTTTGTTGGTTCGCAGGCCCTGAGTAATGGCTTAATCGACCGTGTCGCCAACATCACGGACGTTATTGGCGAGCTGGAGCGCCGGGCGGAGCTGCGGGCGATGGATTTTCTAACGGGATCGGCCGCCGCGCAAAAGTTCGATGAGCTTGTCGCTCAGCGAGTGGCCGGCGGGTATACCCAACCGTCTGCAGAGGCTTCGATCAGGTGTGGGTACCCGAGACTGTTTGACGCGGCCAAGAACCACGAAAAGGCAGAGTACCGCCGCACAGTGGCGGCGAGACGATGCGGACTGTGAACCATTTTCAACTGAGGGAACCATTCATGGCAACAACAAAAGACGCACCGCCGGCGGCCTCGCCGGCCGCGACGTTGGTCGATCGCCTGCTCAGCGAAACCGAGCAAATCGCGATCGCCGCCGAGGACATCCTGGATCGGCACGTGGCGACCGGTGAGCCGATCGACGGTGCCGAAATGCGAATTGTGCGGCTGGCTGGATTCGACGATCGAGAGAAGATCCAGTCGCAAGTTTTCCGCCTGACTCGCGTCCAAACGTTGCGCGGCGTGGCCGGCAGCAAGTCGCATTATGAGGCGACGTGTTCCGAACTGGCGGCGGCCGTGGAGGCCGAGCGAAAGGAAGCACCCGCGCTGCGGGCGGAGTTGGAGAAGATCGAATTGCGACTTTTTCAATTGTCGAAGGCAATCGAAAGCGCCGAGAGCAAGAAGTTCCCAATGGATCAGGCCCGCGAGACGCTGCGGGATCCGAAAGTGCTACCCGCGCACGTAGACGCTCTGTACACACAGCACGTGAACCTTGGCAAATGGCGGCTAAAGAAGCTGATCGCACAGGCCGAGAACCGGCGTAACGAGCTGCGGGACTCACCGCCGTCGCCGCGAAGTCAGATTGAGCTTCCACAAGCGGAAGCCGAAGTGGAGCGCTTGAAGGCGGAGCTGGAGGTCGCGATCACCGAGGCGGGCAAGGTCTGCGGATACTACATCGACAAACTTTAGACACTGGGTACCGTGAGGCGCCGCCCTTCTCTACGGTCCACGGTCAAGGGCGAAGTTCCTCGCGGGTTGGCCGGCGACGCGGGCGCACAGCACAGCACGGCGGTGCGTCCCGCTCGCCGGTTGAATTTTAAGGAGCACATCATGAGTGACAGTGACGAGCGCAAGGCGCTGCAGGCGGAGTTCAAGAGCAAGGTCGACGCGATCGCCGAGAAGGGGCACAGTCGCCAGAAGGCGACACGCCTGGCGGCTGAACAGAACCCCGAGCTGTACGACGCGCTAATGGCTGCGTTCAACCCGGGCGACGACCGGTGGGCGGCGTAAGTCGTTACGCCGATATAGCCCGGCCCGCCGCTGTGGGCGCTGGGGTCCTTCCCAGCCCCCCGGGCGCGGGGGCTCCGCCCCGGTATCGCAGCGTTTTTTTTGCCACGGCGGGTTTTTGAGTAAGTAAGTAAGGCGCGCTGCACCGTCGGCCGGAATCGTCGGGTTTGGCGAGGGTCGATCGACGCTGCGCCTTACTTGGGCACCGCCTGGCGGACCTGGCAGGGGCGGCAGAGCGGGGCGACGTTGGCGCCGCCGCAGCCTGGGCAGCGGTAGAACGGTAGCCCGCGGCTCGGGCGTTTCGACTCCGCGGCCGCCATGCCCCGCTGCAGCCTCTGAGCCGTTCGGTAAGCGATCCGGACAAGCCGCGCGACTTCCCACGCGCTGCGGCCCTGGCCGAGCAGCCTGAGAGCGGCCTGCCTGAGCCTTGGCGACAGGCCCCCGCGTCCAGATCGGGCGTTTCCAGCCAAGCGGGCGATCCTTCCAGAGTCCGCCGTCAGTGTACAGGCGACGGGCTTTTGCCGCGCGGGCGGAGGGAGTAAATTGCGGGCACTTAGAAACGACTGGAGTCCGTGTGATGTCTGCAAATCGAGAGCGGTGGGGCGAGAAGTGTGAGGAGTCGGCGACGACCCTCGCGGCTGCCAGTCGGCCGTTAAGTGCACTCCTCGCCCTGCCGCTCTCTCTTTGCGCGCTTGCGCACGGGAGCTTCTCATGTTGCTGTCGCATTTCTACACGACGACGTTTCGTCCCAAGGCCGTTTTAACGAAGTCCAAGACTCGCGTCGAAGTCTTCGACCTGGGCCTGCGTCTTATGGAAAAGATGTCGCCCGGCATTGAGCTGGAAGCGATCACGGAAAAGACGCTCAGCGACCTTCACGCATTCGCGATCAAACTCGGCCACGCAAAGATTCACGTGAACCAGGTTTATGGCGGCCTGAGAGTCATCGTGCGGGCCTGGAATCCCGACGCGCTAGACAGCTCGCGCAGTCGGAACGACGCGCTTCCACCCACCCTTCCGGGCTCGGTTCGCGAGTACGCTGAAGCGGTTTACATTCCGCAGGCGATGATCGGTTGCACGGCCGGAGCAGTCCAAAAGACACGCGTTGCGATCGCATCTTTGAGCGAGCACTACGGCCGCGACGTGCTGCTCACCGAGCTCAACGACTCGCTCGCCGCCGAGCATCTAAAGTGGCTCGTCGCCTTGGGAAAGGCCGCATCAACGATCAATAGCGGGTATCGGGCACCCTTATTCGCCGTCTGGAATCACGCCGTCAGTAACGGCGTGCTCGACCGCCCACCGCGGGTTAAGAAACTGAAGGAAGATCGTGACGAGCCGGATTCACTCAGCATCGACCAGGTGCGCCGACTGTTTGAGGCTGCGGAGCGCTTCCGGCCCGGGCTGAAGTACGGGGCCATCCCGTGCGAGTTGTTCTGGCCAGCGCTTCTGCGCACGCTTTGGTGGACCGGGCTACGGCGCGCGGCGCTGCTGTCGATTGAATGCCGAAACGTTGATTTAGATCAGGGCATTCTTTCGATTCCACCCGACAAAATGAAAAACAAACGCGGGAAAACTTATCGCCTTGGCGCCGACGCGGTCGAGGCCATCGCTGGGATAATGCTCCCCGTCCGCGACAAACTCTTTGAAACGGGATTCAACCCGAACACGCTCGGTCGGCATTTGCGGTCTCTCATGCTGGAAGCCGGCATTCGCCCCAGCCGTCGAAAAAACTCAAATCTGTTTCACATGCTGCGCCGGACTGTTGCCACTCACGTCGCTGTGAAGAGTGGGATCCACACGGCAAGTTCCCTGATGGGGCACTCGGGGGAGTACGTGACAAAGGTTTATATCGACCCCTCAAAACTTCCAGGGCATAGCGCGCTCGAGCATTTGCCGATGATCGGGTCCGCGCCGACACCCACACCGCTGCCTAAGCAGCTCGCAGCGGTGAAGCGAAAGCAAACTCCCCAGCCGACGGAGAGCGAACCGCGCTGCTCGTGGGAAGTTGCTCAGCAGGCGACCGAGCTACTCGCTGGCGGCTTTCATTTGCCCGCGGGAATGATGGCACGCCTGGCCGTGGAGAAGCTGCTCTTGGAGTTGGCCGCAACGCACAAGATCCACGTGCAAGGGAAGCGCGGGCACACGCTCAACAACTACCAGCGGATTCGAAGCTTACTATTGGCAGGCGTGATCGATGGCAAGCGGCAATTGCAATTCCAACGGTTACTCGACTTCGCCAATAAGCTGGTCCATGGCTCACTGCAGTCCCGGGAACTGATCGCGGACCTGGTGATCGAGGTAAACGGGCTGTTTGCGTCCGAAGTGCCGCCCACGCTTCGCATTGCTCGGGACGCGGGCTAGTGTTACGCTTTTTTTATTAGTCGGGCTTCGCGGCGAGGGTTCGAAACCAAACCGCACAGGTGGGCCGGCGAGGCGGTTTTCAAGTCCGCCGCGTCGCCGGCCTGCCGGCTCGGCACAACCGAGGACTTGAATATGAGCACGAAGCAAAAGACTGATCTCTCCACCCTTCTCGCGAAGCTCACCCGCGTATCGACCGGCCTCAGCGTCCCCTACTGTGAGTTGCTCCAACGGGCCATCAGTGCGCTGGAGAGTGAGCCGCTCGATGTTGCTTCCCTTGCGAAACGGACCGACCGCAGTGAAAGCTCCGTCCGGCTGGTACTAAATGCAGGGGAACGGCTCGGCGTACTTAATCGCAGGAAGCGTTTTATCGGCGCTGGAGGCGGTCGAGAATCGGACCTGTGGAGCGTCGAACAGAAAGGGTTACAGGCGTTGCGAAACGCTGGGTCGTCACCGGCGTCCGACCGACTGACGCGCGAGCAGTGGCGTGAACTACAGCACGTTGATCTTTGCAAGCTCGGCCGCACTGTGGAGGAGGGTCGCCGCGGAGCCTCGCTTATCGCGGCGATCGGCCCGCGCCGGTTGACAACCTATCCCGAGCTGGCCTGCGAATTGAAGGTCGGCATCAAAACAGTGCGGCGCGCGGTTGAGAATCTTGCCTCGCGCGGAATCCTTACAGTTAAGCCCATGTACGAGCACGGGCCTTGGCCGAGGCGACCCAGCGAGTTCGTCTGCGATCTCGGTAAAGTAAGGGAGGCTCGCAACGAAGAATCTGGCGATCTCTCACTTGAATTCACGCCGCGACGTGTTGGCGAACGCCTTCTGCAGATAGATCGCCTCGATAAACGTCAACATTCCATTCTGAACCGAACTCAATTCGAGCGGGCGGGTTGCACGTCTCTTGGTGATTGGCTCGACGTGAAGGCGCTTATCGCCGCAATCGGTGCCAGTCAGAAAACCACCTACTTCGCACTTGCAACCGAGATGAAAATATCCCTGCGGTCGCTTCACACCATCAGAGACAAAGCCGTCAAAGCAGGTCTCCTCCGAGTTACGAGCGCCACCTCAGCAGGGAGCACGTGGCTCGTGGATTGGGACAAGATTCGCGAACTCGCCGGCGGCCGAGCCAAACCCGCCGCCAACGGCCACGCCGGCGGGAATGGGAAGGCGGGGAAGAAAGTGGCGGCAGCGGATCGGAAGAGGAAGCCAGGCCGCACGTCCAAATACCCGGACTTTCACAAGTGGCTTGCAACTGAGTTCCCGAAGTCGCCCGACGTTAAGCCATACGAGTGGCGGGAACGCTTTAAGAGCGAGAAACCGGACTGCACACCTCCAGCTCTTAGGAACGTGGGTGCCTACGTCTCGAATGAAAGAAAGAAGTGGCGCGAAGCGCAATCAATCAAGAGCACTAATTGATTGCGCATCTCTCTGAGCGGAATTTCACAATCAATTCCGCGCCAAATAATTGCGCGCCGGAGTGCTATCTGCTCGAGCTTTTCCGCCCTGTCCTCGCGCGCAATCAATTCCAGCTCTCATTAATTGCGCGCAATTAATGAGAGCCGGATTCATTGCGCCATCGACGGCTTTCTGCAGCCGGCGCTCAATGGAACCAAGGCGTGCAACTTTTCTGCACCGCCTCTCCATACGTCCATCGGAGTATTGAGCATTGAACCATTCCATTGAGACGCCCGCCGAATTTGAGCACGAGCTACGGCGGCTGGAACTCGAAGCTCTGCGGGTCCGCCAGGCGTACGAGCGAAAGTTCCCCAAGCATATAGGAGACGTTGCCGCCGAGAGCCTTCAGCGAGCGGCGGACAAATTTGAGAAGGCTCAAAACCCATTCGAGCGAAAGCGGGTGCTGGCTCAACAGATCAAGATTCTGGTGGGCTGCCCTCACTTCGGCCAGGTCTCAGCAAACCGGGCCGCGGAGTATGTCGTGTTTAAGGGACTGCCGCCCGAAGTCATGGACGCACTACTCGAGCAGCTGGACCTCGCCGACAAGCGAGGGCAAGTCAGGCCCTACGTAGCTGGTAAGGGCGGCGGCCGCGGCGGCTGGTTCAACGGCGTTTTGAAGCTGCGCCTTTTGGAGTACGGCATTAAGGAACTCAAGAAACGAGGAACTGACCAATGACCCAACGAACAATCCAATTCGACACCAGCGCCGCCGCGGCCGCGGCGATCGCACGGCGAGCGCCGGTCTTACGCCGCCAGGTGCTCGCGTTCATTGCATCGCGCGGTCACTGCGGGGCGACCGACGAAGAAATTGCCCTCGCAACCCAATTGCGCGAGAGCACCGCCCGCGCGCGTCGCTGCGAGCTCCGGGACAACGGCCAGGTCCGCGACTCGGGCCAGCGCCGCAACGTCAGCAGCGGCAACAAAGCACGAGTTTGGATCGCCACCGGCGTACCTCTAATTTGAAACCAATGAACGACACCACCACAAACAAGATGTTGCTCACCGCGCGCGAAGCGGCGGAGTTGCTCGGCGTCAGTGAGAAGACGCTATGGAATCACTCCTACCCGCGCGGCACGGTCCCGATCGTGCGATTCGGAAAGACGCTCCGCTACAGTCCCGATGCGCTGCAGCGGTGGATTCTCGAACAGGAGAAGAATTGCCACGGCGGCGCCGGCGGCTAACTCCTTGCGAGGCATGAGGTTCGCCAAATGCTTTCGGCCGAAGGGCGGCCGTCCTACAATCAAGACTAACCTTTGCTGCGGTGGGGGGAATCGCGGAGTCGATCCCGCGACCCCCTCGCCGCAGCGTGATCGATAAAGGAATTCTTCGTGGCCAGTGTTTCATTCGACGCCAACGGAAGTTGTTTCATTCAGTTCGTGACCGCCGATCGCCGGCGGCCGACTATTCGCATTGGCAAACGCTCACGCGATGCGGCCGAGAAGATCAAGACGAAGATCGAGGCGCTTAGCTCGGCCAAGATCAGTGGCCAGCCGCTCGACAACGCGACGGCCAAATGGGTCCGCGGGCTTGCCCCAACGTTGTACGACAAGATCGCGGCGGCTGGTTTGCTAACCAAACGGGCGTTGGCCGGCCAAGTGACGCTCGCGGCGCTTCTGAACGACTACATCGACAACCGCTACGACGTGAAACCTTCCACTTCGATCCTCTACGGCAATGCGCGCCGCAACCTGATCGACAAGTTCGGTGCGAATCGCCTGATCGACTCTATCACGCCAGCCGACGCGGACGATTGGCGGCGCTGGCTCGCCAAGCCCAAAAATGCCGACGATCCGCAAGCCGGTGGCCAGGATCTCGCTCCCGAGACGGTCCGGCAGCGGTGCCGAATCGCCAAGCAATTTTTCCGCGACGCGGCCCGGCGAAAGCTGATCGACGAAAGCCCGTTCGCCGACATGAAGGGCGTGTCGGCCAAGGGGAATCGCGATAAGGATCACTTTGTCACTCGCGACGATGCTGCCAAGGTGCTGGCGGCCTGCCCCGACGATGAGTGGCGGCTCATCTTCGCGCTGGCTCGGTTCGGCGGCATGCGCTGCCCGTCGGAAGTTTTGCTGCTGCGGTGGGGCGATGTGAATTGGGACGCGAATAGAATCACCGTCCGCTCGCCCAAGACGGAGCATCACGAAGGGAAGGATTCGCGCGTGATGCCGCTCTTCCCCGAGCTGCGGCCCTACCTGGAGTCGTTGTGGGACGTAGCGCCCGAGGGAAGCGAGTTTGTCATCACGCGGTATCGCGAAACGGAAGTGAACCTGCGGACGCGGCTGCGAGCGATCGCCCGTGCGGCAGGATTGAAACCTTGGCCCAAGTCGTTCGTGGCGTTGCGCAGCACGCGGCGAACGGAACTTCAAGAGCAGTTCGCAGACTACGTGCTCAACGACTGGTTCGGCCACAGTTCGCGGGTCGCTGAGCGTCACTATCTGCAAGTGACCGATGCTCACTTCGAGGCCGCGGCGAAGGTGAGCGACCCAATGATTAGCGCCCAAACGAAATGCAGCGCGGCGCTGCAGCACGCGCCGGTTTTGGGTTCCCGCGATACCGCCTCTAATCGTACCACGTCGCAAACAACGAGGATTTTACGACGTGGTACGAAAAGGGACGGCCAAGGTGGGCGCGGCAGAACTCGAATCTGCGACCTCTTGCATGTCAAGCAAGCGCTCTAACCAACTGAGCTACGCGCCCTCGGAACTCAAACCCGATTTTAGCAGCAACGGGGTGGCTGGCTAGTAGCCCTGGTATTCAGCGCCAGTTAGTTCAATCGTGTGAATCATCGCTTCTGCGAAGTACCACTGCGTTTTTTGCCCTGCATCGGCGCAATGTCGCACAGGGGCTTGATGTCGCCCGGCTCGGCGATCACTTCCGCCAGCGTTGTGTTCTGGAATGCCTGCTCGACCTGCGCCATGGCCGCGTCCATCCGACGGTGAAGCGGGCAAAGCTTTACGCCGTGGGAGGCTAAGCCCAGTGGGCAAGTGCGGATGCGCTGGATCGGATCGACGGCGTTCACCACTTCGAGGATGGTGAGCTGCTCCGGTTCGACCGCCAGCGCGACTCCGCCGCCGATACCGCGTTGCGATCGGACGATGCCCGCCCGCGCGAGGCTTTGAAGCACCTTCGTAAGATACGCGGCGGGAACGCGCGTGATCTTCGCCAGTTCAGGAGTCGTGCAGGCGTCCGGCGCCAAGTACGCCAAGTGGACCACCGCCCGCAATGCATATTCGACGGTTTGTGAAAGCACAAAATATTCCAAAACAGGACATTGACATCCACTTTGGGACCGGATACCCTTGCCAAAAGCGGATATCTACGTCCAATTTTAACGCGGGTTGCTCAATCATGGCAACCCCTCGCATCCATCTCTGCTAGGAACAGCCCCGTGCGACGCATCGACGAAAATCGACTGGAAAGTGACTTGGCGTACCGCTTCGCCTACTTGGCGGAGTTTATGAAGTTCGGCTCCGAGGAAACGTCCGCCATCCACTCCGCCGCGCCGCTTCTGGCGTCACGAGTCGCAGGCTTGGTCGATGTGGTCTATGTCAAACTTTTCAGTTACGATGCGACGAAGCGGCATTTTGTGTCACAGCAAGAGGGATTCGCAGGCGAACTCGCCGCGGATGTCGAAAGTCTGACGCTCGATGACGAAGTGATCAACTTCCGCAAGCAGCACCTGGCTCGCTATCTAGGGACACTCGTCACCAAGCCGTATGACAGCAAGATGGTCCAATACCTCGATGCCGTCGGCAAAATGCACACCCCCAGATTCGGCAGTGCAGCGATTAATGTGCCGCTGGTGCAAATGAACGCCCTGCTGGGCTTTGTGGCGGATGCGCTCCATGCGACGATTTTCGACTTAGGTCTCGATCGTCAGACTGAAATCCGTACCCTGAGGGCATTCAGCAAGCTGCTGTGGTTGCAGAATGATTTGATTAATCGGCACTATGCAGCGGAATTGGTGCGGGAGACTTCCGCGTAACGGTTTCACAGCGTTGCAAGGGAAAAAAAGCCGCGACCACCGGTCGCGGCTTCATGTGAGCGTCATCATTTTCGCGACCACCGGTCGCGGCTTTCTGATTTACGCTGGCTGCAACTCCGCCTTGCGCTCGGCGATGATCTCGGTTTGCAGGTTCGATGGCACGGGGCGGTACTTGCTCAGCTCCATCGTAAAAGTGCCCTGGCCTTGCGTCATGCTCCGCAGGTCAGTCGAGTAGCCAAACGTCTCGGCGAGCGGCACGTCGGCAATGATCTTGCAGACGCCGTTGTTAGTGTCGGTCGAGGTAACCATTCCGCGGCGGCTGGAAATGTTGCCCACCACGCTTCCTTGGAACGTCTCGGGGCACTCGATTTCCACCAGCATGATCGGCTCCAACAGAGCCGGCTTCATCTTGTGGAATTGCTCTCGCATCAGTTCTTGCGCCGTCAGCTTGAAAGCCATCTCCGAGCTATCGACATCGTGGTAGGTGCCGTCCTCAAGCTCAAACTTCAGTCCCACGACCATGAATCCGGCTAGCGGGCCTTTGGCGATCATTTCGCGGACGCCCTTTTCGACGGCCGGAATGTATTCCTTGGGAATGCGGCCGCCGGTGACCTTGTTGACGAACAGCAACTCGCCCTGCGTCTCGGCCCGTTCCTCCTCGGTCATCGGGCCCATCTTGCCCACGATGTGACCGTACTGACCCGAACCGCCCGTTTGCTTCTTTCGCTTGTGATCGAACGAGCACGTCGCCGTCGGTGCTTCGCGGTAGCTGACCTTGGGCGGACCGACTTCCACCTCGACGCGGTACTCGCGACGGATTCGCTCGACGTATATCTCCAAGTGCAATTCGCCCATGCCAGCGATGATCACCTCGCCCGTTTCTTCATCGGTGTGGACTTGGAACGTAGGATCTTCCTTGCGGAATCGCTGGAGTGCCTTGCTGAGCCTGTCGGAGTTGTCGCGCGACATCGGCTGGATCGACATCTTGATCACGGGGTCGGCGACAAACATGCTTTCCAGCGAGCAGTATTTCGGCTCGGCTGCATAGGTGTCGCCGCTCGCGCAGTCGATGCCCATGATCGCCACAATGTCGCCGGCGCTGGTGCCATCGACTTCCTCGCGCTTGTCGGCATGCATCTTCACGATCCGGCTGAAGCGGTCCTTCTTGCCGGTCCGCTGGTTGAAGTACATCTCGCCCTTCTTGATGCTTCCCTGGTAGATGCGCGTGTACGTGAGCTGTCCATACTCGTCGTCGACGATCTTGAAGGCCATGCCCACAAACGGCTTTTTGGGATCGGGTTCGAGCTTCATCCGCTTCGTCGGGTCGACCGGGTCGAGCGCTGAAATCTCACGGTCCAGCGGCGAGGGTAAGTAACGCACAATTGCATCGAGCAGCGGCTGCACGCCCTTATTGCGATAGGC
Organism: Pirellulales bacterium; assembly: GCA_040901765.1. Classification (GTDB taxonomy): domain Bacteria; phylum Planctomycetota; class Planctomycetia; order Pirellulales; family Lacipirellulaceae; genus JBBDYG01. The sequence continues at coordinate 19,744 of JBBDYG010000097.1, forward strand.
GGTGCCCAGGTAGACCGGCGTCAGGTCTTGGTGCAACACGCCGCCGCGGATGACGTCGTGGACCAATTCCTCCGGAACCTCTTCCTCCGACAGCAGCAATTCCATCATCTCGTCGCTGTACATCGACAGTGATTCGAGCATGTCGTGCCGCGCCTTCTTGGCGGCCTCGGCCAGGTTGGCGGGAATCGCCTCTTCGCGGACCTTCTCGCCGTTGGCCCCATCGAAGTAAAGCGCCTTCATCGTGATTAAATCGATGACGCCTTCGAACTTGTCCTCTTTGCCAATCCCAAGCTGCATCAGCACCGCATCGCAGCCCAGCTTCGCCTTCACCTGATCGACGACCGACTCGGCGTTCGCGCCGGTGCGGTCCATCTTGTTGATGAACGCCAGCCGCGGTATGTGGTAACGCTTCATCTGGCGATCGACGGTCATCGACTGCGACTGCACACCACCCACGGCGCACAGCACGAGCACCGCGCCGTCGAGCACACGCAGGCTGCGCTCGACCTCGACGGTGAAGTCGACGTGTCCCGGCGTGTCGATCAGATTGATTTGGTGGTCCTGCCACTTCACCGTGGTGGCCGCGCTGGTAATGGTAATGCCGCGCTCCTTCTCCAGCTCCATGTGGTCCATGGTCGCGCCATCGCCGCCGCCGCGGACGTCCTCGATCTTGTGGATTCGTCCGGCGTAGAACAGAATCCGCTCGCTCAACGTGGTTTTACCCGAGTCGATGTGGGCGGAGATGCCAATGTTACGAAGGTTGCGCAGATTCATCGGGTTCCTCGATCGGCCAGCGCCCTGGGCTGGCTACTGTTAAATTCTTCACTAATTCTAACGTGACGCGTCACTCAATGACGCCGGTCGCACGAATCGCCATGCGCCAAAAACGCACGACTATCGTACCGGAACGGCCGCTGGTGGGCACGGTCAGTCTCACGCGACAGGCCCAAGCGGTGAAAGCACCACGAGGCCGGGCTTGGCGACGTTTGCTGCCCGGCCCGCCACAAAGGGGCGATGGGAGAACGGGACGCCCGAACGTAAGACCCTGGGAAAGGCGGGATAGCCTTGTATGGTAGCTCTTACCGATCCCCGTTTCTAGGGTGAATCGTTCAGATTCGCCGTGAATCGGCCCGCGCCATTACCTGCCCCACGCGAATGCCTAATTTTCCGCGGACAAACCTATAGGGAGGCCACACCGCTCGACCGATTCGCTCCGAACAACCGACCCTCGATCAAGGGTGGACACTTCCGCCGCTGCTGGACAAACTGCCGTTTCCCGATTCCGCTCAAACCCTTTAGCCACGCCGGGTTAACACTATGAATACGGATTCCCGTCCCGTCGGTTCGGCAGACGATGCGCTAAGCAGCCGATTCTGGGCCGGTCTCCCGTGGGCACCGTTCGTAATCCCGTTCTTGGTGTACGGGTTGATCGGCAGCCTCGAACCTTCCGACCCGCCTGAGCCAAACCTTTTAGGGTTTACGGTCGCCTACGAACACTACCCCCTGATCTACACCGTAAAAATCGCCGCCACGATCGCAGCCCTAGCAATCTTCTGGCCCGCCTACACCCAATCCCCCTCCCTCTTGTGGGGAGGGGCTAGGGGAGGGGAAATTCCCAATGAAGGCACTGATCTCGCTTCCCCCCCCTCCGTCCCTGGGGGAGGGGCTAGGAGAGGGGGTTTTCTCGTCCGCGTAAGCCCGCTCGCCATCGTCGTCGGTGTCGTGGGCGGCCTGCTGTGGATCGCGCTCGCCCACGTCCCCCTCGAACAACTCCTCGCCCCATTCGGCATCGGCGACTGGTTCGCCCGCAGCGACCGTCCCGCCTTTAACCCATTCGAGCAACTCAAAGACAACCAAGCCTGGGCGTATGGTTTCCTCGGCATCCGCTTCATCGGCCTCGTGCTCGTCGTGGCCATGATGGAAGAGCTATTCCTTCGCGGCTTCCTGATGCGGTTCGTCATGCATGCCAACTGGCCCCAAGTTCCCTTCGGCGAAGTCAACGGCACGGCCATCGCCGTAGGCACGATCTTTCCCATGCTCACTCACCCGCCCAGCGAACTGCTGGCCGTTGCCGTCTGGTTCAGCCTCGTCACCTGGCTGATGGTCCGCACCAAAAACTTCTGGGACTGCGTCGCAGCACACGCGATCACGAACCTGATGCTCGGTATTTACGTGGTCGTCTTCAAACAGTGGTGGTTGTGGTAGAGGCAGTCCAACATACGAATTCCAAGCCAATCGCGTCTCTGCCCTGAAAGGGCAAAATCTGATAGCCCAGGGCGTCGCCCTGGGAACGAATCGAGCCACGATACCCAAGCTCTGAAAGAGCGGCATCATTAGTTCAAGCGCGATCCCGCCCATTCAGGGCTTGAACGATGGGTGGGATCTGTACCCAGGGCTTCGCCCTGGGCTACCCGATCGCGCCCTTTCAGGGCGAAGAGCGCTTGATCGCGCTCGTCACAAGGTTCGCTCACATTCAATGGCGCGCACCGCGACGCTTTGCGGCGGACGCTAGATGGCGCACTCCGGGCCTCGGCCTGAAAGGCCGAAATCGGATAGCCCAGGGCAACGCCCTGGGTACGGATCGAAATACAATTCCCAAGCTCTGAAAGTGCGACATCGACCGTGCCGGGTTCATGGCTGCCTGCAAATTATTTCGCACCACTTCGAGTGGTTCCGCTAGAATGAAGAAGCGCCGGACGCGGAACGATTTCCTAGCAATCCATCGCGCATGAAGTCAAGGTTCGATTGGACTTCCCTTTTTTCAGCTACACATGAGAGCAATTCAAATGGCACACAAGCGACATTCTTGTGAACGATTGATCGGTGCTGCGATCGCGCTTGGCAATTTGACGCTTTGTCCGACTGCCCTTTTCGCCGATGAAAAGCCACCGCAAGAAATACTTTTGGTACCGGTTCGAGTGGTCGATGCCGAAAATGCGCCGATCGCGGGCGTCGAGGTCATTCCATGGGCGCTGCGTTGCTCCCAAGGGCACGGCAAATGGCGCGTGGGCGGGCTGGGCGACAGCGAGCCAGAAGCGGTTACGACCGACGCCGATGGCCGCGCGACTATCGCGTACCCTCGGTATGCCGAGCCGAAAGAGTATGTGAGTACGACCGAGGTGACCCTGTCGCTCAACCACCCTGATTTTGCTTATATCAGTCACGAGGACGTTAACGTTCCTAGAGAAGACGATGGGCCACACACGGTCACTTTGCCACGCGGAGCCGTGGTCGAAATCGTCCCGATCGAAGAGGGTAAGCCGGCGAAGCTTGAAGGACTCTATGTGAAGTGGTCCGACGGTCGGTCGTGGGTGGCGGGGATAGGGCCAAAGATAACCGACGACGTCGCGCTCCGCATTCCGCCGATGCCGGCCGGAAAAGGGAAGCTGCTCATGGCAAGACTTGACGGCGAACGCGTGACGCATTTCAGTCCCGTCGTCGATCTTGAACTTCAGACGGACACAACGGTCCGCGAGCGTGTGGAATTGTCTCCCGCTGTACGGATCAAGGGTTCGTTCAGCGCAAATGTGCCACGCCCCGTTGCGAACGGACGTGTATCGTTGCGAATGCTGCCGAAGGAGTCGGGCTTTACGGACGTAAACTGGTACGATTGGACCCCGGTCGCGGAGGATGGAACGTTTGAAATCGATTCCTGGCCGGCGGGCGAAGCCTTGCAGGTCATCGCCATCTGCGATGGCTTCATCGCCGAGTCGGGGGAGGCGCCGGAGGTCGTCCAAGATCCGCCGAAGATCGATTCCTTTCAGCGGCCACAGGTGTTTTCATCGGAAGCGCTAGGTGAACCCATCGAGGTTCGCATGACGCCGATGGTGCGATGCGCTATCGAAACGGTCAATGAATCGGGTGCGCCGGTGGCCGGCGTGAAGGTCGGGTCGTGCCCCAATGTCGGCTGGTGGAATGGCGGCTCGCAAATCTATTGCACCCCGCTTGTGCGCGGCGCGCAGCTATTGGTGAAGCGCGACTATTCGACCTGCATTGATACCGCTTTTCCAACCCCCTTCATAACGACGACCGATGCAAATGGACGAGGCGAACTCGAACTGCCAGCGGGGCGTGAAGACCTGTATGTCGAGCACGCTGAATATGAGTTGCCGGTCGTGCGCGGTCGTCGGGATCATCGAGTACTTCTCGACTCTAGCAAGTCGACAACGATCCAACTCAGACTCCAACCGAAGGGCAACGAGTTCCTCGGCGAATGGGACAAGCTCGCGGGCGTACTCTTCGGATGCACCGGCGAAGAATGCCGCCGGTTGCTCGACGATGCTGGCTTTCGCACCAACATGGATGAGGTCCGCAAGTTACTTGACTCGGCCGACGATCCGACCGATCCCGCGGTTCTAAGTTCGGCCTACACAGCCACGGCCGCTGCATTCGACGAACTGGATGACAAAGAAGAAGCATCCAAATGGCGGCTCAAGGCTGCGCAGCAGGCCGAGAAGTTGAAGGCCAAGTCCCGCGACACTTCGGAACCAAAGCCCTAGCGCACCTGCCATCGGATCAGTTCGTGCAATGCGGACTTCGCCGGGTGCCACTCCACGCCGCTAACCCAGTCTTTCCGTCGAAAGGCAACGTAGTTGCATCCAAGCCGGAGGCTTGGCAGCCATTAGCCGGCGGTAAGCGCGAGCGCCACCGCCGGAAAAATCGAGCGATACAAGGAAGCACCCCGGTAGGGGTGCCAGCAACCTCATTCCATGCGAAATTGCTGCGACCCCGACCGGGGGCGTGCGGGCGATCTTTTGGTTTCCGGTGGTGCGCTGCGCGACCACCGGCTAATGGCTGCCATCCCGCTCAACAAAAGACGTGAAGTTGCAGTTCCCCGACCCTCGCGGCGCAGTCGGTTTCACGCTCTTTGACAACTCGAATATAGAGATCGACCCGCTACGCAACCCCTTCCCCCGCGGACGGGGAGGGGGATGATATCCGCCACCCAGCCCCCTAATGCTGTCCGCCCATGCCCGGCCGTTGGCGGCCAGAATCAGGCTTTATCTGCCCAATCGGCGGGACGCCCTCCCAAAACCGAAATCCCTGACTCCCGACCCCCTGACTCCTCGCCCCCCCCCATCAAAACAGCAAGGGCCTCGCTGCTTTCGCAACAAGGCCCCCGCGTCCCCCCCTCGCGTAAATTGTGCGTCTAACGCTGGTAAGTCGCTTGGCGGATCGGCTGTGGCGGCTCGGTGCGGAAGGGTTGGTTCGATTGGTACAGAGCTAAGCGATCTTGGTACAACGCCCGATCGGCCGCGGGCGCCAACTCAATGGCTCGCGCCTGGGTCGCTTGGGCCCCGGCAAAGTCGCCCGCATTGGCCTGAGCGGCCGCCAGCGTGTCCAGCGTTAGGTCGTCCTCCTGGCCGGCGCGCTGTAATGCTTGTTCGGCATGGGCCAGCGCTTGTTCCGCATTGCGAAACGATTCGTCGGGACATGTCGCTTGGACCCAGGCGAGACTTCGGTAGGCCGCTTCGAGGCTCGGGTCCATCGCGATTGTCTGCTGATAGCCTTCAATAGCGGCGGCGTAGCGGCCCATGTCGGTGAGCAGGTCGGCCCGGCCCAGGGCCATGTGCGCGTCGCCGGAAGCAAGCAGCACCGCGGCATCGTAGTGTTGCAGTGCCTCCTCGAAGTTGCCCACCATGTGGCACACGCGTCCGCGGCCTTTATGCGCTACTGCCAGGTCGGGGTCCAGCGTAATCGCTTGTCGGTAGTCATCGAGCGCCGCCCCCAGGTCGCCCGCCTGCGTGTACAGCGCGGCGCGATTCGAATAGGCCTTGGCGAATTTCGGATTAAGCTCGACGGTGCGGTTGAATTCATCGAACGCCGCGGCAAACTGACCTTGCTGCGCGAGCATCACGCCACGATTGTGAACGGCCCGCCAGAGGTCGGGATTGGTGTGAATCGCGTCCTCGAAGTCGAGCATCGCGTCGCGATCGCGTCCGGCGTCGGCCCGCAACTCGCCGCGTCGGTTAAGCGCCCAGCCGGCCAGGTTCTTGCTGTACTCGACGGCTTGAGCCGAACTGTCGATTGCCAGCGCGTGGCGGCACATCTGCACGACCTGCGTGAGCTGTTCTTCCGATTCCGCTGTCTGGGCGAAACCATTCGCTTCGGCCAAGAGTTGAACCACCCGCTCCGAGGGCTGCGCCGTGGGGGCAGCTTGAACTGCTTCAGCACGGAGGGGGACCGGGTTCTTCGCCACCGCCGTCGGCTGTTGCGAAGCCGTCGCCGCGCGGTTTTCAATTACTAACGGCACTGGTTCCGATTGAATGACACGCGACTGCATCGTTGGAGAGGGGGACATCGGCATTGAAGCCTGTGGACTCTGGTGCGGCATCTCCGGCGACATTGAGGTGATTAAGGGCCGATTCTGCTGAGGGGCACGCGAACCTTGGGGCGAGGAACTCGCGCTGCGCGTTGCAACCGAAGTAGCTTCATCGCTTACGAACACAGGTTGAGACTGTGGACCGCTAGCGACCGGGTCTCTGCCCGGCTGCCGTAATCGCTCCATTGTTTCGCGCCCGCGGTCGAAGGCATTGTTCTCCGGGCCTTGCGGAACTCGTGCGAAACTATTGTGCGGCTGAGTAGGAACGCTGGTCGCTCCACGACTGGTTTGCATTGAATTGTTTGGGTTGCCACCAAGTAGACTCGCCGGCCGGTTCGTCGCAGGGCGTAACTGCAAGCCGCTGTTGCCTCGCGACGTGTAATCAACCGGGGTTACCGCACGGTCTTGAAGATCGCTGACTTCCGATTGCTCTCGCTGCAACTGCATCTGCTGTACTCGCGAAACGTCATTCCGAAATTGTCCGGGCTCTTGCGTCGGTTGGTTTTGATAGTTGTTGGGGCGGCCCATGGGAGCGGCTTGATCGGCCGGCGGCATCGCTTCTTCATCCGCGCCGCCAAAGAGTTTTCGCAGCGAAAATCGCGACGGCTTCTCGCTCGGAGCCAGTGCTTCCTCGCCTGATTGCGGCACGGGCGTCGTGCGACGCTGCATGCGGCGCGGACCCGGATGCTTTGCGGACCGAGTCCCAGGCGCGGCTTGTTCGGAAGCATCGTCCCCAAAAATTCCCGATAACGAAAGTCGCCCAAACTTCGATCGAAGCCCGGAACTCGACTCCGCTTCGCCAGTCGGCTCCGTAGGCGCCGCGAGCATCTCTCTCGGCACCGTTTGCGGCGCGGCTTGGCCACGCGAGGGGCGGCTTGTCCGTTGCTGCATTCCGCCAATCGCATGGGGTGTCGACGGGCCTCGCAGAGCTGGCAGCTTCGGCCCGCTGTCGTCTGCGGCGGGCGAGGCTGCCTCGTAGTCCCCTGCAAACGCGACGCCTTGGGCGCTCGCAGAGTTGCTCGCTAGCAAACCTAGCAATCCGACCGCGAAACTGTGTGTTGCCGTCATGGAAAATCGTCGTGAAATAATGAACATGTTCGAGAACCTGGGGGAACCTCTCGGATTGCCATCACGCCATCTGTTTGCCAGCTTCGCTAGCGCTGCTCGGATTACCGAGCGCCGCCCGCGCGCTACCACGGATGACTTAACGGGATTATCGGACTGCCGGTAAACAGAACCTAATCGGAAATATCAAAGAAGTCCGCGAAATCAGAAAAGTCTGCGCAGACTACCCGTAGGCAGTGGGTAGGTGAGTAAGTGAGTGGTGAGTAAGTGAGTAAGTCAATAATCCAGGCCTCCGACCATTCACCTACTCACCCCACTCCGATACGGCTGGCCAGCGGAATAGAGTGCGAGCCGTCGCTCGATTTCGGCGCGCAACGGGGGCGAGGCCACCGCCACCGCTTGCCGGGCGAATTGAACCGCGGCTGCATAGTCGCCCGCGTTGGCGTGTGCGGCTGCGACGGAATCCAGAGCCGCCGGGTCGTTGACCGCGCCAAACCGTTGTACCCGCCGTGCCGCTTCGAGGGCCTTCGGCGGATCGCGATAGCGCTCCTCGGGGCACGTCGCTAGCAGCCAGGCAACGCCTTGATAGGTCGCCGCATGATAGGGATCGAGCCGCAGCGCCGCATCGTAGTCGATGATCGCCTGGTCGTAGTTGCCGTTCTTCGCAGCCAGCCCACCGCGGTGCGATAATGTCGACGCGCTTTCGGAGCCCAGCGCAACCGCGGAGTCAAATTCCTGTGCCGCCAGATCAGTCCGATTGAGTCGTTGGTAAACTTCTCCCCGCCGACAACGCAGTTCGCCATCATTCGGAGCACGCGCGATGGCGGCGGATAAATCCTCCTCGGCGGCTTGCCATCGGCTAAGTTGAATCTGCAATTCCGACCGATTGCGATACGGGCCGGCAGCGTCTGGATTCAATTCAATCGCGGTGGCAAAGTCGCGTAGCGCTTCCTCGTGCTGGCCATAGGTCGCGTAGGTAATCGCTCGATTTTGGTAGGCCGACCAACAACTAGGCTCGACGTTAATTGCTCGCGTGAAGTCGTCGAATGCGGCCCGTTCGTCTCCTTCGTCGATCAGATGCTCGCCGCGATGGTTGTACGCCCAGGCCGCTAGCCGACCGATCTGTCGTTTAAGCTCGTTGCCTGGCTGGTCCGCCAACCCCGCGACGCACAGTTCGATGACGCGACTCAGATCGGCGCGCGATCGGGCGTGAGCGGCGAGCTTTTCCGCCTGCGCATAAAGCGCCGCCGCCCGTCGAGGAATCGCTACCGTTGCGGTGGCGAGTTGCACCCCGTATTCGTTGACTTTGGCGTCGAGTTCCGAGGGGGGCGCGGGCAACAGCCATGGCGGCATTGCGAGCGCGTTCGGAATCGGTGGCTCCGGCGTCGACGCTGCGGGCGAACCGGCTTCCTCGGGCAAAAGCCGCGCCGGCTGAAGCAACGCACGTTCCGCCGGAACAGGATCCGGCATTTGCGCATGATTGACGCTCGTTGCGACCCCCAAGGCCACGGCCAACCCGGCCGCCTGTAGCGAGATACATTTCATACGCCGCATCCTTGCGAAGAAAAGTGGCCGGTGGTCAGTGGTCAGTTGCAACGGACCAAGGCGAGTCAATCCACTTGTGGCTCTGTCATTGTCCAGGGGTCGAGTGCCGCGGTAAGTTCCGCTTCCGGCAACACGGCCTGTTCCAAGCACAACTCGCGGATCGTCTTGCCCGACTTAAAGGCTTCCTTTGCCAGTGCCGCCGCCCGCTCGTAGCCGATCTTCGGCGCTAGCGACGTAACCATCATCAGCGATTGATCAACTAGCTCGCGGCAGCGATCCTCGTTGACCTCCAAGTCGATTAGAAGCTTGTCAACAAACACGTTCGACACGTTCGCCAGCAAGTCAACCGACTCCAGAAAGGCGTCGATCATCACCGGCATGGCGACGTTTAGCTCGAAGATCGAACCGATGCCGCCCAACCCCGCGGTTGTGACGGTCGCATCGTTGCCAATCACGCGGCAAGCGACCTGCATCACCGATTCGCAAATCACCGGATTCACTTTCCCCGGCATGATCGAAGAGCCGGGCTGGATCGCCGGGAGCGACAACTCAAAGATTCCGCACCGCGGACCGGATCCCAGCAGTCGAATGTCGTTTGCAATCTTCGTGAGCGATACGGCGATGGTTTTCAGCTCGCCGTGCGCTTCGACAAACGAATCCTTCGCCGCTTGCGCTTCGGGGTGATTGGCTGCTTCGATAAACTCCACGCCAAGCTGTCGTGACAACACGCGGCAGACGCGTCGGGCGAACTCGGGATGAGTGTTGATTCCCGTACCGACCGCCGTGCCGCCGATCGGCATGTTCTCGAGCAACCGCTGGAGCGCCCGCCCCGCACGGGTCGCCGAGTAACGTGCCTGCGCCGCGTAGCCTGAAAAAACTTGACCCACGCGAATGGGGGTGGCGTCCATCAGGTGCGTCCGGCCAATCTTGACGATCTTGTCCCACGCTTGCGCCTTTGTTTCAAGCTCGTCCGCCAAGCGCTCCAGCGCGGGAATCAACCTCTTTTCCAGGGCAATCGCGCCGGCGATGTGCATCGCCGCCGGGAAGGTGTCGTTCGACGACTGCCCCATGTTCACGTGGTCGTTCTGGTGGATCGATGCCTCGGCGCCGAGTTGCCTGTTCGCGAGCGTCGCAATCACCTCGTTCGCGTTCATGTTGGTGGACGTGCCCGAGCCGGTCTGGTAAACGTCAACCGGAAAATGGTCGTCGTGCTTCCCTTCGGCCACCTCCCGCGAAGCGGCAATGATCGCTTCGGTGGTTTCGGGGTCGAGCTTGTTCAGATCGCGGTTGGCTTGGGCGCATGCGGCCTTGAGATAACCAAAGGCGTGGATCACGTCCGCCGGTATCGGCCGATTGGCGATCGGAAAATTCTCGACCGCCCGAGCGGTCGAAGCCCCATGCAGGGCGTGGGCGGGCACTTGCATCTCGCCCATCGTGTCGCGTTCAATACGGAACTGGCTCATGGCGGCTGACTCAGGCGTGCGGGTCGTCTATGCTAGCAGAGAGAGTATCTGCGCCGATCTTACCGACTTCCTCACTCCCGCGTAATGGGGAATTGGATTCTTAATGGAGCCCGCCGCGCGAGCAAGGGTACGTTCCACTCCATGCCTACCATCCTCGACAAGATCGTCGCCGCCAAACGGACGGAGATCGAACGCGCCAAATCGGCCCGACCCGCGTCGGAGTTGCGGGCACAGCTTGCCGATGCCCCGCCCTCGCGAAATTTCTTTGCAGCGCTCGCAGCAGCAGGGCCGATCAAGCTGATTGCCGAGGTGAAAAAGGCTAGCCCGTCTGCCGGCATCATTCGCTCCAATTTCGACCCGGTCGCTATCGCACAAACGTATGCCGCCCACGGCGTAACGTGCCTGAGCGTTCTTACCGACGAGCAGTTCTTTCAAGGCAGCCTCGATTACCTGCGGGCAATACGTGCCGCAGTCGATTTGCCGGTCCTGCGGAAAGACTTTATTCTCGATTCGCACCAACTGCTCGAAGCCCGGGTCGCGGGGGCGGACGCCGTACTGCTCATTGCCGAGTGCCTCGACGACTGCAATCTACGCAAGCTGTTCAACGAGGCGTGCGAGCTGGGCCTCACGCCGCTGGTCGAGCTTTACGAGCCGGCGAACCTTTCGCGGGTGCTAGCAGCGGGGGCGACGCTGATCGGGGTCAACAACCGCAACCTTCACACGTTCGAGGTCGACCTCGCGCACACGCTGCGGATCAAGGCGGAAATGCCCGAAGACTGCGTTTTGGTCGGCGAATCGGGCATCAAGACCCGCGCCGACGTACAGCGGCTGGAAGTAGCCGGGGTCGATGCAATCCTCGTCGGCGAATCGCTGATGCGCGAGCCCGACATCGGTGCGGCGGTTGATCGCCTGCTGGGGCGTTGATTCCGCTCGCCGTTGCCGCTGGCGGAGGAATTTGGTACAAGCCCTCACTCCAATACCTCCCCGCGAGTGCTGAACCATGGTCCCCGAAGCCGCCGCAGCTACCGAAACCGCCACTACTATCGAACCTGCCCCGCTCTCCTATTTGGACATCGCGTCGCAACTTCTCCACGGCGATTTCTCCTACTTTACACAGCCCAGCTTTCTCGATTTCGCTGAGAAGGCGGGCCTGAGCGTAGCTTTAGTATTCATCGTAATGTTTACCGCCTGGACGGCGAGCGCTTGGGCATCGGGAGCGGTGCAGTCGAGCCTTACAAAGCTCCGCTTCGACGCCACGCTGACCAAGTTTCTTGCCAAGCTGGTCCGCTGGGGCGTGCTGCTGATGGCGACGCTCGGCTGCCTGGGCAAGTTTGGCGTCGAGACCACCAGCTTTGCCGCAGTGATCGGTGCCACCGGCCTGGCTATTGGCCTCGCGTTTCAGGGCACGCTCTCCAACTTCGCCGCCGGCGCGATGCTGCTCATCTTTCGACCCTACAAAGTCGGCGATGTGGTTCACATCGCCGGCTATGCGGGAACCGTCGATGAAATCGAGCTGTTCACCACATCGATCGACACGTCGGACAATCGCCGGATCATCATCCCCAACGGCGAAATTTTCGGGGCGGTGATCGAGAACATCACGCACAACCGCTTGCGGCGAATCGATGTAAGCGTCGGCGTCAGTTACAGCGCCGACATCGACCGCACGAAGGACGTGCTTCTCGCCGCGCTGAAGTCGGTGCCGGGCATCGTCCACACGCCCGAGCCATCCGCTTCACTCTCGGCGCTGGGCGCTTCGAGCGTCGATTGGGGCGTCAGCGTGTGGGGGCCGACAAAGGACTACGGCGCGATCAAACACGCCGTCATGCGGGCAGTGAAGATGCACCTCGATAAAGCGGGCATCGACATTCCGTTTCCGCAAATGGACGTCCGCGTGCAGCAACCCGCGCAAGCGGAAATTCTCCGCCGCGCCGCGTAACTCGCAGCACCCGTAACTGTCAGGCAGGAAAGCCTGACCTACGGCGCGTCGCAAGCGAGCGCGGCTAAGCTTCCATAGGTCCGACTACGCCGCCGGTAAACTTAGCGTCCTGGGCAGCGTGACCGGTGAGCACTTGGGCATGGTAACCGCCGCGGGATCGAAAGTAGGCCAACAGCACAAGGTAGCTGGCCAACATGATGATGGGGAAGATAGTCATATCGGCCAGTGCCCGCTGCTGGCCCTCGGCCAAAATTTTTGCGACACGCGCTCGAGCTTCCGGCGATGCGCTGGCGAGAGCCTCTTTGAGCTTGTCTTGGGAAATCGTCTCATAATTGATGATTTCATAGATGTTCTTTTGTTCGACGGCAGCCAACTGGCCATTTTGGAACAGTTGGGGGACTTCCGTTGCTAATCCGTCGGCCGAGGAAAGCATCTGGATCTCCCGATCAGCTTGCAATGCACCGATGAAGGGCGTACCCAACGTGCCGACGGTGAGCATCCCGATGCCGGCAATCGCGTTAAGCGTTAGCGCGCCGCCGCGGGGTGTCTGTTCGGCGACGACGCCGAGCATCGTCGGCCAAAAAAAGGTCTTGCCAAGCCCGTAAAGCGTGGCGGCTGCGAAGATCATGAGCCCCGTAGCGGACGATAGCATATAAAGTCCAGCGATCGCGAGGATCGAACTGGCTATCAGCAGCCCCAGTGGAGAAAGGCTATGCACAATCGGCCCGGCGAAGAATCGCAGGACCATCATGATCACGGCCGTGTAAACCACCACCCATCCCGAATTCCAACCGAAATTCTCTTGTTCAAACACGCCTTTCATGATGTCTGTAATCCAAGTATCGGTGCCGATCTCCGTCGTGGCGAGCGGCATCATGATTAGCACGAGTAGGAAGAGAAGCGGACGTCCTAACGAACGGGTGTACGCCGCAAATGCTGCGACAATCGCCACGCCGATGCCGATGAATATCCATCGCTCGCCCGGCTCAAGAGGGCGGGCAATGGAATAGAAGTCCATCAATTGCAACGTCACTAGAAACCCGACAACGATCGCGCCGAGCGTGCCGAACTCCGCCAACATTGAGCGGTAGCTCACGCCCGAAGCGACGCGCTCGCTCACCGGGAACTTCAAGGGAGCAAGCAACAGAAAATAAGCCACGGCCGGAATTGCGATGAGTCCAATCTTGATCCACCATTCAGTATCCTGCATGAAGATGACCAGCATTCCCGCTAACACCAAACCTCCGGGCCATCCAGCGTGTAGAATGTTCAGCCATTTGGTTTTCTCGGTGCTATAGACTGTGGCCACCACGGGATTGATAAACGCTTCCACCGTTCCATTCCCAAGTGCCAATATCAGGCTGCCCCAGTACAGCAACGAAAACGCCAGGTCGTTGTTGCCCTGCTGCGAGACGAAGTAAGCACTCACGCCCATCACAACCCAAGTCGCATGGCCGAGAAATGCGAAGTACATCGCGGTCTTGTAACCAATGCGATCAATGAACAAGCTGAAACCAATGATGCTCACGGCGAATGGCCAAATGCCGATCCCGGCAAGGCGTCCCAATTGGGCTGGATCAAGACCAAACTCGTCGCCCCACTGATCGAGCAAGAACACGCGGGAGATGAACCCGAATGCCGTGGTGACCAGCGCGATGAAGCACCCCAAGAACAACTGCCCTTGCCGTTCGTTGTTAGCCATTGACCCGTTTGCCATTGCCGCCTCAGGTGAGAGAAGTGGGTTGCGTTGTCGGCGACGTTCTTTCGCCGTGCCCGCACATTCTAGTCCAGCGCCGGCGCGTTTTCCAAGACAGGTCGTGCAGAAATCGCTTCGGTGTAGGTCTGGCCTCGCGTGAGCCGGTAACCCCGATTACGATGGGCCGATGGGATTGCAATGTGGCTGTCGGCGATCGGCTACCGGCTTTCGGCCGGAAAAATCGCTGAATCACACTTCTGGCCGATAGCCGACAGCCTTCATGGGAGTTTCGAGTGGGTATTGATGCCTGGATATCGGTCGGGGTGGTGATACTGGTCGTGGCGACCCTCGCCCTGACCAGCGCCAGTACCGACCTGGTGATGATTGGCGGAGTGACGCTGCTGATGACCCTCGGGGTGTTGGCTCCGTCGGAAGCCCTAGCTGGGTTCGCCAACGAAGGCATGATCACCGTCGCCGCGCTGTTTGTCGTTGCCGCCGGGATTCGCGAGACGGGGGCGATGCAGTTTCTGGTGCAGCGGCTGCTGGGCCGGCCGAAGAGCGTGACCGAAGCCCAGATCCGCATGATGGTCCCGATGGCCGTGATGAGCGCCTTCATGAACAACACGCCCCTGGTGGCGATGATGATGCCCGTTGTACTCGACTGGGCAAGAAAACTTCGCATCTCCGCCTCGAAGCTGATGATGCCGTTGAGCTTCGCGACCATTCTTGGTGGATTGTGTACGCTGCTTGGCACCAGCACGAACGTGATTGTGAGTCAACTCGTCGAGGAACGAACCGGTCAGCCGCTACAGCTGTTTGATCCGATGTGGGTCGGGTTGCCCTGTGCGATCGCGGGTATTGCTTACATGCTTCTCTTCAATCGCTGGCTGCTGCCCGATCGCAAACGGGTGCTGGCCGAGCAGGCCGACCCGCGGCAGTACACGGTCGAGATGCTCGTCGACGCCGGCAGCCCGCTGATTGGGCTGAACATCGAGCAAGCCGGCCTGCGGCATCTAACCGGCTTGTTTCTGGTTGAGATCGATCGCGAAGGGGAAGTGCGGCCGGCGATTTCTCCGCAAGAGACGCTCCGCGCGCACGACCGGCTGGTGTTCGTCGGCGTTGTTGAATCGGTCGTCGAGCTGCAAAACATCCGCGGCCTGATCCCCGCCACCAACCAACTTTTTCGCCTCGACGCTCCGCGACTTCAGCGGGCGCTCATCGAAGCAGTCGTTTCCGACACCAGCCCACTGGTCGGACAAACGATTCGCGATGCGCGGTTTCGGACGACCTATAACGCCGTGGTCATCGCTGTTTCGCGTAATGGCGAGCGGTTGCCGGGCAAGATTGGCGACATCACGGTCCGCGTGGGCGATACCCTGCTGCTCGAAGCGCCGTCGGGTTTCCTGGAGCAACACCGCAATTCCCGCGATTTTTTCCTGATCAGCCGAGTCGATGGTTACACCCCGTTGCGGCACGAACGGTCGTGGTTGTCGCTGGCCATCCTCGCGGCGATGGTCCTGCTGGCCGCGACGAATTGGCTGCCGATTGTAACCGCGGCGCTGCTGGCGGCGGTGGCGATGATCGGCACTCGCTGCTGCACCACGCTGAGCGCCCGCCGCAGCATCGATTGGCAGATGTTGGTCGCCATCGGCGGCTCGCTGGCCCTGGGCAAGTCGATGGAAACTAGCGGGGCAGCCAAATTCATCGTCAATTCGCTCGTCGTCGGCGTCGGCGACAATCCCTGGCTGGCGCTGGTTGTGATTTACGGCGTGACGATGCTGTTCACGGAAGTCCTGTCCAACAACGCCGCGGCGGTGCTGATGTTTCCACTGGCGATGGCCACAGCGAACACACTTGACGTAAGCTACTTACCGTTCGTATTCGGGATCATGATGGCCGCTTCCTGCGGCTTCGCCACACCGATTGGCTATCAAACCAACCTGATGGTTTATGGCCCCGGTGGCTACCACTTCCGCGATTACCTACGCTTCGGCGGGATGCTCAATCTGATCGTCTACGCCATCACGGTAACGCTGGTTCCGTTGGTGTGGCCGTTCTACTAACTCGGGCGTCCTTGGCTTGCTGAACGCTCAATAGCACCTGCAGTTCTTGAACCTGTCCTGGCTCTTGTGCAACCAAGTTCGTTGTTTCGTACGGATCGTGTGCGAGATTGTAGAGTTCCCACGGGGCGTCCGCGTTAGGACGCAACAGTTTCCAGTCGCCATGTCGCAGGGCAGTGCGGCGCTGATTGCCCGCGCTGCGGTTCCAGTACAGAGTACGGACCAGCGGTTCGGTCGCTGTGCCGGTGAGATGGGGCCAGGCGTCCGTTCCATCGAGCGGCACGTCAGCCGGCGGTTGCGCACCCGCGAGTTTGGCAAGCGTGGGCAGCCAATCGACCGCATGGAGCGGCGTTTCGCAAACGCTTGGCGACAAAGTGCCGGGCCGATACAGCAGCGCGGGAACGCGAATCCCGCCCTCGTAAACGTCTGTCTTGCGGCCACGCAGCGGTTTGTTCGAGCTGAAACGCTCAAGTTTCGGATCGGGCGGCGGATACTGCTGGCCCGTATGATTCACTTGGCCTCCGTTGTCGGAAGTGAAGACGATCAGGGTCGATTCCAACTGCCCGGTTTGCCGGAGTGCGTCCAGCAGTCGTTCGATGGAGTCATCCAAATGACTAACCGCGGCCGCGTAGAGGCGACGGTCAGCGTGCTCGATGTGCGTAACCCGATCGAGATACTTTTGCTCCTCGACGAGCGGCGTATGCACCGAATGAAACGGCACATAGAGAAAGAAGGGTCGCTGGCGAGGTTGCTCGATCAGCCGCACCGCCTCCGCGGTAACCAGATCGGTCGCGTGCCCTTCCTCTTCGATGAACTCGTGGTTGCGGTGCCATGTTTTCTCGAAGGGGCTGCCCAATCGATAGCGATGGTCATACATGCCGACCGCGCCGGCCAGTGAGCCATAGGAATAGTCGAAGCCGTGGTGGTTCGGTCCCCACTCGGGCTTGGAGCCAAGGTGCCACTTGCCGACGATTGCCGTTTCGTATCCCGCCGACTTGAGCACCGACGCCAATGTCGGCGTGCCGATCGGAAATGCCTGGTCGTTCGAGGCATGCGTGCAGTGCGGCCCGAACCGGCTGGGATGCCGGCCCGTCATCAAGCAGACCCGCGTAGGCGTGCATTCGGTGGTGACGTAATGCCAATTGAGCCGCACCCCCTCTGCTGCGAGCCGATCAAGCTGCGGCGTTCGCATTCGCGGGTTGTGGTAGCCGACGTCGTTCCAGCCCAGATCGTCGGCGACGATCAAAAGAATGTTGGGTTGTGAAGCGGCGAAAGCGCACGACCCGAGCGTCAAGAACAGGAGCATTAGAAAAGTCATCAACTTCGTCATTGCTGAAAAGCCTCGTGGGCCAGCCTCCTTGGTCATTCGTAAACACTACCCCATCGTATCATGGACGGAGATTGCGGATTTCGGATTGCAGAGTGGCGGGACGCTAAGCCGCAAGCGGTGATGTCACCAATTGTTTCGTTGTTTCGCACGTGCCGAACAACTCTCACTTGTGTTTGCGAATCAATTCGGTTCGGCGCAGGGGGTTGAACTTTGCAGTAAAGCATTGAGTGGTAAAGTGTTGTGATGATTCTCGTGTCGATTTCTCCCAGGAATTGTTTCGTCGATTCTTTCGCGGGTGCGCAACAAGTCGCGCTCTGCTGGCTCGTCAAGACGCGCTTCAGCGCGCACCGGGAGCGATGACCGTTGCGCTGGGCGACAAGGTCAGCGTTGGCGCGCACCGCGAGCGGATTCCGAATACGGAATTCGGAAGGCGGAGCGCGGATTTCCCTTCTCCTGCGGGGGAGGGTTAGGGTGGGGGCGAGTCGGGCGGGGGACGGTTATGGAAGCGCATGGCTGATGTACTCCTGATTCGAGAGATTTGTTCAGACGTACACCATACCGGAAGTGGTGGCACTTTGCAAGCGCAATGTTTTTGGGCAACTGTTTAGCGGATTGAAGTCGTAGCGGAATTCGTGAGAATTCCGTTGCGGTTGCACGGCGGAATTCTCACGA
This sequence comes from Pirellulales bacterium, assembly GCA_040901765.1. Taxonomy (GTDB): domain Bacteria; phylum Planctomycetota; class Planctomycetia; order Pirellulales; family Lacipirellulaceae; genus JBBDYG01. The sequence continues at coordinate 37,836 of JBBDYG010000097.1, forward strand.
ATTCCGCTACTTTGATCCCCTCCGCCTTCATTCGGCTAAACTGTTACGTTTTTGGAATGTTTGGGAGGGGCCGACTAGGCACAATCCTGGGCGCGAAAGCCGTCGATCAACTCGGTGACGGTTGTGACGGAAAGCGTGAAGCGTCCAAATACACTCAAATACGCATCCGCCATTCGGCAGATGGAAACGTGTCGTCCTTTGAGCACCTCGGAAAATGTATCCGTATCGAGAAGAGACCGTTCCATCGAGACCTGCTCCGCGGCTATTCATCCATTCGCAGCGGACGGCTCCGATGCTCGTAGACCGACTCCATGATTTCGTCGATCAATTCCGGCTCGTCGGCAAAGAGTCCGATCAACCCGCTCGTCGGTTTGGAACCGTTGACGGCCGGAGCTATCTGCAACTTGAGTTCTTCATCGAGCAGAGAACGTAATCTCAGCTTCTCCTCCGGACTGAGACCGTGAACCGCACCGACGATCTGTTCAAAATGGAGCATATTGAACTTATAGCACGGAATGGTCTGCCAGACAACAACAGCGAAGACCCGCCTTTTCATCCACCAACACAGCAGCCGCGTTGCGGGCGTAGATGGATTGTGCAACGGCTTCAGCGTAAAGCGGCGTTGGGCGAATCGGTGACCCAGGGTAGCTCGCTGGCGCGAACAGCCTTGGGCTAAGTTGTGGAGCCGCTTCGCGATAGAGGCGGCGGTGTTTCACTGTGGGGGACGACGGGCTACAATAGTGTTCGAGGGCTACGATGGTCTCCGCAATCGTTGAAAAACAGGCTGACATTCACGAACTCTGCGCGCGGTTTGGCGTCGAGCGGCTGGAAGTGTTTGGCTCGGCGACGTCCGACGAAGAGTTTGATCCTCGGCGGAGCGACCTGGACTTCATCGTTGAATTCGCGGCCGACCAGGATCTCGGGCCCTGGTTGCGGAATTACTTTGCATTTCGCGACGAATTGTCCAACTTGTTTGGATACCCCGTCGATCTGGTCATGTCGTCTGCGATGAAGAATCCCTACTTCATCCGCGAGGCGAATCACACGCGCAGGCTGCTGTATGGAACGTAAGAGTCCCAAACTGCTCGAGGACATTCGGGACGCGGCCGCTTTCATACGGCAGGCTACCGCGGGCAAGACTCTGGACGACTACCGGTCCGACCGGCTCTTGCGACAAGCAATCGAGCGAAATTTCGAGATCATCGGCGAGGCCGTTGGTCGATTGGCAAACGTGGATCCGACGACCGCCTCAAGGATTGGCGAATACCAGCAGATCATTTCGTTTCGGAACGTGTTGATCCATGGCTACGACTTGATTGATGAAGCCCAGGTGTGGGAGATCATCCGCGCAAACCTCCCAACTCTGGAAGCCGATGTGACCGCTCTGCTTGCGGGTGAGGGAGTGGACTGAGAGTCTGGGCCTATTACCGGTGCGCGGGAAAGGCCGTGAACGGCCTTGTTGTGAGTGTATGGCAGTGCGATCGGCTCGGCGGAGACTGAAGCCGCCTACCACACTCTCACTCATATCCGTGCTTCGCATCCGGAAACTTGCCCGAGCGGACTTCGTCTCGATACTCTCGCGCTGCGCGAACGATCTCCGTCTTAAGATCGGCGTAGGCCTTCACGAACCGCGGCGCATAGTCGGTGGTGATTCCCAATACGTCGTTCACCACGAGCACCTGGCCGTCGCAGTCGGGACCGGCGCCGATGCCGATGGTGGGAATCGACAGCGTAGCGGTAATGTCGCGGGCCACGTCGCTCGGAATGCACTCGAGCACCACGGCAAACGCACCGGCGCCCTCGGCAGCCCTGGCATCTGCGAGCAGTTGCTCGCGATCGCGCTGCACGCGGTAGCCGCCGAGTTGGTGAACGTTTTGCGGCCGCAGTCCACAGTGGGCCATGACGGGAATTCCCGCCGACACCAAGGCCGCGATCGTGTCGGCCTGATCGACGCCTCCTTCTAGCTTGACCGCATGACAGCGGGTTTCTTTAAGAATCCGCCCTGCGTTCTCGATGGCCTTGAACCGGCCGACATGAAAACTAGGGAACGGCATATCGACGATCACCAGGGCATGCCGCACCGCCCGGCCGACCATTTCCGCATGGTAAATCATCTCGTCGAGCGTCACCGGCAGCGTGTTGCCGTGGCCCTGGACGACCATCGACAGGCTGTCGCCGACGAGGATTCCCTCGATTCCGGCCTCGTCGAGCAGGGCCGCCATCGTGTAGTCGTAGGCGGTCAGGACCGAGATTTTCTGCCCCCCCTGCTTCATCGCCGTGAATTGGGGGACTGTCATTTGCTTCATAGGAGGCGTCACGGGGCTGGATGGAGGGGGTTGTGCCGGGCGACCGCAGGTTCGCGGAGCAGATTCCATTGTCCCAGCCCCCTCGACCGCTGGCAACGGACGGCGGCCGGTGCAAGAATTGCAGGTAGTCGGTACGAATCACCTGAGCCACGCAATGCACCACCGACCATCCCTGGACGACCCCAGAAATGAATCGCCTCATCGTCACGTTCGCCCTGTTTTCGCTCGCTGGCTCCGCGGCGGTCGCTCAGCCCCAGATTCCGCGGCCTGGAACGCCGGAGTACCGCGAATGGGAACTGCGCCGCCAGCAGCAGGTCAAGCCCGAGGACTGGACAGTGAGCGGCAAGATTTATTCGTTCAATGTCCGTGCCGGTGAGATCAACGTCATTTCGGATGAGGGCCGCCGATGGCGGGTCAAACTCGGCACCGACGCGCCGGTCAACGTCAAGGGCGAGGGAGGCGCGGAATTCCTGCAACCCCGGACCGCCGTGCGGTTCTATGCCCCGATCACCAAACGAAAATTGGTGACGGAACCGGTGGCGATGTTGACCACGTTCTCTCCGCGCCAGGAGTTTGAGCCGACGCTCGAACCGACGACGGAAGAAGAGGCTCGCGCCGCGATGGCAGAGGAAGAGGCAAGTGAAGAGGGCGGCGATCTTGCCGCGACCGATGCGGAGTTCGATCCCGCCACGGGTGACGAGCGACCGACGCTCCAAGATCGCATCAATCGAGAGCCGACAGGTCCGGTCCGCCGTCGCCCGTCTCGAGATCGCGATGCGAAGGCGGATGAAGCCGAGGAAGCGGAGTGGTTTCACGTCCAGGGCATCTTGGTCAGCGTGAAGAAAGGAAAGTTTGTGGTCGATGCTGGCGAAGGCGGCAAAATCCGTGGCGAGCTTGCCGAGGACGCGAAGGTGGAAGCGGATCTACTGGGTGTTCAATTCGCCAACCCTGGCGACGTGATTAAGGCCAAGGGGCAGACTTATCCCACTGAAGCTAATACCGCGTTGGCATCGTCCGTCGATGTAACTCTCTCCGCTCAGCCCGAAACGACTGAGGAAAAACCACGCCGTGCCAGTCGCCCCCGCAGCCGACGGGGCGAGAATTCCGAACAGCCGCCCAACGGTGCCTCAACTGAGAAGCCATAGCTCACTCGGCCGACACACTCCTACCGTTGAGACGCAGCATGGGGAATTGCGTTCATTCGCTAACGATTTCGTTCGAGCTATGAGGCCTCAAGGACTTGCACATGCTCCTTCCAAGGACAGAGACTTCCCGCACCTCGATCAAAAGTTACAAGCTTCGCATCGTGCATCCGGGCCATACTGAGCAAAGTGGCGTCCGGCACTTGCCGATAGCCTGTGATTCGCGGAATCAATTCGGTGAATGACCCATCCATTAATTGCGGCGTGGTCGCCAGATATTGATGCTCAGGGTGTACGATGATACTGGTCAGTGCGTCGAATGCCGAAGTGGCAGGAATTAAGAATCCAACTACCTGCGGATTCAATGAGAGGCGCATAAAGGCCGACTGGGTGAATAAGCATGTCGCCCACTCAGTCTCTTGCTTATTGTTCAACCAATCTCATGCGCAAGTTCGTGATGTCGATGGTTACTCCAAGCCAGTGCCAGTAATAAGTTGACGTCCGGCAACGCGATCAAAATCCTTCCTCCTCAATCCAGTGACGAACAGTTGCGGGTTCTATGGTCGGCGCCATGCCAGCAACGTCAAATACCAACAGGCCGTTTCGGACAATGGTAGGCGGACCGACACGAACCAGGGCATCGCGCAATGCAACTTCCGCGAACTCGTCAACGCTCTTGCCCAGGGCAAGAGCCACCTCTTTGGTCTGCTGATACAATCGGTCGTCAACATGAACCGTCGACATCGGTATCGTCTCCCTAGAATCTTAATTCCGCAAGTGCCTAGCCGTACTCGCCAGTAGTATTTTAGCATCTTTCGAAGGACAATCTATCGCAAGTCGAGCCGCACCGAGTCAATAAGACTGCCGCATGACTTCCATTAATTTCATCGTTCGGGTTTCTCGCGCCGCATACGCCGGCTGCGATTCCACAGCGCAATTCCCCAGAACGCGAGAAAGCCCAGCGTACATCCCAGCACGATTAGGCCTTTCTGCCAATCGCGGGAGCTGTTTTCATCGGGGCGTTCGCTGCCCAAATCCAAATAGGCTCCCAGGGCGAAGAGCGCGCCCCACACCAGCAGTCCCGCGGCAATCAGCCCCAGCGGCCACCACCAAGTGGATCGTCCCGTAGTTGATTTGCTCACGCTAAAAACCCTCTGGCCGATAGCTGACAGCCGAGGGCCGACAGCCTTTATTCTGCGTCGGTTTCGCCTACAATTCGGCGAGAATCCATCCGTCCCGTAACGACAGGTCGTTCCATGATTGTAGGCGTTCCCCGCGAGATCAAACAGGACGAATACCGCGTCGCCATGCTGCCGGTCGGTGTCGAGGAGCTTGTGCGCCGCGGCCATCGAGTACTCGTCGAAGCCGGTGCCGGTGTTGGCTCGGGACTGTCCGATCACGACTATCTGGCAGCGGGCGCGGAATTGATGGCCGGGCCGGCGGACATCTTCGGCCTGGCCGACATGATCGTGAAGGTCAAGGAGCCGCAGCCTGAGGAGTTTTCGCTGATTCGACGGGGACAGATTCTTTTTACCTACTTCCACTTCGCGGCGGACCGGGCGCTGACTGAGGCGATGGCAGCGTCCGGCGCTGCCTGCGTCGCCTACGAAACGCTGGCCGACGACCAAGGCCGCTTGCCGCTGTTGACGCCGATGAGCGAAGTCGCCGGCCGGATGAGCATTCAAGAAGGGGCGAAGTATTTGGAGCGACCGCAAATGGGACGCGGCATCCTGCTCGCCGGCGTGCCGGGCGTTGCGCCGGCGCACATCACGATCCTCGGCGGTGGAGTCGTCGGCGCGAACGCGGCCAAGATTGCAGCCGGCTTCCGGGCCGATGTGGCACTGCTCGACATCAACATGGACCGGCTGCGTTATCTCGACGACGTGATGCCGCCCAACGTCGATGTGCTGTTCAGCGACCGCCACACGATACGTGAACAACTCTTGCGTGCCGACTTAGTGATCGGTGCCGTGCTGATCCCGGGAGCCAAGGCGCCGCGGCTTGTGGAAGAGGAAGATCTCCAGCGGATGAAGCCCGGAAGCGTGATCATCGACGTGGCGATCGACCAGGGCGGTTGCATTGCCACCAGCCGGCCCACCTCCCATAGCAAACCCACATACATCGTTCACGACGTGGTTCACTATTGCGTCACGAACATGCCCGGCGCCGTTGGCCGCACTAGCACGTTCGCCCTCTGCAATGTCACGCTTCCGTGGGTGATTGAAATCGCCGGCCGGGGCCTCGAAGAAGCCGCCCGCACCCTGCGGCCGGTTGCGCGAGCAATCAATCTATTTGGCGGCGAGGTGACCAACAAAGCCGTGGCGGAGACGTTCGGAATGAAGTACGAACCCAGGTTCACCGATGCCGAAAGTGCGAAAACTAGTCGGTAGACTTGTCCGCAGATGTCGCAGATAGGCGCAGATAAAGAGAATGGCGTGATGATTATGTCAAGCGACGAGCTCGATTCTGCCCGACGCGATCCTCAGACTTATGCAATCATTGGCGCCTGCATGGAAGTACATAACGTGCTCGGGCACGGGTTTCTCGAAGCTGTTTATCAAGAAGCGTTGGCGATTGAACTTGATGAGAGAAGTATTCCGTTCGTTCGAGAGAAGCCGCTGACAATTAAATTCAAAAACAGTACGCTCACATCTCGCTATGAAGCCGATTTCTTTTGCTATGATGCCATTGTGCTTGAACTCAAGGCATTGGCTGCGATTGCCCCAGGACACCATGCTCAGACAATTCATTACCTAAAAGCGACCGGAGTCACGCGCGGGCTCTTAGTCAACTTCGGGGCACCCCGCCTGGAATACAAACGCTTCATTCTCACTCAGTCATATGGAATCCTGACGACAGACGAATCGGATTAGCACGTTGCCACCAAATTGCTCGTCAATTCTTCTTATCTGCGAACATCTGCGACATCTGCGGACAATAATGCCTGCTTCTTACTCCACCATCGAATGGCTGGGCCGCGCCAATGGCCATCTACGGCTGCTCGACCAGACGCGCTTACCCGGTGAAACTGTTTATCTCGACTGCCGCACGGTGGACGACGTATGGCACGCGATCCAGCAGCTTAGCGTGCGCGGCGCGCCGGCGATCGGCGTTGCGGCGGCCTATGGCGTCTGTCTTGCCGCAATCGACCCGCAAACCGCGATGCGGGCGTGTGACCATCTTGCCACGAGCCGGCCCACCGCGGTTAATCTGTTCTGGGCGCTGAAACGAATGCGGAAAGTCATCGACACAGCCGAAGCCAATCGCCTTGCTAAGCGGTTGCTGTCAGAAGCCCGCGCGATCCACAACGAGGACCGACAGCAGTGCGCGGCCATCGCCAGAAATGGAGCAGATTTGCTCGCGTACTTGCCCGCCGCCGGCATTCTCACTCATTGCAATACCGGCGCGCTGGCCACCGGTGGCGAAGGAACCGCGCTGGCGGTCATCCTTGAACTTCACCGCAGAGGTAAGCGGCCGCACGTATTCGTCGACGAAACTCGGCCCCTGCTGCAAGGCGCACGGCTCACCGCTTGGGAACTCATGCAGGCCGGAGTTCCTTGCACGCTCATCTGCGATTCGATGGCCGCACAGGTCATGCGGGAGGGCCGCGTGCAGGCGGTTATCGTGGGCGCGGATCGCATCGCCGCCAACGGCGACGCCGCGAACAAAATCGGCACCTACGGCGTTGCCGTCCTGGCCCGCGCGCATGGAATCCCGTTCTATGTTGCCGCCCCCACAACGACATTCGATCAGGCCATCGCCACCGGTGCCGAAATTCCAATCGAAGTTCGGGCTGCGAATGAAATCACCAACCCGTTCGGCAGTCCGCTTGCGCCCGACGGCATCGCGGTTTACAACCCGGCGTTTGACGTGACACCAGCGGGGCTGATTTCGGGGATTATCACTGAACATGGAGTGGAACGGCTCGCTCAGCTATAATAGGCCCTTACCAATCCGACAGGTATTCTATTCGATCGCACATCGAGTCGGCATCCAACGCGTTTGCCAATCGCACGAGGCGTCGCATCAAGTCGCCGATGGGTCGCTGGCTGGAGACGACAATTCCCGCATGTGATTTGCCCGTTCCAAGCCAAACAGAATGAAGTGACGCAAAATGGGCCACGTTGAATGTGACAAGTGTGCGTCCTTCTCCAACTGCCCAAACAAGCTGCGATTCATCCGACGTGCGCATTCGACCAGTTTCGGGAGTAGAGACCGCGTCGAATCCCGCTCGACGCAATGCAATAGCCGCAGCGCCGTAGATATCTTCGTCCGTGAAGAAGCGCGGCTTGCTCATGGAGGAGATTTGCCAGCCGCGTACGTGGCTTTTACTATCGCTTCGTCATCTGCCGCCAAATCGGTTTCAATCTCGTCAAGATGGTCGTAAGCAAAGGCAAGTGCATCGTGTACGTCAGCGGGTGTCAGCGAGGAATACTGCTGGACGATTTCTTCGACACTCATTCCTTGCCGATAGCACGTCAGTACCGTCGCCACTCGTATCCGAGTGCCGGCCACAACAGGTTGTCCTCCGCAGCGAGCGGGGTCTTTTTCGATATTTCGGTAGTCTAGCTTGGGCATGAACTAGTTCCTTAGAAAGCGGCATTCGGTTCACCGACCGCCATCACCATTCTACCCCGCCCGCATCGAGATCGCTACGAAGCCTTTGCAGTTATCACCACCTGCTTGCGGAATACCTTCTCGAACAGGTCCACCTTCCGCCGAGCCGCCCAGATATCGACCGCGGCGTCGCCTTTTGCGGAGACGGCGATATCGACCCGGCCGTTAACCACGCGGCACTCAATTTCACTTACCTGTTGCTGATGGGTGCGATCGAGCGCGAAGGCCAGTCGTAGAATTGCCGCGAGCCTCGCGGCGCGCTCTTGGTCTTTCGGATCAAGATCAGCGAAACCTTCATGTTTTTGTTTCGGCGGAGAGCCGCGGTGGTAACGGGCCACATTGGCCAATAGCTTCAGCTCGCGACGCTCGAAACCCGCCAACTCGCTATTGAGAATCAAGTGGTAACTGTGTTTGTGATGTTGCTTGAAATTGATGAGGTACCCCACGTTCGCCAAGATTGCCGCCTGCTCGATCACCTCGCGATCTTCGGCGGCGATTCCCAGCGGCTCGGCCAATTGATCGAGCAGCCGGCTCGCGATACGTGCCACCTGCCGCGCATGGCGCAAATCGGTACCGCAGGCCTTGGCGAACTGCTCGACCGCCGACCGCCGATCATCGGTGGAGACCGATCGACCCGACGGCTGTTTGATCATCGTGAGCAACATCCCGTCGCGCACTCCGCGGGTGTGAACCTGCACCACGTTCACGTGCAGGTGCCGCATCACGCGCTCGATCACCAACACGCCGGCCACGATGATGTCGGCCCGCTGCGGATTGAGGCCCGTCACCTTGCGGCGGCGCTCGAGCGACATTTGCGCAAGATCGAGCATCAGATGATGTACCTCGGCAAGCTGCACGCGGTAGCCCCACATCGGCTGGCCCTCTTGGCCATCGCGAGCCATGATCATTGCGGCCATGGCCATGAACGTGCCGCCGGTGCCATACAACATGCTCGGCACGAATGGCACCTTGCGGGCGTGTTTCTTTAATTGCCGATCAATGAATCGCTCCGCCTCGGCAAGCTGTCGCTCGGAAACCTTATCCGCCAAGCCGCATTCCTCGGTCACTCGCACCGCGCCAAGCCGGGTGGCGTAGACCTCGTCGATCATGCCGGAAGAAGCCAGCACGATTTCTGTGCTGCCGCCGCCAATGTCTGCCACGGCAATCTGGCGGCCCGCCACGTCGAACGCCCGCGCGACGCTCAAATAGGCCAGCCGGGCTTCCTCGCCCGACGTAATGACTTCCACTTTCAGGCCCAATTCCTGCTGCACTCGAGCGCAGAATTGCGTGCCATTGGAAGCGTCGCGAACGGCGCTGGTGGCGATGGCCCGCACTTGTTTGGTGCCATAGCCCTCAGTGATTGACATAAAGTGTCGAAGTGCGACGAGCGTGGCCTCCTCGGCCTCGGGAGCCAGCCGACCCGTTTCGATCAGCGCGGCGGCCAAGCGTGTGTTCTCACGTTCTTCGTCAAGCACTCGGTAGCCACCCGACGGCAATACTTGCGCGACGACCAACCGCACGCTATTGGAACCAATATCGATCGCCGCGATGCGGTCCTTGGCCGCAGCCATTGGCCCGGAAGAGGCTGGCGGCTCTGCCACGGACTTGCCTCGCGTTTGTGCTGCCATTCGCGTCTCCTTACGCAGTGTGCGCTAACTTCGCGTACGAATCTCCATCTCGAGCCGACCGCTTCCCGCGCCGCCCCACATATCATTGACATAAACGCGATACCTGTAAAGTCTCCGGCCACAATTCCTTTCCCGCGACAATCGGTATAATGGGCGGCACCGTGGGTGGCACGCCCTGAGTCCGCGAAGTTGTGCGCGGGTCTCCCGCCCCGCACGAGTGGCCGACCGTAGGTCTCCTACAACGGAGCAAACTAATGACCCCCTCCGCATCCTCTCGCCGCGAACAGAATCCGTCGATTGGCGAGTACCTAATTGGGCGGCTGCAAGATTACGGCATCGCCGACGTCTTCGGCATACCGGGCGACTACATCCTCGCGCTCTACACGATGCTCGAGCAAAGTCCGCTGAACATCGTCGGCTGCACGCGGGAGGACTGCGCCGGCTTTGCCGCCGATGCCTATGCTCGCGTTCACGGCATGGGAGCGTTGTGCGTCACCTACTGCGTGGGCGGCCTGAGCGTCTGCAACTCGATCGCCGGCGCGTACGCCGAAAAATCTCCCGTGGTGCTGATCACCGGCTCTCCCGGCTTGCGAGAACGCACCCACAAGCCGCTGTTGCATCACATGGTTCGCAACTTTCGGACGCAGTACGACGTGTTCGAGAAGCTGTGCGTTGCCGGGACGGAACTGAACGATCCCCTCACGGCGTTTCGCGAGATCGACCGCGTGCTGGCCGCCTGCAAACGCCACAGTCGGCCGGTCTATATCGACATCCCGCGCGACATGGTTCACGTCCGACCCGAAACGATGCCCTCCTACGAGCAGACGCTCATGCGGAGCGACACCCGGGCGCTGGCGGAAGCTGTCGAGGAAGCGGCCAAGCGGATTGAATCGGCTCGCCAGCCGGTGATCCTACTGGGCGTCGAGCTTCACCGCTTTGGCCTGCAAGCCGACGCGCTGAAGCTAGCCGAAGCGTCTGGCATTCCCATGGCCGCCACGATGCTCGGCAAGGGCGTGGTGGCGGAAACGCACCCGCTCTACATGGGCCTCTACATCGGCGCCATGAGTCGCGACGAGATTACACGTTACGTCGAAGCGAGCGACTGCGTCCTGATGCTCGGCACGTTCATGACCGACATCAACCTGGGCGTTTACACCGCTGAGCTTGACGCGGCCGATTGCATCTACGCCACCAGCGAAGAGCTGCGCATCGGCCACCACCACTACCACGACGTGCTGCTGGAGGATTTTCTGCGGACACTCGCCCGCCGCGCGCCGCAACCCAAGACGCCGCCACCCCCGGCGCCGACCGATTGGCGCAAGGAAGCATTTGTTCTCGATCCCGAGGCGCCGCTCAAAATCAAACGGCTCATTGATCGGCTCGACGAGCAACTCACGGGCAACACGATTGTCATCGCCGACGTGGGCGATGCACTCTTCGCAACCGCGGAACTGACCACCCGTGGCCAGACCGACTTCCTTAGCCCAGCCTACTACACGTCGATGGGCTTTGCCGTGCCGGCCGCGCTGGGCGCGAGCACCGCGCGCCCCGACGCCCGTGTCGTGGCGATCGTCGGCGACGGTGCGTTCCAAATGACCGGCATGGAACTATCGAGCATCGTCCGCGCGAAGTCGCCCGTCATCGTGATCGTGCTGGATAACGCCGGCTATGGCACCGAGCGACTGCTTCACCCCGGCGAGTGGAAGTTCAACGAAGTCCAACCGTGGCAGTATCAAAACCTACCCCAAGTCCTCGGGGGCGGCACCGGCTACGAAGCCTTCACGGAAGGCGAATTCGATCTCGCCCTGATCGAAGCCTGGCAGGACACCACCGGCCCCAGCATCATCCACGCCCACCTCGACCGCAACGACGCCAGCGAAGCCCTCAAGCGATTGGCCGCGAAGATGAGTGCGACCGTGGTGCAGCGGTAGACGAGGGATTAACGCTGTCAAGCACGCACCACACAAGGAAGGCCAGAATCTTGAACAGAAGTCCGCAATGATCACAGCGCGGCCGTAAGGCCGCAACCAAAGGATTTAACAGGAGGAAACAGAGAAAACAGAGAAAACAGAGAAAGAAGACAAAAGAAGATAGCCATACGTTTCTCTGTTCTCTCTGTTTCCTCCTGTTCAAATCTCTTGTTCGGAAAACGAGCTTTTACGGATTTGCAATGCAAAGGAAGAGAAGAAGATTTAGGAAACTAATTCTTGGTTTTCTTTGCGCCCTTTGCGACCTTCTGTTCGATCCGACTCCACTTGGCCTTCGTTGTCGTGATTTGAAGTTCGCCGCGCTGGCAAGGAGCATCGCCCGGCTCAATCGTCCATCGCCGGCTCCTGTCCGCGAATCTTCTCCATTGTGACGCAGGTGCCGCGGTCGCTGTAGCAGACGTCACTCATGTAGGCGCGGATCAGCATCAGGCCGCGGCCGCCGGGGACATCGAGCCGATCCTCGCAGGTGCAATCGGGCACGCACTCCGGCACAAACCCCGGCCCTTCGTCTTGCACCATGAGCCAAAACCGCTCGGGGCTGAGCCGGTAGTGGACCTTCACGACTTTTGCCTCATCGAACTTGTTGCCGTGACGGATGGCGTTAGTGAGCGATTCCTCGAGCGCCATGTGGATGCCAAACCGGTCGCGGAATTCCCAACCTAGCTCCTCGAGCTTGGCGAGAATCTCTTCGATGAGCGGAACATGAGCGCCTTGCCGGCTCGGCAACGTCTGCTCGATGTTCTGCGACCAACGATGCGAAGTCATGGCAACCAGAACCAATGAACCGCGAGGCGGAGGCGGGCGACAAGCGTTGAATTTCCGCGCGTTACAAAACTGCCAGCGCGTCCGCTTCGTCGTCCTTTATCTTGAACAGCTTCGTGAGCTTCGTAATCGCGAAGACTTCGTAAATCTCTGGCCGAATGTTCGTGAGGATCAACTCCGCGCCGTGCTGCGACACCTTTTTCTCGAAGCTGATCAGCTTGCCGAGTGCGGCGCTGGAGAGAAACTCCACGTGCGCGAAGTTCAGCACGATCTTCTTGCGGTCCTCGCGGTCCACTAGATCGTACAACTCCTGACCCAGCTCTTGAATTTCCTCTTCGTCGATGATCTTCGAGTCGGCGAAGGTGACGACCGTCACCGGACCCGATTCGCTCAATTTGGTGCGACGGCGAACGCTCATGGGCTATGAATCCTGCATCGCGAGACAGAAAAAAGCGACCGACCTGGTCACGTCTCGATGATACTCACAGCCCCCGCGCGTGGCAAGGCAACGGCTAGCGGTGGGTGCCGAACGCTGTGTGGTGGTTAAAATGATATCGACGCGAATTTTGCAGCCAAAATCCACCAACCACTAATGCCTAACGACCAACGACTACCCGCCCGGCTTTGGCATCGCCAAGCTATGCAGCACCAGCACGGAACCCACCGAGATCATGCACCAGCCGAGCCACTCGGGTGGTTCGAGCACCTTGCGGGCGCCGGTCCCCTGGGCGACGAGCGAAAGCGTCTGCCCTTCGGCGGGTTTGTGAAACTTCTCGGCCAGGAATTGCGTCGCTTCTTCGTTCAGAATGTACGCGGTCACAACCCGAAGCTGTAGCCCCAGCGCCAACACGACCAGGCCGATAAAGAAGTACTGGTTGCGGTTCAGTTCCATCGAGCCAGTCCTTAGCGACCAGTCCTTGGTGATGGGGCACGCGGTGCGTGGCGACTCCTAACGTCTCTATCGTGGCGATTATCGGGCCGGCTCGACCCTCAAGCACAAAGTGCCGTATTCACCAGCCGCAACTTTCGCAGCGCTCGTGCCGAGCGTACCCACCGTAACGGTTCTGCGCTTTCCTGGGTTGCACTAGGCGAGTCCGTCCGCCTGTTCCCTGTTCGCTGGAGACGGTACAACAGTTTCAATCGGCACAGCGTCTCACGGCACGCCCAGCTTTCCAGCCTGCTCAGTCCCCGCCCTCGGTTCGTCCTCGATGCATTCCCCCCCTCCGAGTCCGGAATCAGCCTCTCTCGAAGGGGAGGAGGGAAGCCCTCGAAGCGAGGTCGATCCGTCATCGGGACTGCTGTCGCTCCCATTCCTGGGGTTGCTTCTCACGCAGTTTCTCGGCGCGACCAACGACAATACTCTCCGCTGGTTGGTGATCGGCATCGGCAAGCAGTACGTCGACACCAAGCATCACAGTCTGATGCTCTCGGCGGGCATGGCGTGCTTCGTATTGCCTTATCTGCTGCTGGCTGCGCCGTCCGGCTATTTGGCCGACCGCTTCAGCAAGCGAATTGTGATCGTCAACTGCAAGATCGCGGAGATCGTCATCATGATGGTGGCGGTTCTCGCGATCATTTGGGGGAATATTCCATTCCTGTTCTTTATCGTGGCCGCCATTGGTGGCCAGAGCGCCCTGTTCGGCCCCGCAAAGTTCGGCAGCATTCCCGAACTGTTGCCGGCAAGTCGCATCTCATCCGCCAACGGTTTAATGGGGCTGATCACCGTGATTTCCACGGTAGCTGGGGCCGCCATCGGAAATCTGCTCGCCTTGCCGAGCGTTACGGGCGAAAAAGGGCAAGACGGCTGGTGGATCATCGCCCTGGTGCTCGTGGGAATCGGCGTGATCGGCTGGATCACGAGCCTCTGGATTCGACGAATACCCGCGGCCAACCCGAGCCGTGTGTTCGATTGGAATTTCCCACTCCAAACTTGGCGCGACCTCCGCACGCTCGCTCGTGAAGCCGCGATGCTCCGAGTGGCGCTGGGCATCATGTTCTTTTGGTCGCTGGGCACGCTTGCACACTTGAACATCGATCAGTTCGCGGCCGAAGGCGATGCGAAACTTCAGACGCAGGTCACCCCGCTACTGGGGGCACTGGTCGTCGGCGTCGGTCTCGGCAGCGTACTGGCCGGTGTGTGGTCGGGCGGCAAGGTCGAGTTGGGCATTCTCCCGCTTGGTGCAGGCGGGCTGGCGCTCTTCTCGTTTCTGTTGTTTACCGTCGAAGGCGACCTGGTCGATCCCGCGGGCAAGTTCACCGGCAGCTACGGGGTGGCGACATTTTTTCTGCTGATGCTCGGCATCAGCTCGGGGTTGTTCGACGTGCCGCTGGCCGCGTTCATGCAGCATCGCAGCCCGCCGGAACACCGCGGGGCGATCCTCGCCGCCGGCAACTTCCTGACCTTCGGCGGTATGTTCGCAATGTCGCTCGTCTATGCTGGGCTGCGCACGACCGCCTTCACGGTGGAGCCGTTGTTCGAAGCTCGCAGCGTGTTCTTACTGTGTGGTCTCGCCACGGTTCCCGTTTTCATTTACATCGTCGTGCTCATTCCCCAAGCGTCGATCAAGTTCCTCGGCTGGCTCGGCGCGCACACCACCTATCGCATCTACCTACACGATCGCGACAATCTCCCCGAGCATGACTCGGCCCTGCTCGTGGCCAACCACGTCACCTGGATCGACGGCCTGTTCCTGGTTTGCACCTCGGCGCGCCCGATGCGGCTGATGATCGGCGCCGATCTGCTTACCTCCCCGTGGAAGCGCGGCCTTGCACGCATCATGGGCGCCATCCCGGTCGGCACGCAGCCGCGGCTCGCCCGCCGCGCGATTCGCCAAGCCCGTAAGGCCCTCAAACGCGGGGAACTGGTCTGCATCTTTCCCGAAGGACGCATCACCCGTTCTGGACAGTTGCAGTCGTTCACGCGCGGACTCGTGCCGATCCTTCGCGGGACCAACGCCCCGGTCGTTCCGGTCTATCTCGATGAGCTATGGGGCAGTATCTTTAGCTACCGTGGCGGTAAACTTCTCTGGCGGTGGTCGAGCCAATGGCCCCACCGCGTTTCGATTTGGTTTGGAAAGCCGATGGCCGAACCCCAAAACGCGCACGACGTGCGGCAAGCAGTACAGCAACTCGGCGTCCGCGCCGCGCTCGATCGCAAAACACGCACGCTCCCCGTTTCGCGGGCGATGATCCGCAGTTGCCGACGGGCCAAATGGCGGTGGAAGGTCAATGACTCGACCGGCAACAAACTCACCGGCGGGCAGCTTCTTATGCGAAGCCTGATCCTCCGTCGGTTGCTAATGCGCGAAGTGTTCACGCCCGATGAGCAGTACATCGGCCTGCTGCTGCCGCCGACCACGGGCGCGGTCATAACGAACGCCGCCGTCACACTCGCGGGCCGCATCGCGGTCAATCTCAATTACACCGCTACTTCCGAAGTTCTCAACAAGTGCATCAAGAAGGCCGGCATCCGACACGTGCTCACCAGCCAGAAGGTGCTGGAGCGGTTTCCGCTCGAAATGGATGCCGAGGTGATCTGCCTCGAAGATTTGCGCGACAAAGTCAAGCGCGGCGATAAGCTTGTAGGGGCGCTCCAGGCCTATCTCACGCCCGCGTCGTGGCTCGACTCGATCCTCGGCCTGCGAAAAATCCAGGCCGACGATGTGCTCACCGTCATCTTCACCTCCGGCTCCACCGGCGATCCCAAAGGCGTGATGCTCACCTATCACAACGTTGCCACGAACATTCAGGCCATCGAACAAGTGGTGCAACTGAACGAATCGGACACGATCCTGGGTGCCCTGCCGTTCTTTCACTCGTTTGGTTACACCGTCACGCTCTGGACGCTGCTGTCGCTTGACATTCGCGCGGCTTATCACGTGAACCCACTCGATGCAAAAATCATCGGCAAGCTGGCCCGCGACAATGCCACGAACATCATCCTGAGCACGCCGACGTTCTTGCGTTCGTACCTTAAGCGGTGCGATAAGGACGACTTCGCATCGATGGAAGTCGTGGTGGCGGGCGCCGAGCAACTACCGGCCTCGCTCAGCGACGCCTTTGAGGCGAAGTTTGGCATCCGGCCGGTCGAAGGCTATGGCACCACCGAGCTTTCCCCGCTGGTGTCGGTCAACGTGCCCGCCAGCCGGGCACATGCCGATGAGCTTGGCGCGAGGGAAGGCTCCGTCGGCCGTCCGATCCCCGGTGTCGCCGCCAAGATTCTCGATCTCGAAACCGGCGCGGAGCTACCGGTCAATTCGCCGGGGATGCTGCTCATCTCCGGCCCCAATGTGATGAAAGGTTATCTCGGCGAGCCGGAAAAAACCGCCGACGTGATCCGCGACGGTTGGTACTCCACCGGCGATGTCGCCAAGCTCGACGCCGACGGTTTCATCCACATCACCGGCCGCGAGAGTCGCTTCTCCAAAATCGGCGGCGAAATGGTGCCCCACCTGTTGATTGAAGAATCGATCCGCGGTTTCCTTGGCGACGAGAACGACGAGGAAGCTTCCGTCATCGCGGTCGCCGCCGTGCCGGACGAACGCAAAGGCGAGCGCCTGGTGGTTCTCCACCAAAAGCTGCCGCGAACTCCCAATGAAATCTGCCGCGCGTTGTCCGACGCGGGCCTGCCCAACCTGTGGATCCCCTCGCCCGACAGCTTTGTGGAAGTCGAGGAAGTGCCCCACCTCAGCACGGGCAAGCTCGATCTGCGCGGCGTGAATGAAATGGCGCGAAAGCAGTTTTCTAATGCTTAGCCGCGCTCGCTCGCGACGCGCTTTCCGTGAGGGTTAGCCGCGACGCCCTCCACGGCGGGCAGGCTTCGTCTTCGGAGCGGATCGCGTATTCGTCGCGGGCACTAGTACATTTGAGACAGCGCGTCATCTAAATGATGGCGCATTACCTGTGGGCGAACTCTCGACAACGCCCCCGAAGATGTTGTAAAGCATTCTGGCGCTTGCACTTATCGATAATCTTCCCCAATCCGGCACGCTTCGTGCTTTCATAGCCACCAGAGCAGGCAAGACCGCTCAATCTCGACGCGGCTCTCGCCAACAACGACTTACTTGCAGAGGGACTGGATCATGGCGAAGTTAACTCTCACGATCGCGGCGGTGGCGGCCTTGTGCTTCGTATCCGGACAAGAGGCGAGCGCCCAAGGGTTCCATTTCGGCGGCGGTGGCGTGCACGTGGATATCGGCCGCCCCCACGGCGGTTATTCCTATCACCCGCGCAGCCGTTACACGCATTCGAGTTACTACGGTGGTGGATACCACGGCTATCCCACCCGTAGCTATTGGCACGACACCTCCCACTACGACTATCACCCCGGAGAATTCGTGCGGCACCGTAACCACTACCACTATGTACCGGGGCACTACGATTACCATCACGACGGACATTGGGACCACGATTAGTCGCGGGCGATAACTCCGCATGAAACTTAACGATGTGAGATGCCCTCGTCGGTGCTCCGACGCGGGCATCTCTCTGCGCCATCTGCTTTCGATGACGTTGTGACGGTGAAGATATGTCGCGTCGTCGCCGGTTGAAATTGCCACGGTAAAGCGGCACGCGGTCGAGAACACTGGTAGCAAAAAGGCTCGGCTCGGACGCTCGTCAACCCTTCACTACCTTTGCTTTCCTCAACACCGACGCCTCAATGGTCATCCCCAGTCCGACCCCCGTCGGCGCCGGTACCACGCCTGCCTTCACCTCGAAGGTCGGGTCGTACCACGCGCCGCGATTCCGCGGGCGTTCTACGGGAAACTCCTGGAACGGCCCCAAGTTTTCTATCGCTGTCGCCACGTGCAGCATGTAGCATGCTCGGTAGTCGCTCTTCGCTGAATGAGGCGAAATCTTTAGACTTGCCTCCGCCGTCAGGCGCGCCACCCGCAGCGTCCGCACGAAGCCGCCGTTGTTCATTACATCGGGCTGCACGAGATCGACGCTGCGGTTTTGCACCATCCAGCGAAACTTTTCCAAACTCGTGTCCTGTTCGCCACCCGCCACCTGCAACTCCAGTTGGTCGGCCACGTGCTTGGTCGCCTCGAAATCCTCCCAAGGGCACGGCTCCTCAAAGACACGAACCCCGTGCTCCTCCAGCATCCGGCCCACTTCCACTCCCACGTGCGCGTCGTAGGAGCCGTTCGCATCGGCTAGTATCGTTATGTCATCGCCCAGCACCTTTCGCGCCAACGCAACCAACCGCTCCGTCCGCCCCGGCGACGCATCCATGTTGTTCCACATCCGCCCGCCGATCTTGAACTTTACGGCTCGCGCCCCGGTCTCGGCGAGCCGCTCGCTCAGCCGCGCAACTTCCTCCTCGGGCGCGGTGTCGCGGCGCATGCTGGAAAGGTATACGGGAATGTCTTGTCGCCGCTTGCCCCCTAGCAACTCTCCCACGGACTTCCCCGCATTCTTGCCGAGTAGATCGAATATTGCTGCCTCGACCGCCGCGACGCACACCCAAAACGCTAAACCGGCAAGTTTGTAGTTCGACTCATGCCGAGCTACTTCGTCGACCAGCCGCTCTACCTCGCGAGCATCCTGGCCGACAAAAAAGGGCAACACCCGCTCGACTGCAATTGGCCATAAATAGGCCATCCGCTCACTGGCGACCGCGACCCCCTCGATGCCGTCTTTCGACCGCACCCGAACCAGCCACTGCGCGCGCCAGCGCAACAATTCGGCCGTTGCGATCGCGACCGGCGCAGTGAAGTGGGAGTGAAGATCAAGCAAGGAATGCTCTCCGTATCGGGTATGCGGGTTTTATCAGAAAGGGACGTGGGGCAATGCCGTCGTCCCACCGACGCTCCTCTGCCGACTCTCGCACAAGCAGATTCACGAAGACGACGATATTTCCGCGGCAGCGTCCCTGTCGGCTGCCCCTCGCTCAGCCGTCCGTTTTTTCTGGTTCG
Organism: Pirellulales bacterium; assembly: GCA_040901765.1. Taxonomy (GTDB): domain Bacteria; phylum Planctomycetota; class Planctomycetia; order Pirellulales; family Lacipirellulaceae; genus JBBDYG01. Next base: position 57,196 of record JBBDYG010000097.1, read on the forward strand.
GTCTCGTCGCTCGCCGGGGCAGCGTCCTCTGAGTTTGCATCGGGTGGATTCTCCAATTCTTGCTTCACGGTCGCGTGCTGTTTCACGATATCCTGCGGCATGTCTTTGAGATCAATCTGTGCAAACACTTCTCGGGCCGCGTCGAGTTGGTCCGATTTTCTCAAAGCCCGAAGCTTCCGGAACACGATTCGGCAGCGCTTGACGCGCTCGTCGCTGGGAATCGTCGCCAGCGCCTGGTCGCAAAACTGAATCGTTTCGTCCCACCGATTCGCCTTCTGGTGAAACACGGCGAGCGAGCAGGCGGTGGCCCCGCTGGCGGGCGTCAACTCGGCGAGCTGCTCATCGCCGGCCAGAAGCTCTTCTTCGGAGAGTACTTTCGTCAACGCGAACTCGCCTGTTGCGTTACCCTGCTGACCTTTGAGCTTCATTTTCAGGCCGTTGTCAAACTGCACCCAGCCGAGCGAATCGGCGAGTCGCAACAGATCGGCAACGGCGTTGAGCCGCTCGGCGGCATTCGCCCCGGTTCGCTCGCCGAAGCTTGCGGCGAGCCATTCCCACGTCTCGGAAGCCATTGGGTTTTGCTGGAGGCGATTACGGGCTTGTTCGTTCAGCGAATTGTGCCACTCGCGAAACTGGTCGGCTTGTCCCGTCCGGACATGGGCAATCGCGCACAGGGTGTTCCACTGGCTGAGGTTGTTGATGTGCGTATTTTGCGGCGGCGCTACCACAGGCCGCAGCGCGGTCGCGAGCTCTCGAAGTTGTTCGTCGCTCAAGGCGCCGAGTTGCTTAGCGACGCCTCCCGCCAACGATTGACTTTTCCGTTGAAAGGCATTTCGCAACTGCCAGTCGTTGTCGACCGTGGAAACGACGGTCTGATCGAGGAATCGCGTAAACGGCGCCAGGTCGCCCTTTGCCAGGCCGGTTTCGATCCGCTTACCAACTAATTCCACCGATTCGTTAAACGGTTCGGAATTGTTATTGCTCGCCATCGACGCCAGATCGATTTTATCCGCAACCGATTCTAGCTCGGCGGTCGCTTCGGCCTGCGCGGGCGGGCTAGAGCACAACATGAGTAGCGCCTTCTGCTGTAAGTCTGGCGCACGCCACTCGATGTCTTTGAGCTGTTTCGCAAGCTCGACCAATCGTTCGTCGCGCGACGGCACCCCCTCGGGTTGCGGCTTGGCGTCATCGAGCGTGGCGAGCCAGACGCTGGCGAAATAGCGCAGCGACGGTTCCTCCACGCCGGCGAGAAACTCCGCGGCCTTTTTCGCCATCGCGGCATCGTAGGTCACCAGCGGCGGGGTCAAGTTCCCCCCGACCGACGGCGCGTGCGAACGCAGGACGCGCATGGCGAGTTCCGACCGATCCGCCTGCAATAGCAGGGGAAATGTCTCGTGGCGCTTGCCAAGTGGCTCGTCGTATTTCCGCATAAACTGGTTGAGCAAGTTGTCGTCGTCGCTCACCGCAAGATAAAGCGCCAGCACGCGAGCCAACGTCGCGCCGCCGTTAAGCGTATCCGCGTCTCGGGGATAGCGATTGGCGACGACCGCTTTCGGCTGGCCAAAACGCTTGTGCCACGCCGACCAATATGAATCGACTCCCTCACGGGCGTTGTCGTCGTCCCGAAGCGCCAACGCGTTGCGCACGAAGCAAGAATGATGGGAATCGTGAAGACGGACCTTGCTCGCGCAGGTCTCGGTGGCCAAGCGATTGATGGCCAGCGCTAACTCGGGCGGCAGCGATTCGTGTTCCTCGTGGAACATGAATTCCGCCAGGGCGATCCGCGCGGGCAGGGGCGTTGCCGCATCGGCGAGCAGTTCCTGATACCGCTGATGGTAAGCGGCCGGCTCGACACGGCCCGGGGGTGGCGGATTGTCGCCCTCGGCTTTCTGGGCTTCGTGCTGCGCGCGGTGCGTTTCCGCGTGCTGCAGCGCAGCGAGCAAGTCTTTCAGTTGCGAATCTTCGGGATGCGCAGCGACTTGCTCCGTCAGCCAATCTTCGATTTCGGCCGATTGCTTGGCGTCTCGCTCGATGTCGCTAAACGCTCGATAGTACGTGGTTAGTAGTACCGGCGAAGTTTTTCCTCGGAGCACCTCGGACAGCCACTTTTGAAATTGCTCCATACCCTCGTGCAACGGTCGCTTCTTCTTATTTGCATCCGTCACAAGCGTGCTAAGTTTCTGTCGCACCGGCTGGGTCATTTCGTTGACCTGATTCACTGTGAAGGCAAGGTTGGTTCCCTTCTCGTGCTCCAAAACGGCCAGCAACAACTGCACGCGCAGGGTGTCCTCGCGGTCTAGTCGGGAGGTGGACCGCGAAAGCATTTCACTGGCGGGATCGCTGAAATAGAAGCTAACGGCGTTGCGTTGCATGGCGTCTTCGTAGAGCGCGACCAACTTGAAGTACGCGTCGGCGGCAGTCGCCGGATCGTGGCGAACCAAATCCGGAAGCATGCCGGCGAACCATTCCGCGGGATCGTACCCGACCATCTTCAAGTCTTCGAACCGATTGGCCTCCTTCAGCGTTTGGCCCAGGCCGCGACCGTATTCGGAATTCCGCTGGCGAATCCAATCCAGCAGCGGTCCGATGGCGGCCGGCTCACCTTCCTTGTTCTTCGGAAATTGGGCGAGCGCCTTCGCCAGACGGCTGGCGTCGGCTTCATTCATTTGCTGAAGTTCATCCAACTGCGGTGCGAGTCGCGCCAGCACGGCGAACTTCTGATCGTCGTTTTTTTCCCATTGCGCCAACAGCAATTGGCCGCCGAAACTCTCCGACTTCTGCTCGCGGAGAAGTTTTTTAATCTGCGTTTGCTTCTCGTCTTCAAGCCCGTTTAGAATCGTACTTACCGTCGAAAAGATCGTTCCCCGCTCCCCGGTGTCGGTCAGCGCTTGCGCGGCGAACGTGGCTGGCTCGCTCAAGATGCCGATCCGCTCGAGATAGGCCACCACTTCCACTGGCTCCTGCTCGACGAGCGCGTTGCGCAAGCCCATCTGGGCATAGTGATCCAAGTTCTGCACGATGCCGTCCGCTTTTCCTTCGCGAAGGAAGTGGAGCGTCGGCTCCAACAACCGCTGGTCCTGCAGGCCCGCCTGCAAAATCGCCGCGAACGCGTGGATTTGGGCATTCGGGCTGCCGTGCTGAATCGAGTTGCGCTGGTAATTCCGCTTGATATATTCTTCGCGCTTGTCGGGCGGGCCGAGATACACCGTTGCCAAAGCGTCGTACCACGTTCTAATCTGGTCGGCGTTTCCACTTTCGGCGAGCGACGCACCGTATCGAATCAGGAAGCCGGGCGCTTGCGATGTACTTTGCCGCTTCGCGTGCTCGGCAAATTCGAGCATCAATGGCTGCAAGTCCGTTTCCAGCTTGCGGGCCTGCCAGGCCTCCCAGACCAGATGCTCCGGATCACGACCTTGATTCGCATTCGGAGCTTGCCCACGGCGTGCCTGTCGCGCGTATTGTTCGGCCTTGTCGGAAAACTCCTCCGCAGTGCAGTCAAATAGCGCGCGGTACTCGGCAATCTCATCGACGAGATCGCGCCGACCGACTTGCTTCAGGTGGGGCAGCGCTTCTTCGTCAAGCGACGACCAGTTGTCTTGCTTATGGCAGTGCTGGATCAGGAACTCGGCCGCCGAGCGGCGCGGCGAGGCCAGCGCATCGCTGCTGCTGTACCTGTTATACATTCGAAGTTGGGCGTACGCGCCCGCGGCTGTAGACGGTTTCTCGACTTTCAACAACGTCGCGCGGGCAATCTCGGCCAATTCGTCGTTCGCTTCGCCCCGCGCCTCGCACGAAGCGAGCAGCAACGTGAACGCCTCTTCCGCCGTGGCCGCGTGCTGGAGCATCTCGCGGCAGAAATCGTCGTGCAGTTTTTGTCGTCGCTCGAGACTTTCCTTCGGCGCTCCGTCGCCGCCATAGTTGTCGATCGTTCCGGCGGGCACGTAGAGCGGCCGAAAGCTGCCATTGCGGCCGTGCATCCGGCTGCCGATGGCTTCGCAAACCATCGGCCCCCACGATAGGTCGGAGTTCTCGAGTTTGCTCTGTTCGGCAAACAGGGCGCGGGAGAAATCGGCGAAATCCAGTCGCGCATCGAACGATTCCTCGTGTTCGAACATTCGCCCCAGAATCTCCGCGATGAGTTGGGCGGCGCCATTCTTGCCGAAGCCTTCGCACAGCTTGATCGCGGCGGCGGGGTCTTTCTTTGCCATCAGGAACACCAACCGCGTGCGGTAAGTATCTTCCTTCGGCCGCAATTCCAAGGCTCGCTCGTAGCACTTCTGTGCCTCGTCGAGTTTTTCGAGCGCTTCATTGACCATGCCGAAGTCGGCCCACTTGCGGTGGTTTGTCTCCTGTTTCGGGTCGAGCGCGGCAAGAACTTCGTCCATGAGGCGATACCCGGCAATCCGCTCGCGAAGCTGTCGCGTTTGGTGTTGCGTGTAACTCCAGTTGCCGGGGTTTGAGGCCGCCTGCCGGATCATCGCCAGCGCCTCGTTGGCCAGCATCTTCGCGGCCACGTCGCGCTTCCCCTGGTCGATCAACCGGCGAATTTGATCGGGCGTCGTCGGTTGTCCCCGCTGGCTGAACACGGCCCGGGAGGCGACCGCCGTGCCGGCGCTCGCGGTTTTCTTGTCGAGCAGTTCCGCTTCCTTCGCGAGGCCAAGCTCCTCCAGCGCCGCGACAAGTTCGCTCCGCTCATTCGGCTGCATGTTTCCATGCCGCAAACGCAGCGCGGCGTCGCGGGCAACTTGGGCCAGTTCGGGCTTCTCCTTCAGTGCCTCCGCTTGCTCCAACGCAATCGCCACCAGCGACTGATCCACCGAGCGGCGGATCGTCCGATTCATCGGCAGGTAGCGGGCCTTTTCGTACAAGCGGATCGCGTCGTCGAATTTCTCCTGGCTGGCGGCCCGCGCCGCGCCCAACAGGTAGGCGTCGAGCATCGGCGTTTTTTCGGCCAGCAGCGATTGAAGCGTTTCGTCGATTACGCTCGTTGCTTCGGTATCGCCTTCGGCTTCCGCGCTAGTATCACTGGCCAGCAAAATGCGCAGGATCGGATCCTTTACTTGCAGGACGAGCTTGGCCAGCTCCTGGCTGTCCCAAACGGCTTCATTGGTGCCGCCAAAGGGGTTGCGTTGCTGATCGTTACGGGCCAGCATTTGCAGCACCGCCGCCGGAAAGTCGGCCAGCGTTGCGGGGGGAAACTGTGGCAGATTCAGAAACTGTTCCGTCTGGCCGCCATAGTACATCTGCTGTTGTTGCTGAGGGCCGCCCGCGCCGCTGCGGTGGCGAACGACTTCGTCTTCCAGCAACCGGACGTAGGACGCGGCATCCCCCGCGCGCCGCAACGCATTGGCGGCATACATGAAAATGTGCTGCCCGTAGGGCGGCTGGTTCCGCACGTGAGGGTACCACTCGATGAGCTTGGCACTGAGAGTTTTCCGGGCGCTTTCGGGCAACTCGACCGTCTGGTTGGGATTGTTGATCCGGCCGAGATAGTTACAGAGTTGCATCACCAACATGCTGTTTGGCTTTTCGAGACGATCGAGCAGGGCAGGCATTTTCTCGAGTAAACTGTGAAGCTCCTCATCGCGAGTTGCCCCTTGCACCGCCGCCATCAGCGCAAGCTGCGGGCGCTCCTTTTCGAACTGCTGGTAGGTATCGCGGTAGAATTTCGGATCGAGTTGATCGCGGTTGCCCGACATTCCCATCACGAGAACCGCTCGGATGGCCTCGTTGTCGGGAAATTTCTCCAGCAATTCGTCCGCGGAAATCGACGATTGATTCTCGGACAGCGTGACGGCCATCAACAATTCGGCGTTGGCCACGCCCGCGCCGTGGAGTCGGCTCATAAGCTGCTTCTGCTCTTCCTCGTCCAACGATCTTGCGATCGATAGCAGGTGCATGAGCGCATGCTTGTGCGCTTGCTCAAGATTGCCGGGGAGCGAGATGCGGGTTCCCCTGCCGCCGGCGGCCATGGCGTAGCCCATGCCGCGATTTTGTCGGTAGCTGTACGCCGTGTAGCGACCTTGCTGAAATTGAACGATGTCGATCGCTTCGGGCGGCAGGAACTCCGCAAGCTGGGAGAGGTAGCTGCTGGGAATAATGCCCGAGTTAGCGGGGCCTTTCAGCCCCTGAATCTCGGCGTCTGCCGCGATGGTCGCGAGGAATTCGTCGATCGCGGCGCCGGTCTCCGCTTCTTCCTCGCAGGCGATGGCCAACAAATAGCGGAGCCGATAGTCCGTGGGATGCTGCTTCGTGTGCGTGCTCAACAGTTCCTTGGCCCGCTGCCAATCGCCGGCGCCGATCATCGCGTCGGCCACCGTCTCGATGTCGCGCGGGTCGGAGCTTTCGGCCCCCGAGAGTTGGTACAACATCGTGTAGCCCACATCGGGGTCGCCGTACTGTAAATGGAGCCGGGCCAGCCGCTGCCGCGTGCGATTTGTCTTGTCGAGTTTGAGTGCCCCTTCGAGGGTCGCCCGCGCTCGTTCCCAATCGCCTTCCTGCTCTTCGATGCGAGCGATTTCGTGGAGTAGTTCCAAATCTTCGGGCTTCATTTTGGACGCCTCCGCAAGCGCCTGGCGGCGATTCTCGTAGTTGTCCGCCACACGGTGGATCGTGGCCAGCGCGAGCAACGGCTCCACCGCTTGCCGATCGGTTCGCCGCCGCTCCTCGAAGTTTTCCACAAGCTGCTCGATCGTTCCCTGCTGCTCCGCCAGCCGTGCGAGCAAATCCACATTGCGGAGCTTGTCGGAGAGCGATTCACTCTCTTCAAATTGCAACCAATAGATGCGCTGCGCGTCGGCATACTTACCCGTGTTGCTGTAAAGCTGCGCGAGCTGCAGGCGGATTTCTTCGTTGCCGTCGAACTCTTTGACCGCCTGGCGCAGCGTGTCGATGGCGGCCGCTTCGGTGCCGCTTAGAAGTTGCAACCGCGACTGCGCCAGCCAGGGCGACGTGCTGCCGGGGGAGAGTTTCTTCCACTCCGCCACCCAACTCAGGGCTTCTTCCAGGCGAAAATCGCGCTCGTAAAACTCGATCATGCGGCGGACGTTTTGGCTGGTCCGCTCGCCCGGCAAGTCGATCAGCCGCCGCATGGCCGCCGCCGCGGCGGTCCAGTCGTAGCGCCGCGTCGCCAGCCGCACCTGCTGCATCACCGCCAGCGGTTCGCCTTTTTCGACCCACGCAGTAAGCATGGCGTCGGCCCGTTGCGAGTCGCTCGATAGCTCCAGCAACTCCGCCATCAGGCACGATTTCCGCAAGCTCTTGGGTTCCGCTGCATCGAGCTTCTGCACCATCTCGGTAGTCTGTTCGGCGCGTTCAATGACAGTTGCCGCTTGGGCAATGGCGTCGTTCAGGTCGCTCGACGTCTTGCTGGCCTCGACCCGGGCGAGCGCCCAGGGGATCGCCTCGGCGTATTTTTTGTTTGCCAGGGCCTCGGTCACCAGTTGCCCGAGAAATAGCCAATCGCCATCGAACTGGGCGTGGCGCTTCTCGAGGATCTCATAAGCCGCTTCGTGTTCGTTGCGGGTTGCCAGCGTGCGCGCAAGTCGCACGAGTTGCTGGGCATCGGCATCGATGGCCAAGGCTCGCCAGATCTCGAGCGCCGGTTCCTTTTCGCCCAGCTTGTACAGAAACGCGGCTTGCGCTTCTTTGGCGCTAACGGAGTCGGGGAACGCTTGCGCGAGCGCTGCGTATTTCTCCTTGGCTGATTCCAGCAACTCAAGCTGCTCCAGCAGCCGCGCGGCCCGCAGGTAGGAGTATTCGCTCTTGTCCGAGCCGGCTAGGAATTGCTCGATCGACTTATCGGCCGCGGGCTTGTCGTCCGCTTTTGCCTGAAGCTGTGCGAGTTGCACCAGCAATTCGCCATCTTGCGGGTGCTGCTCGACGAGCGTCTGAAGATGCTTGATGGCGGCTGGAATGTCCTGCGCTTGCACGAACAGCGCGATGAACGCCTCCTGATTGGCCCGGTCGCCCGGCGTGAGCTTGAGGATTTCCTGAAATTTTTCAATCGCCCCCTTCACGTCGCCCGCTTCGCTGAGCACCCGGGCATAGGCGCGATGGATCCCCACGCGGCGCGGATGCTCTTTCACCAAGGTTTCGTACTGGCTCTGCAGCGCCGCGAGATCGTTCTCGCGCCGAAAGACGCGTTCGATCTGCGCTAGAATCTCACGCTCAAGCCAAGTCTCGGACCCCACGCGCTCGAGCGTCGCGCGATAGGTCTCGACTGCCTCTTTGCGCTTTCCGCCACGGTGCAGCGTATCGCCCAAACGCAACTCGCGCAGCACCTGTTTGTAAGGGTCTTTCGTTCGCTCGATCAGGGTGCGCGCGAGTGCGGCGGCCTCGTCGAATAGGCCTTCTTCCATTTGAAGCTCGATCACATCCTCCGTTAGCTCCTCATCGTCGGGATGATCCGCGAGCAGTTTTGTCCAGGCGTCGATCGCTTCCTGCCGGCGGTGATTCCGCACGAGGAGCTTTCCTTGCAGCTTGGCGATTTGGATCGCGAGCTTGTCGTCGGGCTTCGCCTCGGCGGCCTGCTTCAGGTCGGCCAGCGCTGTGTCGAAGTCGAGGGTTCGGGCCTCGACCACTCCCTTCTCGTACCACGCCGCCGCGTTGCCGGGGTCGGTGGCGAGCGTCTGGCGAAACTGCTCAATTGCCTGCAAGTCATTGCCTTGCTTGGCATGGAAGAACGCTAGCAGCAAACCGTCGGCGCTGGCACCCTCTTTGGCCCGATCGACCAAGAACGCTTCCAAATTCTCGACGGTCGATTCGTCGAGCCAAGCATTGTAGAAGCGGTCGAACAGGTAGCCCGGACTGGGCCGGCGGGCGAGAACCTCATGATACTTGCCCGCCTTTTCGGGAGCAACGTCAGCCGCTAGCACGGCCGCCCCCAGACTGCCCAGAAGCACGACGGAAGTCAACAACGCCGTCGCGAAGATCGGTTTTTTACCCATCGCTCGTCATCCTCCAGAGTCCACGAAATAGGGGACTCTTGTAAACCGCGTGTAGCGTAACCCCGGAGTCGCCCTCGAAAGGCGCGCTTGTCCGTTCCCATGATCTTAAGGGATGTGCTTCCAGATACAATGAGATTCCCGAGAGAAGCCGGCAATTAGAGATATTGCAACACTCTAGCCGTCTGAAGCAGCGAAGCCCCGAAAGTGAAGCGTGATCATTGAATTGTCGCGGCTCGAACGGTTACGAGCCTTCAGTTATCCGAGTCTGAAGGACTCGAATCGGACAGCCCAGGGCGAAGCCCTCGTTGTACTACACAAGTCGCAAATAGGATTTTCATCGCGATCGTTGGGTGTTTTTACGCCAAGGGCGTTGCGCCCTCCAGCCCAGGGTTGCGCAGCTACCCTGGGTTGACTGACTCTGTGCATGCTTTACCCCAACGGGGTTACGCCGGAGGCCGTAACCCCGTTGGGGTAAATGCGACCAAATTCGGCATGGAACCCAGGGTAGTCCGCTGCGGCGGACAACCCTGGGCTGGAGGGCGTAACCGCTTCGCGGTAGGAAAGCAGAAGTTGTGTAGAACAACGAGGGCGAAGCCTTGGGGACGGATGGAATTGAAAGGGCCAACCCTAAAGTTGCGGAACCGAAGTGAACGCGACGCCGCCCTTTCAGGGCTTCGAGATTATGTTGACTCGTGACCCAGGGCTGCGCCCTGGGCTATCCGATTTCGGCCTTTCAGGCCGAAACATGACGCTTCGATCTCGAAACGCTCGTCCATCGCCCGCTCGGAATTAATCCGCAGAAAACTCAGAGACCAGCATCGCCTCAAACGCTGGTTCACTTTCATCCGGCGTCTCTTCCTCATCGTACACAAATGCTGAGGAAGAAACGTCCGCATCGCTCTCCGCGTCGGCAAGGAGATCTGACAACAGCAATAGCGCCTTACCGTGTTGTGGAATAAGCGGCTTGTCCCCACCGCTGGCACGCAGCGGCTTCAGCGTAATCCGTGGTTGATCGAACAGCGCAAACGCCGCATCGACCGCACTCGCCCCTCGCTCCTCGACGCTCGCTCCTGCCCCCAACGTCTCGCCGTAGTCCGCGGTCCATACGCCGTAGTCCGCCTCGTCGATCACGCCGTTGGAGTCGTCGCCGTTGGCGCGCAGGTCGGTCGTGCTGCCGAGCGTGTCGCGCCACGCGGTAAAGTCCCCCACATTCACCTTGCCATCGAAGTTGTAGTCGCCGGGAAGCGGATTCGGCTGCGATTCGAACGCGCCGATGTCGATGCGGCCGCCGTGGACTCGCGACCAAGGCGCGCCACGCTGATCGTGCAAGGGGACGCCGTTCATGCCGGCAACTGTCGCGGGATCGCCGGAGTTGATTGCCGGGCTGCTGGGGAGAAGGGCGTGGGTTTGCGTGGGGCCGCCGTTGTGGGCCAATGGGCTCAGCAACGGGTCGATTGCTCCGTACACCGGCCCGCCGATCAGGTTGCCATTGGCATCGGGCGACCCCACCGGCGCCTCCAACAGGGCAGTGTGCTGATTGTGGCCGATCAAGCTGTACACAATGTTTGCATTGACGCCCCCTAAGCTCAGGTCAGGTCCAAACGCGCCTGAATTTGTTGCCACAATTGAGCCGCTCAGGTTCAGGGAGTTGCCGCTGAAAAAAATACCGCCTCCTCTGCCGTTGGGAGAGGGCACCGCGTTCGCTACGATTGTCGAGAAAGCAATTTTGACGGGACTCGTTCCGCCGGCGCAATAAATCGCGCCACCTTGCAGCGCAGAATTGTCGCTGAGCGTGCTGTTGGTCAAAGTCACTGCGCTCTGCGCAAGAATACCTCCACCACTCCCAGCGTTCGCGGAGTTTGCGATGATTGTGCTGCCGAGTACAGTCAAACTCCCGCTGACGTACATGCCTCCACCGGAGTACAAAGTTGCGGCGTTGCGAGCAATGACACTGTTCATTACCGTTACTGCTCCAAAGGCAAGGATTCCTCCTCCACCTTGTGCCTCGTTATCACCAACAACGTCGTTGTTCAAAGTTAGGGATCCGAACGTGTAGATGCCACCTCCAAAACCCGCCGCAGAATTGTCGGAAATCACACTGCCGTCGAGAGCGATGGTGCTCCTGGACCCGGAGATCGCTATGCCGCCTCCGTTGCCCTGCAACGCCGAGTTTCCGGCAATCGTGCAGCCGCTTATGGTAGTCGCGGCGTAATTATTGGAAATCCCACCGCCACTGCCAGATGCCGTGTTGCCACTCACGGTGCAATCGACTAACGACAACGGACCGAAGCTACGTATGCCACCACCGTTTGTGGCAAAGTTGCCACAGATTGTACTTCCCACAACTGCGAGACCCTCTAACGATAAAATGGCTCCGCCGCCGTCGGCGACATCGCCTCCCGTGAGCGTCAGACCGGAAATGGCGACCGATATTTTGGTCGAAGTGTCTCCATCGTCGATGCCGAATACTCGGCTACCGTTTCCCGAATCGGGCGACCTGTCATTACCACTGGCGTCGACCGTCAGCAATTCATTGCCGAGTCCATTAATAGTTAGCAAATCGGTAATTGTCAGATCGCCACGCGTCAGAACAATGACTGCTGGACCCTGAGATGTAAGAGATGGAGCGAACGTGATCACCTGCGCTGAACCAACATCTCCGTTCGCCATCCCAATCGCCTCGCGCAGCGACAAGTGACCGCTGGAGAAATTGCCATCGCTTTCATCCGCTAACGAATCGACAACGTAATTTACCAACGGCAATGTTTGCCTTTCGTATGCGCCGATGTCGATTCTTCCGCCGAATACTCGGATGAAAGGTGCATCACGCTGATCGAATTGCGGCAGGCCGCCGGCCCCAGCACTTGCGTTCGGGTCGCCAGTGTTGAGTGCTGGGCTGCCGGGCAAGAGTGCAAGCGTCCTCATTAGTCCGCCATTGTCCGCAAGAGGGCCCAGCTTGGGATCGATCATCGATTGAAAAGTTGAGCCACCGACCAAGTTGCCGTCAGCATCCGGCGACCCCACTGGAGCAGGTGCGAGACCGCTTCCGGAATGGTTGCCAATTACGCTGAACCGCGCGTGGATCGATGCCCCCAGTAATCCCGTTGCGTCCGTCCCAGATTCGGCAAAATTGCCGGCAACAATCGACCCTTCAAGCGACAATGCGCCAGAGTCCATGAACACACCGCCTCCGGCCCCAGACGATTGATTTCTGTAGATCGTCGATTGCGAAACGGTTGTGCTTGAACCACGGCACCAGATTCCGCCAGCCAACGATGTGGCAGTGTTCTGACTTACGGTCGCATTTGAGAGCTGGATTGAGCCCAGCGCGGTAATTCCGCCACCCGAACGACTCGCGATGTTACTTGCAATCGTGCTGGACACGACGGTAAGGTCGCCATAACAATACGCGCCACCGCCATTTTGAGCCGCTTGATTTGAACTCACTGTGGTGTTAATTAACGACAATGCACCGGAAGAGATAATTCCGCCACCGTTGGAACCCGTTGCGGTGTTGCCGGTTATTCGACTGTCTCGTACCGTGAGGGAACCACCGCACGTTATGCCGCCAGCTTGATACGCTAGGTTTCCTGTTACAACACATCCGGTGATGGTTGCGGCACCCGCCGAGTCAACACCGCCACCTGAACGGTACGCGCTGTTGTTACTGACAACAGTTTTGGTCAGGGAGATAGAACCTGGGCCCCGTACGACGATTCCACCGCCGCGGTCACCGGCGATGTTATCGCTGATAGTGCTGTCGCTGATTTGCGCGCTGCCCAGACAGTAAATCCCGCCTCCACTGCTGTTTCGATCGGCTGCCGCGTTACCGCTAATGGTACTACGGTCAATCGAAAGATTGCCCTTTGTGAATAGGCCACCCCCCCCGTCAGATGTAGTGGAATTCCCTGTGATCGTGCTAGTTGTGATCGTGGCAGACGACTCGACATAGATGCCACCTCCATCGCCGTTCGCAATGTTTCCAAAGACCGTGCTCTGATTCATTATCAAACTCTTGCAGTCGATCCCTCCGCCATCCGAAACACTGCCTAAGGCGCTGTTTCCATAGACAGCGCTTTGATTGACTATCACGCTTTGCGCGGAGATCCCTCCACCGCCAGCAGCGATTCCGACCGTGTGGTTTCCGGAGACCGTGCTTTGATTGAGTGTGACGTTTGTAGCGTAGACCCCGCCGCCATCCGAAAGGTCTCCGGACGTAGAGTTTCCGCTGACAATTGAGTCATTCAATGCTCTCAGAGTCTTGCAATAGATCCCTCCCCCTTTTGAAATGCTTCCCGAGGTGCTATTACCGGAGACCGTGCTATGATCGAGCGTCACGGTGAGAGCGTAGATCCCACCGCCATGAGCAATGTGACCTGAAATGGAGTTGCCGCTGACAATTGAGTTGTTCAGCGTAACAGTAAACCCGTTTATGCCTCCACCGTCCCCCTGAGTACGAGAGTTACCACTCACGACGCCGTCTGTGATCGACACGTTTGGTCCGAAGATTCCACCATCGCGATTATCGCGCACGATGCCGCCAATCATATCTACTCGACCACTTGAGGAAGAAACTCCTCGTCTCAAATTCGCAGATATCGTTGTCGACGTAAGCGTCACGTCACCGTTCGCCTTGACGCCGATTGCGCTGTTCCCGGTGACTGTGCTTCCATTTAGCGTTACGTCGTTGTGGCAGAGAATTCCATTGCCCGTGTTGTTGCTGATCACTGTGTCAACAAGTGTTAGAGGGCCCGCGGAAAAGACTCCGCCGCCGCCCGCGGAGTCGCCCGTGGTTCCGCACTTATCGACGACACAGTTTATGAGCGTTAGGGAGCCGATCGTTGACGACCGAAGAGCACCACCGGCATATTCTTGTTCGTATCCGACGCCGCTAGTTTTACCTTCGGTCAGAGCGAGACTGGAGATTGTATAGTCACCGGTATTGGCCGTGATGTTGAAAATGCGCGACTGCTGCTGGGCGTCGATCGTCAAAAGATTGGCACCTGGACCGGTTATCGTCAGAACATCCGTGATCGCCAGCTCGCCGCCAGTGAGCAAAATCTTCGCCGGACCAGTAGAGGTCAGCGAGGGAGCGAACTCAATCGTGTCCGCTCCCCCAACAAGATTAGTCGCAAAGATCGCCTCGCGAAGCGAGATTGCACCATCGTTGAAATCGACCGCGTCGTCCAGCGTGTCAACGGTCACAACCGCCAGCAGCCGGCGGTCTTCCAGCGGTTCAAACCGCAAACAGCGGTGGTTGATAGACAATGCAGCGCGGCTCTTAATGCGTTTGGCCTTTGGAAACTGCCGCGAGGCAGCGCGTCGGGAGGGGGTTCTCCTGAACATGGTTGATTGCTCCGTGGAAAAATAGGAATAACAGGAATGAAAACATCGGTCCGGCTGGCGCGAACGACGACGAGACCCGATCGACCAATAGGTTCGGGGACCAAGTCGTGCGCCTCCGGCGAACGAAGGAAAGAATGCGAAGCGAAGGATGAATTGGGCGACGAGACCGTTATGAACGGTCGCTGAAATCTGATGGGCCAATGATTGCGTAAGGCTCGTCGAAGGCAAACGCGAGCCCACAGCCATACCAGAATGGCCGGCCCAAAACAGAAGCGGTGCGCGAAATCGACCATGCTCTCGACCGCGTTTGATTGCCCCACGGTGGCCCGTCGCAGCAAACCGTTTGCAGTGTATCAGATGCGCTCGGGACAGGCAAATGATTTCCATTCGGGTGGCGGCGAGCAGCAGCGACACTCAGCCAATTGCTCATGCGGGCGCAACCCTGGCTTCCACTACCTCGGCGCGTCCGTAATCCTGCGTTTCACGGTGCGGCGGTCCAGGCCGAGCCGTTCGGCGGTTCCTTCGTAAGTACCTTCTTGGCGATGCACCCAGCGGCAGTAGTGAGTGAGCAGAGCATCGGCGGTGAGCGAGCCGCGCTCGGCTTCGGCGAGCCATTCGATGGCGACGTCATCGCGACCTTCACGGGGTCGCCGCGGGTGATACTCACCACGGACCAGACAATTTCGCACGCATTGCTCGAGCTCGCGCATATTCCCCGGCCATGGGTAATCGCGACCGAGATGCGTTTCGATCCACTGTTCAACTTCCCGCGCAAGTTCCTCGGCGTCGTCGCCGGCGATCCATTGAGCAGCAAATAGCACGAGATTGTGCAGATCGTCGGGCGTGTCGGCCAACTGCTCGCGGAGCGGCGTGGTGGTGATTAAATCGGAACAAAGCCGATAGTACAAATCCTCACGGAACCGGCCGGCGTGCATTTCATCGGCCAGATCGCGGTTCGTGGCGGCGATCAGTTTGCCTTGAAAGTGCCTCGTCTGCGTTTCTCCGACGCGCGAAAATGTTCGCGCCTGCACGACGCGCAGCATCTTCACCTGGATCGACCGATCCAGTTCGCCGATCTCGTCCAGAAACACGGTGCCTAGCGGTTTGCATTGTTCGAGCCATCCCGTGCGGTCCGTCGAGGCGCCCGTGAAAGAACCTTTCGAATGACCGAACAACTCCGACTCAATGAGCGTCGGCGACAAAGCCGAAAGGTTAACCGCGTAAAACGAGCCGAGAAAGTCGTCGGTGAAGCTGGCCTTCTTCTCGTCGAATGGGATGTAGCGCGACAGTCCCACCGCGCGGGCCACAAGCTCCTTGCCCGTTCCCGAGGGGCCTGAGATCAACGTGGAGATGTCGCTCATGCGGCAGTAAAGCGAGCGGCGGTAGCGACGCAGGTCGTGCGTGAAGATCGATTGCCAAACGGCCGCACGCAGCCGCGCGGTGGGCAGCGACTGACCCACGATAAAGTCGAAGATGTGATGGAACGCGCGGCGAATTTGGAAGAAGCCCGCGAAGACGTGCGCAGCGTCGTAATTGCTCGGCAATGGCCGGTCGGGAATTGATAGATAGTGCTCGAATGCTCGCTTGAAGTCGGGCCAAAACGCAACCTTCGCCGGCGCGCCAGCCTCCAATGTCTGCTCAAGTACCGAGTAGAGTTGCGGTCGGAATCGGTCGTAGAGCATGTACAGTGCGACATCTTCATAAAGCTCAAGCGCTGCCGGGTTAGCCCGCTGGCCGTTTGCGAGCGCAGCGCGGGTGGAATCGATAATCGCACTCGCTCGCGCGGCGAGACGCTCGAGATTTGGCTGGACATCGTCGACGTCGGACCGTCGGCTCCACACGAGGGAACGACCTGGCTCGAATTGCTCACCGAGCGCTTCGCGTTCGAGTTGGATGCGATCGGGCAAGAAAGGGTTGGCGAACGCGACTCGCGCGACGGCTTCGAGGAATCGTTGATCGGCGGTGGAGAAGAGTGCCATGCTGCGTCTCGCTTGAGGTTTGACGAACATTTAATGTACACGAAGCAGACATTGAGTGTACTTGCGATTTGCATCGAGACGTTTTACGCAAGCTGAGAGAAACTCCATAACATCTTATTTAGCAATCACTTAGACGGTCCGCTTCTCCTTTGGCCCGTTCCTTGCAAAGGTCGCGATGCGATTCTTCCCCCCTTCCTTGAAAAGGAGAAAGCGAACATGAACCTTCCAGTGAAACGATGGTTTGCCGCGGTGGTCGCGGTTGCGGCTGGCTTGCTGGTCGCCTTACCGGCCGGGGCCGCCGGCCTGTTGATCGCCGACGGTGGTTTCGGCGGCGTGCTCGAAATCAAAGAGCAAAACGTACAGGTCACGATCAACAACGGCATCGCCGTGACCGAAATCGACCAAGTGTTTGTGAACACCGAGGACCGCCAAGTCGAGGCGCTCTACACCTTTCCCGTGCCGAAGGGCGCTAGCGTGAGCAACTTCAGCATGTGGATCGGCGGCAAGGAGATGATTGGAGAGGTGGTCGAGAAAGAACGTGCCCGGCAGATCTACGAAAGCTACAAAGAGACGCGGCGCGATCCGGGACTGTTGGAACAAGTGGACTACAAGCGATTCGAGATGCGAATTTTTCCAATCCCGGCAGGCGCCGAGCAGCGCGTGAAGCTTGCGTACTATCAGGAGCTTGACTCGGACCACGATTGGGCGACCTACGTGTATCCGCTCGCCACGGTAACGCGATCGGGGATCGACCAGAAGACGACGGGACACTTCGCCCTTACGCTGGACGTGAAGAGCGAGGTGCCGATTGCGGCGATGGAAAGCCCGTCGCATGGCGACAAGACCGTCATCGCGAAGAACGGTGAAAGCTATTGGCGAGCCAGCTTGGAAAACCCCGCGGGTTCGCTCGACTGCGACGTGGTGCTGGCGTACCAGTGCGAGCGGGCGAAAACCGGCTTCGACGTGATCACGTCGAAGGAAGCGGGCAAGCCTGGTGTGTTTCAGCTTTCGCTCACCACCGGCAAGGAACTGGAGGCAATGAACCAGGGTATGGACTACGTGTTCGTGCTCGATGTTTCGGGCAGTATGGGGTTCGACGGTAAGCTGCTGCTGTCGCGCGAGTCGCTGCAAAGCTTCATCGAGTCGCTCGGACCAGAGGACCGGTTTGAGTTGATTGCATTCAACATCGCGCCCCATACGCTATTTAACGAAGTGCGGCCCGCCAGCGAGGAGAATCTCAAGCAGGCAGCCGCGTTTATGGAGTCGCAACGGGCCATGGGCGGCACCGTGCTCCGCCCGGCCCTCGACACGGCCTACCGTTATCAGAATCCCGATCGAACGCTCAATGTGGTCGTGCTTTCCGACGGAATGACTGAGCAGTCGGAGCAGACCGAGTTGATCGGTTTGATCAACCAGCGTCCGTCCGGAGCGCGGGTATTTTGCATCGGCGTCGGCAATGAGGTGAATCGTCCACTGCTCGCGCAGCTTGCAAACGAGGCGGGTGGTTTGGCAGCGTTTGTCTCGCCCGGCGACGATTTTGAGCGGCAAGCCCAAGCGTTTCGCCGCAAGCTCACGAAGCCCGCGGTGAGCAATCTAAAAGTGTCGTTCGAGGGCGGCGATGTATACGATGTCGAACCGGCCCAGTGGCCGAACCTGTTTCACGGTGTACCGCTTCGCATGTACGGCCGATATGGCGAACCCGGCATTACCAAGGTAACGGTCACGGGCGACGTCCAAGGTCAACCGTTCGAAGAAACGATAGACGTTGAGTTGCCCGCCCAGGACGATGCGAATCCAGAGATCGAACGGATGTGGGCTTGGAAACACGTCGACCAGTTGCTCGCATCGGCGCGACAGCGGGGCGAGACCGCTTCGGTTGTCGATGAGATCGTGAAGCTCTGCGAAGAGTTTGCAATTGTCAGCGAGTACGCGTCGTTCATCGTGCTCGAGAACGACGGGGAGTATCAACGCTGGAAGATCGAGCGCAAAAACCTCCAACGGCTCGAGCGTGATCGCACGGCCCAAGCGCAGGTCAAGAAGCAACTCGAAGTGCTTCGCAACGAGGCACTATCGAAGCTCGGCCCGGCCGGCGACAGCGGATCTCAACTAGCAACGAAGGCGCCGCAACCGCTGACGCCATCGCTCGACCAAGCGCCCTCCGCGCCCACGGCGTCGAATCCGAATCCGCCTACCAACCGCGGTTTCGATATCGATCTTCCTGGCGGATCGGGCGGCGGAGCGATCGACCCGCTCTCGGCCGCAATCGGTCTGGGCGTGGCCGGCGCTTCCGCACTTGCCGCGAGGCGACGAAAACAGGCCGCTAAGGCCGCCGAGTAATTGTGCCTATCTCGCGGAGCGGCGGATTCAATTGAATCGGCCGCTCCGCTTTCCAGTTCAGCAATTGTTGCCGGACCCCCGAGGACGTCATGAATTTAGCCGCGATTACAACGACCATCGTTCGGCAATTGGCTCGCATCCCGGTTACGTTGGCTGTCGTCCTCCTGGCGGTAGTAATTGCCTACGTTCCCTCCGCGGCTGAAATGTTTCAGTTCAACCGCGCCGCAATAGCGGCCGGAGAAACGTGGCGGCTGGCGACGGGGCACTTAACGCATTGGAACGCGGAACATCTTCAGTGGGATCTGCTGATGTTCGTCGTGCTAGGGACCGTGTGCGAGATGCGTAATCCGCGGCAGATGAGGCGGTGCGTGGTCGCCGCCGCGGGCGTTGTTTCCGTGCTGGTATTCTGTGTGTTCACGGATATAGACACTTATCGCGGACTGTCGGGCATCGATACGGCACTGTTCACGCTGCTGGCCATTGAGTTGATGCGAGACGCCCGTCGTCAGCGGAGCGGCATGTCGGCGTTCGTCACGGGCGGCCTGCTGCTCGGTTTCGTGGCGAAGACCGCCTACGAGGCAGTCACCGGCCAGGCGATGTTCGTCGAGCAACAGTCAGCCGGCTTTGAGCTGCTGGTTTGGGATCATATCGTCGCGGCGGTCGTGGGGGCTTTGTTTGCGACTGGCATTGAGCGGAACGGACCGTCGCTTAGCAGTTTCCTGTCTCTCCGACGGAAAATCTTCGCGACCCGCTCTTGACGCCAAAATGCTGTATTAGTACACTTAGTACAGTTAGCTAGAAGCTATGAAATTCCAGTGCGACACCACCTCCCGAGTTCCGATCTACCGCCAGCTTATCGAGCAGGTTCGGGCGGGCGTTGCCACGGGCAAGCTGAAGCCGGGGGAGCGGCTGCCCTCGGTGCGGCTGCTTTCCCGGGAGTTGGTCGTGAACCCCAATACAATTGCCCGGGCTTACACGGAACTCGAACGCGAGGGCGTGCTTCACACTCGGCAGGGGTTGGGGGTGTTTGTTGCCCAATGGACGTCGGAATTAACGAAACAGTCTCGCCGCGAAAAGCTCTTGGCGGCGCTCGATCACTTTTTAACAGAGGCAGTTCACTTGGGGTTTACTGCCGAAGAAGTGCAAAAGCTACTTGCGGACCGAGCGGGGCGGTTCTGCTTCGCCGTGCCAGCGGGTGAATCGGGCTAAAACTCTGCGGAGGGAACAGCATCGTGTCGGCAAGTGCCATCGTTACTCATCGCCTGACCAAGCACTACAGTGAAAAGCGCGTGGTCGATTCGCTCGACCTTCGAGTGCCGCAGGGATCGGTGTATGGCCTGCTCGGCCGCAACGGCGCCGGCAAATCGACCGCCATCAAGATGCTGTTGGGGATGGTGCAACCCGATTACGGACGGGTGGAGCTTCTGGGCGAATCGATCGACGAATTGAAACCCGCGACCCGCGCCCGCATCGCTTACATGGCCGAGGGACATCCGCTGTATGGCTGGATGACCATCGGCGAGGCGGTGCGCTTCACGCGGCCGTTTTATCCCACCTGGAATCACACGCTCTGCGAGCAGATTCTCGATTGCTTCGAGCTGTCGCCGCGGCAGAAGATTCGCACCCTGTCGCGCGGCCAGCAGGCGCAAGTGTCGCTCGCACTCGGCGTGGCACCCGATCCGGAGTTGCTGATCCTCGACGACCCGACGCTGGGTCTCGACACGGTCGTCCGCCGCGATTTTCTGGAATCGCTGATCCAGATCATTCAGCGTCAAGGCCGCACGATTTTGTTCAGCTCCCACATTCTAGGCGACGTGGAGCGGATCGCCGACCGGATTGGAGTGATGGTGAAAGGCGTGCTGCGGGTGGATTGCCCGACCGATCAATTCCGGAACTCGATCAAGAAGATCGTGCTGGAATTTACCGGTGCGCCGCCCGAGACGCCAAACTGCCCCGGGCTGGTGAGCGCGCGGCAGGTCGGTCCGATGCTGGAACTGGTGCTCGTCGGTTACGACGACGCCCAGCGGGAAGCAATCGAGGCGCTCGAGCCACGGTCGATCGAGGTGCTCCACCTGAATCTGGAGGATGCGTTCATCGAGTACACCCGCGGCCCGAAACGGTCGCTCCCAGTGTTTGCCACGGAGAATTTCGATGTATCGAGCGCTCGCGATCAAGGAGCTGCGTGAGTCGGCGGGACTGCTCGCGCTGGCGGTGCTGGCGATGGGGTACGCGCTGGCCATGCTAACTGGCATTTCACTTCTGCCGGGCTGGAATTCGCGCGTGGGTAGTTTGCCGTTTGTCAGCGACAGTTTGCCTTTCTATCTCTCGGTGATTGGCGGAGGGTTCGCAATTCTGCTGGGCCTCAAACAAACGGCGTGGGAAGGATTTCGCGGAACCTATCAGTTTCTCCTCCACCGGCCACTAGCCAGGACAAGGCTTTTCTGGTCGAAGCTCGTGGTCGGGCTGGTGTTGCTGCAGACCGCGGCGGCGCTGTGGATTCTGCTCTACGCACTTTGGGCGGCGACGCCTGGCAACCACGACGCGCCGTTCTTTTGGTCGATGACGCTGCCCACCTGGCGGCTTTGGTTCTCGCTGCCCATCCTCTACTTCGGCGGCTTTTTGAGCGGCCTGCGGCCGGCGCATTGGTTCGGCACGCGATTCGCGCCGGTACTCACCGCGGGGCTGGCCGTATCGCTGCTGCAAGCGCCATCGTGGTGGTGGATGTGGCTGCCGATATGGATTCTCGTCGTCGCAATGGAGTTACTGGCGATTTTCTACTTCGTTCGTCAACGCGATTACTGAAAAGTTGCTGCCATGCGTAAGAACACCGTCTCTCGGATCGCCACTGTCACGATCGTTGCACTAGCGCTCGCGTTTGTGTGGGGCACCGCAGTAGCTTGGCTGGGGTCGTTTGTGCTGCCGGGAAATGCGACTCAACACGAAGACATCATGGTTGCTGTCGATGGAACGCCAGTGATTTCGTCACGCTCCTATTACGATTATAGGGAACAGGAGTATCGCACACTGGATGGCAAGGTGCTGAGTGGCAGCTTGGTGAATGCGCTTGGCCCGGCCTATTTGACGGCAATATCGAAACCACCCGGACTTTGGCGAGAGCCGATTACGTGGCCTCAACGAATTGCCGGCATTGCTAGTTCGAGTCGGCCCCTAACTCGCTGGTACTACCTCCGAAATCCCAATGTCGCTGGTCAGGCGTACTTCGCCGTTTACGACGCGGCGTCAAAGCTTCCGATTGGCTATCTAGGCCGCTCTGGGCTCCGGCCGACCGTACCTCCCAACTCTGATTGGTTCGATGCTGACGCGGGAGTCAGCTACGATCTAACCGAAGGCGCGCTGGCCACCTCAGGTTGGTTTCAGCCTCGTAGTTATCCATTCGATTATAGCTACGCAACGGATACGCAATCCGATGTTCCAACTTGGCTGCTGTTTGTAAAAGATGGTGACGCCGTTCGCGAAGTTGACATGCGAAAACAAACCATCCGGTTGATCCAGCGAGTTCCCGATTTAATTGCACTAACAACACTTACCGAACCTGACTCCCCTGTTGAAAGAATTTCGGACAGCGACGCAAAGACAGATGACACAGAGTCGCTGCAAAAGTACAACGACGCAAAGACGAGGATGCGCATCGCCCTCAGGACAAAGGATCAAATTCGAGTTCTCAATCCTCGCGACGATTCCCATCGCGACTACATTCTTCCACCGTGGGCGCGTGAGGCCGGACTTTCGGTGTACTCGATTGGAGGCGATCAATTGCTTCTGCAGTTCGATGCAGGTTCTTGGCGCGGCGGCCGCACTGTAGAACTGGTGTGGATCGATAGCCTGGGGAAGGAACTGCAGAAGGAGAGGGTGCAACTGGCGGGCTATGCGCCGCAGAATCCACGCACGATTGCCTGGGGCGCAAGTGCCGTTGCCCCGATTCCACTCGGCTGGCTCATTGGCGTGGGGGGCATTGGTCCTGCACAGTACGTACAATCCAACCAAGCACCGAATTTGGCAGTAGCGCTGCGACGCGTTGTGAACGAAGTGTGGCCACCAATGGTTTTGGTCTTCCTGCTCGGTGCGACATGCGCAAGCATCACATGGAGTTTGCACAACCGATATTTTCGCCCACAACCTTGGCCGTGGGTGATGTTGTCATTCTTCCTTGGCCCAGCGAGCTTGTTCGCCTACTGGCTCCACTGGCGTCGCCCGCCGCGCCAGCGGTGCGAATCGTGCGGAGTCGTCGTGCCGCGCGACCGTGAGGCCTGTGCCGCCTGCGGCGCCGAGTTCTCGACGCCCGCATTGGTGGGCACGGAAGTCTTCGCGTGAGAAACTGCGCCAGAATAGGCGACTCGCGACTCGTAAGTACGGGCAGGCTCTTTCTTAGTTTTTTGCAAGTAGCGGAGGAGGGACTCGAACCCCCGACACGCGGATTATGATTCCGCTGCTCTAACCAACTGAGCTACTCCGCCAAGCTCCAAAATATACGGTATTCTCTGCGTTTTGTCAAACTGGGCAATTTCTGCTAAACTAGCCACTACACCCGGTACTACACCAGTTGGCGTGTTGTAGGCTTTAGCATGAAATCGGCCACACCCAATAAGCCCTACGCGGACTTCCCATTGTTCGCCCACCAGAGCGGCCAATGGGCCAAGAAGATCAAAGGCCGGACGCATTATTTCGGCAAGTGGAGCGATCCGCAAGCCGCTGTCGCGGCCTACAGGGCGCAACGGGATTACCTCTATGCGGGACAAGAGCCACCGGCCGAAGGTGCAACGCTCGCGATCCTATTGAACGCCTTCCGACGCACGAAGTCCGCGGCCGTTGAAAATGGCGAGTTGTCGCAACGATCATTCGACGAATACGAATCGGTGTGCGACACGATAGCCAGTCTCGGCAAGCATACCCCGATTGAACTGGTTGATTTCGTCAAGTTGCGGAAGAAACTCTGCGCGGGCAACAACGGAAAGCACCTTAGCCCGGTATCGCAAAAGCGGCTACTCGGCATAGCACGAATGGTGTTCAACTTCGCCAATGAAGAATTGGAACCGCCGTTGCCAACGCCCATTCGATACCGCAAGAAACTAAAGCTACCCACGGCCAAGGTTATCCGCCGCGCTCGCAACGAAGTTGGCGAACGGCTATTCACCGCCGCGGAAATCCTCGCGCTGCTTGGAATCGCAAAGCCCCAGTTGAAAGCCATGATCTACCTTGGGATCAATTGCGGATTCGGTAACGCAGACTGCGCTACGCTACCAATCGAGCAAATTGACATAGCGAATGGTCGGCATCATTACTGGCGCCCAAAAACGGAGATTGCGCGCCGTTGTCCGCTTTGGCCGGAAACAACTGCTGCCCTCTACGCGGTTATCAAGAATCGAAACGATGGGTTGGCGTTCATTACCAAGTACGGCAACGCCTGGGAAGGCAAGGGCCGATGCGATCCCATTTCGTATGAGTTTCGCAAGCTGGCGACGAAGTTGGGGATATTCCGCAAGGGCGTTACCACGTTCTACACCCTGCGCCGAACCTTTGAGACGATTGCCGCGACGACTGGGGATCAAGTAGCCGTTGACTTCATCATGGGCCACGCGCCAGAGTCCGACGACATGGCCGCGATCTATCGCCAAAAGACTTTCGATTCGCAGCTTGTCAAAGTGACGGACCACGTACACGGATGGCTCCACGGTTCAATAACGATCAGTTGACGCGCGTGCCTGTCGCCTCTTGGCACTGGGGGCGGCCAAGTCTGGTTGCCGCACTTGCAGAAAGCGATCTAGTTCACTTCGCTGTACGACGAAACGCGGGCGCGTGCCGGTCGCGATATTGGACGCCTTTAGCTGGCCGCTCTTTATCCATTCGATTACCTTGGCCGGGCTTACGCGAAGCTGCTTTGCAATCTGCGGGGGATTGAGGGGGGAATCGGCCCGATCTGACGCCGGTAGTTCACCCGTCTGGCCCGATCGCACCTGGGCAAGTACCAGCGTTGCAGCCGATTCAGGGCTGCCGGTCAGGTTTCGGTATGAGTTGAATAGATTGACGATTGCAGGACTCGGATTCATGTTTGCCGTTCATAGGATTCGCCACCACCCATTTGATATTGGACCCCTGACAATACGCGGACGTTGTTTTGCTAATGCGTCTGGCCTTATCCAGAGTTGAGAATGGAACCACTGGGGGACAGTCGATCCCGTCCAACGTTGGGCCAATCGGTTTGGGACTGTAGGCCAGTATCGGCCGTCTGGGCTGTCGCTTGCGGAAACGAAGATCGGCCAGCGGCACTTGGCAGAATCGGCAGATCGTCGCATAGCGGCGTAGTTCTTGCTTGCCACACTTCAAGCAATACTTCCCCGATATGCCGTGTGTTTTTCAATGGGTGTAGCGCTGTATTCGGTTAGATCGAACTTTGGAACGATGGCAGTTAGCGGACTGTTCCGAACGACAAGCGGGGCAGGTTCATTTGTTGACATGGTTTTGGCCTTCGTGAAAGTTGTTAGTCTGTGGATTGTCGATCAAGCCGCGTACATCAGTTCTTGCAATGGGTAAACGGCATCCGCTGCCGCGTCAAAATCATTCGCGCTAACCACACTTAGGCCGTCGAAGAATTGAGGGACTCGCATTTCGACGGCTGCGGGTGCGCTTTTCGTTATCGTTATCAGTCGGGTACGATTCTTTCCCACCCTTGCCCCACGCTCTATGTTGACGCCTAGCGTGCGCAGATTGGGCGCGAGGCGTTTGACATCGCCGCCAAGTTTGCGTGGGTCTTTTAGCCACGATGCTGAACGGCGTGTCTGATCGTCCACCATTGCGCCAAGCAACGGTGATAAGTCCGCAGCAGTTCCCTGCCAACTGCCGTAACGTGTTGCAAACTCGATCAGCACTCTCGCAACTGGGCTTGACTCAAGGGCAATTGCGCTGGCGTCGTCTTGATTCTCGTTGTACGCATTGATGAACTCTCGGTCGTTCAACCCCAAAGCAGGTTCAGCGGCCGTTATCCATACCGCTATGTCTGCCATCCGTGGCGGCGCTGGAAAGTGGACGGAAGACAGATTCCGTATCGCGGCCGATACCGCGCCAAGCAGGGCGCCAAGAATGAATGGCCGGGCCGCCTCAAACTCTTTATCCAATTCTGCCTCGGTGCGCCGCGAACTATTTTCGATCCGCGGTAGAGGGAGAAGAATACTCCGATCCAACAGGTCGCTGCGGCGGGCAACATCCTCAATGCCGTTCAGGACTACCGGGCGCTTCCCGCTAAAGATCGTTTCCTCATCGTCGGAAAAGTTCGTGCGCGTCGAGAGTCCACCCCCTGTCGAAAGCCGACACAGTGCGTCCGCCATGTAATTTGGGATGCTAGAAAGATTGTCGAATACCGGCATCCAACTGTTGTTTGCAGCGATTGCCAACTCACGTTCATTCCTTGGCAAGCTGCGGAGTGGCGCCGAGTTTGGATCAATGAGACTTTTCACGTAGCGACACAGCATGGATTTCGCAGACCCCTGTTCACCCGAAACGGCAAGAATCGGATACGGCCCGCGCGGGTGAAACGCCGCGACGAGAAATCCCTTTAACAGGGGCCAGTGTTCGTCGCTGATATTGACGAAAGGCCGCAGTAGGTCCACCGAACCGCCCCGCTGTGGCACGGGCAACGGCATCATGCCCGGCTCGCGTCTGAACATAACCGGGCTTTCGTTAAGGACGCGCCAGCCATCCTGGTCGATTTCGACTACTTGCCATTTGTCGTTGGCTAGGTCGAGATACACCTTCTCATTGTGTTCGGCGATTCTTACGAATACGTCGCGGGTCGGGCCGTCATGGATTGCCTTGGCTTCAATTGCTTCCATTTCACTCTGCATTGCCGCCTGTGGCAGGGCAGAACGGTTGGCGTCGTAGTGCAGCTTGCGCAGCCAAGTTTTAAGTTTTTTCACCGGGCGGACTTCCCAATGGTCGCCTGCGAGATACCGGGCGAAGGCCTTGCCCGATGGATCGTGGAACAGGTCCATGCCGTCTGTCAGGTTGACCAGCTTGGACGATTGCGGCGCGCTGGTTGGGTCCGCGGGCGATTCGGTTTGCACATCCCCAGGCGGCGGTTGCGGGGACTTGCTTTTGGTTCGTGGTTTAGCGGTCACTAGTGCTCTGTCACTCTTATTCTGATGGATGGTATGCTCTTGGCAGTCGTTC
>JBBDYG010000098.1:0-16221 GCA_040901765.1 Pirellulales bacterium
CCTTTCACCAATACCAGTTATCAAAACTGTTGCATTTGAAGTTTGACATCACCGATTTGTAATACGGATTGAACACGGATAAAATCTTACATTGATCTCTCCATTTGCGACGCATCTATCCTCAGTTTGAGGCCAAACTGGACGATTCATCTGCGTTCATCTGCGACATCTGCGGACCTAAACCCAGCCCCATCCTCGCCGCGCGGTCGAACCCGCGGCTAATTTCCGCCACCCACTGGCGATTAGCGAGGTACCACGCGACGGTCTCCCGAATGCCTTGCTCAAGCGGGATTCTTGCTTGCCACCCAAGTGCGCGCACTTTCGATGCGTCGAGCGCATAGCGCCGATCGTGACCCGGCCGGTCGGCAACCTGCTGAACCAGTGCGCTCGTCGGCCGATGCGGCAGTGCGGCGCATTGCCGGTCAATCTCGTCACAGATCAGCGCAACCAACTCGCGGTTCATATGGTGACGGCCCGACGCGATGCAGTAGGCGTCACCCGTCTGGCCCCGCTCCAGAACGATTCGCAGTGCATCCGAGTGGTCTTCCACGTGCAGCCAATCGCGCTGGTGCTGTCCGTCACCGAAAAGCGGAATTGGTCGGCCTTCGAGTGCGTTGAGAATCACGACCGGCACCAGCTTCTCGGGAAATTGAAACGGGCCGTAATTGTTCGTCGAATACGTTAACAGCGTGGGCAGACCGCAAGTTCGGTGAAACGCCCGCACAAAATAATCGCCCGCCGCCTTCGATGCCGCGTAGGGTGAACTCGGCGCATAGGGCGACCTCTCGTCGGCGCGGTTTGGAGCGGCAATCGAGCCGAATACCTCGTCGGTTGAAATGTGCAGTAATCGGAACCGCTCGCGATCCGTTGGCGACAAGGTCCGCCAGTATTCGAGCGTCGCCTCCAACAGCGACGCGGTGCCTACGACGTTGGTCATCACAAACGGCGCGGGCGCGTCAATCGACCGATCGACGTGCGATTCCGCCGCAAAGTTGACGATCGCCCTGGGCCGATGCTCCGCGAGCAACTGCGCCACCAAGGCTCGGTCGCCAATATCGCCTCGCACGAAATGCAGCCGCGATCCCACGGATCGCACGGCATCGAGCGATGCCAGGCTCCCCGCATAGGTCAGCTTATCCAGCACGACAACGCGATCCGCCGCCGCATCGCCGAGTACGCGGCGCACAAATGCGCTGCCAATAAACCCCGCGCCACCGGTGACCAGCAGTCGTTCCATCCAAATTTCGATCTCAAGAGAACCGCTAATTGACGCTAATGCACGCTAATAACACCTGGCAGAATGCAGTCAACTATCGGCGTTCCGCGAGAATAACTTCGTTCTGGTTGACGGCTGATAGCTGATGGCTGTTCGCTTGCTACATTAGCGTTCGATCAGCGTTCATCAGCGGTTCTCCTCCTCTGTGTTTCGCCGACTCGCTACGTTACCATTATCGCTCATGGAAGTGTACGACGCGATTGTGATTGGCGCGGGCGGGGTGGGCAGCGCCGCACTGCGGGAATTGGCCCGCCGGGGTCGGCGGGTGCTGGGGATCGACCGCTTCAACCCGCCCCACGACCGGGGCAGCTCGCATGGGCAATCGCGGATCATCCGCCAAGCGTACTTCGAGCATCCCGATTACGTCCCCCTCGCACGGCGCAGCTACGAGCTGTGGGCGGCGCTGGAGCGCGACACCAGTCAAAGCTTGCTCCACTGCGTGGGAATCTTGGAGGTTGGCCCCGCCGATGGCGTCGTCGTGCCCGGCGTACTTCGCGCGGCACGCGAGCACAGCCTGTCTGTCGAGGAACTATCAACCGCCGATATCGCCCGCCGTTGGCCGCAATTCCGCGTGCCGCCCGATCAAGCCGCCGTCTTCGAATCAACGGCCGGCTACTTGCGGGTCGAGGCCTGCGTCGCCGCACACCTCACCGCAGCCCAACGAAACGGGGCTGCGCTGGCCACCAATACAATCGTGCAAAACTGGACGAGCCGTGGAGAAACGCTGGCTGTCCAAACGGACCGCGGCGAATTCCACGGCCGCCGACTGATCGTGACCGCCGGCCCGTGGGCCGGGCAGTTGCTAGCCGGGCTTGGAGTGCCACTGACCGTGAAGCGCAAATCGCTGTTCTGGTTCGCGGCCGACGCGGTGCACCACTCCCCTGCCCTGCCGCCGTTTCTGTTCGAGTTCCCGCGCGGTGTGATCTATGGATTTCCCGGCATCGACAGCCGTGGCGTAAAGGTGGCCGAACACTCCGGCGGCCAGGTCATCGCCGATCCGCTCACGGTGAATCGCGATATCGACTCGAATGAAGAAGCGACGCTTCGCGGATTCCTGGCCGCGCATCTGCCCGGCGTGAGCCAGCAGCGAACCGACCACGCCGTCTGCATGTATACCATGAGCCCGGACGAGCATTTCATTGTGGACCGCCACCCCGCCGACGAGCGGATCGTTTTCGCCGCGGGGCTTTCCGGGCACGGCTACAAATTCGCGCCGGTGCTGGGCGAGGCGCTCGCCGACTTGGCGCTCAACGGCACCACGCGGTTGCCGGTGGAGTTCTTAAAACTGAACCGCTTCGCCGCAGGTCATCGTTAGCCGCGATGCGGAGTCTTCGGAGCGGAGCGCGTTCTGGCGGCCCACGCGTTACTCGCTCCGCTACGTAGGAACTCCGCGTCGCGGCTAACAAAATTCTGCGCTCAAGTGGCCAATTTTTCGCGCTTATGCGAAACCCTGGTACACGCACAAAGTTGGCAACTTGGCAAGTACCGAGAAAAACGGGGCCTCCAGGCGCACACTTGGCAACTAGACGACCAATCGAAGCCCCCCTTGCCGCGAGCTTGCTGGTGGCCGTGCTCGTCACCGCCGCAGGCAACGCTCACCTTCCGCTGCGCAAAACGTAGAGAAATTTTCATTGTGCCAGCTTGTTGCGCGCGCGGCGTGGCACAGTGGCACAAACTTCTCTGTGGCCCTCCCGAAAGCCGCTGATTCCCTCCCCCCGAGGGGGAGGGGTTGGGTGGGGGCGATTAACTCCGCCTCGCGCCGCGTGGCGTCGCGGCTACTGCCCGCTGCCCGCTGCCTACTGCCCGCTCTTCACCCCCAGCGCGAACTTCGCGAGCGACTCTTGATAATGCCGCTTGCCTTCTTCAACCACGCGGCGAATCTCGCGGGCGTTCTCCTCACTCTCCTTACGAAGCTCCGCAATCATCTGTAACGATTCCACCTGGTAATCGGAAATCGCCTTTACTAATTTTTCAAGCGACGCCGGGCTGATCGTCGAGCCATAGCCGGCCTTGAGCGCCGCCCGTTCGAGCTCGCGACCAAGATCGGCCACATCTTCCAGGCTCTTGTTCACGCCTTCCTTCAGGGCCTCGGTCGATTGCGTCGCCTCGTGCAAGCCCTGCTGCGACGTGTAGACTGTTCCGAGAATCGTAAACACGTGCTCGTTGGTGGTGAAGAACGTCACCGCCCGCCGATAAACTTGATCCTTGACGTCGTTCGTTTGCTTGAGCTTCGTGACCAACGTCTCGCCGACATCGTACCCGATCGATAGATTCTCCGTGATGTCCTTGAGCAACTGATAAATTCGGTCTTGCTTCTGAAAGGCGTCGTGCGCTTCATCGCGGATGAGTTCCACGCGTGAGCGCTCGCTGTCGCTGCCCGAAAACTCGCCGACCGCATGCTGGGCGGCGGCAAGCGTTTGCTTCGCCTGTTCGAGATGCGGGAGTTGCGCTTCGAGCAGCTCGCGGGCAAGAATCTCTGCCTCCTTTACCGCGAAACGGAAATCGACGTAGCCGTCCATGATCACCCGCTCGCGCTCCAGTTGATCTTTCGTATCGTCGCACACCGCCTGGTAGAGTTCGACAATTCTCTCGAACCGCGCCGACGGCGAGCCGCGGCGGATCTTCATCCACAGGTTGCCCATCTTCTCGGTGAAGTCGATCCGCCCATCTTCCAGTTGGTGGATCAGCCCCTTCGAGTCCTCGCGGATCGAATCGAAGCTCTGGCTGATTTCGAGGTAACGGTTGCCCACGTTGATGTTCTCAACATTATCGCGCACGAGCTGGTTGAACGCGCTCATGTGCTTGACGGTGTTGGCGATAGCGAGCGCCTTCGCTTCGTCCAGATGCTTAACTTCTTCCAGAAGTTTGATCAGTTCGTGTCCCGCCTCCTCTTTGCCGGCAACGCCAAATTTCTCGAGCACGGCCATCGCCCGGTCGAGATACTTCTGCATCGAGGCTTCGTGCCGCGACGAGCTAGCCGGGGCGGACTTCACTTTGCTTTTGGCTTTGGCGGGGGTTTGCTGGGCCGCGGTTTGCTGGGCCATGGAACGGATTCCTTTACGAGTCTCAAGCGGGAAGTTCGGGCAGGCCAATTGGCTCCCACGCACAAGTAGACAATAATTGGCCCGTCTCGACAAGAATTCGCCCGGCTCGCCGAATTGCCGCCATGAGCTACGCCCAGCAACAGCAACCAGCCCCGCCACCCGTCGAGATCGCGGCGGAGCTTCCCACCGATTCAGAACTTTCGCTCGCCCAAATGTCGCGGATCATGGACGTGGCGGTCGCACTCCGGCGCGAGCGAAATCTCGCCGAGCGTGAACTGAACCGCGACGAAACTCGCCGGATGTTGCGAGAAAAGCTTCGCGAGGCCGCCGCCGTCTCGGGCGGCACCCTGACCGACGCCGAGATCGACGCGGCCATCCTCCATTACTACGACCGGCTCCATGCCTTCGCGGAACCCGCCTCCAGTTGGCAAACTTTCCTGGCTCACGTCTATATCCGCCGTACGCAGATCGCTGTGGCACTTACGGCCATCGGCGGCGCCATTCTGGCTTGGAGTTTTCTGAGTCTCGCCATTTGGATCAGCCCCATGAGCGACGGTGCCGGGAGACTGGTCACCGCATGGTAGGCAAGAACTATATCGCCGGCAGCGACGTGTTGCAGGTGCTGGAGCACGCGCTGGCGCACGCCCGCGGCCGCGGCAACGAATTGCAGAATAGTTTGTCGCAACTTGACCAAGTGACACAAGAAGCGGTCTCCCGCCGCGGCAAGGCGCTGCTCGACCTCGCCCGCCACTACCTGCCCGAAATGAGTGCCCAGGCCGTCGAACGCACTTTCAACGAAGTCCGCCGCGATTTGCAAGAACTTCTACTGCGTCAGCAGCGGCGGCAGCGGGAATTGCAAACCGAATGGGACGCGGCCCTCGACCAGCGTCAGCAAATGGAGACGCAGCTTGAGCAGATTACCGCCGAACTAAACGCGCTCGTCACGCGCCGCGAAGAGTTGCAAACGCAGCTTGCCGATCAACTGCTGGCCGACCCAGCATTTCAGCAACTATCGCAGCAAGCCTTGACCGCCGAACAGGCGCTCAAACGCAATGAGGGCCGCGTCGCCGAAAGCAAGCAAGAGGCCAAGGAAAAACTTCCCGCCTATGAGCGCAGCAGCCTCTTCCAGTATCTACACGAACGCAAATATGGGACGCCCGAGTACACGTGCCGCGGCCTCACGAAGCGGCTCGACGGTTGGGTCGCCCGCATGATCGACTTTCCCCGCGCTCGGCAGAGCTACAATTTTCTCCGCATCACGCCCGAACTGATGGCTGCCGAGGTCGAGCGTCGCCGCAGCGAATTCACGGGTCTCATGGAGCAGATCGAGAGCATCGAAGATGAGCGTTCTGACAGGATCGGCCTCACCGACGTGCTTTCGCAGGGCGTGGAATGTGGCAAACGACGTGACGAGTTATTAACAAAGATTCAATTCGAGCAAGAACGCCGCGACCGGCTCGAACAGGAATTGCAAGCAATTGAAAGCGACAACAACGAGTTTTACGCCCAAGGCATCGATCGCTTGCAGAGTTTTCTCGGCAACATGGAGGAATCGGCCCTCGAAGCCAAGACCCGCCAGACGGCCGAACGCACCGATGATGAAATCTTTGCCGAAATCACCTGGCTCAACAAGCAACTGCAAGAAGCCCGCGACAACAGCCAACAGCTATTTCAAGAACGGGCTGCATGGGAAGAGAAGCTCGGCGGGCTGGACTACATCGTCCGGCGGTTCCACCTGTCGGAGTACGATTCGCAGCGATCCATGTTTCCCGCGTCGTTCGATCCGCGGCCCCACGTTGATAGTTACCTGCGGGGCGAAGTCAATCGCGAAGGCTTGTGGCAGGCACTGAGCGAGTTGCAACGCTTCGCCCCGACCTGGGTGCAGGAACGGTACGAAGAACAATACGGCGGGCGGAAGCGCAGCTCCGATAAGAATGATTCGGATGACAACCTGTTCGACAGCGACATCTCGATGGTGCTGGTGCGCGTGCTGGGTGAGATTGCCGGCGCGGCCCTCCGCGGAGCTGTTCACCGTGGCATGGAGCGACGTAGCCCCATCCGACAAAAGAACCGCAAGACCCGCGGCCAGCCCCCATTTCCGCGCGGCGGGAGTTTTACGAAGGGGCGGGGGTTCTAAATGACGAATGACGAATCCACGAATGACGAATGAAGGACGCAAGCGATCGTCATTCGTCATTCGTCATTCGCTCGCGCGTGGTGTCGGGATGGAGCAGTCGAAACACAATCGCCGCCAGCGCCCCGCCCGCGAAATTGGCAATTAAAAATATCCAAATGTCCGCGGCCGCCAGCTTGCCCATCGCGATAAGACCGATTGCTACCGCCGGATTGAACGCGGCGGCGGCAACGGCGCCCATCGCAAACGCCCCCGCCATCACCGTGAACCCGATCGCCAAACCGAAGTAAGAATTGCCGTCCGTCTCTTTGGCGGTCGCCACGTTCAGCACGACATACGCCAGCGCGAAGGTGAATACGAATTCGGCAACCAGCCAGCGAAACACGTCGGGCGCGGCCACGGTTACTTCTGGCGAACCCATGAGATAGATCGCAAGTATCGCCGCCGTCACCGCGCCGGCAACTTGGGCGATCATGTACCCCGGCACATCCGTGGTGGGGCACTTGCCGCGCATCCACACGGCCAACGTCACCGCCGGGTTGTAGTGGGCACCCGAAATATGGCCCCCCGCATAGACCATCACCAACAGCACCGCGCCAATGGCCAGCGGTGGAATCACGCCGCTGGGAGCGCCAATCACGGTCATCCCAATCGTCAGCACCAAAAAGAACGTCCCGATGAACTCGGCAAGGTATCGTGGCATTTCATTGTCCTCCTGTGAGGAAGCAATATATCAGGCGGAGTGAGTGCTGAGTAGGTGAGTGGTCAATAGCGCGTAGGTCAGGCTGTGCCTGACGAATTAAGCTCGACATTGTCAGGCACAGCCTGACCTACCACTCACCTACTCACTCTTTCTCACCACGTAATAGTAGTTCATCTCATCGTGGGCCAGCTTGTGGACCTCGACGCTCGCAAAACCGGCCTCGCGGAGCATCTTCTCAGCCAGTTCCCGGCCCCAGCAGGCTCCCAGCCCCGCGCCTCCTTGAGACAGCGAAACGGTCATGCAGTGCATGCACGAGATCGTGTAGAGCATCGGAGCCAGCGGGTTGTCGAAGTTCTTCTGCAACTCGCTGGAAGCCAAAATGTCCTGCATCAAGAACGTGCCGGTCGGCTTGAGCGCCGCGTGAATGCCCTTTAGCACCTGGGCAGGGTCGGCCTGGTCGTGGATCGCATCAAACGCCGTAATCAGATCGAACCGATCGCGGTCGCCGAGCTTCGCCACGTCGGAGGTTTCGAATCGCACGTTCTTGAGACCTCGATCGCGGGTCTTTTGCTGCGCGGCATCTACCGCTTCTTCGCATAGGTCGTAACCGATGAATCGACTTTTGGAATACGCCTCCGCCAGCATGCAAATCGCCCGGCCGCTGCCGCAGCCCACGTCGAGTACTTCGATGCCCTGCTCGAGTTGTACTTGCAGCCCTTCAACCAGCGGCACGATGTGCGTTAGAAGTGCCGCGACCACCGTCTGGCCGCTCTCCTCGGCCATCACTTCGTGAAAGCGATGAAACTGCTCGTAGGGAACGCCGCCGCCTGACCGGAAGCACTCGATGATCTTATCTTCGACGTTGCCCAGCACGCTAATCCACTGCATCGTGACGCCGAAGTTGCCGATCGGAGAATCGCGGGTCAACAGCGCGGCGTGTGCCGGTGGAAGCTGATACGTGTTCCGCTTCGCCTCAAAATCGATGATCCTCGCAGTTACCATTGCGCCCAACCACTCGCGAACGTAGCGCTCGTTCAGCCCAGCCCACTGGGCAATCTGCTGGCTGGTCGCCGGCTCACGACCCGCGAGCGCATCAAACAATCCCGTGCGGTGACCAATGGAAAGCATCAGCGCGGTGGTGGCACTCGTAAGCGTCCCCACAAGCCGCTGCATGAATTGATCGACCTGGGTTTGATCGAGTTCCGGAGGCTCGGCGACAGGCATGGCATGGCTCCTCGTACGTCAGGCTTTCTTGCCTGACATGCAGGACATCGTAGATTATCAGGCAAGAAAGCCTGACTTACGGGAAGCCTAACCCACGCGCCTTAGATCGTCCACACCCGATTGTCGGCGATAACTTCAATCACTGGCCGTGGCTCGCCCGATAGCAGCCGAAACCGCAACGGCAGAACGTCGCTCTCGATTACCACCAGGTCGCCGGGCACAACGCTCGTCACTAACCTGAGCTTGCCGCGCTGAAGTCTGTGAAGTTCTAACCGCCACGGGTCGCGATCGACAATCAGCAATTCGCGGGTGCCGAGCTTGCCATAGAAATTCAACTTTTCGCGAGTCTTGTCGTAGGGGCTGACAATCTCGACGATGAAGTCCGGCGGCCCCGACCAAAAAGCCCCGTGACACACCGCCGGCGAGCCTTTCAAGAACACGGCCACATCGGGCACGCGATAGTTGTGCTCCCAATCATTCGGATCGCTGGTGAGGTTAATGCCAGGACGCGTCGTACCGACTTGCACTCGATCGAACACCGTACGCAAGACTTCAGTAAACCCACCACCAAGGTCTTGATGCTCATCGTTCGGGGCTGGTGCCATTAAGTACGTTCCCTCCCAAACTTCGTCAAAACGATCGGCGCCCCGCGCGCGACGTTCTTCGATCAGCCGCGCCGAAGTGTGGGGATCGACGATGAGCGTGTCCATGAATGCCTCCTTGGGCGACCGTTGGAAACTCGGCCTCCGCTTGAATATATTATACCTAGCGCTTCCCTGCTTTACAGACAGAGTTTCACGTCGCAATCGGCAACTGGATCTCCGTGAGATACTTCTTCGGACTGCCGCGGAAGATCATCCCCGGCCCTTTGAGATAAACCTCGCGTGTTGGCAGCGTGATTTCATAACCGCGCTCTTTGCAGTATTGTAGCGCCATCGCATACGAACTGCGCAATTGGTCGTATGGTCCACGATGTAACAAAACCACGCATCGACAAGCCGGCAACTCCCTGACTTCAATGCCCTCGGCTGAGACGGGCTTGCGAATCGGCATGCACGGCTCGAAGTTGGCGTCGCCGTCGCGGTACTCGCCATCATAAAAAAGGCACAGCGGCTTGCCGGAAATATATCGGCCCACGCGCTTACCAAGCGTAGCGAACCCCGTGCCGCAGTCGCCGTAGCAGCCGGTCATGCGAATGCCCGCCACCAGCAAGGGCGCCACGTCCCGCTCCTCGAAATCAAAAGTCTGCGCTACCATTCCGACTACCTCCCACTTCAATGGCCGCCCGATTGTTCCAGCTTATCGTCTCCAGAGATTAGACGGTCAAGTCCCCACTGCGAAAATCTGCGGCTTTGGTAGAATGCGCGCCCAAACGGCATTGTCTCCATCCAACAAGCCATGAACCCGTACCGCCAGCTCACGATTTTTGGTCTCATCGCCATCGCGGTCATGGTATTTGCCGTTGAACGGCGGCGTGAAGCAACCTTCGCCGACGACTACGGTGCGGTGCCGGCCATCATCGTCCCCGCCTTTCGCTCGCTGGTGGACGGCGATGTAAGCTTGGCGGTTGTTCGCGAACTTTTACGCACGGTCACCGCCCTGTTTCTGCACGGCGACGCCCAGCACCTGTTGTTCAACATGGTGTTTCTGTGGACGTTCGGATGTTTAACGTCCGAAACCTTGGGGCAATGGCAAGCGGTGATCGTTTTTTTGGTGTGCGGCATCTGCGGGAATCTCGTACAGATATGGCTCGAACCCGAATCACTCGTTCCGATTATCGGCGCTTCGGGCGCGATCTGCGGCTTTGAAGGCGTCTACTTGGGGCTTGCGCTAAGTTGGCAACTCGCGTGGCCCAATGTCTGGCCGCTGGCGTATCCCGTCCCGCCGCTGCAACTCGGCGCGTTCGCCGTAATCGGTTTCATTGGCGACGTCTATTTTCTCACTCAGCAACGCCAGGGAATCGCCTACGGCGCCCACATCGGCGGCTTGCTTTCGGGCTTGGCCATCGCGGCATTGGTGACGACGATCTACCGCACGGCTGATGCGTATCAACGCCCACGCCTCCCGTAGGTCAGGCTCCGCCTGACGGGCGTAGGTGAAGACAGAGCTTGTAACAAGCACTGTCAGGCGGAGCCTGACCTACGGCTCGTAACCCAGATTGGGCCCCAGCCAGCGCTCCATTTCCGCACCCGGCATCGCCTTGCGGCGGGCGTAGTCTTCCACCTGATCGCGAGTCACACGATCGACGGCAAAGTACCGCGCTTGCGGGTGCGCGAAGTACAGCCCGCTCACACTCGCCGCCGGGTGCATCGCAAAGTGCTCGGTGAGCGTTATTCCCGTTTGCGTCGTCGCATCGAGCAGCGCGAAGAGCGTGGCTTTCTCGGTGTGGTCCGGCTGCGCCGGATACCCATGTGCGGGGCGGATGCCACGGTACTTTTCTTCGATCAGTTCTTCATTTGTGAGTTGCTCGCCGGCCCCAAATCCCCAGTCGCGACGGGCCTGGGCGTGAAGCCACTCGGCAAAGGCCTCCGCCAAACGGTCGGCGAGCGCCTTGACCATGATTGAGTTGTAGTCGTCGTGATCGGCGTCGAACTGCTTGGCCAACTCGTCGCAACCGATACCGGATGTCACCGCGAAAGCGCCGATGTAATCCTGCCGACCCGAATCGACCGGCGCGACAAAGTCGGCTAGCGAATAAAACTCGAACTGTCCCTTGCGCTCCCACTGCTGACGCAGGGCTTGGAAGCGGCAGAGATCCGAGCTGCGCGAATCATCAGCATAGACGAGAATCTCATCGCCCCGCGACGCCGCGGGCCAGAAACCGTACACCCCGCGCGCGGTGAGCAGGTTCTCGGCGATGATTCGGTCGAGCAGTGTTTGCGCGTCGTCGAATACCCGCTTCGCTTCGGGACCAACATTCGGATCGTCGAAAATTCGTGGGTACTTACCTTTGAGTTCCCAAGTGGAAAAGAGCGGGGACCAGTCGATATAGGCACGGAGGGTGGCGAGGGAAACGAATGTAGCCCCCTCCCCCGCGGACGGGGGAGGGGGACAAGAAGAAACCATTCGGCTGCCGGTGAACGCGGGCCGGGGAATATCCGCCGTCTGCCAGTCGGTTTGGAAGCGCTGCGCGAGCGCCGCGGCGTACGGCACGAGCGTCGCCTGTTGGCGTTTGTCGTACGAGGCCTTGAGTTGCACCTGAAGTTGGCGGTTCTCCTCTTCAAAGCCCGGCCGAGCTACGGGGTTCATTAGTTTTTCAACAACGCCGACCGCACGCGAGGCATCAAGCACGTGCGTCACACTTCCCGCAAACGCCGGAGCGATTTTCACTGCCGTGTGCTTCGCACTCGTTGTCGCTCCACCAATGAGTAGCGGCAAGTTGGTGCCGGTCCGCTCCATCTCACGGGCGACGTGGGCCATTTCATCGAGACTCGGCGTGATCAGGCCCGACAGGCCGATGATATCCACACCTTCAAGCTTGGCCGTTTCGAGAATCTTTTCGCACGGCACCATCACGCCCAAGTCGATCACATCAAAGTTATTGCAGCCGAGCACCACGCCGACGATGTTCTTGCCGATGTCGTGAACATCGCCCTTGACGGTCGCCATCAGCACCTTGCCGCGGGACGTTCCCGTCGTTCCGGCGGCTTGCTTCTCCACTTCCATGAACGGCAAGAGATATGCCACCGATTTCTTCATCACGCGCGCCGATTTTACCACTTGCGGCAGAAACATTTTTCCCGCGCCGAACAGGTCACCGACCACGCTCATACCCGCCATCAGCGGCCCTTCGATGATCGCGAGACAACTCGGGTATTTCTGGCGGGCTTCTTCGGTGTCTTCTTCAATGTGCTTGACGATTCCCTTGATCAGAGCGTGCTTAAGCCGCTCTTCGACCAATTCACTTCGCCATGCTTCTTCGGCTTCCGCGAGCTTGCCCCCCTGCCCTTTCACCGTCTCGGCATACTCGACCAGCCGCTCGGTCGCGTCGGGCCGGCGGTTGAGAATTACGTCTTCGACCAGCTCTTTGAGGTTTGGCTCGATCTGCTCATACACCGCAAGCTGCCCGGCGTTCACGATGCCCATGTCCAGCCCCGCCTGCACAGCGTGGTAGAGGAATACGCTGTGCATCGCCTCGCGCACCAAGTCATTGCCGCGGAACGAGAACGAAATGTTCGACACGCCCCCGGAAATTTTCGCCCCCGGGCAGGCTCGCTTAATCTGCCGCGTTGCCTCGATGAAATTCAGCGCGTAGTTGTTGTGCTCATCAATGCCCGTCGCGACGGTCAGAATATTTGGGTCGAAGATAATGTCTTCCACCGGAAAACCGACTTCTTCGGTGAGCAGCTTGAACACCCGCTCGCAGATGCGAACTTTGTCGACGACTTCGACTGCCTGCCCCTCTTCGTCAAACGCCATCACCACCACCGCGGCCCCATACTGCCGGCAAAGCCGAGCGCGGCGCAGGAATTCAAGCTCGCCATCCTTGAGGCTGATCGAATTGACGATCGCTTTACCCTGGGCCGTCTGCAAACCCGCCTCGATGACCGACCATTTGCTGCTATCGATCATCACCGGCACCTTGGCGATTTCTTCCTCGCCGGCCGCTAGCCGCAGGAAGCGAACCATCTCCGCTTCGCTGTCGAGCAGTCCCTCGTCCATGTTGATGTCGATCACATTCGCGCCGCTCACAACCTGTTCGCGAGCGATTTCCAGGGCCTCTTCGTATTTCTCGTCTTTAATGAGCCGGGCAAACTTCTTCGATCCGGTGACATTCGTTCGCTCGCCGATCATCAGGAAATTGCTTTCAGGGCGCAACTCCATCGGCTGCGTGCCGCTCAATCGCAGGTAGTTTGGCACTCGCGTGCGGCGATGCGGCTTCGCCTTCTTGACTGCTGCCGCAATCGCTCGAATGTGTTCTGGCCCGGTGCCGCAGCAGCCGCCGACAATGTTCACCCAGCCGTTCTCCGCGTACTCGCCCATCATGCGGGCCATGCTGGCCGGGCTGAGATCGAATTGCCCCATCTCGTTCGGCAACCCCGCGTTGGGGTGGCAACTAATTCGCGTCGTCGCCACCTTCTGCAGTTCCTCTAAATGCGGCCGCATGATATCGGGCCCCAACGCGCAGTT
Organism: Pirellulales bacterium; assembly: GCA_040901765.1. Classification (GTDB taxonomy): domain Bacteria; phylum Planctomycetota; class Planctomycetia; order Pirellulales; family Lacipirellulaceae; genus JBBDYG01. The sequence continues at coordinate 13,512 of JBBDYG010000098.1, forward strand.
CATGCCGACCGACAGCAACGGGAAATGCGACACCGCATTCCAAAACGCCTCCACCGATTGCCCGGAAACAAACGTCGCGCCGCCTTTGTCGAAAGTCGCCGACACCATGACTGGAATGCGCGAACCGGTCTCGTCGAAATACTGCTGAATCGCGAAGAGGCAAGCCTTGAGGTTCAGCGTGTCGATCACTGTCTCGGGGAGCAGAATATCGACGCCCGCGTCGATTAGCGCCGCCGCTTGCTGATAGTAGGAATGGACCATCTGTTCGAACGTCACGTCGCGATGCGCTGGATCCTCCACGCGGGTCGAGATGGCCATCTGCTTGGCCGTCGGGCCAATCGAACCCGCTACGAACCGCGTCCGATCGGGCGTCCGCTCGTTAAACTCCTCGACCGCCGTCCGCGCGCATTCGACCGCCGACGTGTTGATCTCGCGAGCCAGCTCCGCCGAGCCCGGGAGTTCGAAATCGAGCATCCCAATGGGGCTGGCGCCAAAGGTATTGGTCTCCACGATATCGGCCCCCGCCGCCAAATACCGCCGATGGATCTCCGTCACCACCTCCGGATGCGTCAGGCAGAGAATGTCCGGAAAGTTTTTCAGATCCTTGTGGTGACCGTGCCATCGCTCGCCGCGGATAGCAGCCTCGTCGATTCCCAGGGCCTGGAGCTGTGTCCCCATCGCGCCGTCGAGCACCAGCACCCGCTCCGAAAGGAGCGATTCAAGGAGTTCCGTCTTATCTGTCACAGCAGTGGAAAGCATGAAATTTCAGATTTCGGATTACGTATTATATGTGAGCCGCGTCGTCCTCGACCGCGGCAGCCTACAAGTGGTAACATAGACACAGGCTTATCCCTCTAAGATACCATTCTCCCCCGCATTTTCCCCAGGGCCATGAAGCTCTATCGCGTCCGCCAGCACCTTGTTGCCAACCCCATCGCCGACGTTGCCGCGGAAGTCCGCCGACAGCTTGATTCGCTGCACATGCCGGTGCCGCGGGGCGACGTCGCCATTACAGCGGGCAGTCGGGGAATCGACAATATCGCGCTAATCACCAAAACCGCTGGCCAGTGGCTCCGCGAGCATGGTGCCCGGCCGTTCCTCGTTCCCGCGATGGGTTCGCACAACGGGGCGACTGCCGAAGGCCAGCGAAAAATGGTCGAATCGCTCGGCCTTACCGAGCAGGCGATGGACATGCCAATCCGCTCCAGCATGGAGGTCGTGAAGGTCGGCAGCGTCGCCACGGGCGATGTTTACATGGACCGCTACTCGCACGAATCGGCGGGCGTGCTGGTGCTTAATCGCGTCAAGCTCCATACTTGCTTTTCCGGCCCCGTGCAGAGCGGCCTGGTGAAGATGATGGTCGTCGGCATGGGCAAGATCAAATCGGCCGAGACGTTTCATTCCACGCCGACGGCGCAAATGAAAGACATGCTGCTCGACATGGGCAAGTTCCTGCTCGGCACGGGCAAGATTTGGGCCGGCCTCGCGATCCTCGAAGATGGCTACGACAAAACCGCCGAACTGCACGCCGTCCGCCCCGACGACATCCTCACCGTTGAGCCGCAGCTTCTGGAACGCAACCGCCACTATTTCCCCCGCCTGCCGGTCGACGCGCTCAACGTGCTGGTCGTTGAATCCATTGGAAAAACCTACAGCGGCACCGGCATGGACCCCAACGTGATCGGCTTCCGCGGCGTGAAGAATTATGAAGACGTCGTCAAGCCCGACATCCGCATCATCGCCGCTCTGCGGCTGGCCGAGGCTTCGCAGGGCAACGCCATCGGCGTCGGCCTGGCCGACTTCATCACCCGCGACCTGCGCGACCAAATCGATGAAGAGAAAATGTTCATCAACGTCTTCACCACCGGCGACATGGAACGCGCGAAAATCCCCGCCACCGTCGCGAGCGATGAAACGCTCGTCGCCAAAATGCGCGAGCGCTACGGCGACCGCCGCTGGATGTTCGTCCCCAACACGCTTCATCTGGAGACGCTCTACGTTACCGAAGACTTGGTGGACGAGATATCGCGGAACCCGATTTGCAAAGTGGAGGAGCCGGTAGAGCTGGGGTTCGCGAAGGGACGGCAGCAGTTGGAGTGGAAGTAGCGGAGGCACTACTTCTCGCCTGGTGTAGGATGCATGGTATAATTACCGGCACTGGCAGAACGACAGTTACGGAAAAGAATTCTCATGACCATCCAATTCGCAGCCACCTATCAAAACGGCGTACTTCTGCCAGAGCAGCCAATCGCCATTCCGGAAGGTACACAGGTCATGGTCTCGGTCGAGGCCAAGAACCTGGTCGATGATCCACTCGCGGAAGTAATCGGCATCGGCGATGGACCCGAGGCGGGGGATGCGGCGGACAAACACGACCGGTATATCTACCAGCCGTGAGGGCAGCGATGGTGTTCGAACTGGCCATCACCGATGTTTTCACAGGGGAAGCAAGTGAACATGGGCGTTCCCTTGTTGCCATTGGAGGCCTAAGGAGTCAAACCACCCCGTCCAATGCATTCACGACACCACCTATCGTGTGGTAATTCGCATGTCCACTACCCCTCACATCGCTTCCGACGCCACGATGATCACGCGAGCGTGTTCGGGAAGGATCACACTTGGGTCGAGAATGCGAACTAACCCGTTCTCCACTACCAGCCCGTTGAACAAGTGTCGTTTTCTAGGCGACGAGCGTGAGGGCTGGTTCCGG
>JBBDYG010000099.1:0-82696 GCA_040901765.1 Pirellulales bacterium
CACACTGGTCTCAACAAAAACACCCATCACTCCTCACCGAGGCGTGAACGGTTACCCCTGTGTCTTCCACGGCCATCCCCATCAATATCATGTTCGATGACGGGGGGAATGGCGGTACCTTCGACCAGTCCTCGGCCTACAAAAGTTTGCACCCTGGCGGGGCAAATTTCATTCTTGGCGATGGCAGCGTCCACTTCCTCAATGATTCCATCGATTATCGCCTCTACAATGAGATGGGCACGCGCGCGGGTGAAGAAGGCAGTTCCTCGTTCAATTAGCAACGTCGTCTACCTCTCCCCGTATTACTCGTGAGTTCCACATGCAAACTGTACCGACGACGCAAGAAAACCTCTACGCAGATGGCCGCAGCCTTCCACGTCAAGCCGCAAAGGCTGTTCTTGTCGTTCTCTGCCTTTCGATTTCCGGCGGATGCGGCGATGGTCGGCCGGAGCGCATCCACGTTACGGGACGGGTGACCTTTGATGGTGGGGACTGTCCAAGCGACGGCCGGCTTATCTTCTCGCCGGGAGAGCCAGCGCCGGGATTTCCCATGCGGCCCGGCATTGCGACGTTCGACACGGACGGCGAGTTCGAGGCCACCACGTGGACGGAGGGAGATGGTTTGATGCCCGGTACGTACCGCGTTGGCGTCGAATGTTGGAAGGTGGAACCGGAGTTCCAGGTCGCAGGGGTAAGCTTCGTCCCCGGAAAATACATGCACCCGAGAACGAGCGAAATCCAACTGGAGATTGCTCCCGGTTCGGACGACGTGAGGATTGATTACGATTTCCCACTCGAAAGTTCTTTGAAGCCCGACTCAGGCGCGCCCACCGGCGCTGTCGGCCTTCCGCGATAGCTGCACGGGTTGTCCATAACAAGCGAACTACTGCGTGCCTTTCGATTTTTGTGCGACGGCGATAGTTTTGCGGCTCGTCGCACGGTAGCTTGTCGAAAGACGTCAGATGGATGTGGCCTACTGCCAGTAGGCGCCGTAGAGTCGGGGATACGCTTGCGGTTCTTGATTGCTCTTACACGAGGTGTGATTCTAATGACGAAATACCGGAAAGCTGCGAAGAAGCCGACACGACGTCTATTCCTGACTACAGCAGGACAACTTGCTGTTGGCTACTCTCTGATTCCGCTCCATGGCGTCGCGGCATCAGCGATGCCATCTCGTTTTACGATTGGGTTATCTCAATACTCGCTTCGAGCTCTCTTTAAAAACGGCACGCTTGATCCACTCGACTTTCCCGCGTTCGCCGTCAATACGTTTGGGATTGAAACAATCGATCTGTCGGAAAGCCAATTGCCGAAGGATAAACTCGATGACTTCACATATCTAGAAATGTTACGAAATCGGGCATCAAATGCAGGGACCAATTTGTACCTGCTCATGGCCGAAGTTCTCGACGCTACGGAGACAAATCGTCGTGAAAGCATCGAAGAACTCTTACCGTCAATCAAGCGTACACAAGCGCTGGGTTGTCAGTTCACGCGAGTGTTTCTCAAGGTTCCAGGAGAGGATCCAGCGGCCGGTACCACACTCGCAGTGGAGGCTCTGAAGCCGCTTGCAGATGCCGCTGCGAAGAGCAAAGTGACCCTTGTGATCGAACCCGGTGCATCACCGCTGAGTGAAAAGGGCGCTTTCCTCGCCGAGGTCGCAAAGAGGCTCGATCACCCAGCTTGTCGATTGATGCCAGATTTTGGAAAGCTGCGAAATAATGTTTACGAAGGGACGGAAGCAATGCTTCCCTGGACGGCGACAATCTCTTGTAAAATGCACAACTTCGATAACGCTGGTAATCAACCTGATTTCGATTACCCGCGGCTAATCAAAATGATTGCCGCATCGGAGTACCGCGGAGTATTGGCAATTGAGTGGGAAGGCGAACGACTGACGCCCATCGAGGGGGTGAAAGCCTCTCAGCGGTTGATCGAAAACTCGCTGGCAGAGCTTGCATCATGAGGCTTCCTCGTGTAAACGATGTTCCAGGTTGCTTTGCCGCACTTCGTAGACGTTGTGCGTTGGGGTGCTATCGGGCGCGACCGTTACGATAACGCGATCATTGTCGTCGTAAACGAAACTCGTGGTGTTGTCGAGGCGTCGGTGGACGACACGGTTGTCAGGTCGAGAACCCCAGCAAGCGTGTCGTACCCTTGCTCGACGAAGAGCTCGGGAGCAATCGGCCGTACGGGGAAGACTTCGGCGAGTCTGGTACGGGGGCCTGCACTTCACGGAAGCAATCCGCCTTGCGTAGCTTATCCGCAGCCTTCACAGCGTTCTGCTCAGCCTTCTCGCGTTGCTCTCTCTCATCTTCGATCGCCTAACGGCTCTCGAGGATGGATTTCCGAGCTTCGGGCGGAAGAACCGTTTCGATCGCAAGGTGTAGCCCCTGTAGCTCTTCAGGCGAGACGACTTTGTCGCTCTGACAATGCGTTCTACAACTTCCGTCGGAAATGGCACGGTAGGAAGGTCGCAGCCCTGATTGATCCGCAGCCATCGCCGCAACTCGACAATGCCATCCTTCGACAGTTGACTACCGGCTTTGATCGTTTGGCAGAGTCCTAGAAGTTCAGCACCGGCTTGCGTCTGAAGCTGTGTCTTTGACAGAGATACGCGCTTGCTAGACATCGTTGCATACCGTGTCTCTGTTGTCCCTAACAAATAACGCTAGACGTGTTTACTTGACATTCGATCAGAATCAAACATACTAAATGCAGCGGGAAAACAAGGGTAATTCAACGCGGCGAAGCGCTTTTAAGTCCATAGCGTATGCCATTTCGCCACTCGGCCGGGGTTTTGTTGGGTCGCGAAGCGCACTAACCCTCGTACGCCGCTTCCGGTATTCTGGGGTCGGCGAACCGTTTTAGGTTACTCGTTTTCCGGTCAAATTCCAGCCGGCACCCTCGAAAGCAGTTGCCCTTCCACATCCAGAATTGACGACTCTCTGTGAGTTTACCGATTAATTATCCGGGTTGGGATGGATTTCTCGGAACGCGGGCGTCGCTGATGCTCGACGTGGTGCTGGTGGCCATGTTTGTGGTCGTGCCGGTGCTGCTGTGGAGCATCTATCAAGTGCGGTGTCGGCGGCGGTATCGGCTTCATAAGCGGACGCAAATCGCGCTCACGATTTTGCTTTTCGCAGCGGTGGCGGCATTCGAGGTGGAAGTTCGGCTGTTCGGCTGGCAGGAGCGCGCGGCGGGAGTTCCCGGCGGATCGCCAACCGGTCTCGTGTGGCCGGTGCTGTGGGTTCACTTGTGCTTTGCGATTTCGACGTTCGTGTTGTGGGCCATAGTGATTGTGATGGCGCTGCGCCGATTCCCCGTGCCGCCGGCACCCGGGGAGCATAGCCGGTTTCACTTATTCTGGGCGCGATTGGCGGCGCTCGACCTGTGCCTGACGGCGGTGACGGGAACGGTTTTTTATTGGGTGGCGTTTGTGGGGTGAGGGGGGGGATTTGGGATTTGGGATTTGGGATTGCGGATTTGGGATTGCGGATTAGCGGGTGGTGTCGAGTCGTGTCTTTGTTTCGTGGCGCGCAGTTAACATTCATTTGTGTTTGCGAATCAATTCGGGTTGGCGCAGGGGGGAGATTGTGGCCGTAAGGCGTGGAGTGCCAATTGGTTGCGAGATTCATTGCATCACTTTCTCCGAAGAATTGTTTCGCCGATTGTTTCGCGTGTGCGAAATAAATCGCGTTCATTTGCTCCGCGATCCGCGCTTCGGCGCGCACCGCGAGCGGCGACCGTTGCGCGGGGCGACAAGGTCGTGGAAAGCGCGCACCGCGAGCGGTGTCGATTCGATCGAACGAGCAAGCGAAGCGCTCATGTTCCCCTCCCCCCGAGGGGGAGGGCTAGGGTGGGGGCGAATCGGGCGGCGGACGGTTGTGGAATCGCATGGCGGGTACTCCTGATTCGAGAGATTTGTTCAGGCGTACACTATAGCAGAGGGGGTGGCTCTTTTCAAGCGCGAAGTTGAGAGATTTCGGGGGGCTACGTCGAAAATCTCTTCAGCACAGTTTCCAAGTCATCCACCGAAAGCGAAACATCCGACGCCCAGTGCCCGAATTCGCCGTGCTGATTTACGGCTTTCACCCATTCGGCCAAGAAACGGCGCTTCGTGCGTTGCTCCTCGCTATCCTGGCCCTTCACCTCCAGCACTAGTTGAGTGCCGTTCGTGAGGCGAATCAGAAAGTCGGGCCGGAACTTGTGAACGGTGCCGTTGTAGGTATAAAGCACCTCGAAGCCCAGGTGGTCGTTCTTGGCCCAAGCCTGCACGTGGTTGCTATGATCGAGTCGGTAGGCTTCGGCTGATTCCCAAGTGCCGTCGTGAACGCAAACATTGATATGCGAGCGTCGCGTGTGGTCGTTCGGTCGGCCGGTGTACCACGGCTGCATGTCGCCGGTGCTGGCGATGGGGCGGTATTGATCGAAAACAAGGTCAAGGGACTGCGAATTCTCTTCGTCGAACTTGATCGCATTCCAAATGTGATTGACGATCTTCGACATCGTGAGGGTCAGCAAAATCCGCCGCCGCACGAGGTCTTGCGAGAAGAGCGGCTGAGAGAAGGCGATGCGGTCGGAACTTAGCACCCTCTCAACGATCTTGATCACTTGCGCCAGCAGAACTTCCTTGTTGCCCTGCCAATTCGGTTTCATCTGCTCGAACACGTCGCGGGCGGTCTCGAAGACGATCTTTTGGAAGCGAAACTGCTCGCCAATCTTTTGAAGCTGGATTTCAGTAAGGTTTCGCAAATCGGGTTTTCCGCCAAGAATTGCCGCCAGTTCGGCGGTCGTGACGATGTCGCTTTCCGATAGCGAGAGTACCAGAACCTTTTCCAAGTCGAGTTTGAGAGTTGGGCGGAAAACGTGTTCGATGCGGATCACGTTCGGCCACTGAATCTTGAATTCCCTTTCGCGTTCTGGAAGCGCCTCAACGCGAGACTTTGGCGACGGGGGCGGAGGTGCTTCACCGTCTCCACCTTCGTGGGGCAGGAACGTGAACGGAACACCGAAGATGTTGACGTACTCGGCTGCGTACAATCCGTCCTCTTCAACTTCGTAGCTTGTTCGGCGGAGTCCGCGGCCGACGACCTGTTCGCAAAGTAACTGACTCGTGAATGCGCGCAGGCCCATGATGTGCGTGACCGTCTTGGCGTCCCAACCTTCGGAAAGCATGGCGACGGAAATTACGTTTTGAATGTGCTCGCCCGGCTGGCCCGGCTTGCCGACGGTATCAACGACTCGGCGTAGATACTCGGCCTGTTCTTTCTTGGTTCGTGGCCGTGCGACCGCTTCCTCGTCGCCCTCCTCCTCTTCCGACGATTGGCCGTTTAGCTCGGGGGCTTCCTCGACCGCTTCGGCTTGATCGAGAACTTTCGAATCGATGTGAAGCGTCTTGTCGGGTGCTTGCAACTCGTCGATGAGAATCCGGCGATTATCGAAAGCGTACTTGATACGGGCGGCGGTCTCCGTGCGGTTGGCGACGGTAATCATCACTGGCGGCGTTGGCGAACCTTCTTTCTCCCAGCGTTTTTTCGTTTCCAGCCAGTCGACGCCAAGCAAGTAATACGCATTGCCGACAAGTTGCGGAAGTGGCGTTTGCGGCAGCGCTCCCTTCTGATTCAGATCGTCGTGTACGTCGCGATCCTTGTAAATGTGGTAAAGCTTCGACTTGTAGGTGCGGGTATCGGGCAACGCATCGTCGCGGATTACCACTCGCGGTGTCTTTACAAGCCCCGCCTCGATCGCGTCGTTCAGGCCAAAGTCGCTCACAATCCATGGGAACAGATTGCCCTCGGGGCTTTTGTCGCCGGCGGGGATAAACGGAGTTGCCGAAAAATCGAAGCAGCGCAGAATGCCACGGGCGCGCTGAATCCGGTCGAGACCGCCGACCCACTTCGTCGCCTCGTCGCGGTCCTGTCGCGAAACGCCGGCCACGTGCTGCCCCGGCAGAAGTCGCCATGCATGGTGGGCCTCGTCGTTAACCACGACCAGATTGCGGGCAGATGCCAATTCGTCGAGGACATCGCGGACATAGGCCTCGTCGCTTTTGGCACCCCGCTTGTCGATGCCCTTCTTCTTGGCGAGTTGTTCTTCGGAATCCCAATCGAGTTTGTGCCAGTTGATGACCTTCACTTTGCCCTGGCGAAATGGTTCGCGCAAGGAAACGGGCAACAGTGAGAAGTCGTCGTAGAAATTACCTGGGCTATCGGGCACAAGTACTCTAAGCCGATTGCGGACAGTCAAACCGGGGGCAACGACCAGAATGTTTTTCGCGAATCGCGTATCCTGCGACGCAATTACCTTGTTAAGAATCTGCCATGTAATGAGCATGGCCATTACATTGGTCTTGCCGCCGCCGGTGGCGAGTTTGGTACACCATCTCTCGAACGGGCCGCCGTCGCCCGGTATCACAATGCCCTGGCGCTCTGCGGGCGAGGCTTCGATAAGCCAAATCAGCGTTTCAATCGCTTCCAATCCGCAGAAGAATAGGCGTTTGTTCGTGTCGCGCTGTTCGGGGTCGTGCCAATGGGCTAGCAGCGTCCGCGTCGTGCCACTTGCGCCGGGATAACCGGCTTCGCGCCATGCCTTCACGCGGGGGCGGATTTGGTTGACCAGCGGCAACTCGATGAACTGGCCGGGGTCGTCGAAGCTCTTCGAGCCGGGAGTCGCGACGACATAACCCGCCGGGCGCCGACTTTCTTCTAGCGTGAAGAGACGGGATTCGCGGTCGTAACTCCAATGCTTGGCCGGCTCGACGAAGGGCGAGTTGACGATTAAGCGGTCGATCTGATGGGTGCGCTTGGGCATTATTTCTTTGCCCTGAGTTTACTTTCCGTGACAGTGATGTATCTTAAATGGGGAAACAGGCAGAGATTAACGCATGTTCTTTTTCCTTCCGTTCGTGACCGATCGTAGCTATTCAACTTTGCCAACGCCTGGCCTAAAGCAAAATGTAGTTTTAGCGATTCTTCGAAGCTTATGGCGATGTTAACGCTGCGCGGAGCATCATCAGCAGGTGCTGGACTCAAATGATCGGCATTGCAAGTGCCAAAACTGGCTTTGGTTCGCAAGCCTGTTCCACTCGATTTCTTTCTTTTCGCAGCCATTCGCTTACCCTTCTTTCTGGTTCGTAAATTCTCTGAAATCGCATTAGGCGATAGTTGAGTATCGACATCTACTAGTCGCTTCGCCTCGTTGAGTAGGCTCTCCCAAATCGGCTCACTATCTTCTTCGATTTCTTCCAACTCGCTGCGTTTGGCAAAGGACATGTAAGGGAACTCTTCGATTCCTTGCGACAGCAAAGCGTCACGAAGAGCAGCCTTAATTGCCAACCCAGACTCTCCAGTGAGATCGACGTCCGTCGTATCCTCGCTAAGAATTAATTGGATGCGCAATGCGTCGATACCTTCCCAGTCAGCGTAATCCTCGACCTCAACATCCACGATTACAGGGCGCGGAGGTAGCCTTAGCTTCTTGAGATCAAGCACTAATCTTGCTTTTTCGGCAGTTGTCACAGGTGGTACCTTCCGCTATTCCAATCCCATAATTCGCAAGCTCTCAATCCCGCGGTCATCCACAATCTTCACCGCTACGCGGCCATGCGTCCCAGCCTCGAAGGGTAGCGAAGTAGTCCCGCGGTACTCTTCGATCAGGTCTTCGTCGATCTCGGCTTTGAGATTCTTCGCGAGTCTTGCCCAGCCATCTTTCTCGCCGGCCATCGGAAAGAACACTTGCCGCGGGTAGATGCTGCGGCCGTCGTAGTCGGTGTCGAGCAGCCACATGGCGATGCGCGTGGTGTCGCCGGAGTCGATCGCGCCGGTGCGGGTGTTGTAGTAGTCGAAGCCGTGGATGGTGATTTGGTATAGCGCCGCGGTCGGGGACGACGCGGCTCGCGGAGGGAGTTGAGTCACTTCCACGTCCGGTTGCCCAATCAACCAATAGCTGTCGTTACTGATTCGTTTCTTTTTGAGGTCATCGGTGAGCAGGTCGGCGTTCATTTGGGCTTTAAGGAGCGTGACGCCGGGCCAGTTGGTTTCGTCGATGTCTTTGGCCGCTTCGGGGTCGAATTGGAACGCGGCGAAGATAACCAGCTTGGGTTTGGGCCGCAGCGACTCGGCCTCGTCGAGCGCGCGGGCGACTTGCTTTTGCTCCAAGGGCGCATGCTCGGGGCCGAACGAGATGACGGCCCGTTGTGGACAAGTCTCTCCGAGACTCGAATTCGCGTCTCCACTGTGGGGCAGTTTCTCCGAAACTGCCTTCGCGTCTCGGAGAGACGCGGCCACAGGGCTTTTCGTCTCCGCGTCGGCATGAAGCCAGCGGGTGCCGCCAAGAACTTCGACCCGCGAAAATTCGATGCGCTGTCCGCCGCGGCCACGGATGCCGGTTTTGAGTAGCTCGTCGCGCCATTCCGATTGGCGGACGGTTTCGCCGCGACGGGCAACGTCATTGTTCGGAGCCCGCAGCGCAAGCAAGGGTGATGCGTTGGCGTTATCGGTCGTGGGTGTCCCTTGCTTGCGCTGCGGGCTCCCGTCAACATCGTCGAGCGGCATGACCGTTGCGGCGGGGACGGCTTCGACGGTGAAGGGGCCGGTGACGCGGGCCTTCGTGCGGTCGATCAGCGGCTGGTCGTAGAGCGTTTCCTGGTCGGCGTACTTGGCGATCGCCGCGTCGATGGCGGCGCGGGTCATGCCGGGCTTGATTTCCGGGTTGTTGGCGATCGACTTGAGCGTGACGTGCGGCACCGTTTTGTACTTGAAGCCGCTGCCGACGCCTTCGTCCGGGTGTGCGAGTTGGTAGTACTTGAAATCGTGGGCGGTCATCAACCGCTGCTTGGCGAGCGTGACGGCCACGCGCGACGTGTCGCAGGTGATCCACCGCCGGCCCCACTGCTCGGCGACGTACGCCGTCGTCCCCGAGCCGCACGTGGGGTCGAAGACGAGGTCGCCGGGGTCGGTCGACAAGAGTATGCAACGTTCAATGACTTTTACGTTTGTTTGGACAGCATAAAGCTTTTCATCAGTAAAGCTACCGGTGCTCGTATCGATCCAAATGTTTCCTCGTTCGGTGAATGGGAAGTCATCAGCAAACCGCCTGTATTGAATACTGTTCTTCGCTACATGGACGCGCCCGGCGGTGGCGAGGGATTCCATACCCTCTGGATAGTTTGCTTTCCAATGGGAATTTGGTGCAGGCGTGTAAACCGTTCCGTCGTATTCGAATGGTTGCGGTTCTGATGCAGCACCTTGCGATTGCAAGTCACCGGGCTTATACAACGTCGCATGATTTGGCACTGGTTGTTGTCTTCGCTTTTCTGCTGCGGAAACTCCGCGATATGAGCCGTCGTCTAGCAAAACCCACCTCGCATTACCTTGACCAGGGACCGTCTCCTGGTCCTCATACAACTTCCGCACCTTAAGCGCAGGCTTGTGCTTTGCATACCACAGTAGGAAGTCGCCGAGAGTGGACAGCGTTGATGTTGCAAACCCAGAAGTGGTCTGGAACGTGATTAATGAGACAAAGTTCTCCGGCTGGAACACTTCGTCCATTAAGTCGCGCACACGGTGGACATTCTCATCATTGATCTGCACAAAGATCGAGCCGCTTTCGTGGAGCAGCTCGCGGGCCAAGAGCAGACGGTCGCGGAGGTAGGTGAGGTAGCTGTGGATGCCGAGTTCCCAGGTGTCGCGGAAGGCGCGGATGGTTTCGGGTTCTTGGGTGAGGTCTTCGTCGCGGCCGTCTTTCACGTCGCGGCGGTTGGTGAAGGGTTGGAAGTTCGAGCCGTAGCGGATGCCGTAGGGCGGGTCGAGGTAGACCATCTGCACCTTGCCGGCCAGGCCTTCCTTTTCCAGCAGCGAGTTCATCACCAACAGCGAGTCGCCGGCGATGAGGCGGTTCGACCAGTTGTGCTGGTGCTGGTAGAACTCGACCGCGTCGCGGATGGGAGGGTTCTGCTCGGGCTGCTCGAAGAGGAAGGCTTGCTGGCGAGCGCCTCCCTCCCCAGCCCTCCCCGCAAGGGGGAGGGAGCCAATCCCATTTCCATTTACCTTCCTCACCGCCTGAATGATTGTCTTGGGGTCGATCCGCTCGTGAACGTGAAGCGAGACGGTCGGCACCTCGAAGCTGGTATGCTCGGCCTTGCCGGCCCAGACGAGTTGCGGGTCGAGGTGGGGATCGTACTGGTAGGTCTTGCGGCCGGAATCGGGGTCGGTGTCGGGCGTGACGAGACCGACGGGCGGGTTGTTGGGGCGCTTTTCGTCCGCGTGGTCGTACTGCTCGATTTGCCGTTTGGAGGGTTTTTTAGCCGGCTTCGACTTTTTCTCGACGGACGGTTTTGCTGTGGATTTTTTCTTTGCCATAGCATTCGGTGCGGGGTCGGGAGACCCGCGCATAACCTTGCGACGGGATAATTGGTGGACAAGGAGCCAGCAATATAGCCTGCGGCTGGCCGCGACGAAACCGGCATATGGCGTGCGATAAGCTATACTTGCACGTCGGCGCCGGCTGCATCGTCGGGGGGTTACGCCGGGAAATCGCCACTTATTTTCCAGGATCTTTGATGAGAATTTCTTTCACTCGCTTCTTCGCATTGATGGCCGTGGGATTTTTCATCGCCCGCGGCATGACTGCGCTTGGTTTCGGAGGAAGCCTTCCGAACAACTCGCACCTTCCGGTGTCGGCGCTGCCTGGTGCTTCCGACTTGCCGGGGTTCACCGATCCGCGTGGGCGGATTCCGCAGTTGCCGTTTAGCCACTTGTCGGCGCCGGTGCTTCCGCAGGTTGGTCCGCGGCCCGACTTTGCCACGCAGCCCGACGGGCAGCTTGCGCCGGGGAGCGTCGATCATTTTATGAATATCTATGGACCGACGGAGTTGAAGCGGCTTTATCATTGGCCCAATCCGCGGCTGCAAACATTGATGCCCGGCGGCGTGAATGCGGGTTTCTTGGACGATCATTCGCGGCCATTCCCGACGATCTCCCCGCCGACGTTCGGCGTTCATTGGATGGGTCCATCCGCTCCGTGGCCCGTGGATCGCCAAGCCGATCGCCAACCGGCACCGATGGATGGCGGAGAAGGCAAGCGAGCGGACGATCGCTTCGAGCGGGCGATGAATCGGAGTCTCACGCCGGCACGGCCATAAACAAAAGGCTGTCGGCTATCGGCTATCGGCTGTCGGCCAGAGGCCGGTTTGCGTTTTTTCTGGCCGATAGCCGGTAGCCGACAGCCGACAGCGATTCACACTGCGTCGTGATGCCCCACCTCCAGCGGTTGCCCCGCTCCGGATAACACCCGGTTGATGACGTTCAGAAACGCCAGCGTGCTGGCCTCGACCGTGTCGGTCGAGACGCTACGGCCGCGGTAGACCCGCTGGTTGTGTTCCGCTTCGATCGTGGATTCGCCCTGTGCATCTTTGCCGCGGGTGATGCTGTGAACGTGGAAGTCGCGCACGACGACCGACACACCGGTGATTTTTTCAATCGCCAGGAACAGCGCGTCGAGGGGGCCGTCGCCACAGGTGAGAGTCTCGGTTCGCTCGACGCCCTCACGCTGGAGCGTGACCGTAGCCGTTGGCTCATTGGCCGAAGAAGCATTTACGCTGTAGGTTACGAGCTTCCACTCTGCTGCATCGCCGCTGTTGCTCTTTTCGATCAAGGCGGCGATATCGGCGTCGTAGACTTCCTTCTTTTTATCGGCAAGCTTCTTGAACTCATCGAACACCCGGTTCAGCTCATCGCCGGAGAGGCGGTAGCCGAGCACTTTGGCGCGATCGGCCAGGGCCGCGCGGCCGCTGTGCTTGCCCAGCACGAGATCGGTCTTCGTGAAGCCGACATCCTCGGGCCGCATGATTTCGTAGGTCGAGCGCTCCTTGAGCATTCCATCTTGGTGAATTCCGGCTTCGTGGGCGAAGGCATTTCGGCCCACGATGGCCTTGTTACGTTGGACCTGCATGCCAGTGACGTTGGCGACGAGCCGGCTGGTTGGCACGAGGCGCACGGTGTTGATCCGCGTCTCGGCTTGATAGTAATCGTGCCGCGTGCGGAGGGTCATGACCACTTCTTCGAGCGAGCAATTTCCGGCCCGTTCACCGAGGCCGTTGATGGTGCATTCGATTTGGCCGGCGCCGTTTTCGACGGCCGACAGGCTGTTCGCAACCGCGAGGCCCAGATCGTTGTGGCAATGAACGCTAATGACGGCCCGGTCGATGTTTGGCACGCGATCGACGAGGTTCTTGATCACGCCGCCCATGTGCTTCGGCGTCGCGTAACCGACGGTATCGGGGATGTTCACCGTGGTAGCGCCCGCGGCTATGGCAGCCTCGACGACCGCGCAGAGAAAATCGGGTTCCGTGCGGGCAGCGTCCTCGGGCGAAAACTCGATGTTGCCGCAGTACCCGGCAGCGCGTTTCACTCCGGCAATCGCCCGGTTGATGATCTCCTCTTTGCCCATCTTCAGCTTGAACTCGCGATGAATCGCGCTGGTGGCGAGAAACACGTGAATCCGCGGGTCCTCCGCGTGTTGCAGGGCCTCCCATGCGCGATCGATGTCTTGGTCGTTGCACCGCGCGAGGCCACAGACGGTCACACCGCGGATCACGTTTGCGATTTCGCGAACCGCTGCGAAGTCGCCCGGCGAAGCGATCGGAAATCCGGCCTCGATGACGTCGACATTCAGGTCCACGAGCGCCTGGGCAACTTCCAGCTTCTCGCTGAGATTCATGCTCGCGCCGGGCGATTGCTCGCCGTCGCGCAGCGTCGTGTCGAAGATTACGATGCGGCGTGATTGAGTGGAGTCCATGATACCAACCAGATTCTGCAAGTAAAAAATTAGTGAAATCAATTGTTGTTACCACGGAGCCACAGAGGACACAGAGAAAGGTTGCAACCGCTAATCGACGCTAATAGAACGCTAATAGTCAAAACGTGTTGAATTATTAGCGTCAATTAGCGTTTATCATTGGTTCACGAAAACTTTTCTCCGTGCCCTCCGTGACTCCGTGGTGCAATCCAATACGTTAAGCAACGAAAAAACCCCGAAGCCGAGAGGCTTCAGGGTTCTGGTATGCGTCAATTCTGGCCGTACGAACCCTAAGCCTCGCGATTCGCGAGTAGCAATAGCGCCAAGCTTAGGAGGTTTAAGTTCATGGTTCGTTGGGCGGTGGGAATTCGGCCCACTGGTTCAAGGGTAGCTGACCGAGGGCGGGGTGTCAAGGTTCGGGGTCGCTAAGCCGCGAGCGGCTGTGGTACGATCCGCGAATTATGCCCGGCGAACATCTGGACCTATCGAGCGACCCGCCCCGGCGGCCCGAAACGGGGCAGGGGAGTGCGCGGCCTTTTCTGGGAATTCGGTTTGCTTGCTGTGATATCTACCAGCGGATTTACCCGAATCGGGGAAGTACCGCCTATGAAGGGGGCTGTCCGCGGTGTGGCAAACCGGTGCGACTCTTAATCGGCCCGGGGGGGACCGATGCGCGGTTTTTTGAGGTCTCGTGATGGGCACACAGGAACGCGCTCCGCTCCGAGGACGAAGTTCACCCGCCGTGGTGGGCGTCGCGGCTAACGGGCGCTGCTAGCTTCGTGAGGCGGCGTTGCGACGGGACGACCGCTCTTCTATTATCCCCGCCCATGCTTCTCGATTTTGAAGTCCAGCGCTGTACGCGCCGCTGCGCCGAGACGCAGCGCGAGCTGTTGCCGGGAGAGTGGTTCCATTCGGTTCTCGTAGCCGACGGGGCCGACGTTGTCCGGCGCAACTATTGCGCGGAGGCGTGGGTAGGTCCGCCGGAGAAGTGCATTGGCTGGTGGAAGTCGCGGTTGCCGATCGATACGGCCACGAAGCCGAGGCTTGCGCCCAACGACGTGCTGCTCGAACTTTTGGACTGCTGGGAAGACGAACTGGAGAAACAGGACGCGCGGTACGTGCTCACGCTGCTTCTCATTCGACGGCGAGTACTTCGTGTCGAAGATGTGGACGATCCGATGCCGGACACGCTGCAAGTTTACTGCCCGCGGCGCGAGACCACGTACCAGATTGCTGCGATCGATCCAACGGCCGAACGGATTGCGGAAATTCAGCAGGAACTCGCGGAGCTGTTATATGCCGGTTCATTTTGAGGCGATCGGCTGTCGGCCAGAAGTTGGCCTGTGCTTTGACCGGCCGACAGCTTTTTAACAAGCCAGACTTAAATATTTTCGCTTAGGGCACAAAGGTCATGATGACGCAAATGCCGCCGATCGACGTATCTCGGAGGTTCTCGCGCTGTTGGTATGGAGCGATGCTGATTCTGACCGTCGTGGCCAGTTCCGGTGCGAGTTGCTCGCCCGGCTGGCGGAATCCGTGGGCATCGCTCGGACCGCCGGCGCCGTCGGTCTTGGCAACCGGCGCGTCGGTGCCGGAAATCATTGCGGCGGTGAACCAGAACACGGCACGAATTCAGACCTACACGGCCAATAATGCGACGCTTACGGTCCCCGGCATGCCGGGACCGATGTTGCAAGGCAACATTGCGATCGAACGGCCGCAGCGATTCCGCCTGCGGGCCGGCACGGCACTGACGGGGCCGGAACTCGATCTGGGCAGCAACGAACAACTCTTTTGGTTCTGGGTGAAACGCAATGTGCCCCCCGCCCTGTATTACACGCGGCACGAACAATACATGACCAGCGCCGCGCGGCAGGTGCTGCCGGTGGAGCCGTCGTGGCTGATGGATGCGCTTGGCTTAATCACGCTCGACCCCAATGCCGCTTACGAGGGCCCGTTTGTCAAGTCCGATGGTTCGATGGAGCTACGTGGCCAAATCGCGACGCCCTCGGGGACGATGACTCGGGTCGTGGTGGTCGATCCGAACCGAGCGTGGGTACTCGAGCAACATCTTTACGATCCAGCCGGGAAGCGCGTTGCCAGCGCCGTCGCCCAGCGGCATCGGTACGATCCGATCAACCAGGTGTCGCTGCCGGAACGAGTGGCGATCAACGTGCCGGGGGCGCAGCTTGCGCTGACGCTCGACATGGGCCAAATCGCGGTGAACCAACCGGTCGGCGACGCGCAAATGTTTGCACTACCTGTAATCGACGGATTTCCGGCCGTTGATTTGAGCACGATGGGACCTCCACCAGTCGGCGTCGCTCCAGTCACGAGTGCTGCCGCATCGGAACTGCCTGCGATGCCGTCGCCCTATGCACGATTTCGTCAACCGGTGTTGCCGAATCAGCCTAAGTTGCCCGTGGACAGCGGCGTTGTGCCAGTAAGTTGGCAGGAAGTGGGCGCGGTCTCGACGACCAACGCGCCACCGCAAGAGATCCCACTGCCAAACGCAGTGCCCGTCGATCCGCTGCCGCCGGAGGCCAGCGAGCCTGTGATTGGCCGGCTGCCACCGAATGGGGTGGAATTCTGACGAATCGCAGTGCCCGACCGGCCAGCGTAGAATGGTGGCATGAACCAATCTGAACGGATTTCGCAGCCCAGCACGATCGATCCGGAGTGGCTTGCCGAATTTGAAGCGGCAGCCAAACGCCCGCTGAAGCAGCGATTTCGATACGCATTCATCAAAACCTACAAGCCGGTGCTCGATGACGAGCCGTATCGGTCATTCGACACGATGGCCGACTACCGCCGCTGGTGCGAAGAGAATTTGCCAAGTTGGTTAGGTTATGGGCGCATTTGAATATCGTCAGGCAGAGGAGATCAGGGACTCGTTTGCCCATTTCGGGGTGCGATACCTCTTTTTGGGAAAATCGGGAGCGATTCTGCTTGGGTTCCCCGATACCACCCAGGACGCCGACGTATTTGTCGAAAGAACGGCAGCGAACGGGCGCGCGCTCGTCCTAGCGCTGCGCAAACTTGGCTTTGAACTCACGCCCGAGCAGGGCGCAGAGATAGAGCGCGGCAAAGACTTCGTGCAGCTCAAGAACGGCCCGTTTGACCTCGACCTGGTCTTCGCGCCGGACGGCATCGAGGAATTCGAGGAAGCATGGCAACGGCATGTCGAAGTGGAGGGGTTTCCGGTTTGCCACCTCGACGACATCATCGCCAGCAAACTGGCAACAGGCCGAGCGAAGGATCGCGAATCGCTGCCGCGATTGATCGCCTTTCGCGATTATTGGATGCATCATCGCTGACAGGGCAAGCTCCGCTCCGAGCCGCATTTACAGAGAAACGTGCGCGCCGCTGCTAACGGCTACTCGACGGCGACGTGGCGACGGAGTTTCGTGCGGGCGCGGCTGAGTAGCGGGCCAACGCTATTTTCGGGCATGCCAACCGTGCTGCTGATCTCGCTGTAGGTCTTCCCCTCTAAATGGTAAAGCCGCACCACCTCGGCCTCCGAGCCGTCGAGTTGGCTCAACAGCCGCGAGATCTCCTCTTGGTCGCTGATCCGCTGCTCGGCACCGTCCGGCGCGGCAGCCTCGGCCGCGATTTCACCCAACGGAGTGGCGGTTCGCCCGTCAACCAACCGGCGGACGACGACCCGACGAGCGATGACCGTCAAATAGGTGGCGAGGGAACTCTGACCGCGAAAGTGGCGTAGGACGGCCAAGTCGTTATCGACAATCGCCAAAAACACCTCGGCGATCAAGTCCTCGCGATCCGCGGTCGCAAGTCGGATGGAGCGGCATTGGGCCGTGTGGTTAATCACGTGCGTGACCAGGCCCATGAACCGATCGGCGAAGTCTTCCCAAGCCCGAGGCTTATGGGAGAGACAGCGGTCGACCAAATTCCGATCGATGTCCGAAAGAGCCACCGTATTACCTTTCAGGGACGACACCAGAGGAGTGGGATCGCCGCGTTAGCTTTCGCCGCAGGCCACTAACTGGCCCGACCTGCAGACCCAATCGCCCCCGCGACACGCTTTCCCGCCGTGAACGGAGAAGGGCATCGTCTGACTTTGGTATTTTAGTCTGCCGTTGAGAGGGGGGCAAGCTGAACCCCATTAGAAGGTTTCGGCGTGCCTGCTGCCTTGACACTCTCTCAAGCCAGTTCTAGGATGCCGACAAAGGCCGCCCAATGCACGGAATTGCTGATCGAAGTGCTTTGGCTGCAATGAGTTGGCCCCTGCAGAGCGATCGCAAGCGACGCCGTTATGGGGCCGTATTCCAACCCAAACCGATGCGGTGCGCCAAGGTGACGCCGCCCGAAGGAGATTTGTTGAGATGACGCATGTCGTCTGCGAACCGTGCTTTGGCTGCAAGTATACCGACTGCGTGACCGTCTGCCCGGTCGAGTGTTTTTACGAGGGCGATAAGATTCTTTACATTCACCCCGAAGAATGCATCGATTGCGAAGCCTGCGTTCCGGAGTGCCCCGTCGAGGCCATCTTCCACGAGGACAACGTGCCCGAAGAGTGGAAAGCATTCACGGAACTAAATGCCGAGATGGCATTGCAGACGCCGAACATTACCGAGAAGAAAGAGCCGCTGTGCTAGGCAACTGCCGCTTGCGGCTTAGCGCGCTAAGCCGCGAGCGGCAAGAGTGCTACTTCAAATCCACCGTCCAGTACGCGGCGTCGAGAAACGCCTTCCAACTGGCATACTTCGGATTGCCGAGCTTGACCGTTAGCATCGGGCTGCGCTTAGGACGTACTGGCTTGCGAAACAGCTTCAATCCCGCCTCGTGGGGTGTACGGCCACCTTTGCGAACATTGCACCGTACGCATGCGCAGACGATGTTCTCCCACGTCGTCTCTCCACCGCGGCAACTGGGCACGACGTGATCGAGGCTCAACTCGTTGGTCGGGAACCGTTTGCCGCAGTACTGGCAGCAGTTCTCGTCCCGGGCAAAAATGTTTCGGCGGTTGAGCCGCACCCGTTGCCGGGGCACGCGATCGAAGTTCAATAGCCGCAGCACCCGGGGCACCTGAATCTCGAAATTGACGCTTCGAATCCAGTCCTCGTGCGGCTCCTTGAATTGGGCCTTTAACTCGCTGACTTCGCGCCACGAATCGAAATCGTAGTTATTGTACTGGCCGTCTTCAATGTGAATCACTTCCGCCAGCCGCTGCAGTAGCAGCACGAAGGCGCGGCGCACATCGACTACGTGCACCGCCATGTACTGACGATTGAGCACCAACACACTTGAATTCAGGGCAGAGGGGCCGGCGAAGGACATAGGCGGATAACCGAGTGGGTGAATCGCGGGTGGCGTAGTCGGACTAGACAACTGCCCAGCCCGCTTCACGCTATTAGAGACCGCAAATGGAGACACTCGCAGTCTCGGCGGGTTCGCCTCCAGGCGGACAAGAACGGCGTCAAGCCGCCCGGATGTCTTTCATTCTAATGCGCCCCGCCCGCTGCTGCCAGTCAAGTGGCCGGCTGCCACGACAAGTTTGCCAAACCTTCCAGTTCCCTTATTGGCGCAGTCCGGCGCTTCCGTGCCGCCAGATCGCGCTTCCAGATCGCTTGTAGCCGGTATCAATTTCCGTGCCGAACATTGAATCGGCGCTCCCTCGGGAGTCTCCGGCTTCGCTCTGAATCAACCGCCGGAAAAAGTTCGAGCCTAGGGATTGACAAATGGGCGCCGGGCAAAAGTCAGCGCTCGAAGATCGTAGAAATTAATTGATCGGGTTGCTTTCCGAGGTGGTTTCTCATTACGATGAAGTGCATGGAACAGGCGGCAAGCCTCAGCGCCCCAACGGAAGCAGGAGCATATGATTCATTTCACTTGTGATTATTGCCATCGGACGATCGACCCGGAGCATGAGCTGCGTTATGTCGTGCGAATGGAAGTCTACGCCGCACTGGAAGCCTCGGATTCCGATGGCGAGAGCGAACGCGACCATCTCGAAGAGATTGAAGACATCTTGGCGCGGATGGCGGATGAAACCGATCCGCAAGTTGGCGAAGATGTTTATCAACACGCGCGCTACGATCTATGCGGCGAGTGCCGCCAGAGGTTCCTTCGCAATCCACTCGGCCGCCGCTCTGCGGAATTTGACTTCAGCAATAATTAGGAATGTGAGATGTGAAATGTAGAAAGGCGGAAGTACGGAGGCTCGTTTTGTTCGTATTCCGAACTTCATCCTTCTGACATCACACATCGCACATCCATGCAGCCACACCTCTCCGGAAAACGGCTCTCGGACCTGTGCCATCGGCTGGCGATTTCGTCCGAATCGGGCATCGACATCCGCCGCATTTGGCAGCGCGAAGCCGATTCCGCACGAGGTAGCCTCAAATCGCGCTTCGCGCAAGTGCGCGACGACGTGGGTCGAGGAGATTCGCTGACCTTGGCCCTCGCCCGCACCGGGAAACTCTTCCCGCGCTTGTTTCTGGAATTGGTCGATGTCGGAGAACAGACTGGCACCACGGCCGAAGTCTTTCACCGGCTGGCCAGCCACTACGAGCAGCGGCACCGCCTGGAGCGAAACTTTCTAAGTCAGATTGCGTGGCCGATGATCCAACTCGCCGCGGCGGTCGGCGTGATTGGGTTGCTAATCCTCATCATGGGCATGTTGCCCAAAGCGGGCGGCAAGCAGACCGACATTTTGGGTTGGGGCTTGATCGGCATGCCCGGCTTCATCATTTATGCGAGCGCCCTCGCGGTGATCGGTGGAGTCGTTGCCGCAATCATATACGCCATTCGCCGCGGACGGGCGTGGACCCGGCCCTTGCAGCACGCGATCATTCGCCTGCCCGGCGTGGGGCCGTGCATTGAAAAGCTTTGCCTCGCACGGTTGGCTTGGGCACTCCACCTCACGCTGAACGTGGAAATGGACCTGCGTCGACTCGTGCCCTTGGCCCTTCGTGCCACCGGCAACGACTATTACATCCGCCACACCGACCAGATCGTCGCCGACGTTGGGACCGGCCAGCCGCTCCACGACGCCTTCGCCCGCTCCGGAGCGTTCCCCGTGCAATTCCTCGACCCGCTAGCGGTCGCCGAAGAAAGCGGCCAAATCGTCGAATCGATGGCCCGGCTCTCGCGCCAATACGAGGAAGAAGCTGAAAGCGCCACGAAGACCCTGGCCGTGCTCGCCGGTTTCGCCGTGTGGGCGATCGTGGCCGCGATCATCATCGCGATGATCTTTAAACTGTTTGGGTTTTATGTCGGGGCGATTAACGAGGCAGCGGCGCCGTTGTAAGCATCAAGTTGCGAGTCCAAGTCGCCGCAAAGAGGTTGCCGCCGGAAGATGAGAATAGCATAATTGTGACGGAGGGACTCGTATGGCATTATCTACTACCGAATTGCCGGATTGGCGACAGTATATCGCCAGCACCCCCGACATGCTGCGCGGCAAGCCTCGCATCGTCGACACTCGCATCCCCGTGGCGCTTATCTTGGGCTATCTTGCATCTGGCTCAGCCCCCAATGAGATCATCGCAGAATTCCCTGATCTCCGGCCCGAACACATTCGAGCTTCCTTGAGTTATGCGCGTGAATTGGCCGAGTTCGAGGTCGCCGCCACGTGAGACCGTTACACCGACCCCAACAAAGCGACGAAACCAGCTTGCTCAAAATGATGGTCGCCGGTCATCGCTTCCGTAATGCTGTAATCCTGCATTACGAGAAAGCTAATGCAATCAGTTAACGGCCAGGTCTGATCGAGGCGCTGACTGAAGAGCATCACGCCCCTATGAAAGAGGTCATCCGTGGTCGGAACCACGATCGTGTCAGGGTCAGAATCAATTGCCTGCACGAGATTCACAAAACGTCGTCGATATTGTGGCGCTGCCATCGCATCGCCGACTTCGGTGAGAACCCACCGCGTCGTGACCAGCGCGCCCTTGCGTTCGGCGGTGATGGCCATCGCCCGCGCATGTGCCGCATCGTCCGGATTCAGCAGGGCCAGATAATAGAAAGTGTCGGCAAACGTCATGATCCCTGTCGCTTTGGCAAGCCGTGCAAATAGTAGTCGTGATTGGCGGCCAGATCGGACGGCAGGTCGCACGGCTCCGATTCCACTTGACGACCGAGGTCCGCGAGCTTCTGCCAGATCGTGCGCGCATCGTCAGCGGCTGGTTCCGGTACCGCAGGTATAACTGGCACTACACTAACAAGCGTTCCGTCGGGCAAAGTGGAACTGTCCTCAAGCACTACCAAACCATTTTGTACTGTGCCGTGGTAGGTCATTTGTAATGCCCTTTCGCAACCATCAAGTCCGGCAGAACCGAAAGCACCGTTCAATCAAAGAATCGCTGCACCTTGACTCGGAAGTCGCCGAGGATTTCCGGCAGCGTGAAATCGTGGTCGGCATCAAGTACCTGCGGCTCTCGGTCCGCGTGGAATGCGTGAACGCTTTTTGTTTCATCGTCCAGCACGCAGACACTCCGTACGCCGGCACCCAGGTACTCGGCAATTTTTATGTGCAACTTCCGCCAACGATCACTTGACGAACGCACCTCGAATACCAGTTCTGGAGCTTCTGGAAGCAGATCGGACGGTAAGGGGCCTTTAGGCGCGCGCTCGTAACTGTAATACGCAATGTCTGGCCCGCGAACAGAATCTGGATCACGTTCGGTGACCATGCTCGAATCGTTAGTGATCACCCGACCAATCGGATGGTCATCCAAGTATCTCCTTATAAGATAGGCCACCTGGCAGCAGATTTCGCCGTGCCGTGGCCAGGGAGGGGGCATCGTGACCAATACTCCTTTCACGAGTTCGGTGGGACCGTCAAACGAATCGGGCAGGGCCATGTACTCTTCGGCCGTTAGAAGTGCAGTTGCAGTCGACATGATACGCTCCGGTCAAATCGGTCGTGAACTCCCCTTGTGAATTAATTATAGCTCAGTTGTGTGTTCGACTACAATCACGTCTCATACACAATCCGCCCGCGCTGCTGACTCCGGCTAATGCGGTCCGTCGCGTAGAGTCCCGCCAGTACAAACTCCACGCACGAAGCGCGCACCGCTTCGTTGTCACTGGCGTTCACCTCAAAGGCCTTATCCCAAATCGGCGGCACGCGCTTAATGAGCTGCGCGTAGTGGGACGACGGCAACATGTCGCCGACTTCGATCTTTACTCCGCGCGAGAAGATCTCGGCGATCTCCGCTAAACCGTGCTTGTCGACGTACTCGCTGAACACCGTGGCAATGGCCTCGGCGAGCACGGCGTCGAGCACTTGCCGCTCGCCCATTTGGTGCGACCCCATCATGTCGAGTTCCAACTTGCCGAGCGAGCTGGCATAAAGATGCCCCAGATCGCTGATCCGCGGCACGGCGGGACGTTCGCCAAGCACCGCCGCCCGCTGACGCGCCGAGGCGATCATCGTGCGGTAATTGGCGATCGACAGCCGCGCGCTAACGCCCGATTCGTGATCGACGTATTTCGATTTCCGCGCTGCACGGCTAATCTCTTCGATCAACTCCTTCATAAAGTAAGGCACGATAACGGGGAGGTCAGAGGTCGGAGGCCGGAGGTCAGAAGCAGAGTTCGTAGATTCATCTCTGACCTCCGGCCTCTGACCTCCGACCTCTTGGTCCAGAATCTGAATCCCCAGAGCGCGTTCCAGCGGATAGTGGGTATGAATCACCGAGCCGATGCGGTCTTTGAGCTGCGGAATGACCTTGCCCGAGCGGTTGTAGGTAGCTGGGTTGGCCGAAAATAGAATCATCACGTCGATGTCGAACTTGATGGGATAACCGCGGATTTGTACGTCGCGCTCTTCCAGGATGTTGAACAGGCCAACCTGCACCAGTTCATCCAGCTCGGGCAGTTCGTTCATCGCGAAGATGCCGCGGTGCATGCGCGGGATGAGGCCGAAGTGGAGCGCATCTTCGGCTCCCATGCTGACGCCGCCGGCGAGCTTGGCGGGATCGATCTCGCCGATGATGTCGGCGAACTTCGTGCCGGGGGCCAGCCGCTCCGCGTACCGCTCGTCTCGAGGCCACCAGTTGATCGGCACCTCATCGGCGGGCACGCTGCTGACGAGTTGCCGGCCGCGCTTGGTGATTGGACGATAAGGATCGTCGTGAACCGGTATGCGGGCGTCGTCGATATACGGAATCTCGGCGTCCAGAAACGAAACGAGCAACCGCATGAGTCGACTTTTGGCTTGTCCTTTTTCGCCGAGAAACAGCATGTCGTGCTGCGCGAGAATGGCGATGTTGATCTCGGGAATCACCGTCTCGTCGTAGCCGACGATGCCTGGGTACAACTCCGCACCGGATTGCAGTTTGGCGAGGAAATTATCGTGAATCTCCTGCTTCACGCTCTTGCTGAGCCAGCCGCTGGCGCGAAGTTCGGCCAGCGTGCAGGGTTTGGTCGAAGTGCCCGTTGCCATGAAGTTGCCCGTTCCCTTGCAGCAAATGAATCGAGTGGAAAAGTCACCCGATTATAGCGCAAGCTCCAATGAGGGCAAACGAACCGTAGGTCGGGCTTTCCAGCCTGACAAGCGGCGGTGCCGTCTGTGGCGCGCTCGTGGTGCGGTTCAGGCAAGAAAGCCTGACCTACGCGGCGGCGGCTAAGGCGCGGCGCAGCTCGGTTACCGCCTCGCCGCGCAACGATAGATTGTTCGGCATGCGAAACACCAGATCGGCGCGGCGGAGAATCTGCGCCGGTGCCGCCGCATTGTCGGTAAGCAACAACACTCGGCAATCGGCGGTGCGCGTGAATTGGCCGCGGCCGGGAAAGACAAGCACTTCCACTTCGGGCGCATCGCATAGCTCATCGACGCCGCAAACTTGAATGCCATGCGTCGATTCGATCGCGCGGTCCTCGTTGACAAACCGCACGGCCACCTCGTCGAGGCGGCGCTGAACCAGTCCCGATAAACATCGCGTCAGCCGCGTATGCCGTACCAGCCGGCCCACATTCGGCCCCGACTTCCAATCGTTGCCCGCAGTAGGATCAGACGGGTGCCACAGGTGAAAGACCGTCGCACCCAATGGCGCCGATCGAATGCGGACGCCGGCGTTGCGAAGCCGAACACGAAAATCGTCGTCTTCGCACCCCCATCCAATGAACGTCTCATCAAAGCCGTTGACGCGTTCATAGTCGCTACGCCAAACAGCAAAGTTATTTCCGCGGAGCTTGGGACGATACGCGTGGTGAACCGCTTCGTATAGCTTGGCCTTGGCGGCACAGGTCAAGAGCCGCAGCCGTTCCGAAACGGACACCCACTTCAAATAAACCGCCGTGCGAATCGCGGCGGCATCCAGTCGGCTCGACGTCGGTCCATCCAACCAATGGCACTGCCCAGCGCGCGCTATCCCCGACCGCCGAGCGGCCAGGTGGACCGCCACGAAATGGGGAGGCAGTACGCAGTCGCCATCCGTGAATAAGAGGTACGGCGCCGTGGCGCTACGGGCTCCCGAGTTGCGAACTCGCGAAGCTTGGAAGCCATCATGCTGATGCGTGATGAACCGAAGAGGGAAAGGCGCGACCCGCGCGAAGCGCTCGACCACCTCGGGCGTGTCGTCGGTCGAGCCGTCGTCGCTGACGATTACTTCCATAGTTCCCGCGAAGCCGGTTTGGCTCGCCAGCGATAGCAAGCAACGCTCCAGATTCCGCGGGCGCTGGTAAGAAGTGACAACCACCGAGATTTCGGGTGCCGATGCCATAGCGCAGCAGAGCTAGCTTGCTACCGTTCAGTAACGGCAAAAGTTACCGGACCGCTACTCTTTATCGGCATGCGCGAGCAACGACGGTAAGAAGTTTCTAGCAACTACTGGGCTATTCGTCGGTCACACAGCCTTCGCTGGCGCTCTTCACGCTCTTGATGTACTTGTAGAGCGTTCCGCGAGTCGACTTATAGGCCGGTGCCTTCCAGGCAGCGCGCCGGCGATTCCATTCCACATCGGGAATGTCGACGTCGATCGTGTTCTTCAGCGCGTCGAGGGTTACTCGGTCGCCGTTCTGCACGAGAGCAATTGGGCCGCCGACTTGGGCCTCGGGAGTGACGTGCCCCACGATGAAGCCGTGCGAGCCGCCGCTGAACCGGCCATCGGTAATGAGCGCCACGTCGGCACCCAGCCCGGCACCCATGATTACGCTCGTTGGAGTCAGCATCTCGGGCATCCCCGGTCCACCCTGCGGTCCTTCAAAACGAATTATGACCACGTCCCCCTTCTTAATCTTCTTTTGCTCCATCGCCACGAGCATGTCCTCTTCGCTGTCAAAACATTTGGCCGTGCCAGAGAACGTGTAGCCTTCCTTGCCGGTGATCTTCGCGACAGCGCCATCGGGGCAGAGATTGCCTCGCATGATGCGGATATGACCCGTGGCTTTCAGTGGCTTGTCGATGGGCATCACCACTTCTTGGCCCTTCGACAGCCCCGGCAAGTCGGCGAGATTCTCGGCAATCGTCTTGCCGGTCACGGTCTGGCAGTTGCCATCAAGCAAGCCCGCCTCCAGCAGCAGCTTCATTACCGCGGGGGTGCCGCCGACGGCGTGCAAATCCTGCTGAACGTATTGCCCACTCGGCTTAAGGTCCGCCAGATACGGCACCCGCTCGCTCACGAGTTGGAAATCATCGATGGTAAGTGGCACTTCCACCGACCGCGCCATCGCAATCAGATGCAATACCGCGTTGGTCGAGCCGCCGACCGCCATGATGACAGCCATCGCGTTCTCGAATGCAGCCCGCGTCATGATGTCGCGGGGCTTGAGGTCGCGTTCCAGGCACAGCCGAATCACTTCGCCGGCCCTTAAGCACTCGTCGAGCTTCGCGGGATCTTCGGCCGGGATCGACGAGCTGTACGGCAGCGTCATGCCCATCGCTTCGATCGCGCTGGCCATCGTGTTGGCCGTATACATCCCCCCGCAGGCCCCCGCGCCGGGACAACTGTGACGCACAATTTCGCAGCGTTCCTCTTCGGTAATTCGACCGGCAAGAAACTCGCCGTAGCATTGAAATGCACTCACAATGTCGCGCTTTTGTTCCGCGCCGCCGAACCGCGTCGAGCCAGGTTTAATCGTACCGCCATAGATCATTAGACTCGGCCGATTCAGCCGGCCCATCGCAATCAATGCGCCTGGCATGTTCTTATCACAACCCGGCAGAGCGATTAGCGCGTCGTACCATTGGGCTTCCATGACGGTCTCGATCGAATCGGCGATGAGATCGCGCGACTGGAGCGAGTAGCTCATGCCGCTGGTGCCCATCGAAATACCATCGGATACGCCGATCGTGTTAAACCGCAACCCCACCAAGCCCGCGGCTCGCACGCCTTCTTTCACCTTGGCCGCCAAGTCCATGAGATGCATGTTGCAGGGGTTTCCCTCGTACCACATGCTGGCGATGCCGACCTGCGGTTGGTGCAAGTCCTGCTCTGTGAGGCCGGTCGCCAACAGCATGGCCTGGGAGCCGCCGTGGGCGATGGATTCGGTGATTTGACGGCTGTATTTGTTGAGCATGGGCCTCACGGGGGCTAAGGAGAGGGAATACGCACCAGACCGTGAATGATGGAAAAAGTTCGCTTAGGGCGAAAGGGGGGCGATCCGGCGGCATTAGCGCAGACTTGTAGCTGAAGTCGCAAGAATTCAATTGGACGGCGGAAGAATTCTGACTCTTGCGAGTTCAGCTACTCGGCTCGCAGGTAGCACTCCGCAGCCATTTCGGCCATAATCTTTAGTAAGCCTACCTAGCCGAACCCCGCCAGGCACTACTTGATTTTCACCTTGAGGACTCTCCGTAATGCGCGTTTCAGATCTTTGTTTGGCACTCACTTTCTGGGTAGCCATTGCGTCAATCGCCCAAGCCGACATCCTCGGCGCGAGCTTCGGCCCGAACTTTGCCGATGGCAGCGTCCCGAGATTTGAGGACGACGGCACACCGATTCCCGGCGCCGGCATACCCCAGTTCAGCGCCGGCATCGGCCTCCCCGGTGGGGTGACCATTGGCCCCGATGGCAATATCTATGTTGCCACTGTCGATGGCCAAACCGGTACCGGCGAAATTCTCTTCTTCGATGGCGACACGCTGGCCCCGCTTCCTTCGCCGCACGAGAATGGCCGCGACGGCCTGTTCGGCCCGATGCCCTTTAACCCGCCGGCCGAACCCGGCGGCGACCCCGTCGCCCCCTCGCCCGCACGCTTGAAGTTCGGTCCCGATGGCAACCTCTACGTGGCCGACATGGCGGGAAGCTCCGTGCGAATTTTCGACGGCGAGACGGGCGCATTGCAGCCCAATACAAATTTGAACGGCTTCTCTGGCCCCACCGGACTCACCTTCGGTCCCGACGGCGCGCTCTACGTCGGCAATTTCAACACGGCGAGCATCGACCGCGTGTTGGGCGGTGTCAAAACCACCTTCGTGGCCCAGGCCACCAGCCCGATGTATACGCCCTCGTCGATGATCTTCCTCTCCACTGGCGACATGATCGTCGTCGATTTGATCGGCAATCAGCTTCTGAAATTCAATTCCAGCGGCGCGTATGTGCCAAGCTTCGACGAGGAGATGAACCCGGTGCCGTTCGCCGTGATTCCACCGGCGATTCCCAATCCGCTGCCCCCTGGCGCGAATTTCCCCACGAACAGCCCGTCCGACATCATGTTCGACGCCGATGGCAACTTGCTCGTGAGCGTGCTCGGCATCACCTATCCACCCTCCACGCCCGGGGCGATCCTGCGCTACGATCTCGAGGGCAAGTTGCTCGAAACGGTGGTGGAAGATGTGCTGGGCGTTACCTCACTCGCCTGGATTCCTGCCGAGGGTGCGATCCCCGGCGACTACAATTCCGACGGAAGCGTCAATCAGGCCGACTACACCAAGTGGCGAGGCGATTTCGGCAAGTGGGTCGCTAAGGGCGGCGGCGCCGACGGCAACGGCGATGGCGTCGTGAACGCCGCCGACTACGCCGTGTGGCGCGATCATTACACGCCGGCCGTTGCCCTAGGAACCGCCGTACCCGAGCCGGCCGCCTTCGCGCTCGCACTGATGGCGCTCTTGGGATGGCATTTGGGAATCCGGCGAAAGGCGTAGTGAAGAATTAACAGGAGATAGCAGAGGAAGCAGAGAGCGAAACTACACGATATTCAATATTCTCTGCTCTCTCTGTTTCCTCCTGTTCATATTTTTGGACGCTTGGGAAGAGATGGCCTAGAACATATTATGAATGCTCCTCGATTGAATCGCACAGGCGAGCATTCTTCTATCTGCGCAATCTGTGTAATTCGTGGTTCTCACGGTCGTGGCTTCTCGCTTGTTGAACTCCTGGTAGTGATCGCCATCATCGGCGCGCTCGTCTCCTTGCTATTGCCGGCGGTGCAGGGGGCGCGGGAGACCGCACGCCGCTCCAGTTGCACCAACAACCTTCGGCAACTTGGCATCGCAACGGCCAATCACGTCGCGACCCTTGGCCACTTCCCTAGCGGCTCCGAAGCAAAGGCCCATCCCGGCGCACCAATTGCCCCGTGGACACTCTACCGCTGGTCGGCGCTTGCGAAGCTTACGCCCTACATGGAACAATCGGCCACCCACGACATGTTGCGGCTCGACCTTCCCCTCTACGGATCGAACCTGCAAGTCACTCCTGAGAACGCCGATGCCGTCCGGCTCGTCGTCGGCGATTTTCTCTGCCCCAGCGACTTCGGCCGCGCGGTCTCCGACGACTTCGGCCCCACGAACTACGCCGCGTGCGCCGGAAGCGGTGCCGGCGGAGGATCGCCTCGCAACACCGATGGAATTTTCGCGGTCAACTCGGCTACTCGCTCCGCCGAAATCACTGACGGTTTGAGCAAGACCGCCCTCTTTTCCGAAAGCCTGTTGGGCGAAGTCCGCGGTTCCGACCATGACCCGCAAACGCAATACAAATTCGTTTTCACAGCACCGCTCACGGAGACCCTGTGCAGCAACACGATCCAGTGGAACGTCAGCGAACTTCGCGGATTTGCCTGGGTCAATGGCGAGTACCGCTGCGCGCTCTACAACCACCGCCTCACGCCCAACGCCACCACCCCGGACTGCATGGGAGTCGCCATCAGCGGAGCCGTGAGCGTCCGCTACACCCCCTACGGCTGGCGCGCCCCCCGATCAAGTCACCCCGGCGGCGCCAACCTCCTCACCGCCGACGGCGCCGTGCAGTTCGTAAGCGATGATGTCGAACTAGCGACGTGGCGGGCATTGGCAACGATGCAAGGCGGAGAGTAAGTGAGCGCCGCAATGGCCGAAAACTTCCCAAGGATACAAGGATAACGGACAATGGGACATCGTCTCCCGGAAGGCCGAATCATTCCTCGCCTGCCTCGCGCGCGGTCAAGATATCAATTCCGACTCAAGACCTTTCTGATTGCCGCCATATTAGCGGGACCCGTTCTGGCGGTTGTCATACAAGCTGGGCCGCATTTTTTGGCCCCGGCAGATCGAGTGCCACTCGCCAAATTGATCGCCACCGGGGCGGTTGCGTTTATCGTGATTCCGGTCCTGTTTGCCAATATCCGCCCGGGTTTTGGGCTCTTCTCCGCATTTCTCCTGACACTGTTTACTCTTCATGCCTGGAGCACAGCGTACTTCCATTTTGCCAGTCTCGCGACGGGCGGCGCTATTGGCCCGAATGGCCCACAAGTCGGGTGGGCCATGGGAGCGCTTGAACTGGCCTGCGTCCTCACGGCAATGCTCGTGGGCACCGTCGCAGGCTCACTGGTATCGCTGTTCAGTCGCGATTAAACTCGCAACTCTGCTTCTGGATGATACGTCCCGCGAGCGAAACCACTCTCCAACGGCGCCCGACACGCTCCGCGCCCCCAAGACAGCGGTGCGGCTGTTACCACGTTCCGACGCATTCGCTCCGAATCAACCAATGCCTTCCGTCGTACTGCGGCCGACATTGCTAGCACTCCCGAACTGGTGCAGACTTCCTCCAGCCCGCTCACCTAGAATGCCGCCGCGAAGGTTCGGCATTTCAATCTACCGGGTGAGCGTTTTGCGAAAGTTAGTTAAGCACACTTTGGCCCTGCTGTGTCTCTCGGGAACGTACTGCGCGTCGGCACAGGCCTACCTGCTCAGCACGGCTTGGCCGCAATCCGGTTCCGGTGCGCCCGTCATTCTTTCGTACAGTTATTCCAACCTGTTCGACGGCGGAATGCACAACCTGAATCAGCCACAACTTACGGGGGCCGTCGTCGAGGGGCTGGCTCTCTGGTCTGCCGTCGCCCCGCTTCATTTTGTGGAACAAAACGACGGCGGTCCCGTGCCCATCGAGGCAGCGGTACCGTATTCCGGCGTGAATCTCCCTTACATTCGCTTGGGGCACCACCCGTTCACCGACAACACGCTCGCCCACGCTTACTTTCCAGCATCGCTCACCAACGGTCTGGGTGGAGACGTCCATTTTAGATCCGATGTGCCGTGGAACGTGAAGACCGGCTGGGTCCAAGGCCAATATCGCTACGACATTTTAGAAACGGCCACGCACGAGATCGGCCACGCCCTTGGACTCGACCACGAGGACGACGTGACTTCGATCATGAACTCCTATCACGGGGCTGAGTTCAACGGGTTGACCAGCGGCTTCCTCCACGCCGACGACGTTGGCGGCATCCAGGCGCAATACGGGGCGGGCTTTGGCTACGTCCGCGGACTCAACGGACGCCTGTATCTCAGCGGCACACAAGGCGCTAATTCGATCGATGTCCGCGCTATCGCCGGCACGATCTACGGCAGTTCCTCCGGATTTGGCTCCTTTACCCGCGCCGACGACATCACGTCGCTTGAAATCAACGCCCGCGATGGTAGCGATGTGATCTATCTCAATGGACTCACCGCCGCGGTGACCGATGTCCAATTACTGTATGGCGCGGTCTCCGTGGAGTCGGGCATCGTCACCCACGGTGGGAGCACCTCGAATGTCGAGGACTACCACTGGTCCAACAGCACCATTAAGCTCACGGGCGGAACACTGGAAGCGCGGGCGGGGTTTGGCGGCACACTGGCCGGAAACTCCCAGTTTATTCAAACCGGAGGAAAGCACCTCACTCGAGACGGCCTGACGATCGGCCGCAATTTCGGCCATTCCACCTACGAGATGCGCGGTGGCGAGTTAAACACTCGGCTTACCATCGGGCAAAACGCCCAGGGAACTTTTCGCCATGTCGCGGGGACTGTCCTAAGTGGCGACATCACGCTGGCCGCCAATCCTGGCTCGGTCGGAACCTACTATCTCGAAGGCGGCATCCTCGACCTGCAAGACAACGACATTGTCTTCGGAGCAGGCGACGGTCGCTTCGAGTTTACCGGCGGAACGCTCCGGAATGTCACCCAGTTCGCCGGCGATCTCGACCAGCGCGGGGGGCTCCTGGCGACTGGAAAACAGTCAGGACTGTCGCATTTACAGCCACTTGGACTGATGACCGTCAGCGGAGATTACACGCTCCACCCCGGTGCGACGTTACAGCTCGACATTTCCGGAGCACAAGATCACTTAGGCCGCTGGAACGACTTGTACGAAATCACCGGCTCGGCAACGCTCGACGGCAATCTGCAAGTGTCGTTTATCAACAACTACACGCCCGAACCGGGCGATTCGTTCAGTTTTCTCACCGCGGCTGACGGCATTTCAGGCGCCTTCGCTGCATTGAATCTGCCGGCCCTTGCAAGCGGATTGGATTGGGAGCTTAGATTAACCGGAACCGCCGCCCTGCTGAGCATCGTTCACGAACCGATGCCCGGTGACTTTAACCGCGATGGAGTCGTCAGCGCCGCCGACTACACCGTCTGGCGCGACACGCTGGGACAGACCGGCGCGGGTTATACGGTATGGCAAGCCAATTTCGGCGCGACCGTCGGTGGCGCCGGAGCACGATTCGACCACCACGGCGTGCCCGAACCGTCGTCGATGGTCTTTGTTCTGATCGCTAGTGCTGCCGCGGTGAGTTTCTTGCGACGGAGTGAAGGTAAGTTATAGCAGACGGCGAGGCGATGTTTCTGGCTGAACGCGGACGATTCCGACTTATGGCGCGCGCTCTTAGTATTTAGCACTCGGCGGCCTTGGCGGCTCTACCTTTGATTCTGCCGAAGTAATAATCACTCGGTCCCCAGGCAACAGGCCATAGTTCGTAGCTAAATCGCCGCGAAGAATCAGTCCCTTCAGATCGACCTCTTGTCGAATTGATTGGTTTTTGTGGTATGGAGGCCGCGCCACGTGAACGGCATCTTCGATGTTGCCTGTCTTCGCAGCGAAAACGGCTTGTAGGACGGTTGATTCGCGCGACCATGGCAAAGGCGTGATTGTGTCGCCGGCGCCGTGCGACTTCACGATGACGTACACTTTCTTGCTATTGTATCCGGCAATCTCAACCTCTACTTGAGGAGTTTCTAGCTTGTCTGCCAGCCGCTTCTCGATCGCGTCCGTCGCTTCTTCAACAGTCAACCCCGCCAAATAAACGCGGCCGAACGTATTGAGATTGACGTTGCCGTCCGGACCTACTTGGTAAGTCTGCTCAATGCCCGCGTCGCGCTCATCGGACCGAATCGAAATCTTCAACGTATCTGGCGGCTCAATGCGGTAGGGCAAAGCGCGGGCAGTCGCTACATCCCGTGCCCAATCCGCCGCGGGCAATTCATCCGGCTCCTCCGCCAGCGCCGACTCGTTGCAGAATGCTTGAACTGTGGCGAGAGTCAGCAACATTAGCAGGATAGAAGATGTCTTCACGTGAGAAAGCTCCTCGTTACGTGATTGACCGAGCCAGCAACATTTGGAAGTGTATCTCGGCCTCGCCATGTGAGTAAATACAGATTGCGGCACGTACGCGACGCTAGCAGTTAGCGGCCGGCGCGGAATCGATTGAACACTGCGCTAATTTCACCCCGCCATCACCTGCACCCGCCCGCGCGCTCTCGGCTTCGGTCGAGAAACGGTGATTCGCACGTCGCAGCCCAGCGCGTTGAGGAACCGGAACAGCCGATCGGTAGAAAAACCGTCGAGCCGGCCGTTAAGCAGCGCGGAGACTTTCGGCTGGCTGATGCCGAGCAGCTTGCTCGTCGCGGCCTGGGTCAATCGACGTCGGCGAATGATTTTAAAGATTTGAGCGGCTAGCTCGGCCTTTGCCAAATATTCCTCCGGATTGGGAATCCTAAGATCGGCGAACACGTTGCCGCTGCTGTGGTAGATTTCAGTTTTCTTCGTCATGACTTCCTGTTTCCATAAAGTCGTTCATACTCGCTCACGGCCACTTCGGTTTTTCAGGTTGCTCCCGCACCATGGAAGTATCCCATTTCTGGGATAGTTCGTCGAGCCGCGATTGCTCACATTTTCAATGTTGCGTCATCCACCCGGCGCGATCTTCCGCCCGCGAAACAGCTCCACCGCCGACCCTTCCGCCAGAAACGCCGATTGCGGTTCGGGAGTGAAAAACTCGGCGAACTGCGGGCCGTAGAGTTTTGCAACGTCGCAGTCGAAGTGGGCGGTGGTCGCGGTGCGCACGCGCCACGAAGGGTGGGCGACGCGGTATTCCTTCGTCGAGCCGTCGCGCTGGGCGCTGTAGCCCCAATAGTGCTCGGCGATGAACTCTTCGAGCGTGCCTGCCCGCAGAGTTTGCATCGGTCCAACTGCCGTTACGCCCAGCGAATGTTCACGGCCAGCAAGCCGCCATGCATAATGCGCCTCGGCATGACCATCGCTGGCGTGAACGCGATGCCACATCCGCGCCGTGCGATAGTTTTCCTGGTAGCACCACCGGGCAATGGCGGCAATCGCGGGCAGGCGAACCAACTCCCGAATAAAGACGACGCCGCGCCGCCAGCCCTCGGGCGCGCGACGACGGACGTAGAACCGCAGGTTCACTTCCTCGAAGTTCCGGTGAAACGGAATCGCCCAACCGCGGACGCGCGTGTCGATGAACAGAAAGCCCACCATGCTTGCGTAGGTGATGCCGTTCCACCGATCAAGCTCCGTCCCTGCCGGAACATAAGGTGCCAGCACGGCGGCGTCGATCTCGTAATTGAGCATCGCCAGATGCCGCCACTGCGCCGTCAGAAACGGCCGCTCGCAGCGAACCACGCTTGCTGTTTTCGCGACGGGTTGACAATCGACGAGGGTGGAAGACACGCTTACGACTCCTGGTGCGTGTGGCGAAACGATAACCTATGATCCTAACCGCAATCGCAGAAGCGGTGTAACACTCCGCGTTGCGGCTAACCAAATCCCAAATCCCAAATCCCAAATTTCTTCATGCCTCCACGTTTTCTCTACTTCGACCTGGGCAACGTGCTGCTCACGTTCTGCCACGAACGAATGTGCCGGCAGATGGCCGAGGTCGCCGGCGTGACGCCGGAAGAGATTGCGCAGACCATTCTACCGACCGCCGGCCGCGGTGATTTGCAGTGGCGGCTCGAATCGGGCGCAATCACCGCCGATGAGTACTACGATGTTCTCTGCGAGGCGCTGGGCAAGTGCCCGCCGCGAGAGAAATTGTCGCGGGCTGCGTGCGACATCTTCGACGTAATCCCCGAGACACGGCTACTTGTCGAGCGACTCGCCGCGGCTGGAAACCGGATGGCGATACTTTCCAACACGAATCTCGTCCACTGGCAGTTCGTGACGGATGGCAGATATCCACACCTCAACGAGTGCTTTCTACCGCCGCTCTTGAGTTGCGAGGTGGGTGTGATGAAACCCGATCGCCGGATTTACGAAGTTGCCACCGAGCGGACGGGGGTGACGCCCTCGGAGGTGTTCTTTGTAGACGACCGGCCGGACAACGTCGCCGGAGCTATCGCCGCGGGAATCGATGCCGTACAGTTCACGACGCCCGAGCAACTTGTGACAGACCTGCGAAAGCGCGGCGTGCCGGGCGCGTAGCAAGCGCCGTTGGCGAGGACGCCACGGCTCACCAACTTCGGCTTTCCGCTTTTTTTATTTCCCAATGCGCATCGGAGTGTTCTTACCGAATTGGATCGGCGACGTGGTAATGGCCACGCCGGCGTTACGCGCGCTGCGCAGACTCGCGGGGGACGAGGGCCGGCTTGTTGGCATCATGCGACCCTACGTTGCCGAGGTACTAGCCGGTACGACGTGGCTCGATGATGCCATACTCTACAAGCCCAAAGCGGTCGAACCAGCGCATCGGTGGTCGGTCGCGCGAAAAAAACTGCGTTGCGAGCAACTCGACGTGGCGGTGCTCTTAACGAACTCGCTCCGCACCGGTTGGATGGCTTGGCGGAGCGGGGCGCGAGAGCGAATTGGTTTTGCACGCGACATGCGGCGCTGGCTGCTCACGAAGCGATTGCCGCTGCGGCGAATCGGCCGCCGGCAATTAGACGTTTCGCCGATTGAGGGCTACCTCAAGCTGGCGGCGGCGGCGGGATGTTCGGAAGAAACGCCGCGACTGGAGCTTGCCACCACACCCGCCGATGAAGCAGCCGCCGACGAGGTCTGGCAACATTTGGGCATCGACTCCGAGGAACGCCCGATCGTCTTCAATCCGGGCGGCGGATACGGCCCTTCCAAATGGTGGCCGCCGGAATACTTTGCGTCGCTCGCGCAGCGCTTGAGCGGCGATTTCGGCTGCCGGGTCATCGTCAACTGCGGTCCCACGGAGCGCGAGCTGGCCAGGCACGTCGTCGCGCTGGCCGGAACGCCTGAGGTATCGAGCCTTGCCGACTTCGACGTTCCCCTTGGACTTTCCAAGGCGGTCATCAAACGTTCGCGGTTGCTGGTGACGACCGACAGCGGTCCGCGTTTCTTCGGCGTGGCGTTCGATCGGCCGGTGGTCAGCCTGTTCGGCCCAACCAGCCCCGCCGCAACTCCCACCTACTACGATCGCGAAACCACGCTCAGCCTGTCGCTCGATTGCCAACCCTGCATGGAGCGCGAGTGCCCGCTCGTGCATCACAACTGCATGCGCGAGTTGTCGGTCGAGCAAGTTTATACGGCGGCAGTGCGGTATTTAGAAGGTGATGTCAAACTTCAAATGCGACAACTTTGAGGCTGAGTCGCGGGCTGATTTTCGAAGCTGCTAGCAGTTCGGCTCTAGAATTTTCGGGGAATCGTGAACAAACGTCGAAAACCCCTTCAAATCCAGGGCGTTTGGCTTGTTGCATTTGAAGTTTGAACTCACCGAATGACTCGCGACATCATTCTGGATTCAACATCACGCGCGGGTTATAATTCGAATCATTCGCCTCGAACAGGAGTTTCTCGATGACCATCGAACAGATGCGAAAGCTCTACGATACGCAGCCCTTTCATCCCTTCGTGATTCACCTTGCCGACGGCCGCGAAATTCCCGTGTTGAGCCGTGAATTCATCATGGCGGCGCCAAGCGGTCGAACGGTAGTCGTGGCTACTCCAGACGATACGTTCAACATTATCGATTTGCTGCTGGTGACCGAACTTGAATTGAAGGGCACATCTAACGGCGCCAAGCCGCGGCGGCGGCGACGAGGGGCGTAGTCGATCAACCATCCGCTTTGTCAATCGCCCCGCAAGCGAAGTCCCTGAATGGTCAGCTTCTCGCGCACTTCGTTGAGACTCGTGACGCCGAAGTTCTTGCACTCGAGCAGATCGTCGCCGGTGCGGCGGAGCAATTCGCCGATCGTGTTCAGGCCCAGCCGGACCATGCACTTGCGAGCTCGCACCGAAAGATTGAGGTCCGAAATCGGCCGGTCCAACATCGCCCGTTCGTCGGCGGACATCGACTCGGGGTCGTAGAGCGGCTCCTCTTCGCGGCGCGTGTTGGCAAACTGCCCGAGTTCCAGGCCCTTCGAGGAGAGCATCTCGCGAATCTCAATCAGCGAGGTTTCGCCAAAATTCTTGCTAGCCAGCAACTCAAGTTCGGTCGATTGCGTCAAATCGCCGAGCGTCATGATGCCCATTTTCTGAAGGCAGTTTCGACTACGGACGGACAGCTCAAAATCGGTGACCGGAATGCTGAGCACCTGGCTGAGCCGATCCATGCGACGGCGAGCTTCCTCGTCGTAGAACATGTCGCGGGAGGCGTCGGCGTCTTTGAAATAGAGCCGCGCGCGGCTATGACTTGGGAAGACGTCGAGAATCCGCCGGTAGCATTGCTTGGCCCGCTCGTATTGCTGCATGTCTTCGTACAGCACGCCCAAGTTCAAGAGCGTGCCGATGTGCGTGGGAAACTGCACGGACGCCCGTTCGTAAAGCTCGCGGGCAAAGTCATCGTTGCCGTGGCGGTCGTTCTCCAGCGCCAGGCTAAACAGCGCCCCACCGTGCATCGGGTTGGCAGCGACAGCCCTTTCCAACAGGGCCACGACTTCTGTGGGATTGTCTCCCGAAACAGCAACGGTGGCAGAACGCTGATACAAATACTCTCCCGATTGCTCGACCGCGCCGGACAGGCTGTCCAATAGTTTGAGCGACCCCGCGGCATCGCCCGAGTAGCGCATGGCCTCGGCGCGAGCGAGTTTCACTATGTCGCGATCGTATCCTGCTTTTTCCGCCGACTCGTACGCGGTGAGGGCCTCGGCGTACCGGTCGAGCGCCAGATAGGACTTTCCAAGATAAAAGTGCGTCAGAGCGCCGCCGTCGCTATGGACCAGCTTCTGGATCGCATCGCTATATCGGCCGAGCAGGTAAAGGCAAACACCCAACCGGGCCTGCATGGCGGGCGACCGCCCCGGTTGGTTTTCCAGTTCTTGCGCCGCGTCACGCAGGATGCGATAGTTCCCGTAGTTCTCCGAGATGGCGCCGACGATGCGTTCGATCTCTTTGGGGCCGAACGCCGTCGTCGAAAGGACAATTTGCTTAAGTTCAGATTCCAGAGTTTGGAGCATGGGAGGGGCGAGGATTCAGGGGCCAGGGGTCGGGGGAAATTGGCGAGCCGGTAGGTAGGTCAGGCTTTCTTGCC
The DNA here is from genome assembly GCA_040901765.1 of Pirellulales bacterium. GTDB lineage: Bacteria > Planctomycetota > Planctomycetia > Pirellulales > Lacipirellulaceae > JBBDYG01. The sequence goes on from JBBDYG010000099.1 coordinate 37,681, forward strand.
TGACTTGCGGCAAAAATGGCTGTGTGGCTTCGCGCCGATGTGTGTCAGGCAGGAATGCCTGACCTACAGAGCCAGCGGTCGGAGTCGAACCGACAACCCCCGCATTACGAATGCGGTGCTCTGCCAATTGAAGCTACGCTGGCGACTCCGGCCGGGCCGAATGTAGCCCTAAAGTTTAACGTGGAAACGAGTAACGGTGAAGGGGGACGGGGAAAAACGGAAAGCGGAGAGCGGAAAGCCGGCTTGGCGGCGAATTCACCGGCTTTCCGCTCCCCGCTTTCCGCTTTCGGTCCTAACTCTTTCTTGACTTTCGGCTTACGGCGCGGTGCAATGGAGTATTGGGCCACCTGCGGGGGCGCGTGGTTCCAATTGGCAGAGGAGTCTCCACGCATGCATCCCGCCGAATCGGCCCGCGTACGTCAGCCTTTCCAGGCTGACTTGCGGCGGAGCGAACTTCTAGCCGAGTGCCCGGGGCAAGTCAGACAAGAAAGCCTGACCTACCGCCGCGGCTTCACCTTGGTGGAGATGCTCATCGCGGTCGCCATCACGCTGGTCATGATGGCCGCAGTGGTGACCGTCTTCGCCAACATCAGCGACAGCGTCCAGAAGCGGCGGGCAACGGTCGAGATGAGCAACTCCATCCGCCACGTCCGCAACGTCCTGCAGCAAGACCTGGCCGGGGCCACCTGCCCGACGATCCCCTGGCAGCGGCCGGAGTCGAACCATGGGTATTTGGAGATTATTGAGGGGCCAGCTAGTGATTTCTCGCCGAGTACGCTAATAGATCGCGATTTGACGAATGGCCAGTTGGATTTCGAAACGTCTGCAGTTCCAGGCAGCAATCTGCTTCAAACAAAGATTACAGCCGGTTCGCTTCTGTCTGATTCGGTGACGGACGGCGCAGCACTTGGCGACTTTGATGACATTCTGATGCTCACGGTTCGCAATGAAAAAGAACCATTTGTGGGGCGGGTACCTGGGAATGCGGTAAACGGTAATGGAGAACAACTTGGATTCCAGCAGTGGGGCGATGAGACGCTCCGCTCGCCGCTGGCTGAGGTGATTTGGTTCTCTGTCGAGAATCCGGCAGACGACCAAGACCCAACTGAGTATTTCGGCGAACCGGGCTTTCGCACGATCTACCGCCGCACACTGCTGATTGCTCCGTCGTTGGATTTAGGCATCGTGATTCGCGCCAACAACGTTGACGTGCGGATGGGACCGGGGGTGATGCGCGTTATACCGCGAGTCGGGCGAGACCGGCTCGATTTGGCGTTGGCATGCTTGGTGGCGTTTCAGGAGCGATACGATCTTTCCGTTCGCCTCGAATGGGATCCGCTGATTCCTGCGTGGAAAATCGTCGCCAACACGCTGGCCGACCTCACGAAGCGCGAAAATCGTTATGAGCACCACGGTTACGGCTTTCGTCAGAACGATCCTCCACGTCCGGCATGGTTTAGTCGTTACCCGTTCGCCGTGGCGTCATCCGGACTGTACTATAACTCCGATAGCCTCGCCTTTCGTGTCGACCCTGAACTTCAGCAACCATCGGATCGCGCGCGGGGCAACGCCATTTTGCGCGCTCCAACTCAAAGCGTTGATCGCTACGTGCTCACTCAAGGAAGCGAGGGACGGGGATATGTGATTCGGCCATTTGTTTACATCGATGATGAAAACGACTCGCCGAACGCTCCGAAACATCCGGCCCCAGTTCGGGCCTTGGTCAATGCCGAGGGCCAGGTGGTGTACCTCACCGCCGGCCTCGTGCCGCTTGGCGGCAATCGCCGCGGCGAGGACGTGATGCTTTCCGACGCCTTGGCGTTCGACGTGCGGGTGTATGATCCAGGCGCGCCGCTGTTAGGGTTAGGTCCGAACCCGTCGGCGAGCAATCAGAACATTTCGGACGTGGTGGTCGAACCGGGCGATGCCGGCTGGAGCACCTTTTTGCAGTTATCGGCAAATCAACCGAACGATGTGGCCGTATATGGCTACGGTGCCTACGTCGATCTCGGCTATTTAGGACTGCACAACGCATGGAAAAGCCCGCCATCGGCGGTAAACATGCCGGCGCTATCGGTCGCGCCCCAGTTTTCAATTGCTCCACGCACGCGATCGAAGCTGAATCTGCTCGGGCAACTGCCCCCTTACTACTACGAACCGTATCGAGTGTACGACACTTGGTCGTTCCACTACGAAAACAACGGCCTAGACGAAGACGGTGACGGACTAATTGACGAAGCGACCAACGGCTTCGACAATCCCGGCGAATACATTCTGGACCCGTCGGCAAATCCTCCGACAACGGTGATCGACACGCGCCACGGCGTGGACGACCCAGGCGAGCGCGAAACCGCGCCGCCGTACGACGTACCGCTCCGCGGGATGCAAGTGCGGCTGCGGGCCTACGAGCGCGACAGCCGGCAGGTCCGCGAGGTGGGCGTGAAGCAGCACTTCGTGCCGGAGTGAGAGAGGCGCCGCGGGCGAGGACGCCGCGGCTCACGGTTTTCTGACCTCCGACCTCCGACTTCTGGCCTCCCCGATGCACGCCATTCGCCTCCGTGGTCCGTGGGAATACGAACCGCTGGAGGTGCTTGGCGGCGGGCCGTTGCCGCCGGCCGGGAAAGTGAAGATGCCGTGCCATTGGGCGGCTACGCTCGGTGCCACATTTCGTGGTTCCGTTCTCTTTAGGCGGATATTTCATACCCCCACCGGCTTGGATTTGGACGAGCAGGTGTGGCTCGTGTTCGACGCCATCCGCGGCCGTGGGGATGTGCATTTGAACGACCAACCGCTCGGCCAGTTCTCGACCGAAGACTGCCCCGCGCGGTACAACATCACGTCGCTACTGACGGACGACGCCAATACGCTCACCGTGCAAATTGAGCATACCGGCGACCAGCCCGGTGGTTTGGTGGGCGACGTACGATTGGAAATTGAGGATTGACGGGAGAATTCGTCGCAGATGAGGCGGATGAGGCGGATAAACGCAGATCAAAGACAATGCGGGCGCGAATCAATGAAATCAGAATGAATAACCTGCGTCAATCCGCCTCATCCGCGTTCATCCGCGACTTATTTGAGGAGAAGAATCTTGAACCGACTCATTCGCATTTGCTATTGCCTTGCATTCGCACTCGTGTGCCTGCCTTCATTCGCTCAGCAGCAACTGCTCGACGAAGATCAGCTTCGCGACGGCTGGCTGCAATTATTTGATGGCGAGACACTTTTCGGCTGGGAAGCAACCAGCGACGCCGATTGGGCCGTGGTGGACGGTGCGATACAGGTAAAGTCAGGCCAATCCGGATTTTTGATGACCACGTCGCAGTTTGCCGACTACGATCTGCATGTTGAATATCGCGCTCCGGCCGATACCAACAGTGGCGTCTTCCTTCGCACGCCGCTGAAGCCCGCCAATCCGGCGACCGACTGTTACGAATTGAACATCGCCCCCGCAACAAATCCGTTTCCCACTGGCAGTTTCGTTGGTCGGGCGAAGGCCAGCGCGGCCAATGGGGACTCCGAACAGTGGCATACGTTCGACATTCGCGCTGAAGGCGGCAGGTTCACCATGCAGCTCGATCGTGAGACAGTGCTTGAATATGTCGACGAATCCCCAATCGCAAGCGGCCACATCGCGTTGCAACTTAACCAAGGCGAAGTATCGTTTCGCAACATCCGCCTTAAATCGCTCGGCACGAAGCCGATTTTCAACGGCAAGAACCTCGACGGCTGGAACACAGACCTCGCCGAAGCCAGCGAATTCGACGTAACCGACGCAGGTGAACTCCGGGTGGTGAACGGCAAGGGGCAGCTTGAGTCGAACGGTCGCTACGGCGACTTTCTGTTGCAACTGGAGTGCATGACGAACGGCGATCAGCTCAACTCCGGCGTGTTTTTTCGCTGTATCCCTGGCGAACTTATGAATGGCTACGAGTGTCAGATACACAATGGCATCCAAGACGGCGATCCCACGAAACCGGTCGATGGCGGCACGGGGGGCTTCTATCGGCGGCAGCCTGCCCGCCGGGTGATGGCCCGCGACCACGAATGGTTCGCGATGACGCTGCTCGCCGACGGGCCTCACTTCGCCACTTGGGTCAACGGCGTGCAAGTGACCGACTGGACCGACACTCGCCCGCCGCACAACAACCCCCGGAACGGCCTGCGCCTCCAGCCGGGCACGCTCTGCATCCAAGGCCACGACCCCACGACTGACCTCTTATTCCGCGGCTTGCGAATCGTCGAACTGCCTTAATAATGACGAAGCACGAATGACGAATGACGAATGAGAAAGTGGTTGTGCATTACCATTCGTCATTCGTCATTCGTCATTCGTCATTAACTCGATCTTGCTACGTCCATTTTGTGGGAATTCCCTATGTCTCGTTGCGTTTTGGCTTATTCGGGCGGTCTCGATACGTCGGTGATTTTGGGTTGGTTGATCGACGAAGGGTACGAGATTCATGCGGTGTACGTGGATCTCGGCCAGCCGTGCGAGGATCGCGAGGCGATTCTCAAGAAGGCTCGTGACCATGGGGCGAAGTCGGCGCGGATCGTCGATGCTCGCGATGAACTGTGCCGCGACTTTGCGTTTCCCGTGCTTCAGTGGCAGGCGAAGTACGAGAACATTTACCTGCTGGGCACGTCGATCGCGCGGCCGCTGATCGCCAAGGCCTGCTTGCAGGTGGCGCGAGAAGTGGGTGCCACGGCGTTTGCCCACGGCGCGACCGGAAAGGGGAACGACCAATGCCGATTCCAACTCGCGGCCGAGGCGCTAGAGCCAAACATCACAATCATCGCCCCCTGGCGAATGCAGAAGTTTCGCGATACGTTTCCCGGCCGGCGCGAGATGATCGACTACTGCGCGGCGAAGAACATACCGGTGAAGGCGTCGCTCTCGAAGCCTTACAGCTCCGACGAGAACGTGCTCCACATCTCCTACGAGGCCGGTGACCTCGAAGACCCCGCGGTAAACGGCGTGGCGATTGTCGACTTTGGCATGACCGTGTCGCCACAGCAGGCACCGGACAAGACGGAAGTGGTGACGATCGGATTTGAATCAGGTTTGCCCGTGTCACTGAACGGCGCTAAAAAAGGCCCGCTCGCGATGGTCGAAGAGCTAAACACGAACGCCGGCCGCAACGGCATAGGGCGAATCGACATCGTTGAGAATCGGTTCGTCGGCATGAAGAGCCGCGGCGTGTACGAAGCGCCGGGAATGACAACGCTGTACGCGGCGCATTTGGCGCTCGAGCAACTCACGCTCGACCGCGAGCTAGTTCACCTGCGCGATCGAATCGCGCCGGAAGTGGCCGAGATGGTGTACTACGGCTTTTGGTACGTGCCGAAGATGGACGCCTTAATGGCCTTCATTCGCGAAGCGCAGAAGCCGGTTACTGGCGAAGTGACGCTCGGTCTCTACAAGGGCAATATTGAAATCCACGCCCGCACGAGTCCGTTCAGTCTCTACGATGCAGCCGTGGCGAGCATGGAAGCGGGCGGAAGTTACGATCAAACCGACGCGGAAGGGTTTCTAAGGATTCAGGGCCTGCCGAGCCGGGTGATGGGAAGAGTATGGCCAAGAAAGTATTGAGGGGCTGGGAGTTGGAGACTGGGGGCTGGGGGAAAGACCATGGGGATCAACAGTTATCGAGATTTGATTGTGTGGCGTGAGGGCATGCAATTGGCGACGGCTGCTTATCGCGCCACGGAATCATTTCCACAGCGCGAACTTTACGGGCTGACGAGTCAACTCCGTCGCTGCGCGGTTTCGGTGCCATCCAATATCGCCGAAGGTCACGCGCGATCATCCACGAAGGATTATCTGCGGCATCTTTCTATCGCCTTGGGTTCGCTAGCAGAATTGGAGACGCAGCTCATTTTGTCGAAAGAGTTGGGATATCTTCCAGACGATCGGCTCAAAGAACTCCTCGAATTCTCGGACACATTGGGACGTCGGCTCCGCAGCCTACAGCAGTCACTCCAGAGACGCCTTCGCGATAATCTCTAGAACTAGGAAATTGCCAGCCCCCAATCCCCAGTCCCCAGCTCCCTCCGCATGTACCTTACTGAAAACCCTGTCCTCCAGCACGAGCTGATCGCCAACCTCCGGATGCACCGGGCGTTTGTGCTGCTGGCGGTGTACTTGGGATTGCTGGGTGGGATTGTTTACCTCGCCTGGCCGCAGGAACAGCGGCTTGATTTCGCGCAACCCGAGGCGGCCAAACGGTTGGTTAACCTTTTCTTTTTTGGGCAATACCTGCTGGCATCGCTGATGGCGCCGAGCTTCGCCGCGGGGGCGATCACCGGTGAGAAGGAGCGGCAGAGCTACGAGATGCTGCTGGCCAGCCCGCTACGGCCGGGCGCAATCGTGGCCGGCAAACTGCTGTCCGCGTTGTGCCATCTCGCGATTCTGATGATCTGCTCGCTGCCGATCGTCATGCTCTGCCTGCCGCTTGGCGGCGTGTCGCCTTACGAAGTGCTAGCGGCCTATGTCGCAATGATCTCCACGGTCGCGCTCTACGGAACGATCAGCCTATGGGCTAGCAGCTACTTTCAGCGGACGAGTGCGTCGCTCGTGGTCTCTTACCTAATGATCCTCCCACTCGCGATGGTCGGAGTGCTTTTGTGGAATCAGCTTGGCCAGCTCGGTCCATTGCGCGTGGCGGTCGCCGTTACTGTCGTACCGGTGGCGTGCCTCGTGGCGATCGGCTTTCTTTGGCGAGACATTGCCCAGCGCTTGCTTCATCCGCCCGATCTGGGCAGCGAAGGCAAAGAGGTCGTCAACCTGGAAACTGAAGCCCGGGAAGCCGTGGGGCTGTATATCCAGCGCGATGAATTTCCCGACCGGCTGTTCGCCCCCCCCAAGCGGACGAGTTTTCTCGAAGAGAACGCGAACCCGATTTACGACAAGGAAATGCGGAGCGAGATTTTTAGCCAGGGAACCCTCATGCTCCGCCTGGTGATTCAGATTTCGATGGGGCTGGCGATCCCGATCATGGCCCCGTGTCTCTACATTTGGCCGCAATATGCCCCGTGGTACATATCCTATGTGATTCTATTCAACATGCTGGTAGGCCCCGTCTTCTCGGCTGGAAGCGTGACCAGCGAGCGTGAACGGCAGACGCTTGACCTGCTATTGGTGACACTGCTCACGCCGTGGCAAATGCTGTGGGGCAAGCTGTTGTCGGGGCTACGCGTGTCGAGCGTGCTGACTTCATTCCTATTGTGGCCGGTGATCTTAGCCTGCATGATGCCGAACCTGTTCTGGCGCAACTTGCCGACCATGGCTGGCTACCTACTAATCGTTGGGCTGTGTTGCATCACGACCGCGATGACGGCTCTCTTCTGTTCCACGATGGCCCAGAAAACCGCCACGAGTTTGTTAAGTTCTTATTTAATCATTCTAGTGATGTTCGCTGCACCGCCGGCGTCGCGATTTTTTGCGGATACATTCTTTGCGGGCAGCGCCAGCGCCAATGACATTCGTTGGCTAGGAGTGTTTAGCCCGTTCGCCGCGACGTTCGCTTTGCCGCTCGATGCCGCACGTCTGGGCGAGGTCACCGCTGTCGCGGGAGGTTCCAACCCCGGTGACCTGCCCCTGTTCTTCGGCTACGTGGGCACGACGCTGCTCTACAACGGAATGTTGCTGCTACTCATGATGTGGATCCTGCAAGTCCGCTGGCGGATATCGGAGTAGGATGATTCCGAAGGTTCCGTCGCTTGACCCCTAACAGTCAGCCGTGCGATAACTCAAGTAATATCGCCATCTTGGGGAACGGTTCCATGTCAGACATGCCATCCGCGGACGAACGCGCTGCGCAGGAGGAGCATCGTACACAAGACGATCGGGATTTATTGCTGTATGAAACGCGGCTGTCCCGCCCAATTCGCATGAAGATTCCCGAGTTCGAGCGGGGGGATCGACTGCGGCACGTCATCTTCTCGGGACAGTTCTCGGTGGAACTGCTGGAAGAACTGGCTGGCATCGCCGACATGATTCGGCTTCTCTCAAAGCATCGCGGCGGTCAGGATTTTCTCATCAATTTGCTGCACCACAAGCGGGCCATGCTGTACTTCACGCAGCCTTCGACCCGCACATTCCTCTCCTTCATGGCGGCGTGCCAGATTCTGGGAATCACGTGCAACGAAGTCCGCGATGCTTCCACGTCGTCGGAAACTAAGGGCGAGACGCGGTTCGATTCGATCCGCATGTTTAGTAGCTATTTCGATTTAATCATCATGCGCAGCCCCATCGCACGACTGGCGGAGGCGTGTGCCTACTTGATGAACGACCTCGATCGGTCCGGCAGCCGAAGCGTGCCGATCGTCAACGCCGGCTCGGGCGCGGATGAGCATCCGACACAGGCGCTGCTCGATATCTACACGCTGCAACGAACGTTCCAGTTTGACAGTCCCGAAGACTCTCCGATGGCGAGCCGATTCGATGAACTGCGCCGGTTTCCCGGCAACGAGAATCTGTCGCGGGGTCTGGCGAATAAAGTTTATGGCTTTTGCGGCGACATCGGTCGAGGGCGGACGGTGCGGTCGCTCGCCATGCTGTTGGCAAACTACGAGAACGCCCGGCTCGTGTTCATTGCGCCGGACCATCCGAAGCTGCGAATGCGCGACGACCTGCGCGAGCGGCTCCTCGACAGAAACGTGCGGATTTATGAATTCGAGTCGTTCGAGGAATCGCTCGACGGCCGGCCGGTAATCGAGCAACTCGACGCACTCTACATGACGCGAATCCAAAAAGAACACGATTCACCGGAAGACCGTGCCGGTTTCGCGGCGATCGACTTCTCGAAGTACTGCCTGACTCCGGTGTTGGTCGGCCGGATGAAACTCTACGCTCCGATTCTGCACCCGTTTCCGCGCGACCAACATTTTGGCGAGATCCCTCCAGCAATCGACAGCGACCCGCGGGCGATGTATTTCCGCCAGGCGCGAAACGGCATGTGGGTGCGGGCAGCGCTGCTGGCCCATCTCTTCGACGTGGACCACCATATCTCGCGATACTTTCATAACGAGTTTCGCGAGACGCATAGTTACAATGAGTGAATGACGAAGCACGAATGACGAATGACGAATGAATGACAATGAGTCACTCCATGATGAACGTGTGTCTGTACAGAGGTACGATTTGGAGGAGCGCACCGCCAAGTTTGCGGAGTTGGTGATCGACTTTGTTTCAGAGATCCGATTAAGTCCGATCACGTCTCCGCTTGTCACACAGCTCATTCGCTCCGCAACGAGTATCGGAGCTAACTATTGTGAAGCTGATGACGCGGAGTCAAAGCGTGATTTTCGACACAAGATCGGCATCTGTCGTAAAGAGGCGCGAGAAACAAAGTATTGGTTTCAGATGATCGCCAAGGCCGTTCCAGCCAGCAAGGACCAAGCCCGCCGACTTTGGCAAGAGGCGAATGAATTGCATCTAATCTTTTCCAAAATTCGGCGCTCATGCGACAAATAGCCACTCGTCCTTCATTCGTCATTCGTCATTCGTCATGCTTCTCATCGACGGCTACAACCTGCTGCACGCCACTGACCTGTTTGGGCAAGGGGCGGCAGCCGGGACGTTGCAGGGATCGCGCGAGGCGCTACTCACATTTCTTGCGCGGGCACTCAATGAGCGGGAGCGCAAGCAGACGACGATCGTGTTCGATGCTGCCGGCGCTCCACCGGGGCTGCCGACGATTGTGCCCTGGGAGGGCATTACGGCGCGCTTCGCCCGGGGGTACGACGACGCCGACGCGCTGATGGAGGAGATCATCGAGCAGCATCCCGCGCCGAAATCGTTGGTGGTCGTCTCCAGCGACCGCCGAGTGCAGCGGGCCGCCCGCCATCGCGGGGCGAAGATCGAAGAAAGCCAGTCCTGGTTTGAGGCGATGCGACGGCGGAAGTCGTCGAGTCGCGAATCTGGTGAAGTGAAGGCAGCACCGATTGAAGATGCGAGCTATTGGGTCAAGCAGTTTGGCGGCGTAGAAGAGCCAAGGGAGGAATCCCTGCCTCACAAGCATCCGGACGATTTCGAGAATCCCTTTCCGCCGGGGTATGGAGATGACTTGCTGCGGAACGGGTGACAGAAGACTTGTCCGCAGATGTCGCCGATGGACGCAGATGCAGGAGGTAATTCCTCTCGACTGCCACTGTTGGTCCAGTTAGTTCGCCGGTGAAATGATTTTTTCAATCGCATCGGCTAAACGCTCGCGCGCGATCCACACGGTTTCTTTCTCTCGCCAGAGGTCGGGGACGCTGCCGGGGCGGCGCCAGGCGGCCCCGAGAAATGCGCCAACGCGGCCGGCGATTGACCGTTGATTAAGAACCTGCCGCACGTCGGCGGGTGGCGGTTCCGCGGCGTGGCGGGTGATCACGGCGGCGATCTCGATCGCGATGTCATGCTCACGACACCACTTGGCGGCCGCATAAATGTCATGCGGAATCGCCGCCAGTGCATCGATCCCCGGCGGTGATCTGAGGCGGTTCGTCGCCCACAACGGGCCACGGGGACACGCAGAATTCGCCCACGTCGGCAGTTCCAACTGCTCGTTTGGCTTCCCTGTGAGGCCGCTTGCAAGGAGCACCGTGTTGGCTGCGAGACCATCGGCGAGTCCCACGGCCAAAGTGCCGACCACGACTAATTGCGGTTTATGGGCATGGGCAATCGCGTCCGTCATCTCGACAAGCGAAGTCGACTTGGCGGCAATTCCCAGCGCGACGACTCGCTCGCCAAGTTTTCCCAAGCGAATGGAAAAACCGTTGGCCCGCAGGTCGGCGGCGTCTTGCAGGCGATCGACCAACCCGCCCGCCGTTTCCGCGTTGCGGAAAAGAACGGCCCCATCACACAAAAGCGTGCGCGAGCCGATAGGTTTGCGAGGATTATCATCCATTCGCGATACTCGTTAGCGTCAGCTGCTGTTTACCTCTATTCTACCGCGGCGGGTAGGCTCAGTGTGATGATGGTTCCCTGCGCCGGCTGGCTTTCGACTTGAATCTTTCCTCCGTGGTCGGTAACAATCCGCCAACACTTGGATAGTCCGAAGCCTAAACCTCGTCCCGCTTCGCGGCCGCTGAAAAACGGATCAAACAGGTGCTCGCGAATTTCGGGGGGAATACCGGGCCCGGTGTCGCGAACGAATAGCTCGGCGTAACGGTTCTTCGCCAGTGCAGCACGGCAGCCAAGCACAATTTCGCCGCTGACGCCGATGGCTTCCAAAGAATTATCAGCCAGTGCTCGAAGGGCAATGGAGATTTGGGTGCGGTCGATGCGCGCTAAGTCGCAAGCCGTGGGAAGGTCCGTGTGGAGCGCCACTTGGCGGTCCGCGGCAGCGGATGCGAGTTCCTCGGCAACTTGGGTGACGAGCTCGCGAAGGTCGGTTTCCTGAAGCTCCAGCGCCGGAGGCCGCGCAAACAGCATCAGATCGGCAATCATCTCATGCGCGCGAAGGGCCTGAGCGTGGATCGACTCAAGCATCCGCCGACGCTGCGGATCGCGCTCGTCTTTAAGCAGCGTCTGCGCGCGGCCGGCAATATTGGCCAGCGGATTGTTAATTTCGTGGCTGGCGCCGTAAGCCAACTCTTTGAGCGATTCGAGCTTGGCGTGTTCTAAATCTTGTGCCGAACTACGCAAGTCCGCGAGTTCACGCTGAACCGCAAGAAGGCGATCTTCAAGTCGGCGATTGCGGTGGCGCAGCGCGGCAACCCACAGCTCGTATTCAGCGAACGAGGGATCACTGATTCGGGCCGCGTCGCGCATCGGAGGTTGATTTAACCTAACGGACCGTCACGGTTTCGAGATCCAGGAGCTGACACGCTCGCTGCACGAGCAGATCGACGTCGAAAGGCTTCTTGATGAAGTCGTTTGCGCCGGCGTCGCGAAGCTTTTGAATCTTGTCCTGCTCGATCATGCCGCTGATGCAGATGATTCGCACGTCGTCCATGGTCTTGTCCTTGCGAACTAGCTGACAGACCTCCATGCCATTGATGTCGGGGAGCATCACGTCGAGCACGACTAGGTCAGGGCGAAACTCCTTGATCAACATGCCGGCGCCGAAGCCATTGTTGACGCTGCGGAGATCAAATCGCCCATCGCGGCTAAAGTGATCGACCATCAATTCGACCAAGTCTTGATCGTCATCGACAATAAGAATCTTCCGCTTGCCGCTGTCGAGGGCATCGGTCGGGATGCCGTTGTCGCGCATGAACGCATAGAGTTGATCGCGCGGGATCCTACGAAAACGACTACCCGGAACGCGAAAACCCTTCAACTGCCCCGAATCGAAGCAGCGAATGATCGTTTGCTGGCTGACCTTACAAATTTTGGCGGCTTCGCCGGTAGTAAACACAGTTTTCATACGCGAACCATCCCTCTCCTTAGTTGATGGTGACGATCCTTGCCTTGCGTGATCGATCGTCCAATCGACTTTGCCCCAGTGCGAAGTAAAGCGTAGGGGCAGAGCCGAGTGACCGACTTTCGAGCGATCGCCGTCCTATGGGCAAGCTTCCCGCAGCACCCGGAGTCCGCAAACCGCAACGCTATCGCGTTCGTTGCAGTCCCACGAGTCGCTGCAAAGGGCAACGTTCGCCACTTCTGCCGAGGTTGCCTGCCTTGCCAAAGGTCTGCGAATTATATCGGTACTAAAAGGTGAGTCAATACCGATTGAATTGATACAAGTGATTGGTGCAACAAGGCTTACATCAATTCCTACTGAAAAGCATCGCAAAATTTCTGCCCAGCCCCCGGCAACGGCGAGACTGATGTTATCTTCCCCGAATCACCAGAAAGAGGCGTTAGACCGCCATTAATCGAGGTGCAGCATCATCAACGCCACATCGGCCGGAGTGATGCCGCTGATACGACTGGCCTGAGCGAGGTTCACAGGACGGACGCGCGCAAATTTTTCGCGAGCTTCGGCGCGGAGTTGGGCGACGCGGGCATAGTCGAAAGTTGGGGGGATTCGCTTGTCCGACAGACGGCGCTGGCGGTCGACGTCCACTTGCTGACGAACCACATACCCGGCGTATTTGGTATCAAACAGCGCTTGCCGCGCTGCTTCCCGATCCGCTAGCGAAAGGTCGGGCACCAGCCGCACGAGGTCGCCCCACTCAATTTCCGGCCGGCGAGCGTATTGCGAAAGCGGTTGCCCTTCGTGCCGGTTCGATTCGAGTTGTGCGTGGATTGCATTAATCTGTGCAACTTTGCGCCGCAACCTTTCAAATCGCTCCGCATCCACGAGACCGTTTTCGTATCCCAGGGGCGTGAGCCGGCGGTCGGCATTGTCTTGGCGTAGCAAGAGCCGGAATTCGGCGCGGCTCGTAAACATCCGGTAAGGCTCATCGACGCCGCAGGTTACCAGGTCGTCAATGAGCACGCCGATGTAGGCCTCATCGCGCGACAACACCAACGAATTGCGTCCCGAGACTTTAAGCGCGGCGTTCGCGCCGGCGATTAGCCCCTGAGCGGCCGCTTCTTCATATCCGGTCGTACCATTGATCTGGCCGGCAAGATACAGCCCGGCCACGGGCTTCGATTCAAGCGTTGGTTGCAATTGGTCGGGCGGGGCGTAATCGTATTCGACCGCGTAGCCGTAGCGCATGATCTCAGCCTGTTCCAGACCGGGAATCAATCGAAACATGGCGTCTTGCACATCGCGTGGCAGGCTGGTCGAAACGCCGTTGACGTAAACCTCGAGCGTATTGCGGCCTTCCGGTTCCAGGAAAATTTGATGCTGCGTCTTGTCCGCGAATCGCACGACCTTGTCTTCAATGGAAGGGCAGTAACGCGGTCCGCTCGATTCGATCTGCCCCGTGTACATGGGCGCGCGATGCAGATTAGCGCGTATCAGGTCATGCACTGCTTGATTCGTGTAAGTGATGTGACAAGGTAGTTGCGCGACGTGGAGTTGTTCGGTGAGGAACGAGAACGGCTGCGGGTCGCTGTCGCCAGGTTGAAGCTCCGTGCGGTCGTAGTCGATTGTGCGACCATTGAGCCGGGGCGGCGTGCCGGTCTTGAATCGCTCGACGCGAAAACCCAATCGGGCGAGGGCGCCACTGATGCCGGCGGTAGTTCCCTCACCGGCGCGGCCGCCGGGGGTTTTCGCTTCGCCAGTGTGCATCAGTGCTTGCAGGAACGTGCCCGTGGTGAGCACGACGGCCGCAGCACGATACACCGCTCCGCCACGAACGGCAACGCCCACGATTCGCGTCCCTGCGGACGTCGATTCGGTAAGCAAGTCCTCCACTACTTCTTGGCGCAGACTGAGACCAGGTTGCGACTCAACGATCCGCTTTATCTCGGCCTGGTAGGCTTTCTTGTCGGCTTGCGCGCGGGGGCTGTGCATCGCCGGCCCCTTGCGCAAGTTCAGCATGCGGAACTGAATGCCGGTGGCGTCGATGGCCCGACCCATCGCGCCGCCCAGGGCGTCGATTTCGCGGACGATTTGCCCCTTTCCCACGCCGCCGATGGCGGGATTACAACTCATCTGGCCAACCGTGTCGCAGTTGGTGGTGAGCAGCGCGGTCTTGGCCCCGAGCCGGGCCGCGGCGAGGGCCGCTTCGGCGCCGGCGTGGCCGGCGCCAATGACGAGGACGTCATACTCGTATTGATTGCTTGCCATCCTCTGAGCATACCGTCAATGGCGAGCTCAAGACAGATGATCGCTAACGTCGTTTTTCCAGCCAGTCAGATAGAGACGTATCGCTCTCTGCCGATCGCCTACCCGCCAGAAGACCTTCGATGCTGATGTCTTCGTCAAGTTCGGGCCAGTGAATGCCCTCCCCATCTCCAATGAGCTCGTAGCGTTCCCGCTCTTGCGTCGTTCCGTGCAAAAGCCGCGGGTACCACGGCAACGGAATCGACAAGGCTCGTCCGTCATCGAGATGCACCGTCATGGAATCTTCTGAGAATCGGATCGATTCCGCGAAAACCTCTCGCTCAGTGACTAAAGTGGGCATCCCATCAGACTATCGGACGTTACCCCAACAGGAAACGGGTGGTAGAATCGGGAAGCGGTCAATCATTCGTTACTGAGGGTTTATTGCCGTGGCTTCCGTGCTCGACAATCCGGCGGTTCGACAGGCAGCATTGCCCATTACCGTGGAGCAGTACCATGAATTGGGTAGAACCGGTATCATTCCGGCCAACACGGAACTTGTGCGCGGAGTGATCCTGGGAAAGATGATCAAATCTCCCGAACATAGCTGGCTAGTGCAGTACCTGGTTGACTGGCTGCGTTCAGCTTTGCCGACGGGATGGCACGTTCGGCAGGAACAACCGTTGACGCTCTCGGAGCCGGAGCCGGACGTGGTCGTCGTGTCCGTCAGCCCGGCTGATTATCGTCAGCGGCATCCTTCCACAGCAGAATTGGTGATTGAAGTGGCCGTCACTTCCTCCGAACTTGATCGAGAGAAGGCCGCAATCTATGCCGAGGCAAACGTGCCCGAATACTGGCTCTTCTTGCCAGGGCAAGATCAAGCAGAGGTTTATTCCCTACCCAACGAGTGTGGCTACACGAAGCAGGAAACGATCGAGATCGATGGTTTCTTGAGTCCGCAAGCCTTCCCTCAACTGAAGTTGGCCCTGAGAACTCTGTTTGAGGCGGAACGGTGAACGTCCGCTAAGCCGCGAGCGGCCTAGCGCCGGTATTCCAAGCCGCCGAAGAAGCCGTGGTAGAAGCGGCTCTCTCGCTCCGGATTGCTGTCGAAGTTGATGAAGGCATCGTCGGCCAGTTCCACGCCGTTGATCATGATCGCCTGATAGCCGCTGCGTAGGGCCAGACAGCGATTGAGTTTGCAGACCAGCGCGAGTTCCGCTTCGCCGGCGAAAGCGATTTGGCTGCGGCTCGTCTTCACAACATTTCGCTCCTCGTTGATTGTTGTAATGACTTCAAATCGGTCAGGTATCGGTACATTGTTGGCTAATTGCTCCACAACTACCTGCCTAATCCTTGTTTCCTGCTGAATATCCTCTCGTTTGATCACATTACAATAGACTCCTCCATTGGCGAATCCCTCCACGAACAGCCAGGGCCGAAATCGCCACATGTCACGGCGGATACCACCTTGGAATCCTATCATGTGGTTCTCAACGACCGTTGCACGGAGAAAGTCTGTAAGGATGAGTTCCTCATCGACCTCAATTGGTGGCTGGCCGAATTGATTTGCTTCGTCTCGGATGTTCTCGTCTAGTAAAATGTACCGAATCCCCAAAAATCGCTTCCAGGGCGAATCATGAAATGGAATAAAGTTAAGCTCCAGCGAGTGGATCGCTGAGTTGTACGTCAATAACCGCTGCTCCGTTCCGATGGATAATTCATCGTCTTCTTCCACGAAGACTAGCGTTTCCGGAAAGACTGCCGAAGCATCCCAGTTAGGGATTCCGGTGTAGGTAATGTTAATTTCATATCCGGCGCACTGAGGCCAATATGAAGTGGCTGCGATGCGCACGCCGGGGGCTTCGCCGAAGTTTTCGGTGTAGTCGGGCACGGCGTCGCTCGGCGGCACTTGCAAGTCGTTGCTGCGAGCGACGAGCGCATCGATTGGCGCGTCTTCGTGGAACATAATCAGGCCATCGACTTCGACTTTCCAAACGGGCCCAACCCGCCAGTTGTCGCACCGACCTGGGCCGGTGCGGTAGGGCGAGCCTCCGCAGCCCCAACCCCAGTCGCAGCCATAAGGGTTGTCGCCGCTCGCTGTCGAAAGTTGGGCGGCGTAGTCGCCCGCCGGGTAGGAGTTCGATTTTCGGGGCGAGAGATCGTAGGGCGCCACGTCGTCGTCCGGCAGCAATGAGGGCGTGATTTCGAGCACTTGGGCCGGTGCCGGCGGAACTTCGCCGGACAATGGCGCCTGGGCGCGAGCGGCCCCGTGGCAACCCAATACGGCCCACACCGCGCAAGCAACTCGCAGCGCCTTACGGCAATCGAACATGCCAAGCTCCCCCTAGTGCGAATGCCGCCGACTCGCCGCTCGCTAGCGATTGGCGCGGTCGTAGGGCACGGACCGATTATGCACGGTCTGACGGTTTGATCGGTCGTTCTGTCAGCCGGTCGGCAGCAAGACTGCTACGCCCGGCACACTTTACGCAGCTTCCGCCGATTATGTGGAGCGGAGAGCGCAGCCGGCAGCAGGCAGTGGTCGGGCAGTGGGCAAGTTGTGCGCGGGTCTCCCGACCCCGCACTATCGGGAGACCATTGGTCCATGAAGTGGCATGGTCGGGAGACTATGCCACAACACGATCTTCACTCCCTACTGCCCTCCGCCCGCTGCCTATTTCCTGGGTTCCCAGCAGGCCGCAGTCGGGCTATTCTCGGAGCTAGCACTGGCAAACACTTGCAGAATTAGCGAAGGGAATTCTCATGCATGCATCGGGCAGCGCGACAGGCAACACCGGCAAATGGATGGCACTCATTGCCGCCCTGCTGGGGTGGATGTTCGATGGGTTTGAGATTGGCATGTTTCCGCTGGTGGGGCCGAACGCCCTCAACGAACTGCTAGCCACCCAAATTGCCGACGACCCTACCATTAAAGACAAATGGTTCGGCGTGATCATGTCGGTGTTTCTGATCGGTGCCGCGACCGGCGGCGTGGTGTTTGGCTGGTTAGGTGACCGCATCGGCCGGGTGCGGGCGATGTCGCTCAGCATTTTTACTTATGCGATCTTCACTGGGTTGTGCGGATTTGCGACGGAAGCGTGGCACATTGCGGTGCTGAGGTTCATCGCATCGCTCGGAATGGGAGGCGAATGGGCACTAGGTGTGGCGCTGGTGACGGAGCTATGGCCCGACCGGTCGCGCGCCTTCTTAGCGGGGCTGATCGGTGCCGCGGCAAACGTCGGAATTTTGCTGGTCGGATTATTAAGCCTCGTGCTAGTGAGCTTCCTGGAGGGCTTTGGAAACTTCCTGCGCGCAGTCGGCATGCCCGAGGATACCGTGGCGAGCCTCTTGAGCGGCGACGGTTGGCGGTTGCTGATGATCGCGGGGGCGCTACCGGCACTGCTGATTTTCTTTATCCGCCTGTTTGTTCCCGAGTCGCATAAGTGGGAAGCGGAGCGTGAAAAAGGTGCCACTTCTCACTGGGCAACGCGCGATCTACTTGGCGTTCTCATCGGAGGCTTAGCCGCGTCGGCCGTGATCGTACTGTGGTCGCCGATTTTCGAGCAGATAGTCCGTTCTTCATTGGGCGGTGGCGAGGGGCCGTTCGAGATGCCACTGGCTGGCACCGTCGTGCGAATTCTTGGCACCCTCGTCGGAATTGCGGTGGCGCTGGTTGGCTATATCTATCCCGTCATGCGGTATCTAGGGCGTGCCGTGCAAGCTCAAAGTTTGCAGCCGGGGGATCAAAGTCGGTATATCCGGCGGATGCTACTCGGCGCGTGCTTGGCCGGCGTGGCTCTTCTTGGGACGTGGGGATCACTGCAATGGGCGCCAAAGTGGGCAATTGCGCTGGCGAAGCTCATGCCGGAAGATGGCGGCCCCTATTTCGCCAAAGAGTACACTCAAATCACCCTTGCCTGCGGGGCAATCGTCGGCACGATCATCGCTGCGCTCATGGGCGGCTGGATCGGGCGACGCATCACCTATTTCCTGCTGTGCGTTGGATCGTTCGTGTCACTTGTCTACATGTACCAAGCCAACGACGCTTATAATGCCAAGATGCTCGTCTCGGTATTCTTCGCCGGAGGGATCACGGCGGCGTTTTACGGCTGGTTCCCGCTCTATTTGCCCGAACTGTTTCCGACGCGCATTCGCGCCACCAGCCAGGGCTTTGCCTTCAATTTCGGCCGCGTTCTCTCCGCAATTGGCGCGCTGCAAACTGCCAGTCTCACAGCTTACTTTGCACAAGGGATACCGCTCGATCGCGTGGAAGTGGATGCGTTTCCCAGTGCCGGTGCCTCGCTGGCGACCATCTACTTAATCGGCGCCGTCATCATCTGGCTCGGACCGGAGACGAAGGGGAAGCCGCTGCCGGAGTGAGTAAGTCTGGAGAAGCGATCATACCGCTGCCCTTTTTATCCGGCCGAAGTCTCATTGCTGAAAAGAACATGAAAGAAGCTGAATGCGTCCCGGGCGGCTTCGTCGATAATGTAGTTTGCGCCCCGTGTGAATCGACCAGCCGCGGCAGCTCAAGCCCCACGTAGCGGCTGGCGGTGGGACGAAACGTCGCAATATTTCCTAGGAGCAGTGTTGGACATGATCCGACCCACGACTTCTCTCATCTCGGACGCTCACCTGCGGCAGTATCAAGAAGAGGGTTATTTCATCTTGGAACGTGCGATCCCAGAGGAACACTTGCAGATCATCGCCGGCGCCTGCGATCACCTGATCGACGTAATGCATCAAGAAATGGATCGGCTTGGCACGGATCATATTCACATCAGTCACCGCGGCAAGCGGTATCACATCGCAAAGCAATACGACCAAGCACCGCGACTGGACGAGTTTATCTTCAGCGATTTGATGGCCGACATCTGCCGCGCAACGATCGGCGACACCGCCTACCTGTTCTACGATCAGTATGTCGTGAAAGCCGCGGAAAAAGGCACCAAGTTTTCGTGGCATCAAGACTCGGGATATTTGGGATTCTCGCATCGTCCCTATGTGACGTGCTGGTGTGCCGTCGATGACATGACGTTGGCAAATGGCACCGCGTATGTCATGCCGTTTTCAACGATTGGCATCCGCTCGCTCGTCGAACACATTCGGGATCCGGATTCGGGAGACAAGGTCGGGTACTTCGGCAAGGAAGAAGGCGTGCCGGCCGTTGTTCCAGCGGGAAGCGTGATCGTGTTTAGTTCGTTGACTTTCCACCGCAGTGGTGCGAATACGACAAACAAGATGCGTCGCGCATACGTCACGCAGTACTCGCCGGAGGTAATCTATGATCCAGAAACTAGCCGCCCGAAGCACTTAGCGGTGCCGTTCACGAAAGACGGCGAGATCGTTTACGAAAGGCAGCGGTCGGCTGTGGGACAAACCCACGCACTTTGAAAGCGTAACTAAGCCGCACGCGGAAAAGAGGCGCGCAGATTCAGATTGCTAACTTGACGAGCGTCAAAAAGGCCTCGATCTGGTCGTCGGTGCCGACGGTGATACGCAGGCCGTCGCCCCAACCGGGATAGCGCATATAGCGGACCAGCACGCCTTCGGTTTTAAGTTGTTGATAGATCAGCTCGTGCGACTTCGCCGGGTGGGTGGCCCAGACGAAGTTGGCTTGCGAATCGACGACGTTGAAACTAAGCTCGCGCAGGCCCGCCGTTAAAACTTCGCGTGTCTTAAGGATCGCCTCGCGATTTTCTCGCCGCCAGGCTTGGTCTTCGATGGCGGCCATCGCGCCGGCGATCGAGATCGCGTCGCAGTTGTAGGAGTCCTTTACTTTACGAAGCTCGCGAATTACCTGCGGTTGCGCGACCAAATAGCCGAACCGCAGGCCCGCGAGCGCGTACGACTTGCTGAGCGTGCGCGCGACAAGGATGCGTTCGTTCGAGCGCACGAGATCGAGGCAGTTGCTGTCGGCGAAATCGACGTAGGCTTCGTCCACCAAGAGTGGGCAGGAGAAAGTGTCGGCGATGGCCGCGACTTCGCCCGGCGCAATCATCGTGCCCGAGGGGCTGTTGGGGTTGGCAAGATACGCCAGCCGCAGGCGGTCGGCGGGCTGAGTGAACTTGAAGCCGAGCGACCAGTCTGGCTCGAACGGGACAATGTCGCTCGATGCGTCCTGTAGTTCCGCGAGCGTTTTGTAGAGGATGTAGCTCGGGCTAGGGAACCGAACCAAGTCGCCGGGACCGACGAACGCCCGCGTGACGATCGTCAGCAAGTCATCGCTGCCGTTGCCGCAGAGGATGCAGTCGGGATCGACTCCCAGCACCTCGCCCGCAGCCATGCGGAAGGCGGTCGCCAGCGGGTCGGGGTACTTTTGCAGCCCTTGCGTGACCACCCGGCCGATGGCCGCTTTTACTTTGGGCGAGCACGGGTACGGGTTTTCGTTCGTGTTGAGCTTGATAACCTTCTCGTGGCCGCGCGGCTGCTCGCCGGGGACGTAGCCGGTCATGACGGTGATGTGAGGGCGGAAGTGGGACATGGGATTTATGATTGCTGATTTATGATTGCTGATTGGAATTAAGAATTAGTCGCGGAGGGACGCGGATGCGGCGGATGAACACGCAGCTTAACAAAGAATAGAGAATTGATCTGCGTCCATTCGCTGAATCCGCGTTTTCCGCGACCTATTCTTTGCCCTGTCGAACAGACATAGCTGCGGCGTGTGCCGTCAGGCCTTCCTTCTGCGCCATGCGTTCCACATCTTCGGCGGCGGCTTCTAAATCGGCTTCGGTGAAATGAATCACGCTGCCCGACCTTAAAAAGCTATTGCTCGATAGGCCGCTGGCGAAGCGGGCCGTCGCGCCGGTGGGGAGGACGTGCGAGGGGCCGGCGACGTAGTCGCCCACGGGGACTGGGCTGAAGGGACCGATAAAAATCGCGCCGGCGGAGCGGATGTTGGTTAGCATTTCTTCGGGGTCTGCGCAGGCGATGTGCAGGTGTTCGGTCGCCAGCAGGTTGGCTAGCTCCGCCGCTTCCGCTCGGTCCCGCACGGTGATGAGCGCCCCGAACGCTTCGAGCGACTGCCGGGCAAGGTCGCCGCGGTCGAGCGATGCCAGTTGTAGTTCGAGTTCGGCCGCCACGGCGTCCACCAGAGGTGCGTGCCACGTGATAAGGATACCCGACCCGGGCGCATGTTCGGCCTGCGCGATCAGATCGGCGGCGGCGTAACGGGCCGGCGTCGTGTCGTCAGCGATCACGATCACTTCGCTCGGCCCGGCGATGGAATCGATATCAACCACGCCAAAAACTTGTTTCTTTGCGAGCGCCACAAACAGGTTCCCTGGTCCCACGATCTTATCAACCTGGGGCACCCCCTCAACGCCGTAGGCCAGCGCCGCAACGGCCTGCGCGCCCCCCATGCGATAGACCTCGGTAATGCCCAACTCGTGGCAGGTCGCAAGCAGATCGCGGTTGTACGAGCCGAACTTCGTCGGCGGGGCAACGACGGCAAGCTGCTCGACGCCGGCGGCTTGGGCCGGCACGGCGGTCATCAGCACGGTCGAGGGATACGCCGCCGCGCCGCCGGGGACGCAGATGCCGACACGCCGGAGCGGCAGATACCGCTGCCGCAAATAACCGCCGTGGGCCAGTTCGACATGGACTTCGTTGTGCAGGATCGCCGTTTGGAATCGCAGAATATTCGTGCGGATGCGGCGAATCGTTTCGAGAAATTCCGGCTCGGCGGCCGCGTGCGCGGCGGCAAGTTCCGCTTGCGGCACGCGGAGCGTCTCGGCGGTGAGGTCGGCACGGTCGAGCTTCGTTGTGTATTCGAGAACTGCGGCGAGTCCACGCTCGCGCACGTCGCGGCAGATGCGCTCGACCACTTGCACGGGCGTGAGCGGCTCGCCGAAGACTTCGATTGTCTTCTGCCGGCCCGCTTCGCTGATGACATCCCCTTCGAGCGCGAGCTTGCCGCGCAGCGCGGCGATGGCCGTCGCGGCGCCGGTTTGGCGGGTGTCGATGCGTCGGATGGCGAGAGGCATTCGGAAATGTCAGATGTGGGATGTAAGAAGGCAGAAGTAGGAGACCACGTCGCTTACGTGGGTGCTGCCAATCCGGCTACGAACCTGCAATAATGACCGCAGTCGGCCATTTCAGGTTAGCAGACTCGTTCGAGTATAATGAAATAAGCACTACGGGGCGACCAGCGCCGCTCTCGACTTCCAGCCTCGAAAAGGAAGAACATTATGCGACAGGAAGACCTGCAACGCGCCGTGAAACCACAGCCGTTCGAGCCGAGCCGCCTTCATCTCAGCAATGGGGCGACGTTCGACGTTCCCCATCCCGACTTTATTTCCGTTGGACCGCGAACGACGGCGATCCTGGTCGGTGAATCGTTCCAGATCATCAACAACTTGCACGTCAATTATGTGGAACCGCTGGTGAAGGCCAGTTAAATTGGCACCGCGGGCGAGGACGCCGCGGCTCTCTTTTCCCCCCAGTCTCTAGTCCCCAGCCCCCAGCCCCCCGCCATGATCGACCTTCGCAGCGACACGATGACGAAACCGACCCCCGAAATGCGTGTGGCGATGGCCAACGCCGAAGTGGGGGACGACGTGTTTGGCGAGGATCCCACGCTCCAGCGGCTCGAAGCTCGCGTGGCGGGAATCCTGGGCAAAGAAGCGGCGCTGTTTGTGCCCTCGGGGTCAATGGGGAATCAAATCGGCGTGCGGTTGCACTGTGCGCCGGGCGATGAATTTCTATGCGAAGCCGATTGCCATATTTTTAATTATGAACAGGCGACCTACGCGCAGCTCTTCGGCTTGGCGGTTCAGCCGATTCAGGGCGATTGCGGCGTGCTCTCCGTCGATCAATTGCGCGACCGTGTGCGGCCCGACAACGACCACGCGCCGCGGACCAAACTCATCTGCTTGGAAAACACCCACAACCGCGGCGCAGGGCGGATTCAGCCGTATGAGACGGTGGTCGAAATTTGCCAGTGGGCCAAGTCGGTCGGCCTCGCGAGGCACATGGACGGAGCGCGGCTGTGGAACGCGGCGGTCGCAACCGACATTCCACCCGCGCGGTGGGCGCAGCACTTCGACACGGTCAGCGTCTGCTTCAGCAAAGGCCTTGGCGCGCCGGTCGGCTCGGCCATCGTTGGCTCGAAGGACCACATTCACCAAGCACGTCGATTGCGCAAGGCGATGGGCGGCGGCATGCGCCAGGCGGGCATTCTCGGCGCCGCCGCGCTTTATGCGCTCGACCATCACATCGATCGGCTGGTTGAAGACCACCAAAAAGCGCAGCTTCTAGCGGAGGCGATTCGCGAATCGCCCCGCCTGAAGTTGGTGCCGGAAGAGGTCGACACGAACTTGGTGATCTTCGAGATCGAACCCAAGTGGGGCACCGCCGCGGAGTTCGTCGGCAAGCTCAAAGAGCGAGGGGTGTTAGCACTGGCTGTCGCCAAGCATCGCGTGCGATTGGTGACGCACCTGGATGTCAGCGAGGCGCAAGTAGGGCAGGCGCGGGACGTGATTCTGGAGGTGAGTGGCTTTGGGAAGTAAAACTCCCCACAGGTCGGATTCTCGAGCTTTCTATTGGCCGAATTCTGCTTGTCGCCTGCGGCTGACCGCGACCCTTCCTGGCAGCGTTGCCACCAACTTTGCCACCCCCGCTGGAGGTGGCAATGTGGCAATCCGCTACAAAAATGGTGGTTTTGCGCCGACACGTGGCAATACTGATCCGCGTGACTCGCGGAATCTCATCCCAATAAGCCGCGCGGTCGGAGGTTTTCTGCGGGCCTGGTGATGGATGCCAACTTCGCGCTGCGCAAATGCGAGAGGATTTTTCTTTGTGCCACCTTGTTGCGCGCGCGGCGTGGCACAGTGGCACAAACGCGGAAACCCGCATAGCCCTAGCGCCCGTTCTAGAATTTTCCGAGTGTTGCAGGCAATGCATCCACGACAGGCAGGTTGGCCACCTATACAGATCGTTGCTAGCCAAATTTCATGGCCCTAGACATAGTTTTACTCTGATTCGTCGAAATCCAGCGGCTAGCGCGCAAAGTGCGACTTGCACTCTCTCGCACATCCTCACGGAGATGGCTGCTGCCTGCATAGCGCGGATTGCCTATGATGGAAGAGTCGCGGAAGACGGCGCACCGCGGCGGGGCAGCAAGCCCTTTCTGCGCGGCCATCCGCTCCTCCCCGATTTGACCGTCGTGAAGCTAGATCACCTCCAAACTTTTTTCTCGACAAGCCCGTCGGCGAAGCTCATGCGTTCGCCGCATGCGGCGCACATCGTTTATTTCTTTCATCGGCATTTCAAAGAGTCGGATCGGATCGTCTCGCCCCATTCGTCGCTCGTGCAGCAACTTGCAGAGTTTCTCGACGAGGTACATCAGACCGAGCCGGACGTGCTGAGGGACCGCGCCGAGACATATGCGACCAGTTGGTCAACCGGCGACAGCCGTTGGCTTCGGCGTTTTCTGGACGCTGGGCACGCGGACGCCGTTTACGAATTGACGCCCCATACGGAGCACGTGCTCAAGTTTCTTACTGGCGTGTTGGAGCAAAACCTCGGTTTCGTGGGGACGGAGTCGCGGCTCAAGCGGATCATCGACACGCTGTCGGACATCGTGGTCCGGGGTTCGGCCGATCCCTCGCGACGGCTCGATTATCTTCGCGCCGAGCGAGAACGGATCGACCGCGAGATTGCCTCCATCGAAGCGGGCGACGAGTTGGTGATCTACAGTTCGACGGCCATTCGAGAGCGGTTTGCCGACGCCCTCTCCGACTTGGGATCGCTGCAGGGAGATTTCCGCTCGGTCGAGGAATCGTTCAAGGCCATCACGCGGAATGTTCAGAAGCAGCAAGTTGAGCGGGAAGGTTCGCGCGGAAAGATACTGGGTTTCGCACTTGAAGCGGAAGACAACCTCAAGTTGCAAGACCAAGGGATTAGCTTCGACGAGTTCGTGCGGCTGGTACTTTCGCCCCGCAAGCAGGACGAGTTGGAAATGGTCGTCCGGCGGTTGCAGGAGATTGAGGCCCTGGTGGAACAGGCCGACGGGATGAAACGGCTCCGCGGCATGATGGGAAGCCTCTCCGACGAGGCGGAGAAGGTTCTCGGTACGACGCGGCGATTGAGCGCAACACTGCGGCGATTGCTTGACACCCGGGTTGCCGCAGGCCGGCTGCGATTGGCCGCGACATTGCGCGAGATTCGCGCCGCCGCCGTTCGGCTCGCCGAACGCCCGCCGAGCGACGCATGTACGCTCGAAGTTTATGCGGAGCTTGATTTGTGCAACGCCATGGATCGACCGTTCTGGACCGCTCCCGCCCAGTTCGAAGCGGAGCTGCTCACTGAGCACCGACCGGACGAGGACGACCTGCTGGCCACCTTCCGCCGCTTTGCCGAATTAAGGCGATTGGACTGGGCCGGCATGAGAAAACGGATTGCCGAGATGCTGCACGATCGGGACCGCGTTCACCTGGCCGACTTGTTGACCGTGTACCCTCCCGAAAGCGGCGCGGTGGAAGTTTTGGGTTACGTCCAGATCGCGCATGACGACGGCCATCTCATCGACCCCGACCAGATCGACCTGTTGCGTTTGCCCGGCAGCGCGGCGGCCTACGAACAGGACGATACTTTTGAGTACGAAGCGCCTCACGTCGTATTCCTCAACGATCGACTGCGGACCCTCGCCGGCGGTTTGCAATACGGAGCAGCGACGCGATGACCGACGTGGACCAACAATCGCTGCCCGAATTCCGCGAGCTTGGCATCGCCGCGGTGCGATTGCTGCAAGGCGTGCTTTACGAACAGGACGAGACGGCGTGGAATGTACTGCTAGCTAATGAATCGGAGCTTGCCGACTATTTCATGCGGATCGGCCTGATGCTGGTGATCGACCGCGGCGACGGGCTGGCCTACCTGAAGCAGCTCGGCGACGACCAGCGGACGGGCGGCTACGAGCGGCTGCCGCTGCTGTTCCGCCGCACGCCGCTCGGTTACGACGCCACTCTGCTCTGCGTGCTGTTGCGGGACGAGTATCGCCGGTTCGAGGACGAAGACCTGGACAACGACCGCTGCGTTGTAGAAGTTGACGTTTTGCTCGATGCTTGGAAGTCGTTTTTTCCCGCCGACTCAGACGAACTGCAACTCCGCAAGCGGTTGACGGCCACGCTGAGGCGTTTGGAGCAACTAAAATTCGTCAAACTCTTCCAAGCCGAGCCGGAGGCGTGGGAACTTCGCAAACTGCTGAAGGCTCGTCTGCCGATCGAGGAGCTGGAAAACCTTCGCGCCCGGCTGCTCGCAGCGGAAAGCGGTGTCGAGAATGGACGCATAAACGATGAGGTGAGCACGTGAAGAGGTGGAAATCGAAGTGATTTTAAGGCCGTCGGCTGTCGGCTATCGGCCATCAGTCAGGAATTGGCCAACAGCGCTTTCTCTGGCTGAAAGCCGACAGCCGATAGCCCAGCGAGTCGCTTACTCCCCTCCGAAAACTAGGAATCTTCCGTATGGATCAACTGCTATTCGACATCCGACCGGAGCGGCCCGGTTTTCGTCTGCATCGGCTGGAGATGTTCAATTGGGGAACGTTCGATAGCTCCAGCGGACAGGTCTACCGCTTCGAGCCGGAAGGGCGGACGTCGCTGTTGGTGGGGCACAATGGCTCGGGCAAATCGACGCTGGTGGACGCCCTGCTGACGCTGCTCGTGCCGTCGAACATCCGCAATTACAACGTCGCCGCCGGAGCGAAGAAGACCGAGCGCAGCGAAAAGAGCTATATCCGCGGCGCCTTCGGACGCAGCAGCGACGATGCGCAAAACACGTTCATCCGGTACCTGCGCCCCACGGGTAGCCAGTTCACGGCAATTGCCGCGGTATTCCGCGATGAACAACTCGACCGTGCGTTTACCGTCTGCCAGGTGCTATACCTGACAGCAGACGGATCGCCGGATAAGATCTTCGCGATCGTTGATGATATCCGCGAGTTGACCAGCGACTTGTCGGGCGTCGCAAGCTCTGACAGGATTCGCAGCCATTTGATTGAACGTGGATATCAAACGACCAAAACATTTCTTGAATACCAGGGCTGGATCGCCAAGCGAACGCAAATGCGCGGCAAGGCGATGGACATGTTTAATCAGACGGTCGCCGTCAAGGACATTCAAAGTCTGAACGACTTCATTCGCAAGCACATGCTCGAGGCACACGATTGGCGCGAGAAGGTACAGCGGTTATTGACGCACTTCAACGACCTAAGCATCGCGCATCAGGAGCTTGTGCGGGCGCAGAAGGCCGAGGAATTGCTCACGCCAGTGGAAACGCTGGGGCACAAGTACCGCGAGCGCTCGGCGGACCTCGACGCCTCGGAGCGGCAGCTTCATGCGGCGGAAGCGTTCTTCTCCACCGAAATCGTTAGGCTCTTCACGCCCGAAGTCGCCCGACTCGAAGTAGAGCGCGCCGCCACGATCGAACGCAGGGACCGGCTCGGCGACGAGCTACGGGCCGCGGCGGAATCGGTCCGCAAGCTCAGAAACGAAATCGAGCTGGCCGGGGGGCAGCGGCTACGCGATATCCCCGTCCTCATCGAGCGCGAACTGGCGTACTTGAAAGCGAAGTCAGAATCTTATCAGCGATATCAAGTGCAGCTTCGCCGCTGCGAACTGGATGACGCCGTCGCCACGCCCGACGCCTTTACGGCTGTGCGAAAGAATCTGCATACGCTGGCTGACGACGTGGCCGTGCAGCTCGCGGCCACGACGCCCGAGTACGAAGTTTCGCTCGCCAAGCGTGGTGCCCTGCACAAAGAGCTTGACAATGAAGAGCGCGAACTGGCGATCCTCGGCAAGCGGCGGACCAACCTGCCCGCCCACTTGGCAACGCTCCGCGACCGGATGTGCGAGGATTTGCAGCTTTCCGAGTCGGCACTGCCGTTCGTTGCGGAGTTGGTTTCCGTCGCCCCTGAGGAGCGCCGCTGGGAGGCGTCGGCGGAAATGGTGCTGCGGCCGTTCGCCTTGAGCCTGCTGGTGCCCGACCGCTATTACCTTCGCGTGCGGACTTATGTGGAAGCAACGCGGATGGCCGACGGCCGGGGAGAAGGGCAACGGCTCGTCTACCTGCGGGTCGGCAAAGCGGAGCCAGTTGCCGCTGCCGGCGACCGGCTACACGCTCAGTCCTTATTCCGCAAGCTGCGATTTCGCACGGGCAATGACCTCACTCCCTGGGTTCGCGACGAAGTGCTCCGGCGGTTCGACTTCCGCTGCTGCGATTCGATCGACGAGTTCAACGATACGCTTCGCCTGGCCGTGACGGAAAACCGGCACGTCAAGTTCGGCAACGACCGACACGAAAAGGATGACCGACCGCGCACCGTCGATCCGCGACATTATGTTCTCGGCTGGGACAACCGCGAGAAACTGGCACGCATCGCTGATCGAATCCGGGAAATGCTAGCGGAGTTAACACGTCTGGAACAAACGATCACTGCGCAGACACAGTCGCTTAACCGTTTGCGGGGGAAACAACTGGCCGCTGCTGCCGCGCTGGAAGTCGCCGACTTCGACGCCATTGACCTTGGCCGGCACAAGCGCGAAATCGCCGCTCTGGAACTAGAGAAAAGCGAGTTGGAGTCGTCCAACCAAGCGGTTAAGACGCTGCGTAAGCGGCTGAAGCAGGCGGAAGGGGAAGAATTGCAGCTCGGCAAGGGGCGAGATGAAACCCTCAAGCGCGAGCAGGCGCTCTCGGACCAGATTGCATCGGGCGAGCGGCTGATCGCCAACGGTGATCGGCAGCTCACCGCAGCAAAGGCGGAGGAAACCTATGACGCTAGCGCGGCTCAATTCGATCTGATCCTCGAGTCGTTGGGCGAGCCGGGGCTTTCCATCGACAACGTCTTCGACTGGGAAAAACGTTGGAAGGACGAAACGCTGCGCCGCGTCGAGCGGCTCCGCAAAGGGATCGAGCCGCTGGCCGATCAACTCGTGGCGGCGATGGGCCGGTATCTGCGGGAATTCAAGGAAGAGCAAGCCGACCTCGACGCCAGCGTCCATACGCTCGATAGCTTTCTGGGCCTCCTGCTGCAGGTTCGAAACGAAGACTTGCCGCGGCACGAGAAGAGATTTAAAGATCGGCTCAACGACAAGGTCACGCAGGAAGTGGCCTTGCTTCACGGCTCGTTGCGAAATGAATGTAAGCAGATCGAGGGCAAGATCGCGCAGCTTAACGTGGCGCTCGCGCAGTTGGAGTACCATCCGGGCACGTTCATGCGGCTCGAACCGCACGAGGTGACCGACCGTGAGATCGCCGACTTTCGTCGCTCCCTGCGCGAGTGTCTGGACGAGTCGCTAGAGAATTCGGAAGAGGCCAACGAGGCTCGGTTCTTGCGCATCAAAAAGCTCGTGGACCGCCTCGGCGACAAGGACAACACTCGCTGGCGCGACAAGGTGATCGACGTGCGGCACTGGTTCGATTTCGCCGCGCGGGAAGTCGAGAAAGAGGGCGGCCGGACCCGCAGCTTCTACGAAGATAGCGCCGGCCAATCGGGCGGCGAAAAGGCCAAGCTCGCGTTTACGATCCTCGTCGCGGCCATCGCCTATCAATACGACCTCGATCCCACTGGCCGCACGCCCGGCCGATTCCATTTCGTCATCGTGGACGAGATGTTTTCCAAGGTGGACGACCAGAACGCGGAGTACGCGCTCCGGCTGTTCGAGCAATTCGGCTTGCAGCTTCTGATCGTGGCGCCGCTCGATTCCAAGGCCCGCGTTACGGAGCCGTTCGTCGATTCCTATCTCCACGTCGTGAAGGACGAGGCGACCCACCGTTCGCAACTTTACAGCATGACGGCCCGCGAGTACGACGAAGTGATTGCGTCCTTTTCCAGCAATGGACAGTCATCACGCAAGGCAAAAGTAGCCGCGAAATAGCCGTCGGAACACGCCGATGATCACTCCCTTGGAAATTCGCCAAAAGGCGGCTCGCGCTTACCCACGCGTCCTTGCCGACTGGGTGAAGGGCCAATTGAACGAGTTCTTTCCATGGACTCCACCGGTAAATCTATCGCTCAAGGGGGAAATTGGGGAGTTGAAGGCCGCCGTGGACTTGCTGCGGAGTCATTCCAAGAACGAGCGGGGTTGGGGCTATACCGTTCATTGGGCAGCGATACGAAAACGCGACTATGGAACCAATTCCGTTCCCGTAAAAATCACGATTGATACGCTTGAAGACTTCTTGCGCCTGGCAAACAAGAGGCGCGAGTTTGCCGCCGCGTGCGACTCGGCGACCCGGCTGCGAGAGGCGTTTCCGGCGTTGGCCGATTGGGTCGCGCTGAACATCCGCACGATCGGTCAGCACCACGCATCGCTTGAAGGGCTGATCGGAGTCACGCGGTTCTTTCTCGACAATCCCTGGCCCGACTGTTATGCGCGGCAAATCCCAGTGCCGGTCGACACGAAGTTCGTCGAGCGTCATGAAAGTGTACTATGGGAATGGCTCAGTCTGCTGCTTCCCGCCTCGGCCATCGACGTTGACGGAGAGACATTTGCCTCGCGGTACGGCCTTTGTGATGGCCAGCACCACTGGGCGGTGCGGACGTTAGATCCCGAACTCCAAGCGGAACTTCGTTTGCGCTTCGACAGATTCTCCGCGCCGTTACGGTCGCTGGCCGCGTTACCCGTACACGATGCGACAATATTCATCCTCGAAAACCGACTACCCCTATTGACGCTGCCGCCGTTCCCACGCGGCATCGCCATCTGGGGTGAAGGCGACGCGGTGACTCAGCTACGCAAGCTCCAATGGCTCGCCGAAAACCGCGTCGTGTACTGGGGCGATATCGATGTGGAAGGCTTTCAAAGCTTGTCGAGCTTGCGAGGCTTCTTTCCGGATGACAGCATTCACAGCATCATGATGGACCTCGAAACGTTGCGCTGTAATGCTGACTCCATAATTGCAGGAAATCCTCCACCCAATTCGGAACCACCTCGCCTTACGGAAGCCGAACGCGCCGCCTACCGACAATGTGCGGAGCATTGCCAGCGGTTGGAACAGGAAAAGATACCGCAAGGTTACGTGGAGGAGCGAATACGAGAACTGGCGGTAATCTGCCACGCGGCAAACACTTGAGGCCGACAAACGAAATTACCCGAGCGCCGCTCAGCTCCAGCCCGCGAGCGTCGTTGCCCTTGCCACCCGCTCGATGGCGATCATAAATGCTGCGGTGCGTAAGCTGATGTCGTGCTGGCGGGATTGGTCCCAGACCTGTTCAAACGCGGCGGCCAGCAGACGGTCAAGCTCTTGCCGCACGCGGTCGAGACTCCACTGATAATACTGGCGATTCTGGGCCCATTCGAAGTAGCTGACCGTCACGCCGCCGGCGTTTGCCAGGATGTCGGGCAGCACGACAATGCCTCGCTGGGCGAGAATGTCGTCCGCGTCGGGACGGACCGGCGCGTTCGCGCCTTCGACGATCACAGGCGCTTTAATTCGCGGCGCGTTCTCGGCCGTGATCACTCCGCCGATGGCCGCCGGGATCAGCACTTCCACGTCAAGCTCCAGTAGTTCGGCGTTGGTGATCTTTTCACCGCGCGGGTAGTTATCCAGCAGCCCGTTCTGTTGACGGGCGAAGCGGACGGCATCCAGGATGTCGAGGCCGGTGGGGTTATAGTATCCAGACAGCGCATCGCTGATGGCGACCACCTTGCACTCGGAGTCGGCGAGGTATTTGGCCGTGTGGGAGCCGACGTTGCCGAAGCCCTGAATGGCAACACGCGTGTCCTTAGTTTTGTGCCCAAGGCGGCCGATCGTCTTCAGAGTAAGGATGCCGACGCCGCGGCCGGTGGCTTCTTCTCGGCCGGGGATGCCGTACAGTTCCACGGGTTTGCCGGTTACGACGCCCGGATTAAAACCGTGGTACTTGCCGTACTGGTTCATAATCCAGGCCATCTCCCGGTGGTCTGTTCCCATGTCGGGCGCGGGGATGTCGATATCGGGACCGATCAGTTCGTGTATCTCGTCGATGAGTTCGCGAGTGAGCCGTTCGCGCTCGCGCGGACTGAGTTGCTTCGGATTGACGGTAACGCCTCCCTTGGCCCCGCCGTAAGGGAGATTCATTACGGCCGTCTTCCAGGTCATCAGCGAGGCGAGGCTGCGGACCTCGTCGAGATCGACTTCGGGATGATAGCGGATGCCCCCTTTCATCGGCCCGCGCGCGCGGTTGTGCTGCACGCGGTAACCCATGAAGCAACGTAGCTCGCCGCTGTCCATTTCGACGGGAATTTGCACCGTAACTTCCCGCATCGGCTCCCCGAGAAGGGTCCGCATGTACGGGGGAAGGCCCAACAGGTCGGCGGCCTGGTTGAAGTAACGCTGGACGTTTTCGAAAGACTTCATTGCGGATTGCGGATTGCGGATTGCGAGCTGCGTCGTCCTCGACCGCGGCAGGATGCCCCGATGGTATGCTGGCGACTATGATGGGAGCAAGTGCGGCAACTTGGCGGGAGCGGGCGACGTAACGTAGACTGCGGGGATGGAGACTCGCCCGCCAATGATTGTTACGAGCCCGACTCCAGCGCGGCCGGCAAAATCGCGAAGCCGGAAACAACTTTACGTCGTCGGAGTTGTGCTCGTAGCGTTGGCACTGGGGCTTGCTTGGGCGGCCCGCGATTTATTCAGCGAGGGAGATTCGGCCGCGATTTCAGCAACTCCGGTTAAGGCACCTGCGCTAAGTAATTCAGCTAAGCCGCAAGCGTTGGGGCCGGTCGTCGCCGAGTCTCCGCTGATTGAAGACGATGGTCGCACCCTGTGGGCTTCGCCAACGCAGGGGGAACCACTCGACCTGCGCTATCTGCCGCCGGGGTGCTCGCTGATCCTCGCACTGCGGCCGAGCGATTTGCTCGCGCATCCGGAAGCCGAGAAGTTGCTGGCGGCGCTCGGACCTCGCGGCACTGAAATCGTTAGCCAATTGGAGAAAATATTAGGGAGCGAGCTGTCGCAAGTGGAGCAACTTCTTGTCGGAGTTCGCGCATCCGCTGATCAGTCGCTCGACGTGTGCCTGGTAGCAAGATTCCCTGAAGCTCAACAGCGCGGCGCGGAGAGTGGTGAATGGGCGGTGTACTCTCCGCCCGGGGCTTCTGGCCGGACACTGGTATTCGTCCGCAAAGAAACACTACGCGAAGTCGAAGAACAGGGCGCCGGTTTGCCGCTCTTGCGGCGAGAACTGGAACTATTGGCCGACTCGACCGACGGCAATCGGCAGGTGACGCTGCTCGTGGCACCCAACTTTCTGTTTGCCGATGGCAAAGCAATACTCTCCGGTTTGGCCAGTCCACTGCGCGAGCCGCTGTTCGATCAGCTTCGCGACGAACTTCGGGCAGTTTCGGCCAGCGCGAACTGGGACGATGATTTCTTTGTCGAGTTGCGGGCAGTTTCGACGAGCGACCTCACGCCGACGCAGCTCTCCGTGCAACTTGCGGAACAAGTGGCCCGCTGGCCCCAGCAGGTGGAAGACGCGGTACTGGTACTCGCGGTCGATCCGCATGGGCGGCGTGTCGTCGCGCGGCTGCCGGCGATGATGCGTGTGTTGGCCAATTACACCCGCGCGGGCACCCACGAGGATCAAGCGGTATTGCGGGCGTACTTGCCGCTCGCCGCGGGGCATAATTTGTTGATGGCGGCGGAGTTACTCCTTGCGCAGCAAGCGGCGGGACCGCGGGTGGATGTTGGGACGGTTGCAATCGCTCCCGCTAAGCCGGCAAGCGTCGTGGATCGGTTGCAGAAACGCACGACGCTGCGGTTCGATCGCGATACGCTTGAGGCGGCACTGCGGCTGCTGTCGGAGGACATTGGCGTCGAAATTGTCCTGGCAGGCGGCGATTTGCAACTCGAGGGAATTACCAAGAATCAATCCTTCGGAATTGATCTGGGCGACGAGCCGGCGGAGAAGATTTTGCAGGAAATCGTGCGACTGGCAAACCCCGACAAGACCGCGACGAGCCTGAGTGACACGAAGCAAAAGCTGGTGTACGTCGTCAAACCCAAGGAGCCGGGGGGCGAGGACGTCATATTCGTCACGACCCGTTCCCAGGCGGCCGGCCGCGGGGAGGAACTGCCGGCGGTATTCCGCCCACCCGCCCCCTGACGCCGCGACCGAAGGGGCCAGCCGTGGTACGATGGAAGAAAACCCGCCGGCACTTGCGAATAAGTGTGACGACTAACCGTTCATCGCTCATCATTCATCGCTTCCCCATGCAGCCTTTTCCCGTCACTTGCGAATCATGCCGCGCCCGGCTCCGCGTGCGCAGCGCCCGCATGATCGGGGAGATTCACTCCTGCCCAAAATGTAGCGGGATGGTTCTCATCCAGCCTCCAGCCGGCTGGACCGATGCGCCCGGCGAAACATCGGCGACCGCCACCGCGCCGGCCAAACCGCCGACGGCGACCGCACCCCAGCCACTCGTCGCGCAATCGTTTCACGCGATTGCCGATTTGGGCGGCATCGATCTCACCACTCCGGCTGGTCCATCGCCGCAAGCGCCGGCCGAGGTTCAGGCTCAAGTACCGAGCGTCGAGCGGTGGAGCCCCTGGATCGTTTGGGGAAGCGTTGCGGGCAGCTTGGCAATCGTAACGGCAAGCCTCGCATGGAGCCTTTGGCCCGACGGCGGCGAACGTGTCGCAAACGCCGCGGTCGGGGACGCCGCGGCTCTCGATCCGGCATCGGCAACACGAAATCCGAAATCCGAAATCCGAAATCCGAAATCCGAAAAGCCAGCCAATGACGCACCGGTGGCAATGGTCGCCAAAAAACCGGAAATCGAACCCGAAGCACCGGCAGCGGTCGCCGAATTTGCGTTGCCGGAGCCACCGCCAGCAGTTGAGCCGTCGTTGCCTCCACCCGCGGTCCCCGAGCCGGACGCGCCGACGGAGAGTAATGTCGCCAGCGCAGCGCCTCACCCCGTAATTGACCCGCGCGATCTCGATCCCGAAGACCTCGACCTGATACTGCGAAAAAATCCAGCGGCGTCCAAGCCGACAACGGATGTGGCCACCGCCCCGAGCGATAAACCTTCCGCAGCAACCGATATAGAGATCGCCGACGACAGTGAGAACGCCACCCGCGCCACCCGCGCAAGCCTCGAACAAGCCCTCGCGGCCGCCGTTAAGCAGGGCGAGCCAGAAATGGTCCGCCGCGGACCGACCTCCGCTGAGGACTTGCAGCCGATTGAACTGGATCAACGATTGGCGACTAACTTCGCCGAAATCGACGCGCCGAAGCTACCGCTTCACCGAGCGGTTGCGATGCTCACGGAACTAACCGCGATCCCGATCACGCTCGATCCCGCGGCGCTGCGGATGGCGGGCATTTCGGTGGACCAGCCGGTCGCCATCCGCGGCACGAATGCGACCGCGGCAAACTTAATACGTACAACGCTGGCCGCTGCCAAGCTGCAGTATCAGCAGCGCGGCGATCAACTGATCATCGTGCGCTCGGGAGCCGATGCGGTCGGCACTCGTGAATACCGCGTTGAAGACCTGTTCGCTCCGGGCGCTGCGAATGCCTCGGAGTTTGGCGCGCTGATCCAAACGCTCGTGGTCCCGCAATCATGGACAGGCCAAGGGGGCGACGGACGGTTGGCGGTCAACAATAAACAACTCACCGTCACGCAATCGCAAGCGGTCCATTACGACGCACTCGTCTTCTGCGAGCGGCTGCGCAAGGCTCGCAGGCTGCCTCTCCAAAGCAAGTATCCCGCCCAACTGCTACGCACCGAGCCCTTGGAAACAGCGCTCGCACATCAACTCGATCGCCATACGACATTCAGTTTCGTCACCTGGACCACGTTGCCGCTGGTCTTTCGCCATTGGGAACAGGCAACGGAATTGACCATTCTCGTCGATTGGTCCGCCTTGGCAGACGTGCAACTTGGACCGGCTTCCACAATTTCTTGCGCCGTCGAGGACATGAGTTGGCGCGAAGCGCTGGAAGGCGTGCTTGAGCCGCTTGGCTTGGCCTGGGTGCCGGTGGACGAAAACACAATTCAAATCACCAGCCGCGGCGCAGCGGAGTCGCATCAGTACATCGAGTTCTATCCGCTGGCGAAGGTCGGTGATACGGAATCGCTCCTTGCCGGGCTTCGCGAGCATCAAGCCGCCGATAGCGCCGTTGTGTTCGACGCCGCGAGTCGCTCGCTCCTGGTGCGGGCGAACGCCAGCGGTCATCGACAGGTGGCTAGGCAACTTGAGCTTAAGGACGATCGGTAGGTTTCAGCTTTATCGGGCTGTCGGCCATCGGCTGTCTGCCAGAAAAAACGCTGGCCAACTTTTGCCCGACAGCCGACAGCTCCCCAGTTACGCCATTCGCGAATTTCGATATCATCACGCTAGCCACCGTAAAGTCGCACGATTCCGAGCACGCCAAACGCTCCCATCAAGGCGATCGCAAGTGCGGAAGGTTCCGGGACCACCTGAAACGGAGCGACCATGTCCCAGCCGTTGCCTTGATTATCGCGCAGCGACCAGCGGATTTCGTGGCTCCCCAAGGGGCCGGCGTTGGGGTCGTCCGCCCACGGGTGCCACACGACCTGAGACGGCGCGCGGTGACTCGCTCCGTCGAACCCCACGTCGCCGGCACGAATATTCACCATTTGGTCTTGCAGCGTCTCCACTTTCACGCCGTCGAGCCACATCTCGGCGTGCGAAGCAAAAGGAAATAGCGAGTTCGGAATCACCGGCCCCGAAGCAAAATCGCGCGAGGAGCCCGTGATGCCCGGGTTGGGCAGCCACATCATCGCGAAATACACCCCGTTGGGGTCGAGCGTAATTGCATTGCGAGGAAAGACCGATCGGTTTACAAAACCCGCGGCCGCCGCATTCGTGGACAGCTCGGTATCGTACGGCCCGGCGTGTGGCGTATACACCGCGGCCCCTGGGCCTTCGAGCGGCAGCAGCGCGTCGAGCGTGTCAAAAAACGCGTCCGGGAACGGGGCCGCCGGCGCGGTGAACAATTGAAAATCCCCCGGCCGCCAGATCGGCGAGCCGACCTGCGTAAGCCCAATCGCCGGAGCGTTCGCTAGCGAGGGGCCGGACGAAACCAACAGCAGCAGGGCGCCGGCAATAAACATGCACACGAGCGCGTGCAACATGCAGGTTTTACGAGCATTCATCTGGAACATGCGTGTCATTAGATCGTTACTCCCCTTTAGACAATGTGATTGTGAAAAACGACGTCTAGCATTATCCCCACAGTTCTTGTTGATCACCTCCTTTGTTTGTGTGCAGGGCGGATCGCAACCAGCGCGACGAGTGAAAACGCGCACAGGAATAAACCGCTCGGTTCAGGCACCGCTCCGTGGTCGGGCGACAACCCGTTGCCCAGACCTAATGACGCCCCGAGGTGGTCGCGCCACACTGAAAAATCGGCCGAGTTGACGATGCCGTCGCGGTTGCCATCGGCCGCGAGGAGCGTGGTCGAGCCAAAGTTGGCTAGCCACAGGTTGTAGTCTTCCTGCCCGACCGTGCCGCTATAGTCGTAGTCACCCGGCAGGGCCACTCGAAATGTGGCAACGGCGTCCCAGCCGCTCCCTGAGGCATCGCGGATCGATACACGAAGGTCATATTGCCCCAAGGGGCCAACGGTGAGGTCATCGTCCCAAGGGTGCCAGATCGCTTGAAGCGACTCGAGGTGGCTGGTGCCCTGGAAGGCGATATCGCGCGGCTGGATGGCGGTGAGGGCATCGGTGCCGGGGAGTCTATCGACGAGGACGCCGTCGAGCCAGGCGTCGATGTTGCTGGCGATCGGGAACAGCGAATTGGGTATTACGGGTCCCGATGCGAAGTCGCGCGAGGAGCCAGTGATGCCGGGGTCTGGCACGAGCATGAAGGCAAAGTAGACACCGTTGGGGTGAAGCGTGATCGCGTCGGGCGCGAAGACGGATTGGCTCACATAACCTCCTGCGATCATGCCGGCGGAGATCTCGTTGTCATAGGGCGGCGCGTGCGGGACGTAAGTGGTGACGAGCGGGGTGTCGTAGGGGAGGAGCGTGCTGTAGACCTGGCCAAACTCTTGATCGAACGGGGTGGCCGGCGCCGAGAATAATTGGAAGTCGACCGGCTTCCAGACGGGGGCGCCGATTTTCGTGAACTCGATTTCTGGCGGGGCAGCGGAGGCTTGATCGCACGCAAGAATCAGCAGGGCGAGGGTGGGTAACAGGCGGCAGGCGAAGCCGAGCGGCGTCGCGCAAGCATGAGCCGGCGGTGTGCGGCGCGTCATCCATGCGGCGACTAATCCTATGCTGAGCAAGAAAAGCGTGGTTGGCTCAGGTACGGCCGGCGAAGGCAGCGCGGCGATGCCGCCAGAGCCGAGTGTGGCTCCGAAATTGTTTTGCCACACGGTGTATGCTCCCGGGGAGTAGCGCGAAGAGGCGCCATCTCGCCAAACCGTGTAATCGCCGGCGTCGACGAGGTTGTCGCCGTTGAAGTCGCCGGGAATTCCGCTGGCCGCCAAAAAGGTGACCTCGCCCGTGGTATAGAGATTCGTCAGGTTCCAGACGGAGGCAGTGTCGACGGTGAATGTGCCGGTGGGCGACACGCCGGTCCAGTCAAAGAGATCGAACGTCCGTCCAATCTGGCCGATTGGGTCGACACCATCCGCGAACGCCAGTTCCAGCGTGCCGCCGAGCGCCACCGGGATTCCTGGGGCGAACGAGATCGTCGAGTTCCAGGCATCCGCCTCGAACACCATCTGCAACACGCCTCCAGAACTGACGACCAAGCGCTGATCGACCGTGATCGGTATCGGCCCGTAACCGGAGTATGGGTTGCCGTCGTAATCGCGGATCGAGAGTGTTTTTCCGGCGCTCAGATTGAGGCCGGCGATATGGCCGTCGGGGCGAACGAAATTGGAAGCCGCGACCCACCCCAGGCCAATTGCGCCGCGGGCATCGCTCGAGAAGTTCGCGCCAGTGAGCGTCGTGCCAGCGAAACTCGCATTGGTCAGATTGAATCCGGCGAAGTTGCCGCCCCTAAAGTTATTGTTCACGAATTTGACTTCGGATAAGTCGTGAGCGCCATAGTTGGCCGTGGAGACAAGTTGTGCCAACGTGACTCCGGTGCCCGCGCTGTACGCCTGCGTTCCCGGGTCGTAGGTAAGGCCCCCCCAGCAATACTTGCAGGTAACGTATTCCCCTGGAGTGCCCGGGATTATGATTTTGCTCAGGCTGGCGCCGCGAATATCGGCTCCGGCGAGATTGGCGCCGATGAGGTTCGCGCCGGTGAGATTCGCATTGGTGAGGTCGGCGCCCGTGAGATTCGCCAGCGCGAGTGAGCCGTCGCTGAGGTTGGCGCCCGCGAGGTTGGCGCCGGACAAGTCCGCGTTGATGAACTCGGCCATGGTTAAGTTTGCATTGGAGAAATCCGCGCCGACGAGTTTTGCCGCGTAGAAGTCGGTTGAGACGAGAGACTTGCCGGCAAAGTTGGCGCCGGACAGGTCATTGCCGATCAGGTGAACGCCGTAGAGACCATACTCCTGATAGCTGGCCGTAGAGTAAAGTTGGTCGAGAGTGATGTGCGTCGACGAGAGGTTGGCATTAAAAATATCGGCGCCCGTCAAGATTGCTCCGTCGAGATTTGCGCCGGTGAGGTTTGCGCCGCTGAGGCTCGCGGAGGTGAGATTGGCGTGACTGAAGTTTGTTCTAGTGAACGTGCCGCTAAGGCCGGCGCCGGTGAGATTCTGATTGGCGAAGCTCAGGTTGGGGCGCGCAGCCCACATTCGGCCGTCGAAGTGGTTCGCGCCTAACGTGCTTGTGCCGAATCCGGATACAAATCTAGAAGATTTGATTCAATTCGCGGAATCGACGATCGCCCGTTGTTCAAGATACCAATGGATGCTCCATGCCCTGGGTACCGCACACTACCGGGCGGGTCACTTCGAACAAGCTGTCCGGATTTGCACCGAATCTCTCGATTCGGACCCAGACTGGGTGTCGCGATCCGTCAACTTTCCGATCCTCGCCATGGCGCATCACAAACTCGGTCACGCCGCCGAGTCACAGGTTGCCATGCGGCAAGCAATGTTGGCATACGACCGCTGGACCGAACAAATGCTCGATGCGGATGGCAACTGGGTGATCAACCACGGAGCGTCGGAGAAGCAGCCGATCGATCCGTTGGACTGGCTCGAGTTTCTTATTCACCTGCGAGAAGCACGGGCTTGCCTGGGAATGGAAGCGCTCGATGAAACGCGGCTGGTGCTGCGTCGCGCGCGGGCCTTTGCCGCCCTGCGGCGAGCAAGTGAAGCCCATGCCGAATTCTCGCGGCTTGCTCAGTTGGCGCCTGATAATCCGCTCATCCAACTCGAATCGCAGCGTAACCTGGCGTATTACCATGCCACCAGTGAACGGTATGAGGCCGGAGCAGATGCCTATGCCAGGGCGGTCCAGCTCGCACCAGAGGACGCCGAACTGTGGCGATTTCTCGCCGCGGCGAATCTCGCGGCTGGCCGCGATGCTGCCTATCGTGAAACTTGTCGCGAAATGGTGCAGCGATTCGGCAACTCTACAGACCCCAACGTTGCATCGAGCGTCATCGAGGTCTGCGTGTGTTGCGCCACCACCGTTGACAACTGGCATCAATTGCTGCCCATAGCAAAAGTCGGTGCGCGGCATATTCACGACAGCCCGAGGTTTCTCGCCGCCACGCAATTCAGGGCTGGCCAGTACAAAGACGCACTCGAAACGTTTCGCGGCGTCGAGCGATTGAACAGCCTGCGCGCTTTCGACTTCTTCTTTCTCGCGATGACACACGATCGACTGGGACAACGAAAAGATGCAATGTTACGACTGGAACAAGCCCACGCATGGATCGAAGAGGCAGATGCATCTGCGGCCATGTCCGATGTCAAAGCTTTCGCTCGCGCGGACTGGGGCGCCTGGACGGAGCGTCCGTTAACCTTTGCCCTCCAACGCGAAGTGGAACAATTACTGCGGAACGTCGATTCGCAGTAACCCCGATACGATCGGACCAGGCTCTAGACGCTGCGCCCCACCGCTTCCGCCACGCGACGGCAGTCGGCTACCATATCCGCGAACATCTCGCAGGTCATCGATTGGTAACCATCGCTCATCGCCTTTTCGGGGCAGGGGTGGACCTCGACGATCAGCGCGTCCGCCCCGGCGGCGACGGCGGCCTTCGCCATCGCGGGCACAAGCTTCGTGTGGCCAGTGCCGTGGCTGGGATCGACCACCACCGGCAGATGGGTCTTTTCCTGAAGGTACGGCACGGTCGCCAGCGGCAGCGTGAAGCGGGTGTGGGCCTCGTAGGTGCGGATACCGCGCTCACAGAGCATCACGTTGGGATTCCCCGCGTCGAGAATGTACTCCGCCGCAAGTAAGAGTTCATCGACCGTGGCGCTTGGGCCGCGCTTCAGCAGCACGGCGCAGGGCGACTCGCCACACGCCTCTAGCAGCCGGTAATTCTGCATGTTGCGGGCACCGATTTGCAGCACATCGGCGTACTGGCTCACCAGGTCCACGTCGTCCGGTGCGATCACTTCCGTCACGACGGCCAAGCCCGTTTCGTCGCGGGCGGTGGCTAAGTACTTGAGGCCGATTTCTTTTAAGCCTTGGAAGCTGTAAGGGCTGGTGCGCGGCTTGAACGCCCCGCCGCGGAGGGCCGTCGCGCCGCTGGCCTTCACGGCCTTCGCCGTGGCGACGATCTGCTCTTCACTTTCGACCGAGCATGGCCCGGCAATGATTCCGATACGCTTACAGCCAACTGAAAGCGAACCAGCGGTGATGACGGTGGTTTCCGATTTCAGTTCTCGGCTGGCAAGTTTGTATGGCGCAAGGATCGGCAGCACTTCGTCCACGCCCGGCCCACTTTCCAGGGCCATCACGCCGGCGATGCGTTCCTCGCCCACGGCGGCGATCACGGTCCGCTCGGTGCCGTGAATCACATTGGCCCGCAGGCCCTTCGCTTCGACTTGCTCGACCATGTGCTGAATTTCCTGTGGGCTGGCGCCACGTTTCATTACGACGATCATGGATATTGCTCCGGGTTTGTAGCTGTAGGTCAGGCTGTGCCTGACTTTCGCGATGTACAACTTCTCAATCTGAATTGGCTCCATGTCAGGCGGAGCCTGACCTACGAAAAAAAGCCCCGAGATCCGCGTCTTCGCGGGTCTCGGGGCTTTGTTGCTCGTTTGGCAATTTGGCGGTGAGGTTAGGTAGTTCCTCCAGCCCCGCGACCCACTTCGGTAAAGAAGTAGCGGGTAAAGCTAAACCAGAAAAAATACCAAGCACCGCTCATACGCCTCAGTATCGACAGCCGTTGCGAAGAACGCAAGTGAGATGGCGAAAAGGCAACAAAAATACTCTTTAGCCACGGATTGAACACGGATCAAACACGGATTCAAGAGCGAATTCATCCGTGTTCGATCGGTGTCGCATCCGTGGCTAATTTCCTTCTTCTTTTCGTGGCTCTTCGCTGCTTTTTGTGGCCGTTTCCAATGCTTCCGCCAGACCGGGGACTTCATTCGCGCCGGCTGGCACTTGGAGAGTGGCGCCTTCGAAGTCTTCGCCGACCGGTTGGAAGCGGCCGCCCAGGTGCTCGGCTAGAAAGGCTTCCGCGACGGCGTTAAAGCTCATGCTGTTCTCCGGACGTTGAAAGCCGTGGCCTTCGTCGGGATACAGCACGTATGTAACTGGGATACTCTTCTCTTCCATCGCCATCACGATCTGGTCTGCCTCAAGCTGCGTAACTCGGGGGTCGTTCGCCCCCTGACCGATCAAGAGCGGCTTCTCGATCTTGTCGACCAGCGTCAGCGGCGAGCGCTCGAGCAGCTTGGCCTTGCCTTCGTCCGTTTCCCAATCCCCGACGCGGATTTTCATTACCGGCATGAACGGCGCCCAGTACGGCGGCACGTTCTGCATGAGCGTCACCAGGCTTGACGGGCCGACGATATCAACCCCCGCCGCAAACACGTCGGGCGTGAAAGTGAGGCCTACCAGCGTGGCATAGCCTCCGTAGCTGCCACCCATGATGGCCACTTTGTCGCGCTCGGCGATTCCTTGCTCAACCGCCCAGTTAACGGCATCGATCAAGTCGTCATGCATTTTGCCCGACCACTCGCCGTTAGCCGCGTTGATGAACTCCTTGCCGAAGCCAGTCGAGCCGCGGTAGTTCACGTTCAACACGGCATAGCCGCGGTTAGCCAGCCATTGATGAATGGAGTTGAAACCCCAGCCATCCCTAGCCCATGGTCCGCCGTGTACATCGAGTACCATCGGCACCGGTTTATCGGGCTTGCCATCGCCATCGGGGTCGCTTCCCGGCGGCAGCGAGAGGTAGGACACCAGATTCAATCCATCTCGACTTTTAATAATCG
Source organism: Pirellulales bacterium (assembly GCA_040901765.1). Taxonomy (GTDB): domain Bacteria; phylum Planctomycetota; class Planctomycetia; order Pirellulales; family Lacipirellulaceae; genus JBBDYG01. Next base: position 81,607 of record JBBDYG010000099.1, read on the forward strand.
GCGCATGCATCTTCACGAGCGGATATTTCTCCAAGTCGTCGCGGCTCGCAAAGAGATAGTGCATCTTCGGTTCCGGCCCGCGCTCGTAGCGGTAGAATTTCACTGGGCCGTCGTCGAGAATGTACGCCACCGTCCAGAACTTATCGTCGAGCGTGCGGCTGGTGATTTCGAATTCGCCGTCTTGGAACTCCTTCAGAAACGTCAGGTCGGCGGCAATTGCTTCGTCGAGCACCTTCCACTGCCGGCGGTCGTAGGTGAACGACACCGCCTGAATGTTTTTCTCGGTCGGATGGGTCAACACTCCTCCAACATCGGCGCGGTCATCCTCCGCGACGAGCGTCGTTTCGTCCGTCTCGAGGTTCCTCGCGAACAGCCCGCCCGTATTGCGGTTGCGGCTGTCCTGGAAGTAGAGCGACTCGCCCGATTTATCGAAGCCGGCCGGGCCGCTGGTCATGGCGTCCTCCGGCTCGAACTCTTCGAACGGCTGCCAATCGGCGTAGCCTTTGTCGGCCGGTTCCCCTTCGGGAAGCAACCACACCTGGCCACCGAGCGGCGTGTAATTTAAGGCCATGCGCACCGCGAGATCGTCGTCGGTTACGAAACCCGCAACGCCCGGATTCTCTTGAATCAGCTTACGCTCGCCCGTCTCGATATTCACGCGATAGATATCGTGCAACTGCGGATTGCGATCGTTGAGGCCGATCAGCACTTCGTCGGGAAATCGTTCGCTCGCGCCGGAAATCTCCGCACGAACACCGTCAATGGGTGTGAGGTCTTTCGTTTTTTTGGTCGTCACATCGGTCGCGTAGACGTGCGAGTTCTCGTCGCCGTCGTTGTCCTGCGTGTAGAGGATGTACCTGCTGTTGTAAGCCCAACTATGGCCGTGAATGCCGCGCTTGGTGTCTTTAGTGACGGGCTGGGCTTTATCGGGATCATCGGCCGGGCCAACCCACACATTCAGCACGCCATCGACCGGCGCGAGATAGCTGAGCCACTTGCCATCGGGGCTGAGCCGGGCCTGCGCGCGCGTGGGGTTGCCGAATAGCACTTCGCGCGGAATGAGGGGGACGTTGGCGAGGGACTGGGGCCT
>JBBDYG010000100.1:0-15968 GCA_040901765.1 Pirellulales bacterium
GTGTGCGCGCGGCGTGGCACAGTGGCACAAACGCGGAAACCCGCATCGCCACAAATGGAGTATTGCTCTGATTCGTCGAAATCAAGCCGCTAGCGCACAAAGTGCGACTTGCACCCACCGGGTGGCGGATTGCACCAAGTTGGCGGCTAATTCTGAAAGAGACTCGATTTTCGTCAATTATTGCCGCGGCACTCGGAAACTTGGCCGACTCTCGCCTCCGAGCGAGAGGGTAAAATGGCGAGTTTGCCGATGACACTTGGGAAGCTCGTCTCGATCCGGGTTTGTCAAGAAAGAACGAAAGGTGCCACGCGGGCCATCACTGGGGTGGGGCGGCCAAGCTCCCGGTGAGCAGCAATCCATCGATTTCCGTCCGGTTGGCCCACAACACAGCCAGCGCATCCAAATACGCCAGGTTGGTCTGCGAAAAAGTTCGCTGGGCATTTAGCAGATCGAGATAACCAACTTCACCGAGGCGATACCCGCGCTGTACCAATTCCAGCGTCTGTTGCGCCTTAGGCAGGATGGTGGTGGCATACGTCTGGGCCTGCATCCGCGCGGTGGAATAGCTTTGGTACGCTTCTGCCAGCCGCCGCTTGAGATCGAGTTCGATTCGGGCCGCGTTGCGGGTTGCTTCGGCTGCTTCGGCTTGAGCCTGCCGGATCCCGCCTTGGTTGCGGTTCCAGAGGGGTAACGGAACTCCCGCCTGGACGCTGGCAATTGTATCGTTCGTGGCGTCGTCGAACTGAACACTCACTTGAGTCGTCAGATTGGGAATGGGTTCGACTCGCGCCCGCCGCAACGCCGCTTGCCTTTGAACGATCTCGGCCATCGCCGCCGCCAGTTCGGGGCTACTGGCGGTCACGCGGGCCAGTTGCTCGTCCCAGTCCAACATCTCGGGCAGCCGAGTGGCATCGCCAACAAGTTGCTGTACCGGCAACTCGACGCCGACAGTTGCCGACAACTGTCGCCAGGCGGCGGTCAACTCGTTGCGTGCCGTTTGCTGCAGAATGGCAGCGTTTTGCTGCTCGACTTCCGTCTGCAAGAGTCCGGCTCGTGGAATTTCTTCGGCTTCTTGCAATTCCTTGGAGGCCTGAACCGCCTCTCCGCTGAAACGCAGCAGCTCGCTTGCCAACTCGACTCGGCGTTGTGCCACGAGTGCCGCGTAGCTCGCCTTCCGCACATCGGTCGTGACGCGCAATTGAGTCGCGTGAAGTTGGAGCTGGGCCCGCTGAATCTCCTGAGTCACGATAGCCCGATCCAAGCGGAGTTTGCCTCCGGTAATGTATTCTTGACCCACGAATCCACCCTGTTGTCCGCCGTGCCCTTCGTCGCCGATTTCATTGGCCGCATAGCCTGCGGAAGGATTGGGTGGCAAACCGGCCTGGAACCATTTTCCCTGGAGCGCATCGACACGCGCGGCGGCTTGCGCAACCGCCGGGTTGTTGGCCAGAGCCATTTGCTGCAGGTTTTCGATCGTGATGCCGTCAGGCTCGACCGGAGGAAGCGATTCCGGCTCCGCAGTGGCCACGCTGGGCGGCTGCGTGAGGATCTCGCCGGAATCAGCGGCCTGCTCATAAGCCACCACTTTCACGGCCTCGATGCTCGCCGGGGCTGGTTTCATCGCGGCGACCGGGGTCGGTGATATAGCAACCTGCGTTGACTTCCGGCCTGACGATGTGCAGCCGACCGCGAGGATCGACAGCATCGTGAGTGCGAGTGCTTTCATGGCGGCATCCTTGCCTTGTTTTGATCGATATACTTACCGTAATTGATCGAACAGAATTAGTGCTTGTGTAAAGCCTAAGCGTGCCGCAATGCAGGCACGATCTCCGTACGGGCTGCTTGCCAAGCGGGTGCGACTCCGGCGAGTAACCCGACCGCGACAGACGCTATCGCCCCTTGAATCGCAATATCCCACGAGGGACGAAATGCGATCGTGACCCCTTCCGCGGCCACCGACATGCCGGACCATGCCAAGAACACCATTCCGCAAATCACGCCGAGTCCTCCGCCGATGGTGCTTAAGAGCATGCTTTCAGTAACCACCAATCGAAATATCTTGAAGGGGCGAAACCCGAGCGTTTGCAGCACGGCGTGCTCCTTGATTCGGTCTTGCACCGACATCACCGTGGTTGTCGCAACCAACGACAATACGAGTCCGACGCAGGCATACCCCAGCCAGTGGATGAAGCCGATCAATTCCGCGAGGTCTGCAAGCGTGTCCGCTTGAAACATCCCTTTTGTGCGCGTGGTTGTGGCGACCGGCCCCGCGTGGAACTCAGCGTCAATGGCGGCGGCAACCACGTCGGGATCAGCCCCATCGGTCAAATGGACTTCCAGTTGCGTCACCAGCCCCACGTCGCTTTGCCCGCGGGCGCGTTGCAGGAAATCGAGGTGGGTGTAAATCAGACCTTCCTCGGCGGCGCTGCTGGAGCTAAATATGCCGGCTACCACCACGGTGATGTCGCCGATCGTAAACTTGTCGCCGGTCGCAAGATTACGCCTTGCCGCCACGGCGTGCCCTACGAGCGCCGCATCGTCTTGGCGGGCGAAGCCGTCCCACGAGCCTGACTCCAGCTCGATTTCGCGCCATTTTTTCAATTGGTCCGTGGGCATGCCTTGGAACACGATGGCGTCCAGGCTGGCCCGGCAGTTGTTGGTAAACACCATGATCGGCAGCACGTCGGCGATGCCGGGCTGCTTGGCGAGCGTGCGGGCGTAGTCCTGCGGCAACTTACTGCTTTGCGGGCAGAACCGATTCTCCTGAAACACGATCAGCGTCTGGCCCGCCTCCTGGTTTTCAGTCAGCGCAAATAGTCCGTGCTGCACCGATCCGACAAAGCAGAACACGAGCAGCGCCACCCCAGCGCCGCTGATTGTCAGCAAGCTTCGCGTGCGGTGTCGCCACAAGCTTTTCACGATGTAGGGAACCAATGTGAACACGATTAGGCGGTCCTTAAAGCACGGGGCATAATGGGCTGGCCATTCTCAAGTAGCTGACCTCGTTCCAGATGCAGGATGCGGGTCGCCCGAGCCGCGGCATCGGCGTCGTGCGTGACCATTAATAACGTCATGCCAAGTTCGTGATTCACCCGCTGGAGCAGCGTTAGAATTTGTTCGGTCGTGTCGTCGTCGAGGCTGCCCGTCGGCTCGTCGGCCACGACGATTGTGGGATTAGCGACGATCGCGCGTGCGATTCCTACTCGCTGCTCCTGGCCGCCCGACATTTGGCGCGGATAGTGTTGGGCGCGATTGGTGAGATCGACGGCGGCAAGTGCGACCTCAACTCGCTTGCGACGCTCGACCGCCGACATGGGCAGCAGCAGGAGGGGAAGCTCGACGTTCTCGTACGCCGTCAGCACCGGGATCAGATTGTGCGTTTGAAACACGTAACCCACGTTGGCCGCCCGCCAATCGGCCAGCTTTCCGCGAGAAAGCTGAGTGATATCGGTTCCGCCAACTAGAATATGCCCGGAATTCACTTCGTCGATGCCTGCCACGAGATTCAGCAACGTGCTCTTCCCAGAACCGCTCGCGCCCATAAGCGAGACGAAATCTCCCTCCTCGACGGTCAAATGGATGCCATCGAGCGGGCGGATCGTTTCCTCGCCGCTCTTGAACTCTTTGTTGACATCGATCAATTCGACCAGGGACATGTTGTCTCGACTCCTTGAATACGAAAAACTACTCTACACGCTTGGCGGTCCGCGAGGCGCCGGCTGAATCGGCGTTCGCGCCTGACAAATCCCCCGAAGCAGATAGCGAGCGATCTTCGCCAGCAATCCGAATCCGTGCGCCATCATCGAGCGTCTCACGGCCGGCAACAATCAGTTTAGAAGTGGGATCGAGTCCGGTCGCGACTTCGACGAGCTGGTCGGTACCTGCGCGGCCTAATTCAACGGACTGTCGCCGGGCGATGCCGTGCTCGATGTCGGCTACCCAGACTGCCGAACCGCCGTCGCCTTCGACGACGAGCGCTCGCGGCATCAAAAGGCGTAATTGGTCCGCCTCCGCAGTCCCGGACTCAACAGGCTGCGGAGGAGCTAAAAAGGTCACCTGCCCAAGCATCTCGGGCGTGATTACGGGCGGAGGGTCTGTTATCGCCACTTTGACTTGCAGCGTGTTTTTTTGAATGTCGGCTCGCGTCGTCAACCACAGAACCTCGCCCGCAATCGGGGCCGCGAGCGCTGCCGTCTCGATCGCCACCGGCTGACCGATCGTGACCTGCGGAACATCCTCCAGACGCACATCGACCCTGATCTGGAGCTGCGCGGGGTCGTAGAGTGTCGCTACGGCACTGGAGCTTTGTTCGGATAGGGGATCCATTCCTGCCAAGCGCTTCCCTCGACGGGCTTCAACGGTCAGGATGCGGCCCGATATCGGAGCGCGAATGACCATTCTCTCCAGACTGAGTTGCGCCAGATCGACTGCCAATTGTGCTTGTTCGCGCCGCGCCTGCGCAGCGGCTAGCATCGCCTCAGCCGCGGAAACAGCCCGCTTGTGCTCGGTCATCAGTTCAAGTTGCTGTTCGAAGGCTGCTCGCTTTCGTGTAAGCGCATCGAGTTGTGTCTCCAACGTGGGTTGCCGAGAGAGCAATTCAGCGAGCGCGCTTTCCGCGGCAGAAAGCTCGGCTGCTGCCTCCCGCAAAACCCGGCCGGCCACCGCGTCGCCCGCCTGTTTTTTCCGGCTCAGATTATCCGCGGCAAGCTGGCGTCGGTTCTTTGCGGCGTCAATCGAAAAAGGCAAGTTGCCGAGGGTGAGTTTTGTTTCCGCGAGCAATGAATCGGCCTCCGCCAACGCGGCTTGCAATTCATTCGGGTTGGCTAACGCGGCTCGCGCCGCAATCGAGGTTGCATCTGCATTCTTTACGTCCGCGTCGGTCAATCGCAAATTGGCCTCTGCTTGCCGCAATGCGATTTTCGCATCCGTGTCGATTAGCCTGGCGATCGGCTGGTCCTTCTCGACGATTTGGCCTTCGACCACCATCAATTCCTCGACGACCCCCGCCGCGAGCGAAGAGGCAATGACCGCCGAGGGTTGCGGTTCGATCCAGCCAGCCGCCTGAAAAAGGGGCGTTCCCACTTGCTGTATTTCGGCTCGGGTGACGATGACGGGAGTGATAGTAACTTCTTGCGCTGGCAAGAAACTTTCCCGGGCCGCCCATCCAAATAGTCCCAAAAACGCACCCACGACGCCTAGCGGAATGACGTAACGCGACAGCCAGCGACGGGGCACTGGCAGCGTCGATTTGGCCGGTGCTTGTCGCTGGAACGAAAGCTGGCTCAAATCCACTTCCGATGAAGCCGCGGAATTTTCGCCCATCGTTGATACGTTGGCTTTGGTCATGATGGCGCGTTCCATTAAATTGCCTTGATCGCTTCCACAACCGGCAGCCGCATCGCTTTGACCGCAGGCGGGATAGCCCCTACGATGCCGAGAATCGCCGCCGTGGCGCAGGCAATTGCGATTCCCACGCTGTCGATGCGCAGCATGAACGCTCCCATGGTGAATCGAATTGCCGTGTCGTTCACGAAGACCAAGCCGATGACGCAGGCGACAATCGCTCCGCCGCACGCCAGCAGAGTCGCTTCCTGCACCAACGTGAGCAGGATCGCTCGGCGACGAAACCCAATAGCCTGAAGCGTCGCTAACTCGCGGATTCGACCGACTACGGCGCCGTACATAGTGTTCAGACCCGCAAACACGCCCGATCCCGCAACTAAGCACACCACGACCCAGCCCAGCATGCGTACGGGTCGATAATGCTTTTGAAGGTCCGCGTAATAAGCGGTTTCGAGAACGGCCTTTAGTTCCAGATCGATCCGCTCGCGGCAAAACAAATCGACTTCAGCCGCTGAATCGGCGGATTCCATCGCCACGGCCACGAGACTCAAGTCCTGTCGCTTCAAAGCGGATTGGAGGTCGGGCAGCGGACACCACACCTCGGACTCAAACGCCGCCCCGCCGGCGGCGAAGGTTCCGCTGATGTTCCATTTTCGACCGTCGAACTCAATTTGCTGGCCCAGAGCCAGCGACTCGGCCTCACAGCCTAGTTTGGAATGGGTTAATCGACCCACCATCACTTCTCCCGAACCTGGCCAAGTCCCTTCGATAATTTGCACTTGCTGCCGTACTAAAGGGGCTGCGCTCGTTACGCCACGGACTAACCCCAGTCCTGGCTTTTGTTGTCCGCTGACGCTGATGCGGGTGCCAAGGTACAACTCGGGTGAAACGTATTTCACACCGTGTTGCTCCTGGACACCCGCCACGCTCGCGGAAAGCAGGGCGGCAGTCCGGCCCGCAATCGCCGAATTTTCAATGTCGGCGCCCGACGATAGCGCATACACAAGCACCACGTTGGGACGACCTGTGGCAGTTAGCGAGGCCTCCAATCCGCGTATGAAGCCTACGACGACGAGAACCAACAAGACGACGATCGACAGTCCGCCGAGCGTCAGCGCGCTCCGCGACGGTCGCCGAAACAGGTTTCGGACACCGTAGTCCCAGGGTAGCAGTCGCCCAGCCATCGATCAGGTCCTTCGCGAATTGGAAGTTACTTAGCGGCGGACGTGAACCCCATCCGCAAGCACTACGAAATTGCCGCTTTCGTCCTTGCTGGCCTTGCCGCGGATCACCAACGTATCGCTGTCGGTGATGCCAAGCAGTTGCCTCGCATCGGCGGCGACCAGCCGTCCATCCACGTCCACAACTTTTACCAAGGTCGTACACGTGGCTCGCGCGCCGGAGCAGCAATCGTCCATACAGAGTTCGCCGTCGGCGTCGTCTTCGCCGTTCGCGACTACCGACATCGAGGCATCAAGCAGCGTGAAGGCGGCGCGACCCTCCACCCATGGGTTCGACGCGCCGCCAATGCGACCCACGACGACGATCGGATCGCCATTCTTGGCGGACTCGCGAACAGCGATCACCCCGACGGCTCCATCCGGCTCTTCCGCCAGCAGGAACCGTGAACCATCGACGGACACCGGAGCGACACTAGTGGCATCGCCAGAAGTACCGCAACCGACGAGCGCTGCAGCCGTAGCGGACAGGACTAAAGCACAAAAACTGGTCTTCATCGAACTTCTCCTCGGTTATTGCTGCGGGATGAAAGGGTTTCGGGTTCGGCCATGCGTTCGATCGTGAACCGACCGTGGGGCCCAGTAATGACAAGGGGCTGTGCTTCGGCCTGCTCCACCGCACCGCCGAGCTTCCAAGGGGACAACTGGACGCCGTTCGCAGGCCGGACGATTAGCGCCTGCTGTTGGGAGTCGAAGCTCACACTTTGCACGCCTTCGATCGCATAGAGTGACTTGGCGATCTTTGCCGCGACCGCTTTGTCGCTCATTTCAGACACGACCAGCGTGTAGACGCCGGCCGTGGGCCGTTCTTCGGCAGTCAATTCCTCGAGTCGCGTAAGCTCGTAGATAGCGGCCGTCGTCGTCAGCTTGGACGGCTTTCCCTTGCCCTTTTCCACCGCGTCCCAGAGTTTTTCAAGCGTCAACTTCGGCGAGGGCTTGGCCGTCACGACGACCGTCCGCGTCGCTACATCGGCTTGCACATTCGTAACGCCCGGGGCGGCATAGAGCTGAGCGGCGATGTTCTTTGCGCAGCCCTTGCAACACATCTCGTCCGCCACGAATTGATAGGTCGTGTTTGCGACGGGCTTCGCAGTTTCCGCGGACCATGCCGATTCGGCCGCTACCAGCGACGCGGCGGTGACCATGCACCAAAGTCTTACACACTCCATTGTACGCATTGTAAATGCTCCTATTAGGTAGGGCGAGTCGGAGGCGAACTGCGCACATTGCCACAAATTGTTACTACGAGTGGCGCAGCACAGTGACGTTACAATGACCTGAATGCAGGCCACTGGCGCGAGCAGAAGGCGTGCTGCGCATCACAACACATGCGCTGGCAAAGCTCAGACTAAGAAACGGCACAGCCGTATGCAGACTTCCAGCGCCAACTGCGGAGAAATCTCGAGCGCGGTTGACGTTGCGATTCTTCGATCGCCATCAGCGTCGATTCCAGCCGAGTCCACAAAACTGCAAGTTGCCAAAACTTCCCCTACCGAATCGCCGTTGATCGGCGACGGTGGTTGTTGGGAGGGCATGCTTTGACAGCACCAGCAGGCCTTCTGGCAAGGGGCAGAGGAATCGTGTGGGTTGTCAATGCAAATCGAAGAAGGGGCAACTGCCGTTTCCGGTGTGCAGCACTCGCCGTTCTGGCAGCATTCGCTCAAGCGATGCTCTTGCTCTGTAGTCTGCTGGCTGCACCCGCTAAGCCTGCATAGCGCGTGAGTTTGCTGAAGACTGCCCATCAACGCGACCACCACGCTGCACGCGGCGATAATGCGCTTCGTGATGGTGTTGCGGTAGAACACGGGTAAACCTTTTTGGTCAGCCTATGACGATCTTATAGGATATTCGGCACAGAGGCTTAAGTTCGGTTAAGTATTTTGTGCTGAAGAACCACCGGCGATGGCATTGCTATCGACCCGCTTTGTACCCGACGTTAACGACGACCAGTCCGAGGCGCTTAATTTTGGTCGCCACCAATCGATTTAAGTCAAGCCGAGCGCGTGGACAACCGCAGGACTTAGTTCAACCGACTCGCTCTATTTTACGCGATGGTGTCTTTGAGATGCAATACGCAGCGGGAATCCGAAATATGTGCAAATCGAGATTGCCTCACGTCGGGATCCTGACAATCGCCACGGCGAGCGATAAGGCCAACGCTTCGGCGACGTCGTTTAGCGGGGAAAAGCGTTACGAATCCCGCAGCCTAACGGCCACTCCGCAACTTGTTTATTCGGGCTTAATCACATCGACCGCCTGTCCCTGCTGCAGCGATTCCGCTCGGGCTAAAACGACCGTGTCGTTCTCGTTGACTCCGGCGAGGACTTCCACTTCTGGTCCGCTGCGCAGGCCCAACTCAACCTTCCGTCGGTCGATCTTGCCGGACTCGACGCAACAGCAGAAGGCTTCATTGCCGTCGCGGACGATCGCCGTGGTCGGGAGCGTAACGGCGTTTTCCCGTTGGTCGAGCAGGATGGTGGCGAGGGCGTACATGCCTGGGCGGAGCGCGGCCTGTTCGTTGGGAACTTCGAATTCGACGCGGAGCGATCGGTTCGAGCCATCGAGCGACCAACTGGTCCGGCTAACGGACGCTTCCAATTCCTTGTTGTGGAGCGCCTGCACGCGGAACTTGGCCGGATCGCCGACGTCGACGAGCGCGGCTTCCATTTCCGGAACGTCCACAAACACGCGAACCTTGTCGATGCGAGCGACTTCCAAGAGTGGCTTCGCGGCTCCGCCACCCCCGGGTTGCACGTAGTGGCCGGTATCGATCGACCGCTGAATGACTACGCCGTCGAAGGGCGACTTGATGTCAGCATAGCCAACCATTGTCTTGGCGTGCGACTGATTCGCTTTCGCGACGCGGACCTGTGCTTCGGCAGCGACTTTGTCGGTTTGGGCTTGGCGGATTTTGGCTTGGGCTTCCTCGGCTGCCGCCTGTGCCGAGCGGACGGCGGCTGCGGCCTCGCGGCGCGCTGCGTCCGCAGCCTGGAGTTGGCTGAGCGTTTCGTCGGCAAGCTTTTGCGTCACGGAGCCACGGGCCGCTAACTCCTTTAGGCGCACGTGCTCCGCCTGCCAGCGCGCATGTTCGCCTTCCGCCCGACCGATCCCGGCTTCGGCTTGCTCGATTTTGGCGGTGGCCGTATCGTATGCCGCCTGCGAGGCCACGACATTCGCCTTGGCTTGTTGCACCTCGGCTTCCGCTTGGGTGACGAGGGCCGCGTGCAACTCCAGATCGTCCTGCAACTCGGGAATTGAAAGGACGATTAGCGACTGACCCTGCTTGACCGAATCGCCGATGTCGACCGACACCTTTTCGACATAGCCTGCCAGCTTGGGAAGGAGCGGCGTGCTTTCGAAGGCTTCGATGCGAGCTGGTTGGGAGGTGTAAAGCGTCAGCGTTTTTTGCTGGGGTTTGCCTGCCGTGACGCGGTCGAGCGGCGCGGCGGTCGAGCGGCTCGCGGCCTCGGCTCCCACGGGCCGACTACAACCTCCCGCTGCCACGAGCGCGCCGCAGATCGCAAGTGTAACACTAAGTAAGGCGTAAGATTTCATAGAAAGACTCCTGCAAGTCGGCGATTCACGCTGCGACCGCCGATGGCTGGTAATGGGAACTTCCTTTATCGCTGGGGTCGAGCGACGGAGAGGACTTGCCGGCCCGCGCTTGCAGCAGGGCAAACACGCTGGGCAGCACGAACAAGGTTGCAGCGGTGGCGGCGAGGAGGCCGCCAATCACGGCCCGGCCGAGCGGGGCGTTCTGCTGGCCCGCCTCGCCAAACCCCAGCGCCATCGGGAGCATACCGGCAATCATGGCGCAGCTCGTCATCAGAATCGCCCGCAGACGGCTCGTGGCCCCGCTGACGGCGGCTTCCCGGGCAGCGAGGCCCTCGTGAAACCGCTTCGCAGCAAACGTGACTAGCAAGATCGCGTTCGCCATCGCGATGCCGATCGCCATGATCGCCCCGATAAAGGACTGGATATTCAGCGTCGTGCCGGTAATCCACAGCATGAGCACCACACCGGCAACCACCGCCGGCGCCGTGGAAACGGTGACCAAAGCCAATCGCAGGGATTGAAAGTTAGCGGTCAGCAGCAGAAGCACCGCCACGACGGCAAGCCCCAAACCGATGGTCAGGCCGGTTTGCATTTCGCGCATCGGAGGAATCTGGCCTCGGGTTTCGACTTGGATTCCGGTCGGCGATTCACCCGCTCGTTCGATGGCCCGGGTGACTTCGCGCGAGACGGTTCCCAAGTCGGTGTTGGCGATGTTCGCGGTAAGCGTGATTTGGCGTCGCATATTGTAGCGGTCGTATTGCCCCGGCATGGTGCCCGCCTGAATCTCCGCCACGTCGCGAATTAAGATTTGTCTGCCTTCGGTACGCTTGAGCGGAATGCGGCCGAGTTCCTCCGCCGAACTAACGGTATCGATTCCATCGGGATTTCGCATCACCGGTCGGGGGATTTCGACCTGCACCTGATAGGCGATGCCACTCTTGGGGTCGGCCCAGTAGTTGGGGACGACGAAGCGGCTCGACGAGGTTGCCGTTACCAGCGCCCGAGAAACGTCGACCGGCATCAATCCGGCGACGCCGGCCTTCTCACGATCGACGTTCACCTGAATCGTAGGGTAATCGAGGGATTGGCCCGTTTGTAGATCGCGCAAGAAGGGAATTTGCGCTAGCTCCTGGCGAATCTTCTCGGCATACAGCCGGTTGTCGGCGAAGTTGGGCCCGCTCACCGCAACTTCGACGGGCGTGGTCGCGCCGAAGCTCATGACTTCGTTTACGATATCGGAAGGCTCGAACGAAAGCCGCACGTCGGGCATCGCCGCCGTTAGCCGGTCTCGCAAGCGCTCCTTCAGCTCCTCGTCGCGAAAGCCGCTCTCGTCATTGAGATCGACGTAGAGAATCGCTTCCTCGGGACCGCGCGACCATTGATACACGGCGTTCACGGGGAAATTCGAGTGGATCATGCCCACGTAGCCGAGCGTCAAGTCGACGTTGTCTGCGCCAAGCTCGTCGGCGATCAGCTTCAGTGCCTCTTTCGCCAATTCTTCGGTGCGGGCGATATGCGTGCCGTCGGGCGCGCGCATCCGCAAGCGGAACTGGCCGGCGTCGACCGTCGGAAAGATGCCGCGTCCGACCCGCGATCCCACGATGGCAATGATGGCGAGACTCAACACCAGGTAGAGGCCAAGCACCAGCCAGCGGAATTGAACAAACCGATTCAACAGGGCCTCGTATCGATGCCGTACCCGATCGAAACGACCGGGCGCTTGGTGGCCCTCGTGGCCCTGCGGACTCTGTTTCAGCAGCCACACGCACAGCACCGGCACAAAGGTGCTCGACAGGAAGTACGAGGCCAGCATCGCAAAGCCGACCGACAACGACAGAGGAACGAACAGCGACCGCGCCGCGCCCTGCATAAAGAACGACGACACGAAGACCGCCAGAACGCAGAGCATCGCCAGCAGCCGCGGAACGGAGGTCTCGGCCGACCCATCGAGCACCGCCCGAGCGAGCGGCTGGCCTTGTTGGACGTGGGCGTGAATGTTTTCGATCGCCACCGTCGCCTCATCGACCAAGATGCCGATCGCCAGTGCCAAGCCGCCGAGCGTCATGAGATTGATGGTTTGGCCCGTCATCCACAACGCGACGACGGCCGACATCAGCGCCAGCGGAATGTTCAAGACGACGATCAGCGCGCTGCGCCAATCGCGCAAGAAGAGTAAGATCATTAGCCCGACGAGCAATGCCCCGAGCAGACCTTCGGTCACGACACCCCCGACGGCCCGCGTCACATAGGGCGATTGATCGAACTCAAACCGGACTTCGATTCCCTTGCCTTCCTCACCCAAGGCGTCGCGCATCTTGGGCAAGGCGTCTTTGATATTGTTGATGACGCTTAGCGTCGAGGCATCGGCCCGCTTGGTTGCCAGGATGTAAACCGCTCGTCGGCCATTGGCCAGCGCGTAGCCGGCCGGAGCATCGGCTGAGTCTTGGATCGTGGCGATGTCCCGAATAAAAACGGGCGACTCCCCCATGCGAATGGGAATGGTCCCAAGCTGACTCACTTCGCGGACCACTGAGTTCACCGGCACGATGGGATACTTGTCGCCAATGGGGATGTTCCCGGAGGGGCTGATTGCATTGCCACGGACGAGCGCGGTGATAATCTCGTCGGGCGACATTCCAAGCGATTGCAAACGCTCGGGGTCGACCGTCACCACCACGGTCCGCGCGCTGCCGCCAAACGGCGGCGGAGCCGAAACGCCTGGCAGGCTTGCGAACATCGGGCGCACGCGGAATAGGGCTAGGTCTTGAATCTCGGCAATCGAGCGGGTGTCGCTCGAAAGGACCAGGTAGCCGACCGGTACGCTGCCCGTGTCGAACCGCATGACGAAGGGTGACACGGTTCCCGGCGGCATGAAAGCTTGCGAACGATTGACGTAGTTGATCGTCTCGGCCATGGCCTGGGCCATATCGGTCCCAGGATGAAAGTAGAGCTTCATCAAGGCGGTCCCCTGCACGTTTCGCGATTCAACGTGGTGGATGCCGCTGATGTAGAGAAAGTGATACTCGTAGTAGTTGGTCAGGAAGCCTTCCATTTGCGCGGGGTCCATTCCGCCGTAGGGCTGGCAGACGTAGATGACGGGCAAATTGAGGCTCGGGAAGATGTCGACTTCCATGCCGCGGGGGAGACCGCCGGGGTAGGGGAGACCGAACTGCTCGCAGATCGAGTTGCCGACCGCCAGGAAGCTGCCGATCGCCACGGCCAGAATGATCACCATCACCGTCAGGGGGCGGCGCAGGGCAAAAGAAATCAAATGCATGCAGTGCTATTCCTCGGCGTCGTCGTCGAAAGGGCCTTCTACCCAGTCTAACTAACCGTTCAATCCGCACAACTCGCAGATTCCCTACATTCCGCAAAACCGGCTCGCCGATTCACCTGTAGGGGTTCGTAGCGCGGCATTACGCCGGTCGGATGTCGCCGCGGGCTCGAAGGGGGAATTGGCTGATGGGAACGCGGCTCAAGATCCGCATCTTGAACGCGGCTGCCGCCGCGACATTGATGCTGGCAGGATGCACAACGTCTCGGCCGAAGGGAGCCGTCACGACGCCAATCGCGCGCGCGCCCCAGGCCAGTTCACCAGTCGCCGCCAGCGCGCCTGCAATAGTTCCGCGCGAAACAAGTTCACTTGTGGAAGTGACGCAGCTCGTCGTTCCGATTCAGGAATCGGACAAGCCAGTGGATCGAGCCACTACTAGCCCGCAAAACGAACCTTCGGGCGCGGTGCTGGCGCAACCTCCGGAGTTGCTACCGCCGAATTCCCTTGCGGAGGATGTCGCGAAGCCTACAGAGGCGGCGCCGTTGACCGATAATACGATTCCCATCGACTTGGCCACGGCGCTGCAAGTGGCGGCTGGCCAAAACCCTCAAGTGGCATACACTCGGCAGAGAATTCAGCAAGCGTTTGCTCAGATGCGCGCCGCGGATGTTCTGTGGGTGCCGTCTTTGCGTGCGGGAATGAACTACAACAAGCATGAAGGGCGAATTCAGGATGTCGCAGGGAGGATGATCGAGACCAGCCGCGGCTCGGTGTATACGGGGCTGGGAGCGCAGGCCGTAGGCGCGGGCTCGCCGGCGGTCCCCGGACTGCTCATGGACTTCGAGCTGCGCGACGCCATCTTTCAGCCGCGAATCGCCGAGCGGATGGTCGGCGCGCGGCAGCAGGCCAGCCGCGCAGTTACCAACGACACGCTGCTCGATACGGCGGTGGCGTATATCGATTTGCTGGAAGCGCACCAAGTTGAAGCGGTCGCCAAGCAGACAGAGGAACATGCCGGTCGACTGGTTGAGCTCACAGGTTCATTCGCGCAAACCGGGCAGGGATTAGTGTCGGACGCCGACCGGTCGCTCGCGGAACTCTCGGTGCGGCAGATCGATTCGAATCGGGCCTCGGAAGCAGTCCAAGTAGCGTCGGTCCGACTCGCGCGTTTATTGAGCCAGGATCCTACGCGGCAGATCGTCCCCGTTGAGCCGGCCTTGATTCCCATTGACCTCGTTCCACTCGATTGCGTGCTTCCGGAATTGGTCGCCATTGGCCTCTCCAACCGACCTGAGTTGGCGGAGAGCCAGTATCTTGTTGGTGCCGCGGTCGAGCGCTTGCGGAGCGAGCGCAACGCTCCGCTGCTACCGAGCGTGCTGTTAGGGCTTAGCTACGGAGGCAATGGAGGTGGGATCGGCAGCGACATTACCAATTTTGGCGATAGGCTCGATTTCGACGCGGTTGCATTTTGGGAAATCCGCAATCTCGGATTCGGCGAGCAAGCTGCCCGCAGCGAAGCGCGGTCCGGCGTCGAGCAGGCCCGCTGGCGCCAAGTTCAAGCGATGGACCAGGTCGCCAGCGACGTTGCCGAAGCGTACGCGCAAGTCGTGGCGCGTAAAGCACAGATCGGGCTGGCGCAAGCGGGCATCCGAGCCGCCACCGAATCTTATCGACGCAACATCGATCGAATTCGCGAAGCCCAGGGCCTGCCCATCGAAACCCTGCAGGCGATCCAAGCGATGGATCAGGCGCAGCGCCAGTACGTCCGGGCCGTTGCCGATTACAACCTAGCTCAGTTCAGTTTGCAACGAGCGTTGGGGTGGCCGGTCTCCGGGGATCTTTCCGGCGAGCGTGGTTTGTCGCCGTCGTGATTGGCGGGATCAACTATAATTCGCCTCTGTTGACTTTCTCCACAACCAAAAATGGTCGGTAATGATCGGCTAGTGATCAACCGACGCTGACTTCCCGTTGCATCGCGAGAAGTACGAAAACGCGGTGCAAAGAGTCCCGTGCCCTCCGATTGCCGCTCTTGCCGCAGCCGTAAGCCGTTAAATTCCAGTGGCTTACGACTTGGCTTCCGATTGACACAATCGACTGTGTCCATACTCGTGTATGATTGCGTCGTCGGATGAGATTCGGCGGAGCCACGGATCAGGTTTGCCACGGGGAGCATCAGCTTTGCCACGTGTCGGCGCAAAACCCCTGTTTTTGTAGAGGATTGCCACATTGCCACTTCCAGCGGGGGTGGCCAAGCTGGTGGCAAAGCTGGCCAGTGGAGGGTCGCGGTAAGCCGCGATCGGAAAGGGGCTTCCGGGAACCCGTCGGATCCTATCCCCTCATTAGTGCGCGTTTTAGTAAAGGCTTTTAGATCATCGCGGCCGTTGCCATGCACTTATCGAGATCGATGAACCGGGCGCGACGACTTCTGCTCTGCAGTGTCGGGATTGTGGGCATGTTGTCGAATCGCGCGGAGGGCGCGCCTCCGGACACGCATCCGCTGATGCCCGGCATTCGCAGCCCTGAAGTTTGGAACGCGAACTGGCCGCGTACGCTCCACG
>JBBDYG010000101.1:0-15743 GCA_040901765.1 Pirellulales bacterium
GCCAGGGGAGGGTTGGGGCCAGCCGCAGGCGACAGAATTTTTAGAGAACCAGCTTAGAAATTTCCCAAGCTCAAGGCGCGACTTGCACCCGGCGTTACACCTCCGGCAGCGTCCACGGCGCTCGGTACTGGGGGCGGGTCCGCAGCGCGTTCGCCTGATCGTCATTGACGAAAGTTTCCGTTTCGGCGTCGATCTCCAATGTCCGGCCAACTCGCCACGCAACATTGCCCGCGTGGCATAGTAGCGATACCGGATGCCCGACCGTCTCCAAGTCCGAGTTGGGCCGCTGGCGCGATTTCACGCACTCGAGAAAATTGCGGACGTGGGGGATTGCATCGGAATTGCACTGGCCCTCTGCGACTTTACGATTGTCGGCATCGAAGGCCTGCCAGCGACGAACGCCCAGCACGATGTAACCCTGGTCGCCATACAGGACCGCGCCTTCTTTTTCGCCGTGATAGGGGTAGGGCGCCCAGAGGCGCATTTCGTAGCTGAGAAGCAGCCCCCCGGCCGTCTTTGCGTCGGCGGCCGCTCCGTCAGTAGGTTGGGAGTAATCGTAGGTCACTTGGAGCGTATCGGGCCACTCCTGCATGTCGTCGAAGTACCATTTCCCGCCCTGGGCCGAGACGCGGCGCGGCGTCCCCAGGGCCGGCTCGCCGCGCGCGGCAAGCGCTGTGTCGAGTCCCCACCGCGCGTAGTCCAAGCGATGTACGCCGTCGTTGCCCAGATCGCCGCTGCCGTAATCGAAAAACCACCGCCAGTTGCCGTGAAACCGGACCGGGTTGAACGCCCGCTTGGGCGCGGAGCCGAGCCACAAGTTGTAATCGATTCCCGGCGGCGGGTCGCCGTCGGACGGGTGGCCGATCGACCCCTGCTTCGCATTTTCCCAGGCTTTGGCGACCAGCACTTGTCCGAGCTTACCGCTGCGAATGTAATCCATCGCCGCGAGAAACCCGGGATCGCTCCGGGCCTGGTTGCCCATTTGCACGACGCGGCCATGCTTGCGCATCGCCTCGACCATCCGCAATCCTTCGACGATGTTATGCCCGTCCGGCTTTTCGACGTACACGTCCTTGCCCGCTTGGCAGGCTAAAATCGTGGGTATCGCGTGCCAATGATCGGGCGTGCCAACAACCAGCACGTCGATCGACGGGTCGTCCACGATCCGGCGAAAGTCTTCATGAACCGCCGGCTGCTTCAGCGATCGTTCGGCCAATAGTTTCATCGCCGTTTCGACGTGTCGCGGATCAATCTCCGCGATTGCCGCGACCTCGACATCCCCTTGCACCGAAAACATGTCGAGCAGCGCACGCGCCCGGCCGCCGACGCCGACAAACCCCGCGCGAATCCGCTCGCTGGCCGGCGAGTCCCCACCGCGTGCCGCTTGAGTCAACGTTGCCGCCGCGGTCGCGGCCACCGCCTGCTGCAAAAAACCCCGTCGGTTCATGGGACGATCCTCAAAACTATGGAAGCGCACGCTCCGTAAGCGGCGAATTTTCTTTCCCTGACCCCTGACCCCCGACCCCTACCCCCTCACCGAGAGGATGCGCCCGCTGCTTGAGCGGCAACGCCACGCGCGCCTGCGCCAAGTGCGATGCGTAAACACTTTGAACCATTTCCTGCACCCAGCGCGTGTGCTGTATACCTGATATGGGTTCCCGAGCTTCTTCCACGGCGGCCAATAAGTCAGTGATCAGGTACTGATGGCACCACTGGTATTTGTCCGCGAGTGCGTCCCATTCGGGAACCGCAATCGCTTGCCACTCGTGTGCCTTCGCGGGATTAAACGCCGCGCCTTCGAACCACATGACGTCTGCCAAGCTGCGCGCAGCGATGATGCCGTCCGAGCCGTGAATCTCCAGACTAAAACGGTCGCTGGCGGAGTCGATGCTTCGATGCGACTGGAAATGTCCGTGAACTTGGTCGGGAAAGCCGAACATCGCCGAGATCGAGTCGCCGGCGACTGGGCCGACAGGTTCCGTTGCGGACCGCGAGTCGCGTTTCGTTGCATCGGCATTGCCTTCCATCACGTGCGCGAACGTCCATTGAGGCTGGCCGGCAAACAGGCACATCAGATCAAGGTTGTGATACCCCAGCACGATTAAGTCTTCGCCGCCTCCGCGATGGTCGCACTTCCCTTGCGCCCGCAACGAACGCAAACTTCCCAGTCGACCCTCCCGAACCATGGCGAGCGCCTGGTGTATCGCCGGAGATGCCCGATTCGTTAAGGCCACAGCAAGCTTCACGTCCGCCACGTCGCACGCGGCAACCATGCGGTCGAAGCTCGCGAGATCCGACGCCAGTGGCTTCTCGCAGTACATGTGCTTACCGGCCCCGGCGCAGTGGACGATGACCTCTTCATGCACGTCCGAGTGACGCATACCAATCGTCACCAGATCGATCTGCTCCGCATCGAGCATTTGGCGATAGTCGTCATAGAGCCGATCAATGCCGCAGCGTTCCCCCGCCTTCTTGAGGCCGGTCGGGTCGTCGTCGGCAATCGCCACGAACTCGACGCCCGGCAATCCCCTTAGTGCGAGGTCCATGCCGTGACCGAAATCGCCATGCCCCGTCGAACCAATCGCGGCGGCGCGATACGTTTTCTTGAGCGCCGCTTGCGGCTTCGCGAGAACCGCCGATCCCTCCGCTCGAAGTGGCCGTTCGACAGCCGCCAGCAGCGCTGTGAGTGAAGCTCCGACACACGACTTTTCCAAAAACGCCCGGCGATCGAAGTTGTTCATTTCAGCCTCCAGGTGAGCGGGTTCAACTGTAGTCCACCTAGCGAACGGTCCATCGTACCACGGCCGGTTTAGGAACGGGACCACCTCTCCGCGTACTCCGTGGCTAGGAATAATCTCGCTTTGATAATCTACCGGTGCAGCGAGCACGTCCCGCTGTCGCATTCCATCGTCTTTCCCGCAAATCGATACCGATTGCGGGCGATCCAGCGATAGAGCGGTCGCCACAACCACATGCTGCCGGGAAAGTACATCACGGGGGCGAGCCACCAAAGCCGGCGCAAGCGCGTAGTGAGGTAGCGAAACGCCTCAGATCCCCAGTAACGATTGCCCTGTCGATCGATAATGCACATCTCTTCCATGAGCCGCTCGTGCGACAGGTCGGGCCAGCGGCGGGAGACTTCTGGATCGTGTAGTGACAGGAACGAGAGCTTCTTCTGGCAGTCCCACCATACCAATTGCCGCACCTGCGCGCGACAAAAATTGCACCGCCCGTCGTAGAGCACCACGTCGGCGTCGGGCCGCTCGGCCGGCGATGGTAGCGATTGCTCGGTTTTGATAGCTGTAGTCATCGGTGGCCCACCGTTGTTCCGTAGCGTTTGGCTCCCGTAAGGCGAACCGTTGTCCGCCCGCCGAATTAACGGCAATTCCGGTGCCCAGATTCCGATCGAAGGCTTCCGAAGTTTACCACGCCGCTCGGCTTCCCCCCAAGATTGGTCGCAATCGAGCGAATAGGCCTAGACACCGGCGGCTTGCGTCGCCGCGTGCGGTTGGTAGGGTTATGAAAGCTCAAAGTCATCGAGCATCCCGCGCATCGAAATTTTATTGGAGGACGTGCCAATATGGGCATCGCTTTTGGTGGTGTGCTGATTGTGATCGTAGTGATCGCCGTCATCGGGATCATCCTCGTCATGTGGGGCGTGGGAATCTACAACACGCTCGTCACGTTGCGAAATCGGTTCGAGAACGCCTTTTCGCAGATCGAGGTTCAACTGCAACGGCGGTACGACCTGATCCCGAATCTCGTCGAAACGGTCAAAGGCTACATGCAGCACGAGAAGGGGACGCTCGAAGCGGTGATACAGGCTCGCAATCAGGCGGTGGGCGGACTCAAGCAGGCCGCCGCCCACCCGGGCGACGCGGCCGCCATGCAATCCCTCGCCGCTGCCGAGCAGGCACTCAGCGGTACGCTCGGTCGGTTGTTCGCGCTTGCGGAAGCCTACCCCGACCTCAAGGCCAACCAGAACATGGCCCAGCTCACCGAAGAATTGACCTCGACCGAGAACCGCGTCGCGTTCGCCCGGCAGGCGTACAACGACGCGGTCACGGCGTACAACACCTACCGCGAGACCTTCCCGCCGGTGATCTTCGCGCCCATCTTCGGCCACGCCCAAAACGCCGAATTCTTGATCTTCGAGACCGAAAAAATCGCCGCCCCGCCGAAAGTTTCGTTTAGTTAATCTCCAAAAGGCGAAGTCCTGAATTACCACGGCGGCACGGAGAACACGGGGAAAAAAGTCTTGGTGGAAACGCAAGACCGGAAGCCATTCAACTCTGCATTCTCTGTGCTCTCCGTGCCGCCGTGTTAAAATCCAACTGCCAATGAACTGATCCATGCCCACCGATTTCTTCGAACGCCAGGCCCAAGCGCATCGCAGCACCTGGTGGCTGGTGGTGATGTTCGCCGTGGCCGTGATCGGTCTCGTCGGCGGGACGATGGTCGTGACGGCGGTAATTCTCCAGTACTACCAATTCAGCGATCACCAACTCTCAAGTCAACGCTTCCCCTGGGAGATTCCCCTCGGCGCGGGCGCAGCCGCGCTGCTGCTGATTTGCAGCGGAAGTCTCTTTAAGGTGGCTCAACTTCGCGCCGGTGGCGGCACAGGAGTGGCCGAGCGACTCGGCGGCCGGCGGATCTATCCCAACACGTCCGACCCCGCCGAAAAACGCTTGCTAAACGTCGTCGAGGAAATGTCGCTTGCCGCCGGCATTCCCGTGCTGCCGATCTTTTACCTTTCAGAGGAAGAAGGAATCAACGCTTTCGCGGCGGGCTATTCTTCCAGCGATGCGGTGCTCGGAGTCACACGAGGTGCGGCCGAAGGTCTTAGCCGCGATCAACTACAAGGCGTCATCGGCCACGAACTGAGCCACGTCCTCAACGGCGACATGCGGATGAACATCCGCCTGATCGGCGTTCTCCACGGCATCCTGCTACTGGGCCTCGTCGGGCGGATTGTCGTCCGCGCGCTCTCGCACGGCGGGCACCGTTCGAGTCGCCGTGATTCCAAAGATAGCGGCGGCGGTGCAATGATGGTGATCCTGCTCATCGGCTTCGCGCTGATTGTGCTAGGATCGATCGGCACATTGATCGGCAATCTCATCAAAGCGGCCGTCTCGCGCCAGCGCGAGTATCTGGCCGACGCCTCCGCCGTGCAGTTCACTCGCAATCCCGACGGCCTGGCCGGAGCGCTGAAGCGGATTGGTGCGGCGATTGCCGGATCGAAGCTCGTCACTCCGGCCGCTGCCGAGGCAAGCCACATGTATTTCGCCCAAGGCGTGTGGGAAGGCTTCACCGGCTTGATGGCGACCCACCCGCCGCTACGCGAACGCATACTACGGCTCGATCCGCAGTGGGATGGAAAACTTATCGCCGATGGTCGCGGGTCGGTCGCCGACATAAGTAGCGAAACCGCCGCGGGGTTAGTCGGAGCGGTCGAGCAGGGCAGGAACGAGGAAGTTCCCGCCGCCGACATCGCCGAATCGGTCCGCCACGTGGGAAACCCGATCGAATCGCACCGCGAATATGCGGCGGCCCTGCTCAGGTCGCTTCCCCGGCCAGTGAACGCCGCGGCGCACGACCCTTATGGCGTGCGGGCGGTGCTCTATGCCTTGCTGCTCGACCGGGATGCCACCATTCGCGAGCGACAGTATGCCCGATTGGAACAGTTCTCCGAGCCTGACGTGGTCGTCCTCACCCGCCAGTTACAGCCCGCGATTTTCTCGATCGACGTTCGCAGCCGCTTGCCGCTTGTGGACCTCGCGTTGCCGACGCTCCGAGCGATTTCGCCGGCGCAGTATCGCGACTTCGACCAATGCTTCCGCGAGTTGGTCGAGGCCGACAATCGGCTCGGTCTTTTCGAGTGGGCGCTCGCGCAGATCTTGATGCGCCATCTGCGGCCCCAGTTCGAAACCGTGAAGCCACCGCAGGTGCGGTTTTACGGGCTGGCGAAACTCGGGCATCCCTGTTCGATCTTGCTCTCAACGCTCGCGCACTCGGGCCATGCGGCCGCACTGCCCGAGAGTGCGTTTGCCGCGGGTGCCGCGCTCTTGCCCGAAACGTCGCTCACGCTACTTCCCGCCCATGAATGCGGCCTGGGGCCGTTGCGAACCGCGCTCGCGGAACTGGTGAGCTGCGCACCAAAGCTGCGGGTCCGCCTCGTCGGCGCGTGTGCCGCCACGATCTGCGCTGATGATGTCGCGACCGTGGAAGAGGCCGAACTTCTGCGCGGCATCGCCGACCTACTCGAATGCCCGATGCCGCCGATCTTAGCGGGACAGAAAATGACCGGCGAAATGACGAATGACGAATGACGAATCTAGGGAATTCCATTCGTCATTCGTCATTCGGTAATTCGTCATTCCTCCCCGGTTTCTGCCAAGCTTTCAACTCCACTGCTTCCAGCGGCGAGTCATCGCGGGCAAAGAAGAACACATGCTGCCACGGCAGTTCATCGAACTGGCCGACCAACTTAAAACCGTTCGCCTCGTATTCCTTCAACACCTGTTGCTGGCTCATCTTGTGCAGCGGCTTGATCGGCACCTCGGGATCTTCTTCGCGGTACTCGACCAACGCGATCCGTCCTTCGGGCTTGAGGCTCTCGCGCATTTCGCGAAGCATTTCCTCGGGGTTGGAAAACTCGTGGTACACGTCGACCAACAGCAGCAAGTCGAACAGTCCGTCCGGCAACTTCGGATCAACGATGGTGCCCAACACTGGTTTTATGTTGGAGATGCCCCGTTTCTCCGCCCGCTCACCGAGCATCGTGAGCATCTCCGGCTGAATGTCCACCGCCCACACTACTCCCTGCGGTCCGATGAGCGGCGCCATTTCCAGCGTGTAAAACCCGTTGCCGCAGCCCAAGTCGCACACCATCTGCCCTGGTTCGAGGGCCAGCGCCGCGATCAACTTGCTGCATGCTTCCTCCCGCTCGCGGGTATCGCGCGTGAGCCACTCCGCGCCGAGGTAGTGCATCGTCTGCGCAATTGTCCGCCCCATGTACTGCGGCGGTGCAACTTCGGGTACGTCCGCGGCGGGCTGTTGCGCTGGTGACCAGGTCGAAGTGAACGATACCAGGCAGACGATTAGCGCCAGTCGCAGTTGGATACAGCCCATGAAAATGCTTCTGACGATTGCGGTTATCCGATTCATACTCCAATTGTCGGCATAAATCACGCGTCTGTCTACCGACGTTCCCGTTAGCCGCGTTCGCTTGCGACGTGTTCCACGAACAAATCCGCCATTTTGGCGAATTCGCCTTTGATCGGTTATACTGCCAGCTAGCGCGTCGCAAGCGAACGCGGCTAATGTGCTGACGACCGATTATTTAGGAGTGTGCAATGCTTCGCGAATTAACCTTTGTGGCGGCGAGCCTTATCCCCCTTGCTCACGTGTTGGCGGATGAACCGGCGGCGACCCGAACTGCGCCGCGTGCGGAGGCACGCGAGACGACGCCTACGGACGCTCAGGAAGAAGCGATTTTCTCCGGCCCTCAGATCGGGGAAAAGCTGCCGCCGCTGCCCGTGAGCGGAGTGTTCGATGACGCCGCCGGAAAGGAACTCGATTTTGTCCAAACGGCCGACGGCAAACCGATCGTGCTGGTTTTTCTTCACGAGATGAACCGTCCGTCAATTGGCTTTACGCGGGCGCTGACCTCCTATACGGTCAAACGCCAGAACGATGGCCTGACAACCGGCGTCGTATGGCTCGACGACGACGCCACCGAGGCCGAAAACACGCTGAAGCGAATTCGCCACGCGCTGACGCCCGATGTGCCGATCGCGATCTCCCACGACGGCAAGGAAGGCCCGGGCAGCTACGGTCTCAATCGCAACGTGGCGCTCACGATTTTGGTCGGCAACGAAGGCAAGGTGACGGACAACTTCGCGCTCGTTCAGCCCAGTGTGCAAGCCGACCTGCCGCGGGTGTTCGAGGCCATCGTTCGCGTGGCCGGCGGAGAGGTTCCCAAACTAGAGGATGTGCTGGGCACGCAGGGGAGGATGCGGCGCGGCGCGGCCGGAGAGCCGGACCCGCGATTGCGAGAGTTGCTTGGCCCGGTGATTCGCTTGAACGCCACCGAAGAAGCCGTCAACAAAGCGGCTGCTAAAGTCGAGGCGTATGCGGCGGAAAATGAGAATGCCCGACAGGAGATCGGCCGCATCGCGAATACCATTGTCAACAGCGGTAAGCTCGACAACTACGGCACCCCCCGCGCCCGAGAATTCATAAGCAAATGGGCCAAAGAGTACGCCCCCGTTAGCCGCGACGCCCGCCGCGGCGGGCAGGCTCCGTCTTCGGAGCGGAGCGCTGGGTCGGAGAATCCGCCGCAATGATTTCGCGCTCGCGCACGATCACTGCGTTTCTGATCTTCGCGCTCGCGCGATCTGCGCCCGCGGTCGATTTCAACACGCACATCATCCCCGTGCTCACCCGCGCCGGTTGCAATGCGGGCGCTTGCCATGGCGCAGCCGCGGGGCGCGGCGAGTTTCGCCTATCGCTCCTCGGTGGCAATCCAGCGGCGGACTACGAGGCGATCGCTTACGAACTTGAAGGACGACGCATCAATCTTGCCCACCCCGAGAAAAGTCTCCTGCTCGCCAAGCCGACCGGCCAAATGGAACACGGCGGCGAGGTTGTGCTTGAAGCGGATGGCCCCGGCGCGGAGCGGCTCCGCGACTGGATCGCCGCCGGCGCGCCGCGCGGCGACGACCGCCGGCTCTCGCAGTTCGATGTCGAGCCAGCAAACAATGTGGCCGAGCGCGTCGGTGCGGAGATTTACCTTCAAGCGACCGCACGATTTGACGACGGCGCCACTGAAGATGTGACGCCGTGGACCGTGTTCACTTCCGCGGACCCCGGTTCGGTCGAAATCAATGCGGAGCGAAGCGTGGCCACGGTGCTCCGCCGCGGGCAACACGTGGTGATCGCTCGGTTCCTCGATCGTGTCGTTCCGCTGGAAATCACATTCCCATTATCCGACTTGCCGGTCGATCTGTCGCATGAGCCGCGGGCGAATTTCATCGACGACGAGGTGCTGCGGAAGCTAAAGCAATTGCGAATTCCGGTCGCGCCCGCCGCGGCCGATTCCGCATTCTTACGAAGGGCGACGCTAGCGCTCACCGGCGCGCTCCCGGGTCGCGACGATTCCGAGACGTTTCTCGCAGATGCTTCGAGCGACAAGCGAGCGCAGTTGATCGACCGCTTGCTAGCCAGTGAGGCGTTTGTGGATTACTGGACGTTTCGTATTGCCACGCTGCTGCGGATTCGCGCGCTGCCCGGCGAACGCCAGGCCCTGCTGGTTTACCACGACTGGCTGCGCGAACAAATCGCTTCCGGAACCGCGCTGAACGAACTCGCGCGGGAGTTGCTCACCGCCACCGGCGACTCTTATACCGTCGGTCCCGCCAACTTTGCCCGAATGGCGAGCGACGCTCGCGCTCACGCCGAACTTGTCAGTGCGGTTTTTCTCGGTGCCCGCCTGCAATGCGCGAACTGCCACAACCATCCGCTCGATAAATGGACGCAGGATGACTACCACGGACTCGCTGCGGTTTTCGCGCGGCTCGATCGCGGCCGCCATGTGACTCTCACCGCCCGCGGCGCGGTGACAAACTTGCGCACCGGCGAACCCGCCATTCCGCGCTTGCCGGGTGCCGATTACCTAGATCCGGAAAACGACTGCCGCATCGAATTCGCCGAATGGCTCACCGCGCCCGACAATCCGCTCTTCGCCCGCGCGATGGTCAACCGCCTGTGGGCCGCGATGTTCGGCCGCGGGTTGGTCGAGCCGGTCGACGACCTCCGTGAGACAAATCCAGCGACTCATCCGGAATTGCTCGATCGCCTCGCCGCGAACTTCGTCGAGAATGGCTACGACCTTCGCCATACGCTCCGTCAGATCGCTCTTAGCGAGACATTTGCTCGCGGTGAAGCGAACGAATCGGGCATCGCCGACGACCGGTTCTATTCCCGCACCTATCGCCGGACACTCGAACCGGAAGTGCTCGCCGATGCAATTGCCAGCGTTACCGGCGTCAGCGACGAGTACGGCGACGAGCCACTGGGCACGCGGGCAATTGCTTTGTTCGACCCCGCCACTCCAAACGCATCGCTCGACATCCTTGGCCGCTGCTCGCGAATCGCTTCCTGTGAAGGCGATACGGTCGGCGGCGGGCTACCCGCCAAGCTCCACCAACTCAACGGCGAACTGATCAATCGCAAACTCGCCGATCCCGATGGGCGGCTGCAGCGCAGCATTTCAACCGGTGCGTCGGACCAATCCATCATCGAAGACTTCTATCTCCACGCCCTGAGCCGAACGCCCACGGAATCCGAACGGCAGTTTTGGCTGCAGGAGCTACAGCGCGCCAGCGCAGATCAACGAACAACGCGCCTCGAAGACTTCGTCTGGAGCCTGCTCAACTGCAACGATTTTATAACCAACCATTGAAAACAATAGGCATTGAAGAACATGAACAGAAGGTCGCAAAGGACGCAAAGAATTAAAGTTGATGTCTTTCGAACTTTGCGCTCTCTGCGATCTTCTGTTCCTAACTCTGCTTCCTCTGCTACCTCCCGTAAATAAAATCATGGCCAATCCATTCAGGATGCGTACCCGTTGCGATGGTGTCAGTCGGCGCGAAATGTTGCGCGTCGGCGGGCTTACCGGTCTGGGCTTTTGGGCATTCGACTGGTTCCGTCTGCGCGCACTTGCCGGCGGAGCAGGGCAAGGCAGAGCCAAATCGTGCATCCTGTTGTGGCTGGACGGCGGACCAAGCCATCTCGAAACCTTCGACCTCAAACCCGACGCTCCCAGTGAAGTCCGCGGGCCGTTCAAGCCGATTGCGACGAACGTCCCCGGCATCCAGATTTGCGAGCTGATGCCTCACACCGCGCGTGTGACCGACAAACTCTCCATCATTCGCTCCATGACCTCTCCGCTCGGCGAGCATGGCCTCGCAAACCACTACTTGCTCACGGGCTACAAACCGTCCCCCGCGCTCGAATACCCCAGCTACGGCGCGGTCGTCGCACACCAGCGCAACGGCCAACACACACTGCCGTCCTACGTTGCCATCCCCGAATACAAATCCACTGCGGGCGCCGGCTACTTGGGTTCCGCGTGGCAGCCGTTCGCCACGGGCGGCGATCCCGCGAAACCCGACTTCCACGTCCGCGATCTCGACTTCTATCCCGAGGTTACCGCGTCGCGCATGGAGCGCCGCCGCGAGTACCTTTCACAACTGGAACGCTTCGAGCAGCGCGTCGAGGGCACCCCTCCGTCCGATCCGCAGTTCGAGCAAGCCTATCGCTTGGTCACTTCGCCAGAGGCAAAGGCTGCGTTCGATCTCACGCAAGAAGCCGAAGCGGTGCGAGCGCGCTACGGCCCGCGCACGTTCGGCCAAAGCTGCCTGCTCGCGCGGCGGCTCGTCGAGCGCGGCGTGCCGTTCATTACCGTGCAAAACACCGGTTGGGACACGCACGAAAACCTCGTCCTAAATCTCAAGGAGGGTTATGCCGGCGCGCAAGTCGGCGTTGGTCTGATTCCGACGTTCGACCAGGCATTCGCCGCGCTCGTGGGCGACCTCAGCGAACGCGGACTGCTCGACGAAACGCTCGTGATTGCGATGGGCGAATTCGGCCGCACGCCGAAGCTCAACCCTGCCGGTGGCCGCGACCACTGGCCGCGCGCGTTTAGCGTCGTGCTCGCCGGCGGCGGCGTACCCGGCGGCCAAGTGATCGGCGCCAGCGACCGCGTCGGCGAAAGTCCCGCCGACCGGCCCGTCACCCCCAACGACCTCGCGCGGACGATCTACACGGTGCTCGGCGTTGACCCCGACCGCGAGCTCCACACCGCCGACGGCCGCCCCGTCCGCGTCAACCAAGGCGGCGAAGTAATTCGGGAATTGGTAGGGTAGAAGATATTGTCCACAGATGTTCGCAGATGATCGCAGATAGTAATTATGAGCATGTATTTCTACGCTGTCACTCATTATCTTTCCCATCTGCGAACATCGGCGTCATCTGCGGACAAAATATCCGCGTCGAAGTTACTGTTGGTAGCGTCCACCCTGCTCTGCTCGACCGCGCTTGCCGCGCCGCCGATCACAGCCGTTGCGTTCACGCCCGACTACTCCGCGGTAGTCGTCGGTTCGCAAGCGGGGCTCGAATTGAAATCATGGCCTGCGCTTGAACATCTCTCAAACTTTCCCACCGAGCTTATCAATATCCACGATCTCGCCTTCTCGCCCGACGGCAAGCTGCTCGCCACCGCCGGCGGCGTTCCGGCGGAATACGGAACGATCGAACTCTACCGCTGGCCCGAGCGCACCCTGTTGCGTCGAATCGATGTACACGACGACCTAGTCTACTCCATCGCCTGGCGCTCCGACTCACGGCAGTTCGGCGCTGCCAGCGCCGATCAACGCGTCAGCCTCCACGATGTGGCAATGCAAACTGCGGTGCGTCAGCTCGACGGCCATTCGCGCGGAGTCCTGGCGACGGTCTATCTTTCAGACGACCAGCTTCTGACCGCCGGCGTCGATGCCACGATCCGCCTGTGGGATACTGCGGCCAGCATGCCGCTCCGCACGTTCACCAATCACACGCGGCCCGTGCATGACCTGGCGTTGCGGCCCGGTACCGGCGATGCCCCGCCGATGGTCGCCTCGTGCAGCGACGACCGCACCATCCGTTTTTGGCAACCCACCATCGGCCGGCTCGTCCGCTTCGCACGACTCGATAGCGCCCCACTCGCAATCGCCTGGACCGCCAACGGCAAAACGTTGTGGGCCGCTTGCCACGACGGCCAGCTCCGCGCCATCAACCCCGACGACGCCACTGTCGAGCACGATCTCCCCGCCCTCACAGGTCCCGCCTACTGCGTCGCCGTCGCCCCCGACGGAACCCTCCTCGTCGCCGGCACCGACGGCCAACTCCGCCGCACGTTGCCTGACAAGTAAACCGCAGAGTACGTTGTCCGCAGATGACGCAGATTTGCGCAGATCAGACGAATGAAGTAAGAGGTTGTTCGTCTCTATGTATTCGATACCCCCCTTTTCTTATCTGCGATCATCTGCGCCATCTGCGGACAATCCAAATACGCCGCCGCTACCGCCTTCCCTGATCTTTGATTAAAGTCAAATCATACCTTCATTGCCCTCCGCTGGAGAACGTCCATGTCTTACTCGCCCCAAACCGCAATTCTCGCCTGCTGCTTTGCCGTCGGAACGCTCGTGCACGCGGCCGAACCCGTCGATCAATCCGGCAATCGCTGGTACAAAGGCAATATCCACACCCATTCCCTGTGGAGCGATGGCAACGACTTCCCCGAGATGATCGCCGATTGGTACCGCAGCCGCGGCTACCACTTTCTGGCCCTCTCCGATCACAACATCCTCAGCGACGGCGACCGCTGGATGAGTTACGCCGAAGTCATTAAGCGCGCCGGCCAAGAAGGCCTCGATAAATACACGCGCCGCTTCGGCGACGATTGGGTTGAAACCCGCGGCGAACAGGGCAGCCCCGGCCACGAAGTCCGCCTCAAGCCGCTCAACGAATTTCGCAAGCTGCTCGAAGAGCCGGGCCGGTTCATCATGATTCAGGGCGAAGAGATCAGCGACAAGGCCGAAGGCGTGCCGGTCCACATCAACGCCACGAACTTGCTGGAGCTGATCGAACCCGCCGGCGGCCGTACCGTTGCCGAGGCGATCGACGCCAATTTGCTGCGGGTCGAAGAGCAGGCCCGCCGCACCGGGCAGGAGATTCTCGTTCACATCAACCACCCGAACTTCGGTTGGGCGGTCACTGCTGAAGACCTGGCAACCGTGCTTCGCGAACGGTTCTTCGAAGTTTACAACGGCCACCCCAGCGTCCGCCAACTCGGCGACGAAACGCATCCCAGCATCGACCAAATGTGGGACATCGCCAACACCATCCGCCTCGGCGAATTAAAGTACCCGCCGCTGTTTGGCGTCGCCACCGACGACAGCCACGACTACCACGGCAGCAGCGGCGCCACGCCCGGCCGCGGTTGGATCATGGTCCGCGCCGCGAACCTCGAACCCGAAACCCTGATCAAAGCCGTTAAAGCCGGCGACTACTACGCCTCGAGCGGCGTCACCCTCGACGACGTGCAGTACGACCCAAGGTCCAAGAAGATCGAAATCAAAATCGACCCTGAGGACGACGCCGAGTTCATCACCCAGTTCATCGGCACTAAGCTCGGCTACGACGCCAAGTCCGAACCCCGCACCACCGCCGACGGTAAACCCCTCCGCGTCACCCGCCAGTATTCCTCCGATGTCGGGCAGGTCTTCGCAACGGTGGAAGGCCTGAACCCCACCTACCAACTCACCGGCGACGAGCTATACGTCCGCGCGATTGTCAATTCGTCGCAAGTGCCGGTGAACCCCGTCTGGAAAGACCAAAAGCAACAAGCCTGGACGCAACCCGTGGGGTGGGAAGAACGCTTGCAAGAAGCGGGCGGGAATTAGCGACCCCCGTTTGCCGCGACGCGGAGTCCTCGAAGCGGAGCGCGTTTCGATGTTCGGACTCAGGTTGCAGACAGTTGCGGATTGGTCGCAGGCTGGGATTGGTTACACTCGCAGCGTATACAGACGCCCAAAGGCCAATGTTGCGGATTGGTCGCAGGCTGGGATTGGTTACACTATGCCATTTCCGGCTTCGCCTCGGCGCGGCTGTTGCGGATTGGTCGCAGGCTGGGATTGGTTACACTTCAGAAGTGCCGGTGTTCAATCTGTCTCAGAGTTGCGGATTGGTCGCAGGCTGGGATTGGTTACACTTGCTCGGCCGCTCGGGCCAGACCGCGATTCGTTGCGGATTGGTCGCAGGCTGGGATTGGTTACACTCAAAATAGCTTGCTCAGTCTACGGTCTCGGTTGCGGATTGGTCGCAGGCTGGGATTGGTTACACTTTGCTACGCTAAACGGCATGAAACTCTACAGTTGCGGATTGGTCGCAGGCTGGGATTGGTTACACTACTGCGCGCATTGCCCGAACGAGCGTCACGGTTGCGGATTGGTCGCAGGCTGGGATTGGTTACACTCACACCGCTCATCATCCCACCTACAACGCTGTTGCGGATTGGTCGCAGGCTGGGATTGGTTACACTCGAACGCAGTGAATGCGCTACGAGCCGCGGGTTGCGGATTGGTCGCAGGCTGGGATTGGTTACACTCGTTGAATTTGTGACCTCGAGCACGCGGGGGTTGCGGATTGGTCGCAGGCTGGGATTGGTTACACTTGTCCGGCGGAAGTTTCGCGTCTTTTTCCAGTTGCGGATTGGTCGCAGGCTGGGATTGGTTACACTGAATGACGGAAAGCAGACTGGCGAATACTAGTTGCGGATTGGTCGCAGGCTGGGATTGGTTACACTAGCAACCGCCCTCGTCGCCGGCACGGGCGCGTTGCGGATTGGTCGCAGGCTGGGATTGGTTACACTCTTTGATCCGCTGAGTGCGATGGCGTCGGTGTTGCGGATTGGTCGCAGGCTGGGATTGGTTACACTGCTGCCGTCGTTTTTCATTCGCGCATTTACGTTGCGGATTGGTCGCAGGCTGGGATTGGTTACACTAGAATTCCAACTGGAACGTGCTGGTGGTGAGTTGCGGATTGGTCGCAGGCTGGGATTGGTTACACTACTGCGCAACAACACACCAAACGAGATGTTGTTGCGGATTGGTCGCAGGCTGGGATTGGTTACACTA
>JBBDYG010000102.1:0-15537 GCA_040901765.1 Pirellulales bacterium
GATGCTGGCCACGTTCGGGATGTGGGACGACGTGCTGCGCGAGCCGGTGCCGCCGAACGATCTACGCTTGTCGTTCGGGCTTGCTCAGTATGCGCGGGGAGTCGCGTTCGCCGCGAAGAAGGACTGGGCGTCCGCCGCCGCTGCGCTCGACACCGTGACGGCGATTGCCCGTGGCACCTCTCCGGCGGACCGGACGGCGATGTCGTCGGGCACGGGCGAGAACAAGACTATCATGGACATCGCCATGCACGCGCTCGTCGCGGAGATCGCCTATCAGCGCGGAGATTTCGCGGACGCGGTCGCGCACTTCACGATGGCGGCGGAGCTGGAGGACAGCTTCAACTATACGGAGCCGCCGCAGTGGGCGACTCCGATCCGGTGGTCACTCGGCGACGCGCTGCTCAAGGCGGGGCGGGCCGCGGACGCGGAGCGGGTTTACATGGAGGACTTGCTGCGTTTTCCAGAGAATGGCTGGTCGCTGCACGGGCTCGCGGCGAGTTTGCGAGCGCAGGGGAAGGTCGGAGCGGCGGACGCCGCGGACGCGAGGTTGATCAGGGCGTGGCGCGGAGCGGATGTGGTGCTGGCGGGCTCGAGGTTCTAAGAGAGGGAGGAACCGGCTTTGCACCACGGAATTACTCGCTGCTTACACGTCGATCAAGAGGAGGAGCGTCAACGCGGATTCGAGCACGGGTCGAAGGACAGCCCAATCTTGCGCCTCCAAATCGGTTACCAAATTTGCGCCGTGCCTTACGCCAGGCGTGGAATTGGCGTATACCCAAAGGCCTTCGAGAATCTTGCCCGTTCCGGCGTCAATTAATTTCTTTGCTCGGAGAAGCTTGATACACTCGCCTAGCGTGGCACATTGGTTTGAAAGAATTGTTTTCGCTAGTGCTTCAATTGCGAGGATCCCTTCACGTAATCCTGCTACGATGTCGTGTTCGTCTTCCGCATATTGACGAGCGGAGTTCCAATGCGTCTGTACTGACGTGTATCGGGGTGCACGGAGCGTATCACCAAGAGGGAGCCGGCGGTGGCGCCGAGACAGGAGGTCGATGTCCAACTCAGACGTAGCAAGTTCGGCGGCATGCTGTCTCGCTTCATCGAGGGTTGGCAAGGTTGTTTTCACACGAGTTGTGCACTTGGCGTATTCCCGATCGATATCGTCGGCAAAATCCCTAACGGCACGCTGAATTAGATCTGCGACCTGCGCCCTGGTCTCTTCGCTGGGATCTGCGTCGTCGGCATTGAGAATGCGGTGGCAAGTTGACCATGCATTCAGTGCGCGTCGCTCAAGCTCTGTCCGCGCCATTTCATGGGCAGCAAGGACCATGCTCGACCCGAATCCTAGCCCACCGTGCGAAAGCTCCGCTTGTCTCTGAGCAAACTCGCGTGCGAAAGCACGCGTGGCGGCTTTAGCGTCTATTGCAATTCTGCTCAATGCGAGCTGAAAAGCGTCCGGGCTCAACGACTGCGGGGCGGCCGATAAGGGTACGGCAGACGTGGAATGGTCCGCGGCTCGGAGGACTCACCCGCGTCTGTCAACATCTGCTGTTGCTGTTGGGCGACGAACAAGGTGTGTTGAACAAACTCACCGGGAACCGCGCTTTGTAACGAGGAATTCGCGAAACCGTCGTTGCAGTACGTCGATTCGTGACGTGTGACTTGCTTCGTCATTCGTACTTCTGTTGTAGTTGTCGTATTCGACGAGTTCGCTGTCAATTCGCCTGCTCCTCGGCGCTTCGCTGAGAAGCCGCCGATTCTCCGCACGATTGCCTTCGAACCGCGTCAAGAACTCGCGAACCTTAGGGAGCTCTTTCGTCGGCAGTTCTCCTATGAACCAGTAATACACTGGTATGACGCCAGCTGAAGACAGTAAACGATCGCGCGGCAAAAAGACGGCAGACATTTCATCAAGAGTTTCGAGAACTCTTCTGCCGGCGAGCTCAAGCTGGTCGCTGTGCCCGACCTGTTCGGTTTCGCGAACGAACGCATCCAATGTTGATTTTTTTGTGTCTCTCGGAGCCGAGTTGTACTCAAACATCAAGATTTTGGCCGCGGCATTCAGATCCTGGCCACGCTCGACCTTGAAGGAAATTGTAGAGTCGAAGAATTCGTGTTTTGCAATTTCCCTAATAACCTCGGGCGCTGGGCCAGCCATTGCGTTACGAATCTCGGCGCCGGTTAACGGCTTACTACGGTTGAGTCGAACAAATAGGTCATTTATTTGTTCGTTGGTTTCCGCGATCACGCTCATTACGGAGAGATTGAAGGTTTCGAACACCTCCGCTATCTCTGCATAGTTTTGCCGTAAGTCCTGATAGCTGAGTCCCTGAAGGTCTAAACTTGGATCTTCACGATAAACAAAATCGTTGTTGAGCGTGATCTTGCCATCAAAAAAATCAAAGATGGATTCGAAACGCTGTTTCCCATCAATGATCGCATAAGGCAGTTTCTTTTCGTTCAGAGTCGAGTCTGCCCAGGTAAAGTCCGCGAGGTAGACTTTCGGGACGTCGAACCCGTTTAGGATCGAGTCAATTAGATAGGCCTTGTCAGAATCCGACCATAGCCTTCCGCGGCGTTGATACGGTGGTTCCATGTCGATTTTTGCGCGCTTGCCCTTCCACCACGAAAGGGTTCGGGCTTCGAATGCGGCGACTTTAAAGCGCGGCGGCGTCATTACTTGGGTCCCTCGGGGAAGCCAAAGGAGCGCTTTATTTCGCGCGCCAAACCCTCGAGATCTGGGAAGACAACGGATTCCGTGATGCCATGCCGGAGCAGAGAGTCTCGTACTCTACGTATGACACTTCGCTGTAGTTCTACGCGCACGAGGCAATTCTCCGGAAACGATTCAGATCTGTATACAGATTCCATTGGCTCTGTGTTTTGGCCAAACAGGACGAACACGCCCTGCTGCGCTACAATGCGTGGGCTGTTGTGAGCTCCGTAGATCGCTACGGGATGATTATTCATGCCAACGAACGTTGGTCCTGGCTTGTAGCCGAGAAGTTCATCGTCGCCTGGGGTAAGTACGCCGCGGTCATACCGCTGATGCTGTAACGCATGCGCATTCCACGCCGCCGGGTTAAGAATCCAGACTACTGAAGAACCGGAATACCTGTGCGAGCCATCCTTGTTGAGTTCGAAGCACGCACCCATCACGGCGAAGTGTAGCGCGATCAATGGATTCTCAGTCCAGTCGAGAAGTCTCGTGGGCACCCCGTAGTGCTGCATGAAGAATAGGGTATCCCATTCGTCGGTCAGCGGGCGTACCTGATAGGGAAGACTGCGCTGGCGGAACCGAGTGAGCAACCTTCGTTCAAGGTCAGGGATTTTCTCGGGGATCTGCGCGTCACGGTGTCGATAAAGCGAAGGAAGCAACTTGAACGTTGCCTGGCCGCAACCGCGATACCAAAGGGAATCGGTCGAGTTTTGCTGCAGTTCCTCCACCAAGGTCAGGTACTCTGGCAGGGAAGAGGGTTTTTCTACTCGAACAACGGTTGTCATTGGGTAGGGATTGAGATCGCTTGCGGCGCAATGTCAAAGAACTGGAGCTGCTTAAATCGCATTGCACCGCGCACGAACGAGGGCGTAGGGGCGGATAGTGGCCTCATCCGACCTGTCGAATCCAATCTCGAACAATACTTTCGATGCGTTCGACTTCGATTTGTGGAAGGACACCCGTATGCATTATAATGTTTCGCGACATCTCAACGTCGTTGAACCGGGACGTGACCCATGCCTGATCGGGAAATAGATCCGAGAACTCGTCCCAGTTCGCGATTATGATTTGCGCAAGGTTTCCGAAGAGCGTGTAACCAATCATTGCAGTCGATCTAGGAGTATGGTAACGATTCTTCCCTTCCTTATCACGCAAGCGTTCGACTGCAGCTTTGATCTTCGATGGAACGGATGTCTCCCACCATTGGAGGCCTTTCCGCTCGAGCAAGCGTTCAGTAATGAGCTCCCTGACCGCGTTCTCTAGGCAAAAAAACGCGGAAAAGACCGACGCCATTTTGACCGCATCGTAAACAACCCTCGGGCTGAACTCACTCTCTTCAATGTGGACGGTTGGGGGTGCAGCAGCAAAGCCACGCGTAGATATCCCAGTACTTTCTAGCTGTGTCAGCCCATCAGACACGAGCATCCCGTCGAACGCGAACTGCTTGAGACGTTCCATTACAAGTTGAGGTTGTCGCGAAGGCTACGAAAAATGGCGTGGTATACAGAGATATCAGTTGTTGAGGGTAGGTGAATCTGAATGTTGTAGTGGTACTGCGTCGCACGCGCGTGTTCGGGCTGGCGCGGCTTAGATTCGTGGCTAGTACTACCCTGGGGCTCTGCCACAGCCTTATCGAGTCCGTCGACAGCGGCGCTTTTGGCGGGTCGCAAGCCCTTTCCATCGAATTTTGCCAGCGTAGCAAGTGATTTGAACGTGGAGTGATAGCGGGCGACGGATTTGGTGTCCTTCCCAGTTACGCGGCTAATCGCTCCCTTTACTTCATTGTCCGGCAGAGTGTGGATATTGGTATCGATGGCGTAGAGGTCAGCGTAGAGGTCCTTGATTCGTTCGCCCAACACATAAGGCCAATCGGTGGTGTCTCGCAAACGATCGTAGTATTCAGTAGGAGCGCCGGCCTCTGTTAGAAAGCCCAAATCTTTCAGCACCCCAATTATTGCCCGATCGTTGGATGCCGCGAATCCCCACGTTTTGAGTAGTTTCTGAGACAAACGCTCTGGTTTTGCCGCCGACCTAATTTTTCCGAGTATAGGTCCGATTTTGTTGTTCGAAATAATGTATGGATAAGCATTCGCCATGATGTATGATCCCATAGAGAAGGTGATCGTCTAGCGTCAACACCGTTTAGACCTGCGATCCAAGTAATGCTGGGGCGCATTCCGGCATAATCACGCTGATACTGATAGGCATTAGCCAAAACGACTGCCCTCCAAGGCGGCCGTCAACTACTATTAGTAGTAGTCCCTCAAAACTCCTACCCGATCCCGTTGCGGTTTCCCTCGCCGGCTCACTTCTCGAGCTTCGTAGCAGAGGGGCCCGGTGTACTCATATTTCGCCCCCTTCGCTCAACTCGTGATTCCGTCGTTTGGCGGCGTGTGCCAAATGGACGGCGTTGATGGCGAGCTACATCCTAGGCTGCGACGCGATCTTGGCCGACTGAGCTCCGCTGCCAAATAAAGTCATACACGCGCGAGGCAATCTCTTCGGTCTCCGGCTCCGTAAACGGAGGCCGGGGGAGTGCGCCGTAGAGGCGGTCCAAAATGAATACCCTAACCTCCGCCTGTGTCGCTTCCGTCCGCGTCCAGGCCGGCATGGGCTCGAGCAGGTCCCGCAGAGACGAGAGCAACATCTTGCTCGCCTGCTTAAGCCGTTCGCGATCGGATTTCTTGATGTTCGCCTTGAACAGCAAGTCAAACAACGCCAGCTCGTCGTCAGTGAGGCCCTCTTCTGCGGCGCGCCTCTGCTCGGCATCAAGGCTCGCGGCGAGCGCAACAAGCTGGGCGAAGGTTGCTTCCACGGTCGCGCGATCCTTTTCTCGATTGTAGTCCGCGATGATCTCCTGGTACTTCTTATAGAAGTCCATCCGCAGCGGGTTCTGCGCGAGCATCTGAGCCAGCTTGCTCTCGACTACATCCCGGATGTCCTGAAGCGCAGCATGCTTGCGGCGCACCCTGGTTGCAAACTCTTTCCGGAGCTTTTCGAAATCGATCTGGCTCAGGTCGACCCTTAGCCCTTCGGCGTGGTCGGTGCCCGGGGTGGCGGCTCGGATAGCCTCATTGACAATGCGGTGCAGCTCCTTGAGCACTTCAGTCACGTCCGCCGTGTCGCGCCGGTCCTGCAGCTTCTTGTAGATGCATTCTATGTTGTCGTGGCGTTCTGCATGTGCCAATGCGCTCGGTTCCATGAGCAGCGCCTTGAAGCGCATGAACACCTGCCGCGCGATGATCTCGTAGCGACGTTTTGCCTCGTCCGAGGTGTAGACCGCGTCGACCGCGTCGCGCAATGCTTCGACACGGTCAAACCCGGTTGCACCGTGCAGCCGGGTCGCATCGAAGCCAAGCCCGAGCAGGTGCTGCTCGGCTGCGTCGATGGCCTGGACAAGACTACCAACCAGTTCTTCAATCGGTGCGACGATGCTGCCGGGCCCTTCGCCGTCGCCATCGTCGCCCAAGGCATATTGCGCGAGTGCCTCGCGCAGGCTTTTAAGCATGCCGTTGTAGTCGACGATGACGCCGCAGTCCTTACCCGGGAATACCCTGTTGGCCCGGGCGATGGACTGCATCAAGTTGTGAGCCTTCATCGGTTTGTCGATGTACAGTGTCGCCAGCGACTCAACATCGAATCCGGTCAGCCACATCGCGCACACTATAGCGATACGGAATGGGTGCTCCGGATCCTTGAAGGCATCCTCGACCGCCACCCGCTTGCCGTCCAATGTATGGAACCCGGTCTTCATCACCACCCGGTGCGGAATGATGTCGAAGTCCCACTTGGCGAAATCCCGCACCTCGTTCTGCGCTTCGCTGATGACGATCTCGATGATAGTGCTCTCCATCCACCGCGTCTGGTTTCGCAACGCGTCCAGCTCTGCAGTCAAACCTTCTAGCGTGTCGGCATCGACGGCTGCGGCAATCTCTGCCTCCCTCACGGGAATGAGCGTCCGAAGCTGGCTGAGTTTGGCGTTCCAGCGCGGCTCGATACGCTGGAACATCCGCGCGCACGTGATCTTGTCGATGCACACCACCATCGACTTACCTGTCTGCCAGCGGGTGGAGCAGTGCTCTACGAAATCGTCGGCGAGCTTGTCCAGGCGATCGTCGGCCGTGATCACCTCGTAGTCCTTGCCGAGCAGCTTCTCCAGAAGTGACTGCTGATCCGGATCGAGATCAGCCTGCTCCACGGCCTCTGCTATTCGGTCATTCAGGTCGAGTCGAGCGATGCCCAGCTTCTCGCCCCTGTTCTCGTACATGAGCTTGACGGTAGACCGGTCCTCCACGGACCGCTTGAAGTCATAGCGGGAGACGTAGCTGCCGAAGATTCGCTTGGTCAGCTCGTCGTGTTTGAAGAGCGGGGTGCCAGTGAAGCCGATGAACGACGCATTAGGCAGCGCCAGTCGCATGTTGCGCGCGAATCTGCCCGCCTGCGTCCGGTGCGCCTCATCGGACACGACGATAATGTCATCGCGCACACTGTAGGGCGTGGTTACCGGCTGATTGAACTTGTGAATCAGGCTGAAGACGAAGCGGTGATTCCCTTGCAACATCTCGTGCAGTTCCTTGCCCGAGCCGGCACGTGGCGTGTTCTCGTCCGTAATCCCGCATCCGATAAAGGTGCGCCAGATCTGATCGTCCAGATCCTCGCGGTCCGTCATCACAAGGAACGTGAAGTTGCCGGATAGCATACGGCGCACTTTTTCAGCGAAAAAGGCCATCGAGTAGGACTTGCCGCTCCCCTGCGTGTGCCAGAACACGCCCAGACGCCCGAGGTCCTCATGCGCGCGTTTCAGCAGGGGTATCTGGTCGTCTATCCCGTCGAGGCCGACCACGGGCCGCGCAACCGCCGAGTCAAATGCAGACTCGGCGACCTTGCGCAGCTCCGGCTTCGACATCCGATACTCGATCAGCCGCTCCGACGGCGGGATTTGCTTCTTCAACTCTTCCTGGCGAAGGACGGACGCAACGGCGTTGTTGACGCCCAGCACCTGATGGTTCCGTGCCACGATCTTCCGTGTGCCGCCGGCGCGGCTGTCGTCGAACAGAAGGAAGTTCTCGACTAAGTCCAGCAGCCGATCCTTCGCAAGCATCCCATCGAGCAGCGCCTCCGCGTCCAGGCGCGCCTTGTCCCTCTCGGTGTGGCGCTTCCACTCGACGAAGTGCTCCCATTTGCTTGTGATCGAGCCGTAGCAAGCCTGGTCGCCGTTGCTCACCACAAGGAACGCGTTGTGATGGAAGGCGTGCGCGATGCTGTGCTCGGAGAGGTAGTCGGTCAGGTTATTGTCATAGCCTGCGCGAATGTTCAGATAGACGGCCTTCAGCTCGATGAAGGCCAGCGGGAGACCGTTTACGAAGCACACCAGATCCGCTCGCCGATTGTAGTGCGGCACCCGCACGCCCTGAACCTTTAGTTCCCGGACGGCGAGGAAGCGGTTCTTGGCAACGTTCCTGAAGTCGATCACCTGCGCATGCGCGTGCCGTTGTTCGCCCGTCCCGTCCCGCCACTCCACCGGCACCCCGCCACGGATGAACCCGTAGTGCTCTCGGTTGTGCTGGATCAGCGAGCGGGCGATGTCGATACGGGTCAGCTTCTCGACGGCCTGTTGGCGCGCCGATTCGGGCAGGTCCGGGTTCAGTCGTTCGAGCGCCGCGCGCAAGTCCCGCATCAGCACCACGTCGCGCTCAGACGCCCGACCCAGTGTTCCTTCCGGTCCGAAGGTCTCGGCGTTGTAGGCATAGACGCTCTCCCATCCTAGCCGATCGCGGAGGTGGTCCGCGAAGGTCTGCTGGACGAGGCGGTCCTCGCCGTTGATGTCGGTGATCATTGCATGGGGGCTCTTGTCACACCGCGATCTCCCCAGTCATCAGCTGAGGAAGCAGCAGGTCGCGGGCAGCACGTAACTTTTGATTGCCGAGCGTGAGCGCTCGTAGCTGCTCAACGATGGGCCGGACAGTGCTCTCGAAGGTACCAAGCAGAGCGTCGGGCGGTAGCGGCGTCGGATAGGCCTGCATTTGCTTCCAGTCGGCGCGCGGCATCTTTGAACCTTCTCTCATAGTCTGCGCCGTTACGGCGACAAACGGATCGCTCGAGACCGTCATGAGCACGAAACCTCGGAGTCTCGCTTCAGGCGGACGAATTACTATCGCATCTGAAGATGCAACGCCATTTATGAATGCAATGCCTACTTTGTGGAAGTAGGGACGAATCTTCCCGAACAGAATGTCGTCCTCGCGGAAGCGATGCTTGCTGCTCGTCACTTCTTGGGCGTTTCCCCAATCGTCGAGAGAGATGGAGCGACGCGGCATGTGCTCGAGCCCGATATATGGAGTGTCCCGCGCGAGCCCTTCTGGCTTAACGGCCTCGCGGACTTCCTCGCATAGCTCACCGAGCGTCTTTGACTCCCACCCCTGTGGCACACCGTTGATGATGCGTGTGTGCTCGTGGCCGGGGAAGCGGAGGCGAACGAACCACTCACGGTAGAGCGCTCTCGCCCCATCCTCAAGTAGTCTCATCCGCCGCCGGTTGTTCTCAATCAGGTCGTCGTAGGCGGAGAGGGTGTTTGCGATTCTCTCCTGCGTGGCGACACTCGGAATCGTGATTGAGTAGGGCCGCAGGTTCTCGATCGTGATCTGCGCCTGCGCCGCTCCAGTATTCAGTTTGTCTTTTAGGGATTCTTGCCCCAGGCGGTAGAATAGGAACCGCTTGTTGATACGTGTAGCGTCAACACTAAGTACAATAGAGAGGTTCGTGATCCATGATTTCTCCGGGGATATCTTGACATCGCCGGTGCCGCCAACGCCGCGAGCAACGACGATGACTTCCGGCTCGTCGTAGAGGTACTCATCGCAGAAACCGGCGATCCTGTATCCGGTAAAAATTGGGAACGCCGCATCCGCATTGGTCTCTTTGGGAGGCAGCTTCCCATACTTCATTGTGGCGATCTCGCCGAGCTTCACGGAACGCCAACTCATGCCCCTAGCTCCTCGAAGTTCTCCTGAATTGTCGTCGCGAGCTTCGCCGCTTCCTTGTTGAGATCGGCTAGCTCGGTATGGATGTCGCGCAGGGTTTGCTCGAAGTCGAAGTCCTCATCCACTTCGAGCGGTGCGACGCCGACGTAGCGGCCGGGAGTGAGGCTCCAGTCGGCCGCCTCGATCTCCTTGCGGTCCACGAGCTTCACTAGCCCCGCGACGGCTTCGAGTTCCGCTTTCGGGAAGCGGTCCTGTAGCCACGCCACCTGCCGGTGGAAGTAGGCGGCGTGCTTCAACTGCTCGACCGCAGACTTGCGCTCCTCATCGAGCTGTTTCACCAGCCGGCCCGCCGCGCGACGGTCCCAGGCGGCGTAGATGGCGTCGTCCGCCGCCATCTCCGCGCCTAGGTCCCCTACCCGCGCGGCGAGCTTGTAGAGCAGGTCCACCTGCTTGAGAAGTCCGCGAATCGCCTCCGCGTGGGGGTCGAACTCTTTGCGCGCCGCATGCTGAGCGTCGTTCTTGGCAGGAGCCGCCTTCGCGTACTTCTGGCCAAACGCCGCAAGATTAGTGCGGAGTTTCATGGCGTCAGCGTCGTAAAGTAATGCGGCCTCGCGCAATTCGGTGACGGCGTCGTCTAGCGCCTGCTTCTGGGCAGCGTCGAGGCCGGCGTGCTTTCCTGTTGCCTCGGCGAGCGCGTCGAAACGGCAGCGCAGGTCCGCCAGCGTGGTCTCGAAGGAGGAGAGTGCTCCCGGTACGGTGGCGCTCTCGGCGCAGACTCGTCCGAAGTAGTTCTTCACCAGCCCGAGAAAGCGCTGCTGCTGGTGGCGATAGAGCCAGACGATCGCCGCGAGGTTCTGCATCTGCTCGGGCGAGAAGTCGTAGATCTTGCGCGTGACTTTGCGGTAGACGTTCCGCGCATCGAGCATCAGAACCTTGTCCGTGCGCTCGCGCGGCTTGGCTCGGTCGAAGTGCCACAGCTCGCAGGGGACCGTGCGGGTGTAGAAGAAGTTGGGGCGGATGGAGATCATCACGTCCACGTCGCCCGTCTCGACAATCTTCCGCCGCACGTCCTTCTCGCCGTGACCGGCGCTCGAGGCTTGTGAGGACATCACGAAGCCGGCCCGGCCCTTCGCAGCCAGGTAGCTCCAGAAGTAGGAGATCCAGAGATAATTACCGTTGCCCACCTTCTTCTGCTTGTTCACACCCGGCAGGCCGAACGGCAGTCGCGGATCGCCCTTGATCCGCTCAGCGTCCACGAGGTCCACGTTAAAGGGAGGATTGGCCATCACGAAGTCGCACTTGCCAGCGAGGGTGTGCTCGTCCTGGTAGTAGGTGATTGCCTCGGCGATCTTCCCCTCCAGTCCGTGCACCGCGAGGTTCATCTTGGCAATGCGGATGGTGTCGCGATTCTTTTCTTGGCCGTAGAACACGACCTTCTTCGCCGTGTTACCGCCCTCGTGCTCGATAAAGTGGCTCGACTGCACGAACATACCGCCCGAGCCGCAGGCCGGGTCGAACACCGTGCCGTGATCTGGTTCGATCACGTTGACGATTGTCTGCACAATTGAAGACGGCGTGAAGAACTCGCCGTTGTCATGCGCCTTCTGGATCGAGAACTTCGCGAGGAAGTACTCGTAGATGCGCCCGAAGATGTCGCCGGTGGCTTGCTTGATCTGCGCGCTGTTGAATAGGCGCATGAGGTCTTCGAGCACCCTGGGCTCGAAGATACCGTAGTCCTTGGGCAGAACGCCGAGGAGCGGCTCGAACTCCGCCTCAATGGCGGTCATCGCTTCCGTGACGAGGTTAGGCAGATTGGCTCCGCTCAGGGCCGCCTGTTGCAGGATCCAATCGTAGCGCGCCTTCTCGGGGAGGTAGAGCGAGCGACGCGCGATGTAGTCAGCAGGGAGCACTCGGCGCTTTGGCATCTTCCCGGTCGCCTTATCCGTCTCAATTTGCTTATGAGCGACATCGAAGCGATTCGCGGCGTGGCGGAGAAAAATGACACCGAGTACCGGCATGAAGTAGTCGGTGGACGTGAGCTTCGAATTGGCGCGGAGATTGTCTGCCG
Organism: Pirellulales bacterium; assembly: GCA_040901765.1. GTDB lineage: Bacteria > Planctomycetota > Planctomycetia > Pirellulales > Lacipirellulaceae > JBBDYG01. Next base: position 11,768 of record JBBDYG010000102.1, read on the forward strand.
CTTCCCAGAGGTCATTTTCCAGCTTCTCGATGTCCTTGAATGCGTCGTTGTTCATGTTGTTAGGTCGTGTGCATGGCTGCCGGGGGATTCTCTATTTTGTTACCTGACGCTTAGGACTAGGCGAACAACGTGAAATGCTAAGCGGATGCGGCCCTGTGAACCGTGCCGGAGTACCGCTTGCTCACCAGATCCCCCGTCTTTGGTGCTAGCCGCTATTGAAGCTCGGCTGTGTCGTTGTCCATTCCGCGCAACGCGTCAAGTGCTTTTATGTAATTCGGCTTGATCGCAAGAGATCGCTCGAAGGCCTCTTTTGCCAGGACGTGGCGATTTGTCGCATGAAGCGCCTTACCCAACACGTACCAGTAGTGCGCCTGGTAGGGGTTAATGGAGCACGAGGCGCGCAGCGGTTCGACGGCGCCCTCTGAATCGCCGACCTTCAATCTCACGACTCCCAGAAGGTGCATGTATTGGGCGTTTTGTCCGCCTAATGCCGCCATATCCTCTAGCAGAGATGCAATGGCCTTAGGTGCTTGACGCAGTAACTCTTCTACAAGGGCCAAGATATGGGGTGCAACTCTTGCGTTTCTATTGAGATTGTCGTGTGCGAGCGCAATGGCTTCGATCGGCCGTCCTCCGTTGCTATAGACCGTTGCGAGATGTCTCCAAGCCGTGGAGGACTCTGGGTTAGCATTCACCTGCTCTAACGCTTGGGCCTCCATTACGGCGTTATCAGGACCGACGAGCTCCTGTACTTGTTGAAGCGCTAGGCCTGCGTCCTCTTCTCGGCTTAATCTCGCCAGGCTCATCGCGCGAGCACGCCATGCGCCCACGTGCTCAGCGTCGAGGGCGATAGCCATATCTGCGGCGGCGATAGCTTCGCCGTGTAGCCCGGCCCTTCGGTAAGCTATGGCGAGCTCGAGCCAACGGTCTGGCGAATCGCACAATTCCGCGGCCCGCTGTCTAGCGTACAGCTGGTAGTCGGGCCTTGCCGGAAACTTCGAGAGGTTTATGGCAAGGCTTCGCCAAGCATCAGCGTGGGACGGATTGGCATCGATGGCGCGTTGTGCCGCGGCGGCAGCCTCGGAGTAGTTACCGTGCATGCCGTATGCGACGCTGAGATCGTACCAATTATCGGGCATGACGCAGACTTCCTTCGCGCGACAAAACGCTTCTTGTACCTCCTCGGACTTCGCGGGCAGCATCGAGAGATTTAACGCGAGACTTATGGACGCATCGACATGCAAGGGGTCAATTTTGAGGGCGGCTCTAGCTGCCTCCACGGCTTCAATGGACTCTCCGTTCTTTCCGAAACCGACGCTTATACGACTTAGAAGGTCCGGATCAGTTGCGCGTTTCGCCGCGGTGCGAAGGCTTTCGAGGCCCTCTTGTTTGCGCCCGTCCGAGGTCAATGCGCGGCTCAAACTGACCCACACGGAAGCATCCGTGTCGTCTAGCTGTTGAGCTCGACGTAAAGCTGCAACTGCCTTTTCGCTATTACCCGATCTATCATGGGCGATGCCAAGGATGTGCCAAGCATTGTGATCGAGCGGATCTAGGCTCGTGGCTTGATCACATGCCGCGATTGCCTTGTCGTGCTGGTTGACCCGATCGTAGGCCACTCCCAGGCTATACCAAGCTTTTGCATTTCGGGAGTTGAGCTCGCACGCCGTCCGAAGGGCAGAGATGGCCTCGTTGTACATTCTGCGTTTGCTCAGTACTACCCCGAGATTCAGCCACACGAAGTCGTATTTTGGAGCGAGTAGCGTGGCCTGGCGCGCAGTGTCGACTGCGAGAGAATGCGCACCTGTGCGTGTTTGAGCGTAGGCGAGAGCGACTAGCGCAAAAGGGCTTTGGTCATCTGCGCTAACGGCAGCTTGAGCAGCTTGCAGAGAATCTTGGCTTTTCCCCGCCCGGTCTAGAAGTGTGGCAGCGGCTGTCAGGAGCGGAGCAAACGTAGGAGCCCGTTTTATCCAGGCTTGGACGATCGTAATTCCCTCGTCTACGAAACCGAGCTCTACGCCGAGTCGTTTTGATACTTCAGGAATCAAGGGCAACAATGCCCGGAACTGGTCCTTTCCCTTCGAAAACCGTACGAGGCTAGAGGTTACAGCTGGAATAGCCTCACCAAGATCGATTCGTTCTTCTATGTAGGCCGTTGGACAGATGACGACCCCGCGATAGTCGAACATCCAGGCTCGCAGGTCACGTCGAATTGAGCGTGTGATCTTTCTTTTCTCTATCCATCGCCAGCGGCCTTTATCACAAAGACGTGCTGCTAGATCCACAACTAAGAAAAACTGTGCTGGTAGACGAAGCTGATAGAGACTCGACAATGCCTCGAAAACGCAACGTCGATAGGGGAAGGCCGAGATCGTCGTGGCGTAGACGTTTCGTTCCCAATCGGCCGGATACCGAAAATCGTAGTCACGCATATTGTCGAGCGTTATGAGACCAGGCTTACCATTCCGTCGGGAACTCTCACGGGCCAGCGCTGTTATGATCCCCGAGCAGGTCCCATCGCTTTTCCCAACGATTAGCTGCGTCGCGCCTGGTTCAACGTCGAGGCGAAAGTAGCTTGCAACGGCCCGAAGAAACGGCTCTCGTGCTGCGCGATGCACCCCGGGAAGTTGGAATTGGGTGAATCCGGACCACACATTCGCGTTTAACCGTAGGCGGGCACGAAGCTCAGGCTCGTCACGTGCGGTTAGAACTACGCGCCAATCTCGCCCGGCATATCGTTCTTGCATCCAACCGATGGTTGCCGAAAGCCGATCGTGAAATGATCGGGCATTAGTGCCATCAGCCGCATCACGCGGTGGCAGAACACATCGCTGATCTATGTCGTCAATAAAGAGGATTATGTTGCGTGGCGACCAATCAGACGGGATAGCGCGCTCTGTCGGCCTGTCAAAGTCTTGGTGCGCGCGCAAGATCGTAAAATCCTCGCCTGCGCGTTGTGCAAGCCGCTTGAACAGCTCAATGCATTCCCTCGTTTTTCCTAGCCCAGAGCGCCCTGTGACCATGAGCAACTGTGTATCCAGCTGTTTCTCGAGGGCCTCCTGTCGTTGGCCGACGAAACGGGGTTGATACTCCAACGCTGCATACTGGCCAAACAGTTCCTTTTCCAGTGGGTCCAGCGCGTTCGTGGAGAACCTATCAAACCCAAATTGTGGTTCCGGTTGGATTACTATCGGATGTTTCGAGTGCAGAAACTGGAAGAATCCAAAAACGAGTCCTATTAGCGCAATCAGGATAGGTAAGAAGACTGCTATTAGTTGACGGGATGTTTCCGGGAGTTGCGCCCAGTAAAAATTGATGGTCGTAAGAATGCCCGTTGCAGGCATGACCACAATCGCCGCAATCCCGATGAGGGAGAGGATGGTCCAGAAATAGAGGGGACGGATGCGGGCCATGAGCCGTTGGATCCATGAAGTGTTGCTTTACGGAGGGCCGTCCTCCTTCGGGCGCCACCGCTCTTCGCGCCGCGCAACAACTTGCCACCACAAGTCCACTATTGCTAGTTAACGACTTGGCAACTGAGCGAGCGTGCAAAAACGGCCGCCCGTTCAGGCGGCCGTCACCTACTTACAGTAGTAGTCCCTCTTTAGCCTACTCCCCCGACGCCTTCCTCCGCCGCGGCCGACTCGCCTTCTTCGCCGCAGTCCGCTGCTTCTTCGCCGCGATCTCGATAGGCACGATGTCCGGCGTCTCGCTCCCGTCGTAGCGCTTGGGCTGCTTGTACGTGAACCGCTGACCCTGGAAGTTCCGGA
>JBBDYG010000103.1:0-15117 GCA_040901765.1 Pirellulales bacterium
TCCGCGCGCATCGGGCAACAAGGAATCCGGGCTCATGGATTGCCGCAACAACGTCATTTACAACTGGGGTTTTAACAGTGCGTACGGCGGCGAAGTGTGGCCACGCAACTGGGTGAACAATTACTATAAGGCTGGCCCGGCAACCGACCCCAAAGTTCGCCACCGTATTTTCATCCAGAAAGACCCGCGTGGGCGGATGTTTGCTGATGGTAACTATGTTGAGGGCTTCCCCGACATCACTAAAAACAACTGGAGCGGCGGGATCGACTTTAGTCCGGAAGGCGAAGCCAGCGAGAGCACCCTCAAAGCTGCCGAGCCGTACGTGGTCGCGCCTGTGCGAGCGCAATCGGCTGCGGAAGCATTTAACTTGGTACTCGATCACGCAGGCGCGTCCAAATCGCGCGATGCAGTCGACGCGCGAATCGTCGATGAGATCCGCACCGGAACGGCAAAATTCGGGACAACCTGGGGAGGCGGAAGAAAGGGAATCATCGACTCGCCATCCGACGTCGGCGGCTGGCCAGAGCTACGCTCGTCACCAGCGACGCCCGATTCCGACGGCGATGGAATGCCCGACGATTGGGAAACGCCCAACGGATTGAATCCAGAGAACGAATCCGATGGCAGCATGGACCAGGACAGCGACGGCTATACCAATCTCGAAGAGTATCTCAATTCATTAGCTCCGTCAGTATACGCGGCAGAATGAACGTGCGCGGAGGTGAGGCTTTCATTAATCGCCAATCGTTTCTCGAAACTTCCTGCGCGCGTGTTTTTGCGGCGGCGTTACTCATGGTCGCGGACCAGAAAGCTCAGGCGAATGAATCGTCTTCCCCTTCATCATCGCGCCCGTAAGAAAACCCTTGCCGAGCGGCTTGTGTGGCAGAAGCCGATCCCGAGTTGTGAGAGCGTCGGTATACTCGGCCGAAATTGTGCCATCAAGCCGTGGCGGCCGCGTTGAACTGAGACACGCCAATAATCGACCGTTTTCGACACGGTCAACTCGGTGCCAGATCTCACCGCTTACCATCGTTCGGGGACGGCCTCAATCCAACTTGCCTGCAAATTGAATTGGAGTTTCTGATGGCTGTGCGGCCACCAGCTCGGCGTACTCCGCTAGTTGGGCAAGTCGCACTCGAACCTCGCCTGAACGATTCGTCTTAGCGAGTACTCGGCAATGCCGAACAACGTAGGCTGCGTCATTTCTAACCGCCCGCCATAGCTCCGCTCGTTCCAGTACCATCGTATTCCCTTACGATTGTGGGTCTGTCCATGGGTCTCCATCCATAGAGACGTTGTGATCGCAGCTTAGCCTTGACCGACAACGATTGGAATGGTGCTAGCATCGCGAAAGGACTCTGCAGCCGTTTCTTCGTGACACAATTTCCTGGAAGCCTCGCTAGTCGTGGCGACGTCCCGGCCAAGGCGGGCCTGGCGCGGCTCTGCGGTCGCCCGCTAACCATCGCGCGCTCCAACGAACTCGTTAGCGCGTTCCGTTCGCCAGGAATCCACGTTGGTGACTCGCGCGGCAATTCTCAAAAACCCGTCCGTTAGATGGCACTGCCTGGGCGTTCCGTAAACTCATCGCCGCGCCCAGCCTGACACTCGGCGGCTTGGTCGACTTAATAATCGCGTCATCAATCCAAGGAAATACGGCACTCCGTCGGATCAGCTGTGCTTGCGCCCGTCGGTGGGGACGTCCTCGGCGCGCATGCGTCCCGGATTGATAGTACTTCGACGACGGTCATTTTGACAATCTGCGTTGGTCACGCAGGACGGTTCGACATTGGTCACGAACGTAGCCGTTCGCAGACCTCCAATAGCCACGCCGGCGCCATCAGTTGGACCACACTATTGATTAGCCTGAACTGCGGACGATGGATTCCACTGCTGCCAGTTGACACCAAAACGATCCCGCAGCAGTCGATGCAACCGACCACAGGAAGCAGACTTCGAAACTCGCTTCGGTCGTGAACACCGACGCACGGCGGTAAAATCACTCTGGCGCCTCAGCTTGACCAACGCCTGTCCAACCGTAGGCAGTTAGGAGTGACTGAATGGAGTTGTATTAGGGCTGAGCAGTAAATTAGTTACGTTAGTTCGCAGAGCGATCACCGACAATCAGACAGATATTTCGCGTTCCTTCGTTAGGGCCGTGTACGCGTGGCGTTGATCAAGCTCCTTGGTACTGCCGTTTGTTCGACATTTGGTGTAGAGTGGGATGACGAGTGGAGAGACGGTCCAATTGGACCTCATACTGGATGCTCCCTTGTAATCCAACGAATAGGTCAATTTGGTGTGCGAAGCTCAAAGACAGGCTCCTTGGTGGGAGCGCGGGGTGATCTATCAGATCTACCCCCGATCGTTTCAGGATAGCGATGCGGACGGCGTGGGTGACCTAGCCGGAACCGAGTCCCGGCTGGATTATCTTGCTGAGCTTGGCATCGATGCGATCTGGCTATCACCAATTTATCCCTCCCCAATGGCGGATTTCGGTTACGACATTGCTGACTTTTGCGACATAGATCCAGTGTTCGGCGATCTCGCCGGGTTCGACCGGCTGCTTGCGGCGGTCCACGGGCGCGGGCTCAGGCTTCTGCTCGACTTCGTTCCAAATCATTCGTCAGACCAACATCCATGGTTCGTCGAAAGTCGGGCGTCGCGCGAGAACCCAAAGCGTGATTGGTATATTTGGCGCGATCCAGCGTCGGACGGAAATCCACCTAACAACTGGATCAGCGACTTCGGTGGCTCGTCCTGGGAGTGGGACGAGACCACCGGCCAATATTACCTCCACGCTTTCCTCAAGTCGCAACCCGACCTCAACTGGCGTAACCCACAGGTACGGAAAGCGATGATGTCGGTGCTCCGGTTCTGGTTAGACCGCGGCGTCGATGGATTCCGGATCGACGTGCTCTGGCACATTATCAAGGCCGAAGGGCTGCCCGACAATCCGATCAATGCGCACTGGACGCCCGACCGCACGCAGCGCGACCAGCTGATCCAGCTCTATTCGACCGACCAGCCGGAAGCGCACGCAATCTCTGCCGAGTTCCGCGCGCTGGCCGATAGTTATGGCGACCGCGTCCTGATCGGCGAGATCTGTTTGCCCAACGACCGCCTCGCCCGGTGGTACGGCACGCCGGATCGTCTTCAGGTGCATCTGCCGCTCAATTTCCAGCTCATCGAGAACGTCTGGGACGCAGCCGCACTCCGGCGGACGATTGCCGAATATGAGGCGTCCCTGCCCCCATTCGGTTGGCCCAACTGGGTGATCGGCAGCCACGACGCGCCGCGTATCGCTGCGCGGATCGGCGAGCCGCAGGCACGAGTTGCAGCAATGCTTCTCCTGACGCTTCGCGGCACGCCGACACTGTACCAGGGCGATGAAGTTGGCATCGGCGAGGTCCCTATTGCGCCCGACCGGGTGCGCGACCCGCAGGACCTGCGTCAGCCTGGCCTGGGGATCGGTCGTGATCGTTCGCGAACCCCCATGCCGTGGGATGCATCCGACAACGCGGGGTTCAGCACTGTCGATCCTTGGCTCCCGCTCAACGCAGACTGGCGCCTACGCAACGTTGCGGCGCAGGATCGGGAAGCAAACTCACTTCTTACGCTTTACCGATCTCTGCTCGCGCTGCGGCGGACCCATGACGCGCTCGCCGTCGGCGATGTCACGCTCGTCGACGCCGCTGAGAACGTGCTCGCCTACCAGCGGCGCCATGCCGGCGACCGCCTACTGATCGCCCTCAACCTCCGTGACCAGACGCAACCCCTGACGCTGCCCGTGGATGCCAGCGTCGCCGAGGTGCTGGCGTCGACCGTGTGGCCATCGAACCTGACGCTCCGCCCGATGGACGGCATGCTCGCCCCGGACGAAGGTCTGGTGCTGCGACTGAGGGAGAAACACTAAGATGCGCGTAGCAATGCTGGCCCCGATCGTCTGGCGCACGCCGCCGAGAAGCTACGGCCCCTGGGAACTCGTCACCAGTATGCTGACCGAGGCGCTCGTCGCGCGTGGGGTCGACGTCACGCTCTACGCCACGCTCGACAGCATCACCGCCGGAAAGCTCGACGGCGTCGTGCCGGCCCCATATGGGGACGACCCATCGATCGACGCGAAGGTCTGGGAGTTCCGCCACCTGGCCCACCTGTTCGAACAAGCCGACCGGTTCGATCTGATTCACAACCAGGCGGACTTCCCTGCCCACGCGTTCGCGCGGCTGACCAACACGCCGATCGTAACGACAATCCACGGCTTCTCGTCAGAGCGCATCCTGCCGATGTACACGGAATACCAGGACGTGGTCCATTATGTCGCGATCAGCGACTCGGATCGTTGTACCGACCTGCGCTACGCCGCGACGATTCATCACGGCATTCCTATTGACGATTTCCCGTTCAACCCGACCGGCAGTAACGACCTGCTCTTCTTCGGACGCATCCATCCCGACAAGGGCGTTGCTGAAGCGATCGCCGCGGCTCGCACAAGCGGGCGGCATCTCCACATGTACGGCATCGTGCAGGATACAGACTATTATGAACGGGAAGTCTTGCCAGCCGTTGACGGCGTTTCGGTAACCTATCACGGCGTAGTCGGTGGAACGCAGCGGCTACGGGCCCTTAGCGACGCACACGCGCTTTTGCACCTTATCAATTTCGAAGAGCCGTTCGGGCTTTCGATTATCGAGGCGATGGCTTGCGGCACGCCCGTCATCGCAACGCGGCGGGGCTCGATGCCCGAGCTGATTGAGCATGGCGTCACTGGTTTTCTGGTCGACAGCCTTGAAGAAGCGAAGCAGGCAATCGAGCGTATTAACGAGATCGACCGCCTTACCGTCCGCCGCGCAGTAGCTGATCGATTCACCATCGATCGGATGGCGGACGCCTATCTGGCATTGTATCGACGCATCGTTGGCGTCTAGGAAATGCTAGAGAGGGACAGAGCACTTTGGTCAGCCGTGGTCGCCTATTTAGCGGATTGACCGCAATTTGGACTTTTCTCCCTCTGCATTGCGCCTTGCCCCTAGAGTCCACTCTTTCTGATGCGTGCGGTCGCCTCTACCACGCCTCCACCGATGCGAGTTGCACCGATGTGTTCGACGCTGGTGTTGGACAAACACGTGCGAGTTGTGATGCCTGCTTGTTTGCGTAGGTGTCCTCCAAATGCCGACACCTACGCGCGCAACGGTGCATTTCTGGTGGTGAACCACTTGGAAATCGGTGACAGCGTGCTAAAAAAGAGTCAACACAATTGCCAATTCTGCGATGTCGCGACCATCCTCCGAACTCGCGCAAGACGATGCAACCGCCATCAGAAACCATGCTGCGAATCTCGCAGAGATCAAGATCATCGACGACAGGTTATGGGGTTGTACATTGTCCCCACAGGACGGATTCTCATTATGGCCTCGTATTGGGTGGCTAAAACCGATAGGGGCCGCGAGGCGTAGTTACGCGGCACCTTACGCAGGGCCATCCTAGCGAGATTTCGCCGACATCGTATCGGCGAACGGGGGCTCATTGCCGCCCCCTGCACCCCACTAGCCTTTCTCTGTGTTGCGTTTGGCTTCTGAATCTTCTAGCACGAGGTGGACGCACCTCTGGGCTTTGTGGAGCCGTCGTTCGATACGCCGGTACAGGTCCGTTAAGCGGGCGCTCTGCCGCAGCGGGTGATCGATAAACGGCTGGCGATTTGCAAGGCGTGTCCACAGTACGATGAGGCGAGGCATCGCTGCAAACTGTGTGGCTGTTGCAGCGGGCCGAGCCAGAAGAAAGGCTCAATAAGCTGGCGCTGGCAAGTGAGAAGTGTCCGGATAAGCCGCCGCGGGGGGAAAGTACAGACAGAAGTTGAAATGGGCATTAGCGCAACAACCAGAAACGTTCGAGGGAAATGCCCTTAGTAGTTCCGCCGTCCATTCCAAAAACTTTGGACTTCGACCTCGGTCTGGTTAGCCGTTTAGACTCACCGGACCTTGCGCAGTAAGACAATCATGAAGCGGAAGTCTTGTTCATCCTGGATTTCACGGTTCCGGCGGCCAGCGTTGGGAACGTTGGTTCGCAATCGCAATCATCTCACCCGAGTAGAGTGGTACAGACAATTCTCGCAGTGCTTTGGGGAAACGCCAAAAAAAACCGCGGCGCGATCGATCCACGGATATCGATTTCTCATCTTCCTCAATGAGTAGGCGAATAGAAGCGGCTTTGCGATGGGCCTACAGCATCGCGTCTCGAAGCCGTTACGTTCGAGCAACAACGGAAGATTAGATCGCGAGAAGTGAAAACTATTCTGTTCAGGGCGGTAATAATACCAATGGCGACCCATCAGTGCGCGACTCAGGCTCTGCAGATTGGGTGTAGTCAGTATTAGAGTTCCGTCTCGCACCAGCAACCTATGCACAATTCGAATAAAATGGACGGGATCCGCAACCGTCTCAAGGACGTTGAATGCCGTAATCGTAGAGTATTTTGTGGACGGTTGAAAGTCGTCGATGCTCGTGCATATCGCGTGCAGTCCGCGTGCTCTGGCCGAATTGATCGATGCCTTGATTGTATCGATTCCGGTGGCCTCGATCCGATGATCCCTCAACACATTCAAGAACTCTCCCGTTCCGGAGCCGACATCAAGCCATCGCTTGGGATTGCAGTCATGGCGAATTGTGCGAAAGCGATATTCAGCTGTCAGTCGCCGTATCTCGCTCGTCTCGCTAAACTCTGATGAGTGGCGTAGGTCACTCGATCTGGAATAGAGTTTGAGTCTTATCGATTGCGGAAGTGGGAATTGACGCTCCATACCACAATTCTGACATCGCCAGAACTGGCTGTCTTTTTTGCGAAATCGCCAACGGAATGCGACGCTCCCGCACGCGGAGCAAGTAGACAGTAGCGGCCTTCCTTCTTGGGACGGCGAGGGTCCGTCGCCGATAAATGTCCGTAAAGCGTGAGATTGGGGCAAAGTAAGCTTCACTTAAGCCTTGGCAACGAACGCTCCGCATTCCACCCGTAGTGTCACCCCTGAGTAGTATGGATCCTAGTGGGAGCCGATCCTCACTCCGCGTTCACAATTGAAGAGTGATTGGGCGACACTCAACATCGTATGGGTCTTATCAGTGTAGCGAAGTCCGCTTGGCGCAGATCCGAAATGCTCGCCCTTGAGATCAGGGTGCCGGTTCTAGGCCTTTGAATGGCGGACCTAGAGCGTCTCTCAATGCTGTGCCGAGGGCAGTGCCGCGAAATCTATCAAGCATTTGGTTTTGAGCGTGACAATCCATCTCAGCCGCGCATACGACGACATCGACATCGACATCGGAACAATACCTCCGTCGGTCCCGTTCATTCCGATCCGCCAAAGTCAAGTTGGAACGGCACCCTTGGGTTGTGGTGGTCTGCTAACTCTAGATCAGGGTGTTCCGGATAGGGTATTAGCAATGATCGCATAAGCGCACTCTGCTCACTGATCGTGATAATATTTCGGGCCGCCATCACGCCAAACACAAAGCCTAGCCACCGATGCAATCGAGTAGGAGCCCATTCTTCTGAGTGTCGTTCGATCTCCAGACACATCGCAAGTGCGCGGTCCACAATGGGGTCGTGCATGCTAGGCAAATTGCCCTGCAATTCTAAGAGTGAGTCTTTACAGGACTGCGCTGCTTCCAGCGCCAGTAAAGTCCATTGATTCATATTCACTTCCTCCATAATGCCTTTCAGTTGCCGAATACTATCCAGGACCTTGTCCCAGCACCAAGAAGTTATCTACTTCCATGTGCAGACACGGGTTGTTAAATCGAATCTTTTCCAGTCGGCAACTCTCGAAGACGGATTCCATTTGGCTAAGAAACTGAGGCTCGGGCTGTGCGGCAAACCATATCGCCAGCACGCCGCCGGGTAATAGATGATTTGCGGCGGATTTCAACTCGCTCTGAGTGTAGAAGTCGAGGTGTCGGTCGTGCCACACCATATCGGGAGTGTCATCGATATCGATTAGGATTGCATGGAAATGTGGGCCATTGGCTGGGAGGCGAGCCAGGTAAGCAAAAAAATCTTCGTGGATAATCTTCAGTCGCGAATCTTGCAAAAGTTGTACGGACCAGGGAAACAAGCGATCGACGTGCCATTCAATAACGGGAGCGAGCAATTCGATAATTGTCGCCGAGCGCACCCGTTCATTAGCCAACACACGTAAGCCTGTGAATCCAAGTCCAAGGCCTCCGACGAGTACGTCGATATCATCGACGTCCACTTGCTCTAATCCGCGATCTGCCAGAGCGTCTTCTGAGACATGCACGGCGCTCGACATCATGGGATTCCCGTTGAGAAGCATTGAAAACACTTCTTGTTCGAGAGCGAATGACCACTGTCGTCGAAGTTCGACGCGCCCCAAAGTGGTGTCGGACTCGCGTAAGAGTTCAAACCCAAGCCGCTTTGCTCCGCAGCAATCGGACTCCTGAAAAGGAGTTGGCGGCACGGGAACCTTAAGCGTATCGAGCACCTGTTTTTCGAGTGACCTTCCTTTCGTCATCAAATCGCCTTTCCGGTTTATTGGCTCGCAGTTGCGCAGCAACCTACAAAATCGTTTCGCAATCGCTTCAGTTCCACCGAATACGCAAGCTTAAAAAGCAAAAGCGTAAGAACTAAAGGCTTACACCAGGAGCAGTTCCGGGCACGATAGTTCAATCAACCCGGCCGACCTCTCTCAGGGCGGATAAAGAGACGCCAACGGAGAAAGCGAAAAGTACGCAGGCCGCGAAGAACGGAGGACAGAGATATAGTGTCTCATTGCAATGATTGTAGCTGACAACGGATCAACAAGCAAGCAGAGTCGGGTTGGGCGATGTTGCAACATGGCCATGACTTGTACCACTGCGACCACTGCACATATTAGCTTCAGGCCAGTCTGGTCAGGCATGCGAAGCATCGATGCACTTGCCGATGTTTCACGCCCACAATTGAAGACGTTCCCGCAGAGATGCCGGCAACCGTTGATCTAATAAATGCTCCGCTCGGCGACGAGAAGTGCGCGCCGTAAGATGCGCCGCAATAATCAGTTCATTATGATAATTGGAGGCGCGCTCTTCGAGGTCATCTAAATGAATATGGCCATACTTGTGAACGCGATCTCGCCTATGGGCTGGCTCGACAAAGGTAAGCTCGGTGATGAGTATCTGTGCTTCAAATAGTGGCTGGAAATGATCCAATCCTGCTGGTGCTGAATCGCCGACGTAGCACACCAGCGGGTAGCGACGTTCATCGCGAGTATCGAGACCTGAAACTGACACGGGACGAGTTTCCCGCTCGGTACCGTTTTGTATGCTCGGTGTGAGTTTAGAACTCCGCTTCCAAACTAGAAAGCCGAGTGAAGGCACCGTGTGTTGCGTGGCAAAGGCGGTGACGACATGATCGGGCGACAGCTCGACATCTTCTCGGTCCGCAAGTCCAATCAATTCGCATGGCAACTGGCCACCATCAAGTGCTGCGTATCCCCTCAGCAATGCTTCGATGTCACACACACTTGTGCGTGGCAAATAGATTCGTGGTGGCGTCAGCCCTAGCTTGCGACGTCGACTGACCAGCATTGGAATCGCGGCCACATGATCGAGATGGCAATGGGAGACGAACCAATTTCCTGTTTGTGCGAAGTGAAGTGGCTGCCCGCCTAAGTCGAAACCAACGTCCAACTCTGGAATGCGCCAATAACTTTGCACTGCCGCACGAGAATAGCCTTCAATGGTCAGGCCGCCATGCTCGACGGTTCGGACCGGCAAGTTATCGATCGTTGCCATCTAGGCTAACTTTCAAGAATTTGTGATTGCAGCTCGATCGCCGAGGTTGAATCGGCACACGAGCGAAATGAGCGGCGTCTGCGGGTCTTATCCGCAAGAGTCACCATGTCTGAACGTTTGGCTAAAATAGTCGGAGACGCGGCAAAAGGCTTGGATACCCAAAGGGAGAGTACCGCTAGTGGCAATGGAGCTAACGTAAAGGTGGCGAGCGGGATGGTAAAATCGCCCAACCAATCCTTCATAATCCCGGCGAACAACGGTCCAAAACTCGAGGAGGCGACGATCATTGTCATCAAGAGTCCCCGAATCTTTCCCAAATGGTCGCGACCAAAATAGCGTGCCCACAACGGATGCGATGCACCGAAATAAATGCCTTGCGCCCCTCCCAATACTGCTCCAGACAAGTAAGCCAACGACGAGGAAGTTGCCAGAGTGAGTACCAACATACTTATCGAAAGGCCAATGAGGCCGATGCACAACAAAACAGAAGCCCGGACGTAATCGGCAAGGGTACCGCCCAGTAGCTGCATCGCTGCGTAGCTGGCGGCGTAGACCGTCAGCATCGTGGCCGCGTTGGAATCCGAGAGATTGCATTCGTGCAGAATAGGCACGAGGCAGAAAAAAATCGCAGTCTGAATCGACGCGAAAAGCGCAGTACCGCCCGCCACAATCCAGAACGTAGAAGTCCGGAGTGCCTCGGCCAGTGTCAGACCCCAGGAAATGCTGGTGCCAGTACGCTCAACTTCACCCGACGAAGGTGGACTATGGCCGTCGATGCTTTGCCCTATATCACTCGGGTGATCGCGAAACAGGAAGAAGACTGCAGGAAATAGGATCACCCAGATTCCAACACCTAAAAAAGCATAAGCTCCCCGCCATCCCCACGATTGAATTAAATATAAATTCATCGTGGGAATGACTGCCATCGAAATGGCCATGCCAAGCTGGCGCAGTCCTTCTACCGTTCCGAGTCGCCGCTCAAACCAGAATGGGAGTGTGTTCCCACTAAGGAAGGCAAGCGCACCAGGGCCAAGCGTCCGCAGGAGAAAGAAGGCGATCACGAGGGTGTACCACCCTTGCGCCGATGCCACGGCCCAGCAGGCGAGCATAAAGAGACTGACCGCCGCCAACATGGCTTTCCGTGGACCATATCGGTCCATGAGCGATCCCACGAACGCGATCGGAACCGCTCCCAAGAGCGTGCCAAGCATGTACGCTGCGGCCAGTTGGCCGTGAGTCAGTCCTATTGAAAGTCGCATCGGTTCGTTGAGAATCGACACGCCAAATGTCTGTCCCGGCGAACTGGCAATCAGGGCCGCCATTGTCAATGGCAGCATTACCCAACCGTAGAAGAACGGACGGCGATCAACTTCTTCACAAGGGCGAACTGCAAGCTCTTTCTCCGCGATCGCCCGATCCAGCGCAGTCAATTCCAGTGGCATCTCCTCCACGATACTCTGACTCATTGCTTCGTCCTATTTCCTTTTTGCCACGCCTAACGTTTTCACTTCGGGAGCCTTAAACGCACCCGGTCCATTCCGGTGGGCGTCGGTCGACTCTTGGCCGGAGCGTTTTTAGCCGACATTAGCCGATCTGTTATCGAAGTGATTTAGACCACCCGTTTCTCGCGCCGCGGACAACCGGACGCCCGAGTTGTCACGAGCCAGAACGTCACAGTCCCATTGCGATGTAAGTAATATTGCCGTACCGCCGTATTGATCTCTTACGAGACGAGCCGCGAATGGCAATTGCAAACGAGGCAGCGAAGTTTCGCCATCTCTCGGCAGCACCCACCGCGCAAATTTGAATGGAAGTCGCGCGATGGTCGTGTCGGTCTGGTATTCGGACTTTAGGCGGTGCTGGACCACTTCGAACTGCAATTCACCCACTGCTGCAATGATCGACTCTCTGGAGTTCGATCGGGGATCGTCAAAAGATTGGATTGCTCCCTCTTCGATCAATTGAATTAACCCACGCTCGAATTGCTTGCGTCGGCTGGTGTCAGCGCATCGGATCGTAGCAAAGTGCTCGGGAGAAAATTGGGGGAGAGGCTCAAATGCGATCGGTTGGCGTTCACATAAAGTGTCGCCCAACCTGAAAGCTCCCGGATTCACCAAGCCAACGATGTCGCCGGGAAATGCTTCCTCGACGGTCTCGCGTTCGCGACCAAATACGAGGTGCGCTTGGCGAAGCTGCATTCGTTTTCCAGTGCGAGTGTGGAGTACTTCCATTTCGCGGACAAAGCGGCCCGAACATACCCGTAGAAACGCGACCCGATCGCGATGTCGGGGATCAAGATTGGCTTGAATTTTAAACACAAATCCGGAGAACTCGTTTCGCGACGGCACTATGGGGCCGATGTTGCTGTGGCATATTCTAGGGGGTGGACTGAAAGCGAGAAACGCCTGAAGGAATTGTTCAATCCCATAATTCTTTAGAGCGCTGCCAAAATAGACGGGAGTTGCCTCGCCCGTCAGAAATCGCGCTGAACTAAAGCGTGCGCCGGCGGAGTGAATAAGTTCCACTTCTTCAATTACCGTCTCGGCAATGCCTTCGCGCAAATCGAGTTCGCGGAGATGCGGCAAATCGATCGTGCGATAGGGGACTCGCAAAGCCCCTGAAGATTGTTCAAATAAATTGACTTGCTCTGTGGTCACGTCGACGAGACCACGAAAGTCGATGCCCGTGGCAACCGGCCAATTCATTGGTACCGGTTCGATCCCTAGTTTCGATTCGATCTCCGACATCAATTCCAACGGGGAAAGTCCGGGGCGATCTACTTTATTGATAAAAGTGAGGATGGGAATTCGCCGCAATTTACAGACGTCGAACAATTTGATCGTTTGAGGTTCGACCCCCTTGGCGAGGTCAATAACCATTACCGCGCAATCGGCGGCCATGAGCGTGCGGTAAGTATCCTCGCTAAAATCGTGGTGGCCCGGCGTATCGAGCAAGTTGATTCGAAAGCCTTCGTACTCAAAAGGCAAGACGGTTGAACTGACGGAAATCCCCCGCTGTTTCTCGATCTCCATCCAATCTGATGTTACAGCTCGCTCCGTCTTACGGCCGCGCACCACTCCCGCGATCTCGACACATCCTCCGTACAGCAGGAATTTCTCGGTTAAGGTGGTCTTGCCGGCGTCCGGATGAGAAATGATCGCAAACGTCCGTCGCCGTTGAGTTTCGCGCTCGATAAAATCTGAAAAACTAGCGGTCATTGGATCAAAGGATATGGCTGGCTGCAAATCGCGTTGAAGCGACTCGGGCACCAGGTCATGCACAGTCAGCTTGGCCGTGCATTTAGAAAGGAAAAGTCTGTCCGCAAATCGATGGTGTGACTTCTACGAAGTTCATCACATCGGAGTCCCCGGCCGTTTCGCCTGGGATTTATTCTCAGTTGACTCTAAGGCGGGGTGATGCAGACATACTGTGGGACCAAGAGCACTGCCCCACGAAGCGAGCATTGCCGCATCATTCGGAAGGAGAAAAAGAACTTGATTGCAGAATCGTAGTGCATTTCAGTGTAAGTATACCGATCAAAGCGTTCTTCGACAACTGACAAGCCTGCTCCCGATTTGTCCGCATTACGCCTGACAAAATGAGGACAAAGACATCTCGCCTTAGCCCGTATTAGGCGGCGGCAACCGCGTTCCGCTTCGGTCCAACGATGTTGTATCTCCGCACTTCGGTGGGGCGATCTCTTCAGGCGACGGGTCGGCAGTGGATGGCTGCCCATGGCTTGTTGGCATTGTAACACGAAGCCGGAGGGCAGGTGTCAAGTCGGGGCGAGGCGTCCCCGCTGGAAACTATTCAGACCATTGGTGGACGGACTTAATAATCAGCATTAAATCCCGCTCAACCTGATCACACCGCTGGCGAGTAGTTTCAACTTGGTGCCGCATTTCGGGACTGAGGTTTCGTTTGAGAGCAGCGTCGATGACTTCCTCCGACCAGGCAAGTTTGGCTAAAGTCTCTCGGACGAACGCGAGTACTGTAGCGCGTTCGGTCTCAAAGTTGGCATCGTTAGCTGGCATTCTATTGTAACAGTGGGCCATTTTCCCGGCGAAGCGTTCTTCGACAACTGACCAGCCTGCTCCCGATTTGTCCGCATTACGCCTGACAAAATGAGGAAAAATACATCTTGCCTTAGGCCGTATTAAGCGGCGGCAACCCGCTCATAAAGATTGGTCAGGGATTGCAGGTGCTGTCGCCAGCCGAAGCGTTCCAGAGCGAGTTGTCGCCCTCGTCGCCCCATTTCATCACGAGAAGCCGGATCGTGCAACATCTTTAGAATCGCCTGCGCCAGCCGATCGGCATCGTGAGGTGGAATCAGCAACCCGGTCTCACCGTTTAAAACGATTTCAGGTGCTCCGCCAGCATCACATGCAATTACTGGACGATTACAGAGGGCGGCTTCCACGTAAACCAAGCCAAACGGTTCGCGATGAGATGGCAACGCCATCACGTCGATTGCGTCCATCAGATCGACGATGTCGCGACGAAATCCCAACAAGCGAAAGCGATCAGCGATTCCCGCGGAACGGGCCGTAGTCTCAAGTTCCAAACGCAGAGGCCCTTCGCCAAAGCACCAGAATTGTACCTCTGGCCGCTCTCGCAACACCTGTATTGCCGCTTGAATCAATTCGCGATAGCCCTTTTTGACCGATAGGTGGGCAGCAGTGCCCACGACAAACGTTTCGGGGCCGACGCCAAATTCGGATCGTATCGCGTCCCTAGACTTCGTGCGATGAAGATCGTGGAAGTCCACCGGCGGATACAAGACGGTAATTCTGTTGTGCTTTATACCGTTGCTTGTGAGATGGTCTCGCACGGCGCCCGAGCAGGCAATAAGGTGCGTCTGCCTACGGTGCCACATTGCGGAAGTAAATCCGTGAACGTGTCCAATCGACTTAGGACCGCCGAGAGTGTCCAGCCATCCGCTCCACCAACTAGCCGAAGAAAGATGAGAGTGGACCAAATCAGCTTCGAATTCGCGGGCAACTTGAGATAGGCGATATAGTGCCATTGGATTCGCCTTGCCATTCACTCCGACTAAATGCACACTCGCCCCGGTCAGGCCCATTTCAGGTCCTACTGCGGAATTCGAGCTAACGATGCAATGATTAAGGGTTGTAGCGTGATCGGATCGCAACAAAAGGCGAGTCAGATACGTCTCCGCACCTGCTATTCGAGAGGGCGTAATCACATGGAGGACACGGTGCATCCCACTCAGCCTTCCTTGAGTCGTCGGCAAAACCTTTACAAAGATGGCGACTTCTGGCCTTAACAGCCCGTTGAACAAGTGTCGTTTTCTAGGCGACGAGCGTGAGGGCTGGTT
>JBBDYG010000104.1:0-76753 GCA_040901765.1 Pirellulales bacterium
TGCGGCAAGCTCCACCTGACTCCTGAAATCACCCACTAAATTTCCTGAAGAACCACCAATTTAAAGACATCACCTATTACCTACTCGCCACTCACGACTCACCTACTCACCAATCACCAATAACCACTCATTTACCCACACGCATCTCCGTGCCGAGTTCTCATCTGTCCCCATCCCCGGCTCCGCTGCTCCGCATGACGGGGATATTCAAGCGGTTTGGCGCGACGCGGGCATTGCGCGGCGTTTCCTTGGAACTGCGACCCAGACAGGCTTTGGCGCTGATCGGCGAGAACGGTGCCGGTAAAAGCACGCTAATGAAAGTGCTAAGCGGAGCACACTCGCCGGACTCAGGAAGCATGGAGCTTGTCGGTCGGAGCTACGCTCCGCGGGGGCCCCACGCAGCGCGGCAGGCCGGCGTGGCGATGATTTATCAGGAATTGAATTTGGCCCAGGATTTGAGCGTGGAAGAGAACATCATGCTCGGGCAAGAGCGCGCTCGCTGGGGCATGGTTGATCGCGCCGCCGAGCGCCGACAAGTTCGCGCGGCGCTCGAGCGTTTGGGTCACGCCGATCTGCCGTTGGATACGCCGGTGGGACGGCTTTCGGTCGGTATGCAGCAACTGGTGGAAATCGCCCGCGCGCTGGCGAGCCGCGCCAAAGTGATCGTCTTTGACGAACCCACCAGTTCGTTGACCCAGGCCGACGTGGAGCGCTTGTTCCAAACGATCGCTCGGTTGCGACAAGAAGGCCTGGGTGTGATCTACATCAGCCACTTCTTGGAGGAAGTCCGCCGCGTTTGCGATGGTTACACGGTACTGCGCGACGGCGAAACGGTCGATAGCGGGACGCTTGCCGGGACCAGCGAAGCGCACATTGTCTCGGCGATGGTGGGCCGAGGGATCGAGGAGCTATATCCCAGTGTTCTGCACACCCCCGGCGAAACCGTGCTGTCGTTGTCTGGCCTGACCGGCGTGCCAAAACCCCAAGATGTGTCGTTCGAACTTCGCCGCGGGGAAATCCTCGGCCTGGCGGGATTGGTGGGGGCGGGACGGACTGAGTTGGTCCGCGCGATCTATGCGCTCGATCCCGTGCGAAGTGGCCGTGTACGAGTCGGCACCGTCTACCCCAATACAACGCCCAAGGCTCGGATCCGAGCGGGGCTGGCCTATGTCTCGGAAGATCGCAAGCGTGAGGGACTGGCGCAAGCCCGTTCGATCGTCGATAACATCACCTATAGCCGACTGTTCCCGTACAGCCGCTGGGGTTGGCTTAATCTGAACCAACGGCGGCACTCCGTCGCGCAGTGGATCGATCGCTTGGAAATAAAGGCTGCCTCGCCGGAACATGCGGTCGAAACGCTTTCGGGCGGCAACCAACAGAAAGTGGCGCTGGCCCGCGTGCTGCATCAGCGTGCCGAAGTGCTGTTGCTCGACGAACCAACCCGCGGGATCGACGTGGGCACCAAGGCCACCATCTATCGAATGATCGGCGAGTTGGCGGCGGCGGGCCACGCGATCCTGTTCGTAAGCTCATATTTCCAGGAACTGTTGCGGGTGTGCGACCGGATCGGTGTCATGTCGCGCGGGCGCTTGCGCGAGATTCGACCCGCCGACGCGTGGACCGAGGAATCGCTGTTGTCGAGAGCTATTGAGAGCGACTGAACGATGAACACGCCCCGCCCCAACATGTGGACTTTGCTGGCCGGCCAGTTCGGGCCGCTGTTGGCATTGGTTTTGGTGTTTACCCTGTTCGCGCTCACCGATGCGGCGCAGCAAGATGGCGGGCGGTTTCTGTCGCTGCGGAATCTGCAGACGATGCTCATCTCCTCGGCCCCGGTGGTGGTGGCCGCCTTGGGAATGACGGTGGTGATCATCGCCGGCGGCATCGATCTTTCGGCTGGCACCGCGGTGGCCCTATCCGCCACCGTAATGGCCTGGGTGCTCAAGCAAGGCGGCCCGATCGAACTGGCCCTGGTTTGTTGCCTGCTGACAGGTTGTGTTGCGGGCAGCGTGAACGGCGTCATGATCAGCGCGCTGAAAGTTGCCCCGTTCATTGTCACCTTGGGGACGATGACCGCGTACTTGGGCATTGCCAAGTTGGTGGCCGACGAAACGACGGTCCGCCCGCCCCTGGCAAGCGTACCAAATTGGATGAACGGCTTGGCCATGCCCGGGCCCGATCCCGCCTGGCTGCTCGTGGCGCCCGGGGTGTGGATCATGCTCGCGATGGCCGCCGTGTTAAGCCTGGTCTTGCGCTACACCGTGTTTGGCCGATACGTGTTCGCGGTCGGCTCGAATGAGCAAACGGCTCGGCTGTGCGGTGTGAACGTGCCGGCGCTGAAAGTTGCCGTTTACACCTTGAGCGGTTTCTTCATCGGCCTGGCGGGCATGTATCAGTTCGCCAAGCTCAAGGTCGGCAACCCCACCTCGGGCGTCGGTTTGGAACTGAAAGTCATCGCCGCCGTGGTGATCGGCGGCGCCAGCCTGAGCGGCGGTCGCGGCACCGTCCTGGGTACTCTGACCGGCGCGCTCATCATGCAGACAATCGCCAGCGGCTGCACGCAGCTCGGCTTGAGTAATCCCATCCAGGACATCATCCTGGGCGTCATCATTGTGGCCGCCGTGACGGTGGATCAATTTCGCCAAAGACGAGTTGCGTAATCCTCACATTCCGCGCGGGGCGACTCGCCGAAAAAGACTGGTAGAAATGAATCGTCCGCGCCTTCAAACACCGCCCGGCAGCCAAGCACCCTATGTTGCTCAACAAGAAAGTTGACTTACCATGCAAATCAGCCGGCTTGTTCTGATCTTAATTGCCCTCTTGGTTTTGGATTCGACCGCAACGGCAGAATCACACGTCGTGTTTTCCGGAGAAAGACGTCGGAACAACCTCGTCGCGGAGCTGCTGGAGGTCGCGGAGATCTCGCAGCCGAGCAGCTCGTTTGCGTTCAATCGCGCCCACGCGGGGTATATCTTCGTGACGGCGGATTGCCGGGGAAAAGGGACCGTCACGATAAAGCTCGACGACGTGCTTGAACCGCTCGCAGTCATCCAGCGCGATGTGGACGCCGCGAAACGCTTTGAGGCGGTGAGGAACATTTCGCTCGGAGAACACAAGTTAAAGGTGGAATGTGCGGGGGGAATCCAGGTTGAGAAATTGGTCGTCAAAGCGATCCCGGAGTTAATCCACTGCGGCCTAGGCTTCGACTCGGCCATTAAATCCTACGGCAAATATGATCTTCCGTTTCTCAAGAACGACATTCTGCCGAACGTGACGACGCTCATTGTTCCGCACAACATCGAGCTGGAGCCGACGATGATCGACGATTGGCACCGCCAGGGGAAGAGGTTCGTCGCCGCGGTGGGGATCCATTCGCAAGCCAAAACCGCCGAGGAACATTACAACTACTGGACGGGCTTCATGGAGAAAGCGCCGTTTCTGGACGGCATCATCATCGATGAGTTCATCGTCAACAATCCGATCCGCGAATGGCTCAGTGAAATCACTCCTGAACGCCAGCAGAGGTTTGACGAGGAGCGAGCCCGGCACCCGATCTACGAAGAGGCTTTTCGAAAAATTCGAGCGGATCAGCGATATCGAGACAAGATGGTCTACGCCTACATTGGGGGAAGCGGCAAAAAGCTAAACCAGGAAATCATCGGCCCCACATTCGTCCATAGTATCCTGGACTGCAACTTTCGTATCGGTCTCGAACGCTACATCTATGAAGTCTCGAGTAAGGAGAAGTCCAAAGACGTCCTGCAATTGTTCGTCGATGGGATTACCGATTGGGTGGCCAAGGAGCCGAATGTTCGAGAGCAGATGGTGCTGACGTTCGGGCTATTTTCGATGCCGCCCGGCGGAATCAACAAGCAGCCCAACGTCGATTATCACGTCTGGATGGACCAACAGATGAACGTGGTCGCCAATCATCCCGTGATGGCGGGCATGGGAGGTCTGAACTGGTGGACCTCGCTGCAAGCCGACGAGGAAACGGTCCGCTTCGTGGGAAAACTGTACCGTCACTATGCCATCGAAGGCAAAAAGGAATTGTTGACGAAGGATCCGCTCTTTCTTACGCACGTTCAGAACGCCGACTTCGAGAAGCAGCTCGAAGGCTGGACGCTGCACTCAGCCGAGGAGGGAAGCATTCAAGCGAAGAGTTTCCCCCGCTACGGCCGGATCGAAGGCCGCTACATGGGCCTTGGACGACCCGCCGACCCCGAACACATCGGCGATACGTTTCTCTGGATGAAACGGAGCGAGAAGGGAGCCAATACATTTTCCCAGCCGATCAAGGATCTGCAGCCCGGCCGCCTCTATTCGCTAAAGATGTTCACCTGCGACTACCAGGATCTGATCAACCCACAGCAAAAAACAAAGGACGAGGCCCATCCGTTTATTGGGAATGTTTCCATTGAAGGAGTTGAAGTCGACTCGAAGCGTTCGTTTAATGAAGCCTATTCATCGAACCCCGAGCCCCCGATCCCCGTTTGGATCACCTACCACTGGATCGTCTTCCGAGCCAAGTCCCCCACCGCCAAACTCACGGTCTCCGACTGGGACCCGGCCCACATGGTAACGGCAACATTCGGCCAGGAGCAAACGTTCAACTTCCTGGAACTCCAGCCGTACCACGAGTGACCGAACAGGCCAAGTGCCACGAACGCGCAATCGCTGAATCGTGCCTATCTCAAATGCGAAACGGACGCCATGGTTGCAGAGCGATCGAAGTGTTTCGTCAACACTACTTCACGAGGAACTTCACGCAGACGGCTTTCGAAACCTGAACCTCGTGGCCCGCCGGCGAGGGCATCCCGCTCTTCACGTCGATTTTGAACACGACCACGTTGCCCGAGTCCTGGTTCGCCGCGATCAGCCACTTCCCCGAGGGATCGATGCCGAAGTTGCGCGGCGTCTTCCCGCCCGTCGGGCAGTGGCCAGCGGCCTTCAGCTTTCCCGTCGCCTCGTCCACGTCGAACACCGCCACCGAGTTGTGCCCCCGGTTCGAGACGTACACGTGTCTCCCGTCCGGCGAGACCTGTGTCTCCGCCGTCGAGTTGCCCTTCGTCTCCTGCGGCAGCGTCGAGAGCACCTGCTGCTCCGTAAGGACGCCCTTGTCGGCGTCGTAGGCGAACGCGATCACGGTCGACGTTAGCTCGCCACATGCGTAGGCGTACTTCCCCGAGGGATGGAACGCGAAGTGGCGCGGACCCGAGCCGGGCGGCACGGCGGCCGCAGGCGGGTCGTTCGGGACGATCGTCCCCTTCGCCCCGTCGAACTTGTAGACCATGATCTTGTCGAGCCCGAGGTCCGCAGCGAAGGCGAATTTGTTGGCCGGATCGAGGTTGATCGAATGGGCGTGCGGACCCTCCTGACGCTGCTTGTCGACGCTCGCCCCCTTATGCTGGATGACGCAGGTGGTCGCACCGAGCTTTCCGTCCTTGCCGATCGGCAACACCGCGACGTTGCCGCTCCCGTAGTTCGCCACGAGCGCGTTCTTCCCCGCCTTGTCGACCGAGATATGGCACGGCGCCTGCCCCTCTGAAGACTGCGCATTGAGGAGCGTCGGCACGCCCTTGTCGTCCAGCGCGAACGCGGCGACGGCTCCGACCTTCTTTCCCGAAAACTCATTCGTCTCGCTCACCGCGTACAGGAATTTCTTCGAGGGGTGGATCGCGAGGAACGCCGGGTTCTTGACGCCCGAGGCGCCTCCCACCTTGGTGAGCGCGCCGCTCGACAGGTCGAGGCGGAAGACCTGGATGCCCTCCTCCTTCGCCTCGCTGTAGCTGCCCGTATAGACCAGGCACGAGTCCGCTTTCACCGCGAGCTCCTCCGTCGCACCGACGATCGCCGGCGCTGCCAACGCCGGCGAGAACACCGACCCAATGGACAACGCGAGCAGAAAAACGCCGATCGCACGGTAGAGCTTCATAGCGTGATACCCCGTCAAGTGTACGGACTTGGCAATCTTGTTACGGCGGCTACGAAGTTGCAACCGACGCCGTCGTGCCCGACCCGATCCAAACAGAGATCGCCTGATTGTCATCCCCATCCGAAGTGACAGGCGAACATCTTCGACTGGAAAAGGCGAGTTTGATTGTAACCGATTGCCTCGTGGTACGCGAAGCATATCGATCGTGAAGGGTAGAAATCGACTCCCGCCGCAATGCAAGGTCGATAAAGCGGCCAGAATTGCCGAGAAACACAGCCTGGCGATCGCTGTCGGGGCTCATTGTGAGCGCGAACCCGGTGAGACGCTGCTTGCGAATGTTCTCTGCTGCGATCGACCTCGCTAGTCTAGGTGACGAGATTTCCGACATTTCCGACTCTCGCCCGTTATTACGCGCGGCGCAACTTGCCAGCCCGGCAGGATGCTTGTTAGACCCGCCTCTCTCCCTGCGCAATGGGTGTTCTAACCGTAGGCGGAAATCCTTCGGCAAGTATCTTGCGTTGGTTGACCGGCGTCGCCACCGGGTATGGACAACAGCTCTTGGTATGGGCATCATCACTGGGTATCGACACACACGCCGCAGGGCGACGATTTGCCGACGGGTTGTCAAAACGATGCGACGACAGGCGATCATTCTTGCAGTGTTCGTGTTAGGCGCGCTAGGTGTCTGCCCGCTGACCGCCAGCGAACAGGTGGCGAACGAGGCGCAACACGGCTGGTGGGCGTTTCAGCCATTGTCGGATCCCTCGCCTCCGAACGTCGCAAACGACGGACGGGCGCCTACGGAGATCGACCGATTTGTATTGGCAAAGTTGGAGCTGCACGGGCTATCGCCCGCTCCACCGGCGGACCGGCGCGTCTGGCTGCGACGAGCAAAATTTGCACTCGTCGGATTGCCGCCTACCCCGGGCGAAATGGATGCCTTTTTGCGCGACGACCAGCCCGACGCCTATGAGCGTGTGATTGACCTCTGGTTGAGCTCGCCCCATTTTGGGGAGCATTGGGGTAGGCACTGGCTGGATGTCGTCCGTTACACCGACTATCTCAGCCCCCGAGCCGACGAGGCGCCCGAAGAGGGCGACGTCGAATTATTCGAGGCGTTTCGTTACCGCGACTGGGTCGTTTCCGCATTCAATCGCGATATGCCGTTCAACGATTTCATCATTCATCAGATCGCCGGCGACCAACTTTCCGCCGGCGGCGAAGGAGATGTTTATGCGGAAGGGTTGATAGCGACCACGCTACTTTCTATCGGAGTGTGGGACAACGGCGACGCCGATAAGGAAAAAATAGTAAGCGACATTGTTGACGATCAAATCAACGTCGTGGGGCAAGCGTTCTTGGGGCTCACCCTCGCATGCGCTCGCTGCCACGATCACAAGTTCGATCCGATTTCCATCGAAGATTACTACGGGCTGGCGGGCATCTTTTACAGCACGCGGGTTCTCAAATCGCTTGGTCCGGTGGGACTTCATACCGTCGCGATGCGCGTGCCGCTGGTCCCACAAGAATACGTGCAGAAGCGGGAGTCGCAGCTTGCGAGGCTTGCGGAATTGGAGAAACTCCTGAAACCAAGCACGGAGGAAGCAACGAAGACTGAGTCGACTTCCAATGGGAAGTCAGAAGTCTCATCATCTACACCGTTGCCCGAACAACAGCGCAAGCAACTGGAGCAGGAGCGCGAGCAACTACAGAACGACTTATTGCCAGCACCGTCGACAGCACTCGCGGTCCAGGATGGAGCGACACCTGGGGGACTGTTTCCCGAAATTGGAGACGTACCGGTCCATTTCGCCGGACGGTATGACCAACTAGGGCCAAAGATTCCACGGCGCTTGCCCACGTTTTTTTGCGGCACGGATCGGGCGCCGATCGCAAACGGCAGCGGACGAATGGAGCTCGCTCAGTGGATTGCCAGCCAAGGGAATCCGCTGACGCCTCGCGTTATCGTCAATCGAGTGTGGCAGCAGCTCTTCAGTCAAGGGCTGGTGCGAACGCCAAATAACTTTGGCCTGTTGGGTGAAAAGCCATCTCATCCGGAACTGCTGGATTGGCTTGCGAGACGTTTCATCGAGCGCGGGTGGTCGTTGAAGCAGCTCATTCGCATCATTATGTTGTCCAGCGCTTATCAACAAGCTTCTCTGGCTGGCGCGGCAGCAGACGACCATCACGATTCCTATCGGCTCGATCCGGAGAATCGCTGGCTTGCCCGATTCCCGTCGCGTCGATTGCACGCCGAGGAGCTGCGCGACAGCGTGCTGTCGGTTGCCGGGCGATTGGATTCCCAACTCGGAGGCAAGGCGACGATCAATCTCCACCAGCCGCGGCGAAGCCTTTACATCCAAACCGTTCGGTCGGATCGGCGCAATTTCTCCACGCTGTTCGACGCCGCCGATCCAGGCCAGTGTGTGGGGCAACGAAATGTGACAACCATAGCGCCGCAGGCACTGTTCATGCTCAACGATGCGTTTGTAATTGAGAATGCTCAGCATACCGCCGCGAAGCTCGCGGCTGAAATTCCGACGGATGACAGTGCGCGCATCGCTCGCGCCTACGTCATCCTCTTCGGACGCCAGCCGACGCAATCGGAAGCGTCTATCGGTCGAGAGTTACTCGCGGCTGCCGCTCAGAGGGATCCGAGCACTGCCTGGGGCGAGTACATCCACGTGTTGCTGTGCAGTAACGAGTTTTGCCAGTTGGACTAGACGATGTCTTTTGCACCACTCAATCGCCGAGAAATGTTGCAACACGCCGGCTGCGGCGTTGGAATGCTTGCACTGGCCCAGTTGTGCGGTGTCACGCCGAGTGTCCGCGCGGGCGCGGCACAACCCTTGTCCCCCACTTCGCTGCACTTTCCGCCACGCGCTCGCAGTTGCATCTTTCTTTACATGCCGGGTGGTCCGTCGCAAATCGACCTCTTCGATCCCAAGCCGCAGGTGACGAAACGTCACGGTCAGCCGCTGCCGATCGAGAAGCCGAAACTGATGCATTCCAAAACGGTGGATCTATTTGGTTCGCCGTGGAAATTTGACCGCCACGGTCAAAGCGGGATTGAGGTGAGCCGGCTGCTGCCGCACATCGCCCGTCATGTGGACGATCTGTGCGTCGTTCGATCGATGGTGGCGGACAACATCAATCACACCGGGGCCGCGCTGCAAATGAACACCGGCGAGCAGGCTTTTTCGCGGCCCAGTCTTGGCTCATGGGTCACCTATGGATTGGGAAGCGAGAACGACAGCTTGCCCGGCTATGTGGTGATCGCCCCAAATCCTCCTTTCCAAGGCGCCCCGCTATGGAGTTCGAGCTTCCTGCCGGCTGCCTATCAAGGAACGTGGATTCAAGACCTCAATCAACCCGTCAGTAATTTGCGAGCCCCAAACGGCGACCTCGATTGGCAGCGTCAAAAACTTGATGCTTTAAACCAGCTCAATCGCGAGCACCTGGCCAAGCGGCCGTTCAATGACGAACTCGAAGCTCGCATTGCTTCGTTCGAGTTGGCGTTTCGGATGCAGATGCAGGCACCGGAGGCTTTCGATCTCGCTGCGGAATCCACCGCGAACCAGACCCTCTACGGCCTCGATGATCCCGCGACGGAAGTGTTTGGCCGGCAGTGCCTGCTGGCCCGACGGCTGGTTGAACGCGGGGTCCGGTTCGTGCAGCTTTATGATACGGGTAGCGCGGGAGGTCCCAATTCGTGGGACCACCACGGCGGCATTCCGACTGGTCTGCCCGATCGCTGTCGCGGCGTGGATCAGCCGATCGCCGGCTTACTGGCCGACCTCAAGCAGCGCGGCTTGCTTGAAGAAACGCTTGTCGTGTGGGGGGGTGAATTCGGCCGGACTCCCACCCGCGAAGGGACCGATGGTCGAGGTCACCATCCGTTCGGGTTCACCATGTTCCTGGCCGGAGGGGGCGTCCGAGGAGGTCATATCCACGGGGCAACCGACGACTTTGGGTGGTGGGCGGTGGAGGACAAGGTCCATGTTCACGATCTCCATGCCACAATTCTGTATCTCATGGGAATCGACCACAAGCAGCTCATCTACCGTTTTGGAGGCCGAGATTATCGCCTCACCGACGTGCATGGGAACGTGGTCCACGAAATCATCGTGTAATCCTCTGCACCGCGGAGTTGTAAAGAGCTCCACCAATGTCACTGGCTAGGGAACAGCGGCATTCGCACTAGCAGCCACTACATGCTCCGGCGGGTCTACTTGCCTAGCGATTGCTGAGGTACTCTAAGGAATTCGACTCGGGTTCTCGCAGCGTCTCGGAACAAGAAGTCGATCCAAGGCAAGCCGACTCACGCCCCCTTACTTCCCCATTGAATCCCCGACTTGTTTTATGAGAATCAAGGACATCGTCTGTCAATTGCTTCGCATTCCCAGTGTGGAGAAAAAGACCGCCAGCAGCCAGGACTCCGTGTTGGTACGGATCCGCACCGACAACGGTTTGGAAGGCATCGGCGAGGCGGACTCGCAACCGGAGGTCGTCAAGGCGATTATCGACGCCCCGTTCAGCCACAACATTGCCTGCGGGTTGCGAGAAATCCTGATCGGCGAGAATCCGCTAGAGACCGGCCGATTGTGGCAAAAGATGCATCGCGAGACGATGTACTTTGGCCGGTCGTCAGTCACGATCACGGCCATGGCCGCCATTGACATGGCCTTATGGGATCTCAAAGGTAAGCATTTTGGCGAGCCGATTCACCGACTGCTCGGCGGGAAGCAGCACGACAAGATATTGGCGTATGCCTCGATCTTGTTCGGCCGCGACGGCAACGAGACGAAAGCGATTGCCGAGCGGTGGCGCGAGCAGGGCTATCGAGCGATCAAGTTCGGCTGGGAGCCGATGGGGCAGAGCGAAGCGCTCGATATGGACCTGGTGCGAGGCGCGCGCGAGGGAATCGCCGACGGCACGCTGCTGATCGACGCTGGCTGCGTGTGGGACGCCCGCACTGCCCTCCGCCGCGCCGAGGCATTCAAGCAATTCAACATCGAATGGCTGGAAGAGCCGCTGTGGCCGCAGGACGTCGAGGGGTATCGTTGGCTTCGGGATAGGTCGCCGGTTCCGATCGCTGCCGGCGAAGAGGAATGCGGTCAGGAATCCTGGCGGCCGCTGATCGACGCCCGCGCGCTGGACGTCTACCAGGTAGATATTGCGCGCAACGGCTTTACGGACGGAAGCTATATCCGAGACCGCGTGCAAGAGATCGGCGCGCGGTTGTGCAATCACTGCTACACCAGCCCGGTTACCGTGGCGGCGAGCCTGCATTGGTTGAGCACCTGCCGCGACGCGTTTTTGTTTGAAGACTGCGTGGAGGACTCGCCCCTGAGGCACCAGCTAACGAACGAGCCGGTCCAGGCGGTCGACGGTTGGATCACCGTCCCCGACCGACCCGGCTTGGGAGTGACGCTGAATGAGAAGTTTATCGCCGCCCACCTCGTAGCGGAATCTGGCGGCGGGTCGTCCGCTTCCGCGTGATCAACTTATAGTGGCCGCGTATTGCGTGAGATTGGTGACATGGGCGAACGACCAACCCGTGTGCGTTACGGCGTTCTCGGGTTCGTCTGCGCGCTGTCGATGATCACCTATCTCGATCGAGTCTGTTTTGGCACGGTCGCCCCGACGTTGGCCGCCGAATTGTCGCTGGGCAGCGTCGCAGAATTGAAATGGGCGTTTACCGCCTTCGCCATCGCGTATGCCCTGTTCGAGATCCCGACGGGTTGGCTCGGCGACGTCTGGGGGCCCCGCGGCACGTTGTTGCGGATTGTCATTTGGTGGTCGGTCTGTACGGCGCTGACCGGCGTGGTGGGATTGAAAGTCGGCTCTTACGTCATGGGCGGGCTCGGCACGTTGGTGGTGCTGCGATTTATGTTCGGCGCGGGGGAAGCGGGGGCATTTCCCAACATCACGCGTGCCGTGCATAATTGGTTTCCTTCCGATCAAGCAGCCACGGCGCAGGGCTGGGTATGGATGTCGGGGCGATTGACGGGAGGGCTCACTCCCATGATCTGGACGCTGCTGGTGGTCGGAACCGCCTGGACACCGGCGCTTGTCACTTGGCGTTGGGCGTTTGTGCTGTTTGGTGTGATCGGCGTGGCGTGGTGCGCCGTCTTCGCGTGGTTCTTCCGCGATCACCCGCACGATCATCCCGGGGTCAACGCCGCCGAACAGATCGAAATTGAACGAGGCCGCGACACCGGCAAAGCGTCGCACGCAGGACTGCCAATCCGCGCAATGCTCGGCAGCGTGAACTTGTGGCTCATTTGCATCATGTACTTTTGCATGGTATACGGCTGGTACTTTCACGTCACCTACCTGCCGTCGTATCTGCAAGACCGATTCAGACTCGACCCGCGTGGCATGATCGGCGCTCTCTATACGGGGGCACCGCTCTGGATTGGCGCGTTTAGTTGCCTGGCGGGGGGATACCTCGTCGACCGGTTGATTCGGCGCACCGGCAACCGCCGGCGCACGCGGCGGCTGGTGGGCATGACGGCCGAAGGGCTGTGCGCGCTCGGCTGGATTGCGGCGATCTTCGCGCCCAATGTGCATCTGTTCACACTGGCGATTTCACTCGCCGCGTTGTGCAACGACATGACCATGGCTTCCGCCTGGGCGACATGCCAGGATATCGGCGGGCGCTATACGGCGGTGACCGCGGCCAGCATGAACACCGTCGGCGCGGTTGGCGCCGCCGTCGCGGGGTGGGCGACGGGTACGATTATCGAGCATTCGCTAGCGGCGCGTGCTTCGGCGCTGCAAGTCGCCGTCGATCAGTTGCCGCCGAGCGACAAACATGCGGCGATCATGGCCGGCTTTGATTACAACTTTATGAGTTACGCCGCCGTTTACTGCATAGCAGCCTTGTGTTGGCGATTTATCGATTCCGAGAAACCCATTGTTGCTGTTCCACAGATCGCGACCAAAACATGACCAGACACATTGTTCGTCCCAACAAGCTCGATCTCGAATCTCCCGGCCGCCGCGACTATTGGGTCGCCCTGGAGCACGACTCCCTGTGGGGCGACCATCTCATACCGCTCACCGTATTCGTCGGGCCGAAGGCTCGTGCGGGAAAGGGCCTGGTCGCGTTTGGCGCCAATCACGGCAACGAATACGAAGGACCGATGGCTCTCAAGCGCTTGATGAACGAAATTCGCAGCGAGGATGTGCTCGGGAGAATCATTTTGATTCCCGTATTGAACCCCGCTGCGTTCGGGGCTGGGACGCGTGATAGCACGCGCGACGACGGTGTGAATCTCAATCGCGCGTTCGTTGATGGAGCCGGCACCACCCCGGCGCTGGCGGGAATCACCCACCGGATTGCCGCGTTTGTGCGACAAACTATTTGGCCTCAGGTGCATGTGGTGCTCGATCTTCACTCCGGGGGCCTCGTGGCGCGTTTCGGATTGTGCGCCAACTTCCATCCCGTGGACGACCCTCAGCAAGCGAAGGCCATCGAAGAGACGGCTCGTTGGTTCGGCACGCCATTCTTGATGGTCTACCAAAATGCCACGCCTGGACTACTGCCGAGCGAAGCGGAACGGCTGGGCAAGATCACCGTTGGCACCGAGCTTGGGTGGGGAGCTGCGGCGCTGGCGGAGGGGATTCGCTATGGCCGTCAGGGTGTGCTTGCCGCCGCGATCAACCACGGCCAGTTACAAGGCAAGATTGAGCCAATTGCCCACCATCAGGCCGGAACGCAGCGAAAGCTCGAAATCGTCGACCGAGAATGTTACTCGTCTGCCCCGTTTGCCGGGCACTATGAACCACTTGTTGAGTGCGGCCAGGCGATGAAGCAAGGAGAGGTGATCGGCTTGCTCCACGATTTTGACCACATCGACATGGAGCCTTGGCCGGTGACGGCCGGAGTCGACGGATTTCTGCTGATGCAAGCCTGGAACGCCGAGGTCCGCCGCGGCCAGCACATTGCCGCCGTCGGCCGCGAGATTGCTTAGGGTGGCCGCCGCTGCAACGAAGTGCCCACGGCGCTGCTGTCCGTTGCCCGGGCTGCCGAAAAGTCGCAGGCAGCCCTCATGAACCAACCAGGTGGCGTCGGGTGTCTGGCCCGGCTTTTCGTTGGTGGCTACTGCGATGCCAACCGACCCAACTCGGCGCAGACCAGCGCCAACCTCGGGCACTCACTTCGTACTGGACTAACAATCCAGTACGCACAGTCAATTCACTCGATCCCGTTTCATAGGAACGCTTTAAAAAAAATAAGCGACGCGGACGGGACTCGAACCCGCAACCACTGGATCGACAGGCAGCTACTGAACAAGAGTATATTTAGCGTTTTCTCCGCTGTTTCATGGCATTTTACACCTTCCGGCAGAGATTGCAACCGTTTCACTCGATTGCAGTATTCATCGGGGATTTCGGGTATGGCGGGTGAGTTATCGGGTAGTTTACCCGAAAACTCTGTACACCTATCCTCACGTCCGTACACTACCTTCCCCCGCTACTCGGCCTAGTGCCGCCCTCGACAACCAGGACGCTACAGCCGCCACGACAGCCGCCTACAATGGCTTCCATGCCGCTGCCACTACCCGAGCGTGGTTCTCTGGTGAGCTTCCCGAACGGGCACGGCGTCGTTACTCGCATCGTCGGCAAGCGTGCCGTGGTGAAGACCGACAGCGGCAGGGTGAGCATCCACCTGGGGCTGCTGACCAGCGAACCGACAGCCGCAGAGATTCGCCAGCGGTGCGAAGTGATACAAGGTGCGTGGTCGGCAGAAGAGCGTGAGCGCCGGGCGGTCCATTATGCGGGCGATGGGAACCGGGCCGCCGCGGGGAACTACAAGCGGGAAGCTTACACGGTGCCGGTGGTCCGCATGGTGGATGTAGAAGCGCTGGCGGGGTGAGCGGCTTCACAAAGAGACTGGTAATCGTTACCAGTCTTTTGCGCGGTGTTGTTGACTTGTGGACATCGTGTCCAGAAGTAAAAGGTGGAAACAGTTACCACCTTAAAGACGATTGCGTGCCACCTCCGTTTGCAGGTCGCCTCCACCTC
Organism: Pirellulales bacterium; assembly: GCA_040901765.1. GTDB lineage: Bacteria > Planctomycetota > Planctomycetia > Pirellulales > Lacipirellulaceae > JBBDYG01. The sequence continues at coordinate 14,972 of JBBDYG010000104.1, forward strand.
TGACGACTGCCGTACGAACGCCCGCGAGATTGCGTGCCACCTCCGTTTGCAGGTCACCTCCACCATCAAAGTGCCAGAGTGACACTTTGATTTCTACGGGTCCCCGTGGTTCGCCACTCCCTCACCCGCTGCAATCGTACGACAATTACGCGGCGGACGGGGCGTGGCTCGTGTCGTCGTGGTTCGCCGCTCCTTTACCCGCTGCAATAAAACACTTGTGGCAAGAATGCCATAAGTGATTCGGGTCGCCGTGGTTCGCCAGTTCGTCGTGCGCTGCAATTCCCGTCTCCGCAACTCCAATAGCCGCAACGGTCCCGGACGCACTTTGCGAGCGGTGCCGGTGCCAATGAGGCGAAACTGCCCTTGTGGGGCCGGTGCTCGCAATTTCGACCGCACAGGATTGCGCGTAACGAGCGCCGACCGGTCAACTCGACTCAGAACACGTCCGAAAAAGCGGTTCGCCAGAATCGCTTGGTGGTAAAACCCGGCCGGCGGCATCGGGACCGAACCGATGCCGCCAGCGCCGTTGGAGACAGCGCTTGCCGGGGTGGAGTTATTTGTCTCGCCCGAGCTTGATGCCCGAGTTGTTACCGGCGAATTTGATTCTCGACGCAAAGCCCCTGCGCTCTTTCGGCGTCTCGGCTTGCGCCGCCAGCGTCGATGCTTCGTCCACAATCCGAATCCTGCTGGCAAAACCTTTCCGTGCTGTCGCCGCTTCCGGCTCGGTCGCATGTCGTTCGTCGTAATCGTCTTTGGCTCTTTGCGCCTGAGGTTTCAATTTCGGCTCGGCTGCGAGTGAAACTGTCGGCGTGTAGTCGCCGCGAATGTAGGCGTCGATGGCGAGATTGAACGCCGTGTTGATGGGTGGGTTGTCGAGTGTGCAAAACATAATTGATTTCCTTTTCTAAAAGCCCGCCCGCCCGACGCTGGAAATTCCGCGAAGAAAAAAACAACGCCGGGCGGAACGGGTTTGAGAGTTATCGACCTTCCAAGAATCGAGTGATGAAATGAGTCGTTGGCAGCAGCCGCAGCAGTCGGTGCGCTTCCGGCCGGTCGGCAATGGGGATGGTATCGAGCGGCATCGGCACGTCGGCCGGGGTGAGCATGTTGCAAATTTCATCCACCGCTGCGGATTGCGTCGCCGTCAATTCGGCGAAAGCTAAATCGAGTTGTTGCAAAACACGCCGGCGGTGAAGCATCGGCAACGTGTCTTCTAGCGGTCCCTTGAACATAATGTTTTCTCGTTTTGGAAATTGGTGAACGAATCTAAACGCGGTGAACGACTGGACCATCGACCGTTGCCGCCAGCCACTCGACAACCTCGCGTGTCATCGGCAACTGTGCGACCAGTCCGCGGACTTGGTTGATTGTATGCTCGTTCACCTCGCGAAGTGGATAGCTGTTGCGCGTCCCGACTGGCAGCGAGTTGGCAATCGCCACGATCGTGGCGACGTGCCGATCGAGCAACGGCGCGCGACCCAGGCCGAGTTGCGTTTTGATTCTCTTGACCAGTAGCTCGCGCAGTGCGGAAGGGGCGTAGGTTTTCGGTGGCATGTGGGGACTCCGTTTTTCATTACAGTAAAAAGTTTTTCGCATGGCTTACGCTCCAATCATCCGCACGACCGCGGGGTGAACGTCGGAAGCCGGTGCCGGCCAGGCGACGATGCAGTTGGAAGCCGTGGGCGCGATGCCGCGCTGGCTTTCCAAAACTCTTAGGTCCACCTTGCGTTGTTCCAATTCCGACTTGGCGGACATAACCGGCAACTCTTGCTCGGCTCGTTTCCGCAGTTGGTGCTCGCCTGCTTTCGGGTTGGCGTCGCCGGCTGGCATCGAAGCCGCCGTGATTCCCAGCGATGCAAAATCCTCGAGCTGCTCCCCGAGGACGCGCTGACATTCCACTTCGGCGTCCGCAACGGCGGTGACGTAAGCCGGTTTGATGGCTTCGATAACTTCCATCCGGTTCCACCGCAAAACCTGCAATTCGGTCTCCAGGTCGCGACGGGTCTCATCCAGCGTGGCGAGCGCCGCCAACGTCTCCCGAGGCGTGGCATCCATCGCATTGGCAAGCAATTCGCTCCGCTGGGAGAACAGCGTTAGCACCTTCTCCTGCCAATCGTCGGCATCGGCGTTGTGAGTCTCTACGCGGCTCGCTGCGGGGTCGGGAAGCGTGAACGGCACTTCGACACGGATCCCGGGGTGCGTCGCCTTAGCAGGCGTCTGCATCGTGGATGTCATTGGTCTTGCTCCTAATGGGTTTTGGGGGTTGAATCTGAATCGGTGAACAACGGTTCAATGTCTGTAAGGTCGTGGTGCTCGCGACCACTGGCGAGCGACTCAACAACCAGCGGGATTTCACCAATCTCCTGATACTTTTCGTTGTCCGCCAAAATGCGACGACGGCACAACGGGAACTCGGTATCGTAAATGTCCGCCAGCCGCGCATCGAATTTTTCGCCGCCGAACACGCTGGCGACGATGCTGGGAATGTCCACCGGACCGTCGCCGGCGAATCCATAGAACGCGCGACCGCTGAACGTGGTCCGGCCGATCAGCACGCCGTCGGCAATCAGCGGAACGAACAGCCGTTGAACCAACGCTATGGCGACGCCCCAGTCTGCGCCAGCGATAAACACCTCGGGAACCAGATTGCAACCGTCGCCGCTCGGCATGTAGTCGCCAGCCGCAAGGTGGTCGGAGAGGCGGAAGATCGCCCGCTCTAATTCGACCGGGGAGAACGGCATTACCCAGCCGCGAACCGCTGCCTTCCCTTCCCGGGTGAGGGTGTCGCCGCGCAGAAAGCCGGACGCCATCGCCTCATCCCGAGATCGCTGATCGGCCTTGCGGTGCCGAGCGTCGCCGCTCTCGCCCCAGGCACGCACACCGCCCGTACGGCGAGCTTCGCAGATTGCAGCACCGCTGGACCACTCGTGGCCGCGAAGAGGCTTCCACGCGGCTTCTAGGGCCGCTAGGCGGCGTATCAGCATCGCTTGGGTGCTCGAATTCATGTCACAATCTCTTTTTATCGCCGTTTGTGGCTCTTCTGCTTGGTAGGCACGTGGGGCAGGGCGATATAGTACCTACTGATTTCTCGTGGCATATCTGGACGGGTGTATGATTGTGAACTTATGGACGCAAGGAACGGGTGACTGGTTATGAAGCTCTGACCACTTGGCTGAATCTGCTGTTTTCGCGGAGAGTCTTGCGGTTCGATGCATGTACTGGCGTTGGGTTATGTTCGTGCTGACATTGTGGAAGGAGGAACGTGAATGAACGGCTTACCAGTAGCTCGGGTCGGGGTCGGTTCGGCACTCGGCTATCTCTTGGCTGAAGTCGATTGGCACCTCATCCGGCAGCGTGGCCAGCAGGGAGTAGCTACCGCCCTTCGGATTCTTAACCAGCATGATCGGCGTTCCCATCGGGTAGTGCCGGGTGCCGCCCTTGTGGTCGATCGTGGTCAGCGCCCTCGATAACTCGCCACGGAGGCACTTGCTGCCGTCGGCGCGGGTCGATGGTTCCAGGACTAGGAGGGTGCGAAGCATGGGTTCACCAAGGATTCCAGCATCCACAGTCGCCACAGTCAGGCAGCGAATCGTAAATCGTATCGGTCACAACCCGGTACGCTTCAGGCGTGGAAAGAATCGGATGCTGCGTTCGCCGCTCGTAACCGACCAGTTGCATCATCCGCATTTTCAACCCATACCCTTCGTAATCGCCGTAGCCGTACCAGACGGCGTTCGGGCAGAACTTAACGCCGGCGGTGCCGTGGTGGGCTTGGGCTTCCGCCAGAAGCGGCGCTAGCTCCGGCTCCAAGGCGACTAGCTCCGCCCAGGTCAGTTTGTGGTCCAGCGGCGGCAAGGCAGGCAGCCGCGGGAACTCGGCGGTCAACTCCGCCATCGTGTAGCTTCGGAACCGGGTCATCGTCGATGGTCTCCAAGGGGCAAAAACTACAGTGAGCAAAACAAACACTTATGGACGGGGGGGCAAAGCAAACAACACACAGCCCCTACTACGTAGGGGGGCTGTTGTGTTTGCTTTGCCCTTTGCCCAAAACGAGCGCTTTAGGTAGCAAAACGAGCGCGCTTGTTTTGCCCGTTGGTTTTGCTTTTTGGGAACGCTTTCAAGGGAGCGAAAATCCATCGCAACTCCGGTTTGTCGGGGGCACTTGGTAGCGAACGGAAACGATTTCTCCGCTGTCTAAAAGCGCGGCTAAGTCGGCTCCGAACCTCCGCGAATTGCCAGTTCGGTTGTGTAAGTCGGTCTTGCTAGTGCGGCGGTCAGGGAACTTGCGGAGAATGTCGATGATCTGCCTTTGTCGCTCCGTCGCTTCCACCTCCTCCGTCTCCGCTTTAGTTCGCTGTTTTGTTTCGCGCTCCTGCCGCTCCCCTTCGCTGGCGGCAGCCACTTCAACGCCCCACACACGCCCCCCTACGTCGCTCTGGCGTCCCTCTACAACATCCAGCCACTTCCGGGCGCCAAACCCCGCCGAACCGCCGGCAACGAGCCACAACCAATGCTCGCCTGTCTCTTCATCCCATTCACGGCGACGGTTCAAGATCAACCAGAATCGCGCCCACTCGGCAAACCCGCTGCCGGTGATTTCTTCCAACGTGGGGCAGCCGTAGGGAACGGATGTCACTTTCCGATTGTGATGCACCATAACAATGCTGCATCCGGTCTCCCGGACGATTTCGCCAACCGGCCCCAACGCGCTCGCCACGGCGGCAAGGTTGTTCTGATCGAGTCCCGCCAGCGCTAGGTAAGTGGGGTCGATCATCAGGCACCGTAGCTCATTGGCATCGATGAACCGCTTGATTTCGTCCAGCCACTCGATGGATTGCAGCCGTGGGCAGCGTGTTGAAATGTAGCAGTTGTTCAGTTCGCAAAGGTCGATGCCCTTACTGCGGCAGATCCGTTTAATGGTCTCGGCAATCGTGGCCGCGCCACTCTCGGCGCTAATGATGCCGCAGTTGATCGGTTCGGGAATCGGCCAATGCGCCAGGAACGCCGAACCGGTGGCCATAGATATACAAGCGTCAATCGCAATGGTTGTTTTGAGGCTCTTGCTTTTCGCGCTGATAACGCCCGGTTGCCCCGCCACGATGCAACCCGGAATCAGATATTCGATTCGATGGTCCGCCGCAGCGAATTGACTCATGGGCATCGCATCGTGCAGCAGCGACTCGCCTGTTTCGTTGCGCCGAAAATCATCGAACGTGCTGCCGATTTCATGGATGATTTCGCGCGACGATTTGCCATTGAGCGAGTCGTGCGACAGCAAGCCGGCCAAGTCATGCAACCGCCGCTTGCGACTCCACTCGGCAACCAGGCCGGCGAAGTAGGCCGCGTGCGCGCTCGTTACTACTTTCGATTCTAACTCTGCGAAAAACTCCGCCACGTCCACCTTGCTTGCAAACGGCCTTTTGCCGGCCAACTCGCCCGCCAATGCGAGCGGGTCAAGCGGCAAGCCGCGCCGGTGGAAGTCGGTGGCCACGGAAAAAAATGCGGCACAATGCAGGTCGGTAAAGTCGCTGGCTTGTAAATGCCGCGCCGCCATGATCGTGGGCGGAGACAGCAGCACACTTCCGCAGAATCCGATTTCGGCGTCCGGTGCCGATGGGCTGGCGTCCGTGGTCATGCCGCGCCCTCCATCCGCGGCGACTCGGCCTCGCGGATACCGGCCCGGACCGCCTGCCGGGCGCGCAAGAGCGCCATCGTCGCCGACAGATGAAGGTGATCGCCGTCGCCACCGTTCATTTTCGCGGCGGTGTAGCGGGCGAGCGTCGACAGATTGCGCTCTGCCCAGGCGAGCGCCGGCGCGATATGCTCGCTTGCCACCGGCGGGGGGAGAGTGATACGATCCATGTAGATACCTCCATGTGGCCCGTGCCCCGCCTTGCCGTTGGGGTGCGGGCCTTTTTCTGGCCCGCCGGGCGGGTGATAGATCAGACGCCCATCTCTGCGAGCTGCTTTTCGGCGCGGTCAATCGCCGCCTCACGCGACTTCGTGCGGGGGGCTGGGGCCGGATCGCCGCTGCGGGCCGCGGTCACTCGCTCGCAGAACTCTTCGTACCACTGGCGCGTGGTGTAGCGGATCGAGCCACCGATGCAGCCGGTGCGGAGCTTGACGCCCTTCACACCCCTCAAGGCCCACCGCCAAACGGTGACGGGGGAAACGCCTTCAGCGCTGGCGAGCTTGGGGAGGGAGATGCGCTCGGCCGGGGGAGCGACGGGGAGAGATACCATTGTATTGCCTCGCAAGTTGGAAGTGTGAATGACTGTCACTTGCTGGCGATGGTAATTGACGAAACGGCGAGTGTTCCCGGTTGGTCCGGGTTGTCCTAGGTTGTCCCTATCGTTCTGTTTTTCTTTAGCGTGTCGGCTGGGAACACTTCAGGGAGTTGGCGATTGAACTCTTGCTCCAAGATCGGGCGCGCTATCGACCACGCCCACTTGTGAGCTTTACCCGCGCCGCCTTCCTCTGCGGGCGCGGGCAATTTGGCGGCGTCGTACAGATTCCGCCGAATGGTCTTAGGACTAACCGATACGATGGCGGCCATCTGGCTAAGCGTAACGTGATAGTCGTAGTCCGTGGTCGGCAGCTTTTTGCTCGATCGCTCCCGCAAGCCAGCCATTAGCCGGGCGGTAAAGATTGGCGCGTCTCCGCGCCGAGTGCCGTCTCGGCTTGGGCCGCTGGTGGAAGTATAAATCTGCGGCAATGGCTCGCCGTCCGCCGCTTCGATGGTCGCCAAGAATTGCTCGATATGCTTATCGTCGAATCCCGCTTGATGCAGAACGACGGCCCATTCCGCTGACAATCCGATCGGCCAATCCAATCCTGTGAGTTGCTTAAACTCTGCGGCGAACGCCTCGTCGGCTTGCCTCTCTGCGGGGGAGTCCTGCAATCGAATCTTGAATTGCGATTTAATTACGTCCTGAAGTCTCATAACGCACTACCTCCTATGTCGCCGGGCCGACCAGCCGCGCCGCCGGGGGTAGTGCTGCCCGGAAGCGTGGCCGGTCTAGTGCGGAGCTACCGCACGAACCCGGCAGGTCATAATCCTAACCAATCAACCGCGCCACCTCGATACCCTTGCTCATATCGCGCTCGGCATAGACTTGCGTCACGTCGGCCCGCGAATGACCCAGCGCAATTTGCGCCGCTTCCAACCCGTGCCCACGTCTCACGTCGGTAGCGAAGCTATGCCGCAGCCGGTTCGGTCCCCACGGCTTGATGCCCGCTTTGATGCAGGCGTAGCGGATCGCTTGATGGTAGGACCGGGAATCGTAGCACTCGCCCGGCGACTTGCGTGGTTTTCGCTTGACGTTGCTGCCGGGCTTATTGCCGCACGAAAGCGGAGTTACGCGGTTCGCCGTCATTGCCTTGCGCCGCTTCGTTTCGGCGTCGATGGGCCGGAAGCAGTACATCGCCGCATCGCGCGCCAGGTAACGCAAGAGAACCGCTTGCGCCGATGGGCCGATGAACACTACCCGTTTCTTTCCATGGTGCGCCGTTTTATGCTCGGCCGGTGAGAATGTCCAGACTTCGCCGCTACGGTCGATGTCGCACGGCCGCATGATGCAGACCTCTGCGGGCCGCATTCCGGTCAGCCGCTGGACGCGAACCATGTCGCCCACCACGTCGGACAAGTACGCGAGCGTTACCGCAACGTGTAGATCGTGAACCGGCAGAACTGGGTCGGATTCCTTAGCGGTTGTTTTGCCGCGCCGCAGTCCCGGCACCATCGACAACGCTTGTGGAACGCTTGCCGCTACCTTCGCTTCGGACGCTGCCCAGCGGAACATGCGAGCGACCCGCCGCATACTCGCGTTAATATGGGTTCGGCTCCAGCCAAGCTTGATTATTTTGAGTCGCAACGCTCGGAATTGGAGAACTCCGAACTCAGCGGCGGGGGTCCGCCCGTACAACTCTTTGAGGGGCCGCACGACGTAGATGATGCTCTGGAATTCACTACTCGCACCGTTGCCGTAATAGCCCTTGGCGTAGGCCAGATAATCCGCGGCCAATTCACTGACAGTCGCAACCTGCGCTGCGGTGCCGAACGACGTGGATCGCCCCCCGGCAAGCCACTCCATAACGAGCCGGTCATACTCCAGCTTGCTCGCCTTGGTGCCGTGGGGGCCGCAGTAGAAACGGCGTCCGTTTAGCTCTACGAACGCCTGACCGCTGGCCTTATGTTTGCGATAGGCGGGAATCAGCTTGCATGGTCGGGCCATTGTGAAGGTTCTCCCTAGGTTGCCCAGAGTTATCGGGTATGTACCCGATAACCCCAGCGGGAAAACGCCTCACTGCCGACCATCGGCAGGTTAACTAAACTCTTGCTACGGCGTGACTTACGTCGAGCGACGCGGACGGGACTCGAACCCGCAACCACTGGATCGACAGTCCAGTACTCTAACCAATTGAGCTACCGCGCCGGAACAGAATTCGCCACCGGGCAACGACATCGTTGGGCGTGCTGCCGGCTGGGAAACTATAGATTCTACGCAGACGGTTTTTCGTCCGTCAATGGCCCCACACGTGCGATGATCGGCCACGGCCGCAGGACGTGATGAACGCGCGGGTTGAACCGGTCGCAAGGAATCCGCAGGTGTCGAGATCTTGACGGTTGGCCGCCGGAAATGGGACCCACGGCTCCGCGTATGGCGTAGGTTTGGGAAGGGGCTTCCCCGGCGGCTGCCAAAAGCTCCGCGACTGCAATTTTCCGCACGATTGGCGCGCAGCTAGGATCACGTCATGGGTTACTTCATGAGTGTGGTGAACGACATCTGGCGATGGTTCACCCTCCTCAATCGCGAGGAATGGTTGGTAGTGCTCGGCGTCGGCGCGGCCTGCGGATTCCTATGCATGCGGGGCTTCGGATCGCGAAACGAATACTAATAGTTAGTCGTTAGTCGTAAGTAGATGAAAGCGAAGTTTCTCTAACGACTAACGACCAACCACTAACGACTTGTTACAAAGGTCATGCAATGGATTCATGGATCGTGGGCATTAGCGAGACGATGGGGCTCGCCGCGGTGGCGCTAATCGGGTATTTATTCGGCCGGCGGACGCGGACTGAAATCTCGGACGCCGAACGTGCCGATCGAGATCGCGAGATCGAGCGGGCGGCGCAAATCGCCGGGCGGCTCGAACGCATCGCCGAGGCACTGCGTCAATCGCTTGCGAGCCATCACGCCCAGGTACTTCAATTCAAGCGCAGATTGCGACAAGTCCGCGAGCTTCCCAGCGACCAGTCGTGGGAAGTGCTGTGCAATGAAGCGGAATTGGTGCTCGTACCGACAATGGCTCTCGCCAGCCAATTGTCGCAGGCTTACGATCAGCTTCGGCAACAGTCGCAGGCACTCGCAACCTTTACGGCAGGCCGCGTCGATCCGCTGACCGGCATCGCGACCGCCCGGGCCTTGGAGGAGCAAATCGCGTTTCACCTCCGCTGCCAGCAGACGAATCGCAATGCATTCTCCATCGCGATGTTAACCGTCGATGTTTCCGCGCCGGACGCCGCATCGCAAGCCGAATTAGATCGCACGCTGCAAAATGTCGCTCACTTATTGCAGCGCTCGGTGCGGGGTCATGACTTCCTCGCCCGGTACGGCAGCGAGGAGTTCGCCGTGCTGCTCCCCAACACGAAACTGCAAGGCGCCAATCATTTTGCCCAGCGGATCCGCCAACTCGTTGCGGACCAGTTGAGCCTGACGATGAGCATCGGGCTGTCGGAATCGGTGACGGAGGACGACGTGAGGTCGCTACTCGGTCGGGCCGACTCCGCTCTCTACAGCGCTCGGGCGTCTGGCGGCGACGGCCAGTTTTCCCATACCGGCGCGGCAATCCGCTCGCAAGACGAGGTAATGATCGCGGCGGCAAGCGACTCCCTGTCGGTACCCGATTCCAAGCTACCGAAAATCTACGCCACTTCAGAACAGGTCGACGTCTCGCTCGACGAACTGACCGAAGCGCTGGTTGAAGCCAGCGCTTAAGCATTGTTATTAGCCGCGCTCGCTTGCGACGCGCTCTAGCTGCGGGCAGAGCGCGTCGCAAGCGATCGCGGTTAACCTTGCACTCCGTCGCCGCCAACGGAAGATTCTGGTACGCTCAGGGAAGCGGCGTACCCGCGGCATCCCACGGAGGAAGCACCATGCGAAGCAATTATCCTTCTTGCAGAACAACCGCGCTCTGCCTGGTGGCGAGCGGTCTGATCCTTTTCGATACGAAGCCGCTGTGCGCGCAAGAGAATGCCGATGTTGAGCAATCGGCCGCAAGGCTAATTGAATCGGCAACGCCCGTCATCGATCGGGGGCTGGTTTATTTAGCCAGCGAACAGCAGGCGGATGGCTCGTTCGCCAGCAGCGGCTTTGGCCGGAATGTGGCGGTCGTCGGACTGGCCGGCATGGCGTTTCTGTCGAACGGCAGCACGCCCGACCGCGGCCCCTACGGCAAAGAAGTCAGCCTGTGCGTGGACTACCTGCTGAAGCATACGCAGGAGAGCGGCTTTATTGTCGAGCAAGGATCGGCCATCCACGGACCCATGTACGGCCACGGCTTCGCCACGCTCTTCCTGGCCGAGGTCTACGGAATGTCGCCGCGCGACGACCTGCGCGACAAGTTATCCAAGTCGGTTGGCTTGATCGTGAACTGCCAGAACGACGAAGGAGGCTGGCGGTATCAACCGCGTCCGCTCGATGCCGATGTATCGGTGACGATTTGTCAGATCATGGCCCTGCGCGCCGCCCGCAACGCGGGACTTTACGTCCCGGCAGAAACCATCGATCGCAGCCTGGAATATGTGAAGCGGTGCCAGAATCCCGACGGAGGCTTCGGCTATACCACGCAGGATCGCACCAGCCTGTTTCCGCGCTCCGCGGCGGGCGTCGTCGCGCTGTACAGCGCCGGCGTCTATGAAGGCGACGAGATCGAGCGTGGCATCGAGTACCTGCTCCGCGAAAACCCGGATGTCCGCAATCTCGCCACCCAAGGACATTTCTTCTACGGTCACTACTACGCCGTGCAGGCGATGTGGCTCTCCGGCGGCGACCGCTGGCAGCGATGGTACCCCTCGGTCCGCGATATCCTGGTCGAGCGCCAGCGGCCCGACGGCTCGTGGCTCGACACCAGCGGACCCCAGTATGCTGCCGCCATGGCCTGTATTATTTTGCAGATGCCGAACAACATGGTGCCCATTTTTCAACGCTAATCACCGTTGCGATTTCGCCATTTCGTAATTTACACGATTCTTTAATTGTCCTTCTGCGAGGGGTTTTGGGCTCACCAGTGCGTTTGATTTATCTACATTTGCTAATTGCAGTTTCATTGCTCGGCATGTCGGCGTCGAGTGCGGCTACGCCCGCGCCTCTGTCGGACGTAATCCTCGCCGGCGAGCAATCCTTCGCGGGGCAACTCGCGGCGCTAGGCGACAACACGCTGCGTTTCACTGCGGCCGATGGCGAGCCGCGCGAAGTTTCGCCGGGCGCGTTCGTTCGCTGGGCGAACCCGCGCGATCCCGTTCGCCGGCCCCGCATTTTGCTGACCGATGGCAGCGAGCTTGTGGCCGACTTGTCGTGGACCACGGACGGCTCGGTACAGCTCGCGGATGACCAGATGCAGGTTCGCACGAGCCTGCTCGGCCGTGTCACGCTGCCGAGTGATACGATCCGCGGCGTGCTGTTCGACGCTGCCCGCGATCCGGTGGTCGCCGACCGCATGCTGAGCGAAATGCGGGCCGCGGAACCGCTAGAACAAGACCAACTGTGGCTCGTGAATGGCGACCGGCTGGCCGGCGAGATCGGCAAGATCGACGGCGCTGAGGCGACGCTCAAGCTCGCCGATCAGTCGATCGACGTGCCGCTCACAAACCTATCGGCCGTATCGTTCCACCAGCCCAATTCCGCGCCGGCCGAGCCTGCCCGCTGGGCACTCGGTTTGCAAGATGGCACGCTGCTGCGCGCCGCATCCGCAACAGGCGATGAAAAGCGTCTACACGCCAAGCTGGCCGCCGGCATCGAAATCAGTGGCAAATCACTGAGCGATATCGTGTTCTTACAGAATCTAGCCGGCGACGGTTTTACCTACGTTTCAGAAATGGAGCCGATCGACTACAAGCACACGCCTTATTTCAATCTCGCGTGGCCGCTCGCAGTCGACGAAAATCTGCTCAGCCAGCCGCTGCGCGCCGATGACAAGCGATACCTAAAGGGTGTCGCGATGCACTCCGCGTCGCGCGCGGTCTATCGCCTGGCGGGCAACGAACGAACGTTTGAATCTACAATTGCACTGGACGACACAGCCGGAAACGCAGGGAGCGTCATCTATCGCGTGTACACCGTCCGCAACGGCAAGTCCGAGCTAGCCTTCGAGAGCGACATTGTGCGCGGCGGCGACGCACCGCAACCGATCTCAGTCAACCTCACCGGCGCACAAGGCCTTGTGCTGCTCGTGGACTACGCCGACTACGGCGACCAGCAGGATCACGCAAACTGGCTCGATGCACGGGTGGTGCGGTGAAACTATAGGGAGCCTCGGCCGCAGTTGATTATGACGGCCGATCGACCATAGAATAAATCGAAAGTACTTTGCGCTACCTGTTAAGTTGGAGGAATTCTCTGTGGCCACTCAACTCCCCACCGACGCCGAAGTCTTTTACGACTTTTTGGGGCACCAGATCGAAAATGGCGGCAGAGAGAATTCGCCAGAGGAACTCCTTGCGTATTGGCGGCAAGAGCATGCCGAAGCGGTAGAGGATATTCGGCAAGGGCTCCGCAACATGGAAGCGGGATTAGGACGGCCCTTTGAGGAAGTCGATGCTGAGATGTGGAAAAAATATGGAGTCTAAAGACCAACCGTAATTGTCGCGTTGAGAGTCTCTACCGCGAAGCTGTTTCGCCTGCCAGCACAGGGTTGCGCAGGGGCATAACCCCGGTTGGGGTAAAGAATGGTCTCAATTGGTTACCCAGGGTAGGTCGCCGTGGCGACCAACCCTGGGCTGGAAGGCGTAACGCCTTTGGCGTAAAGCCCGCCTTCACGCCCCAAACTTCATCAGCCTCTCCGCGTTTGCTAGCGCGAGCGTCATCAGGTACTTGGCCTCGAACTGCCCGAGGCCGCCGCGGAGGCACTGGCTTTCGCCGAATTTCTCGCAACCGTCGGTGCGGCAATTCTTCGCCCATAAGAGCGTTGGCACGGGGTGCCAACTGTGGCTCTTGAGCATCGCCGGCGTGCTGTGGTCGCCCGTGCAGATGAACACATCCGGCTTCAGAGCCATGATTCGCGGCACGCAGGTATCGAGTTCCTCCGTGCGTTTTACTTTCGCCTCGAAGTTGCCGTCTTCGCCGGTCGAGTCGGTGTACTTAAAGTGGATGAAGAAGAAATCGTACTTGTCCCAGTTGGCTTCGAGCACATCCATCTGCTCGGAAAGTGTCTGCGGTTTGCCGAGAATCTCCATCCCCACGAGCCGCGCAAGACCCTTGTACATGGGATAGACGGCGATCGCCGCCGCCTTCAGGCCGTACACCTCTTCATAGCTCGGCAGCTTCGGCCGCGTAGCCACGCCGCGCAGCGTGAGGCCGTTGGCCTTCGGCTCGTTCGCAAGCAATGCTTCCGCTTGCTTTACAAACTCGGCACACACCTGGGCGGTTTTGTTGCTGTCCGGATTAGTCGCGACAGGTTCCAGCGGCGGCACGCCGGTCCGTTGTGGGTCGGTGTCGGCGACGTGCCCGCCCAAGCCCGCACTGCGGAAGATAATTACGAAGCGATGCTCCTTCACCGGCTCGACAAAAATTTCAACGCCAGGAATCTTGATTTGCCGCAGGCGAATCGCGAGCGGCGCGCTCTCATCACTGGAAATTCGTCCCGCGCGACGGTCGCTGATATTCCCGGCCGAATCGAGCGTGCAAAAATTCGCGCGAATCGCCACGTCGCCGTCTTGGAGCTCGAAACCGATCCCCGTTGCCTCGAGCGCCCCGCGGCCGATCTGGTATTTGATCGGGTCGTACCCGAACAGCCCGAGGTGTCCCGGCCCGCTTCCAGGGCTGATGCCCAGCGCGACTGGAATACTCCCGCCGCAGACGCCCTCCTTCACCAGTTTATCGAGATTCGGCGTTTTGGCGGTTTCCAATTCCGTCAGCCCGCCGGGATGCTGAGGCAATCCCCCCAGGCCGTCGCCGACGAGCATGACGATTTTCGTGCCGTTCCGAACGTTGAGTTGTCGCGTGAGATCGTGGATGTCCATGGTGGGCAGGGACTGGGGGCTGGGGACTTGGGGATTGGGAAAGGCATTGGTGAATCACTTAAGCGCAATTTTAGCCGCGCAGTCTGGCCGCGTCATGGGTTGACTCTTGCGGGCCGTGACTGAATCGCGACGATGAATTTGCGTTCTCGCAATCAGTGCATCATTCAGCCCCCAGCCCCCAGTCCCTCCCCCATGTCCACTCTCCGCTACGACCCCGCCGGCGCGATGTTCCAGCCCGGTGGTTTAACTCCTCAAGACTTGTCGGCGCTTGCTCCGCGCCTCCAGACCGCGCGGGATGAAGTTCTGGCCGATGCCGAACTATGGGCGTCCGTCAACATAGTGCCGGCGGAGAAGCAGCCACTCGATGCGGGATTTCACTATTTACCGGAGCGGCTGCTGGCGGATTTGGCCGACAACGGCGCGGCGAGTGAACTAGCCCGCATTCGCGCCACGGCCGATCGCCTCGCCGCAGAAGTGGATAGGTTCGTTCTGCTGGGCATCGGCGGGTCGTACATGGGCGCGCGGGCACTGCTCGAAGCCTGTTGCCACCCGTACTACAACGACTTGCCGCGCGAGGCCCGGCGCGGCCGGCCACGCATCGCCTTCGAGGGAAACAATGTCGATAACGACGCGATGCAAGGGCTGATGGATCTGCTAGGTCGGGACCGAGTCGCGAAGTCCATCGACGAGCGTTGGGCGATTGTGGTCATCAGCAAGAGCGGAGGTACGCTGGAAACTGCCGTCGCCTTTCGCAAATTCCTCGAACTGCTGCGCAAGTCGCTCTGCGGCCACGACGCGAAGCTTGGTGAACTCATTGTGCCCGTCACCGGCACGTCCGGAAAGCTGTTCGATCTGGCGAAAGCCCTCGGCTGTCGCGAGATGTTTCTGGTTCCCGACGGGGTAGGGGGGCGGTTCTCGGTGCTCTCGGCCGTCGGCCTATTCCCTGCGGCGCTGTTGGGGCTGGACATCGTCAAGCTGTCCGAAGGCGCCGCGGCGATGAACGAGCACTTCCGCTCCGCGCCGCCGAGCGAGAACATTGTGCTGCAATACGTCGGCGTCGGCCACTTGATGGAAGAACTGCACGGCTGCGACGTCCGCGTCCTTTCCACCTGGGGCAGGCGGCTCGAAGCCTTGGGCCTGTGGTACGACCAACTGCTGGCCGAAAGTCTCGGCAAGCACGAGCGCGGCGCCCTGCCGCTCACCGTCGTCAACACCCGCGACCTTCATTCCCGCGGCCAACAGCATCAGGAAGGCCGCCGCGATAAGCTGATCACGAACCTGATTGTCGATCGCCCCGGTCGCGAGCCACTCGCCGTCGGCCACAGCGAGCTGAATCAAGACGGCCTCAATGAACTAGCCGACAAAACAGTCCCCGAGATTCTCGCCGCGGCGCTCGCCGGCACGAACCAAGCCTACCGTGAAGCCGGCCGCCCCACGGTCGATTTACACCTTCCTAGGCTTGATGAATTCACCATTGGCCAGGCACTGCAAATGTTCATGCTCGCCACCGTGACCGAGGGCCGCCTGATCGGCATCAACCCCTACGGCCAACCCGGCGTCGAAGCCTACAAGAAAAACATGAACGCCATCCTGCGGAGGGATTAACCACGCAGGCACGGCGGACACGGAAAAGAAGCAACCGCTAATTGACGCTAATGGTCGCTAATAGAACTTAGGAAAGATTAGCGTTCTATTAGCGTTTATCAGCGGTTCGTTTTTGTATTCTCGGCGTCTCTGTGGTTCAATTCTCTTTCGTCATTTCACGAAACTGTTTCCACGTAATCACCTCAATGCCCAGCTCTTTCACCAATGCGGCGATCGCGGGGTCGGTGAAGATGCGGCGGTCGCCGTCGCGGCGGGAGGAACTGTCGGTGATCGCTTGTAGCTCCGGGTTGTCGTAGCCACAGTGAATGATCAACTCGCTCACGCCCGGCTTGAGACCTTCCAAAAAATCGATGTACTGTTGCTGGCGTCCCTCGTGCGTCTCGCCGCCGTAGAACTGTCCAATGTTGTCGAGAATCGGCAGTTTTCGGGAGTCGAGTTGCTTCACCATCGCCGGCCCGCGATTCGCCAGTCCGGGATACTCCTGCGCGACCGGTGGTGGGAACTGTCGAATGAACAGCACCGGCAGGTCGTATTCCAACCCGAGCTTCACGTACACTTCCGTAAGGTCGGGCCGGCTGAACAGCGCGCCCATGTGCGTATCGAGATGCGTCAGCGGCACGCCGAACTGTTTCGCGCGGTCAATTTGAGCACGAAGTTCGATCTCCGCTTCCTCTGCCTTGACGTTCTCCGCCACCAGCGCGACATTATCCCACAAGTAACCCTGTTCGTCGACGAGGCTTGGAACTTTCTCGCGCGGGGCCACCGGTCCCCAGCGATAGAAATCCCACTCCGAAGTGAGCGTCAGGTGAATCCCATAGTCTTTTTCCGGATGCTGCTTGGCATAGTCGGCGAATTCCGGAAACCACGCCGGCGGCACCAAGATGCTGGCCGACGACACGATGCCCTGTTCCATCGCATCGATCGTGGCCCGATTCACCGAGTGCGACATCCCCGCATCATCGGCGTGGATGATCAGATATTTCTTCTGATCGGCGATGGGCGTATCGCCAGGAGCGACTGACGCGCAGGCAACACATGCCAAGCACACGGAAATGGAACGAAGGATTGTTGACATCAGACGACTCTCCAGATTAAACACATTCTCGCGCGCCGATCTCCGCCCGCCGGATAACAAGTTACGCAACATTGTCCGAGCTTAATCGAGACCACCAAGATTGCAAGCGATTGGCCCCTCGCGAGAGTGTCGATTCGGTGGAATAGGGCCAAATAAACATAGAGGTCGGCTTTCCCAAATCTCTTTATGCCGAAGGCATTACGCCCTCCAGCCCAGGGTTGCGCAGCTACCCTGGGTAGAGTCGCAAAGTGTATGATCTACCTCAACGAGGTTGCGCCGATTTGCGGGTACCGTGCCGACACCAATGGACGTAACGCCGTTGGAGTAAGGAATTAAATTGTGGCGGGTTACCCAGGGTAGTCCGCCGTGGCGGACAACCCTGGGCTAGAAGGCGCAACGCCGTTGGCGTAAATATCAATAGTCACCTGCTATCTTCTCCGCGTCCTCCGTGGCTTCGTGGTGAAGAAACTGGGAACACGACAATGCCCATCGACATCACCTGGCTGGGCCACAATTGCTGGTCGCTCGACACGGGCCAGCACACGCTGTTGATCGACCCTTACCTTGACGATTCCCCCGTCGCGCCCGTAAAGTCCGATGCGGTGAGCGCGGATTTCATTCTCGTGTCGCACGGTCATTTCGATCACGTGGGCGACACCGTAAGAATCGCTCAGCAGACCGGCGCGACGGTGCTAGCCGGTTACGAAGTTAGCGAATGGCTCAAGAAGCAGGGCGTGGCGGAAGACAAGCTCGTCGCCATGAATCCCGGCGGCGGAACGCAGCAACCCTTCGGTCGGGCGAAGTTCACGATCGCCCATCACAGTTCGAGCCTGCCCGACGGCAGCTACGGCGGCGTGCCGGGTGGCTGGCTGCTGGAGATTACCGGCAAGCGGCTCTACTTCGCCTGCGACACGGCGCTGTTTTCCGACATGAAGCTGATCGGGCATGGCGGGCTTGACCTCGCCGTGCTGCCGATCGGCGACCTCTACACGATGGGTCCGGACGACAGCGTTGAGGCGATCAAACTGCTGGCCCCCAAGCGGGTCGCCCCGTGCCACTACAACACCTGGCCGCCAATCGCCCAAAACGCCCACGACTGGGCCAAGCGCGTCCGCGCCCACACCGCCGCCGAACCGGTCGTTCTCGACCCCGGCGGCAACTTTACCTGTTAGGAATCAGTCGCGGAAAAACGCGGATAAAACGGATTGATCGCGGATTTTAGAACCTCCGCGCCGCGAAATAGGTATGATGGGAGACCACCATCCAGATCCGATGCATCCGCCCCATCCGCGTTTTTCCGCGACTAATTCCACAATCCTTGGAGTTCCCATGCACACGCACATCGCTCGCTCGCTGGTTCTCGTTCTGGCGGCTATGGCCGCCGTTGCCTGCTATGCGGCCGAGCCGCTGCGGTGGAAGTTCGAGGCGGGCGAAAAGATTAACTACGAGATGATCCAGAAGATGGACACCACGATGGCCGCCGGGCCGGCCGGTAGTTTTGAGACCGGCATGGAACAGACGATGGACATCACCTGGCACATCGACGAAATCACGCCCGAAGGCAACGCCAAGACGCGCCAGCACATCGAGCGCGTGCGGCTTAAGATGACCATGCCCGGCGGTCAGGCCACCGAGTACGACTCGGACAGCGACGAAGCGCCGCAAGGCGTGGCGGCCATGCTCGCGCCATTGTACGACGCCATGACTGAAGGCGAGTTTAAGGTCACGATGTCCCCCCGCGGAGAAATTCTCGAGGCCGAGGCGCCGCCCAAGCTCCTGGAGGCGATGAAGAACATCCCCGGCGCCGCCAATCTGGGCGATCTCAGCACGCCCGACGGAATCAAGCAAATGATTATGCAGGGCGCGATGACGCTGCCCGAGGGAGACCTCAAGGAGGGCGAGACCTGGCAAACCAACCTCGAGATGAAAACCCAACTCGGCAAGATGGAAGTTGCCACGACCTACGAGTACGCGGGGACAAAGGAAGTGGACGGGCAAACCTATGAGGCGATCAAACCGGCTCCGGAGATAAAGAGCGTCGCCGACCCCAATGCCCAGATGCAATTGACGATGAAGGGACAACAAGCCGATGGAGAGATTCTGTTCGACCGCGAACAGGGTCGCTTGCACTCCTCGCATTTGGAGCAGACCATGGAGATGGAAATGGAGATCCAAGGCCAAAAGATCAACACCACCATCGATCAAACCGTTGACATGAAGATCAAGGATCCGGAGAGCAGCGAGAAGTGAGTGGTTACTTGAAGTAAAATCTTCAATTACCACGAAATTCACCACAGAGCCACTGAGGACACGGGGAGTCAAATAACCACAAAAAGGCACGAGAAGTCACGAAGAGAATCAGAGTACCGCCTTTAAATCAAGTTCCGTAACCGCGTTAGCTGATACCAGGTAATTTTCTAACTTCACGCAATCTTTTTGTGGATTTTTGTGCCTGTTCGTGGCTATTCAATTGCTCTTCCCCGTGTCCTCCGTGGCTCCGTGGTAAGCCGAATCGTTCGAGTAACTAAAAGGTCATGTCCGAATTCGTCACGGTCGCCCGCGTCGGCTCGATCCCGCCGGGGAAAGGGGAGTCATTCGTTGTCGAAGGCCGGATGGTGGCCGTCTTTAACGACGGCGGCACGTACTTCGCTATCGACGACATGTGCCCCCACATGGGCGCGTCGCTCGGCGCGGGACACCTCGACGAAGATGGCACCGTCACCTGCCCCTGGCACGCCTGGCGGTTCTGCGTCCGCGACGGCAAATGGTGCGACAACCCGCGGCTGGGCGTCGATACCTTCGAGGTTCGCGTCGTGGGTGATGAAATCCAAGTGAAGGCACGAGAAACAACAAAACCATCCGCGTGAGCCGCGGCGTCCCCGCCCGCGTCGAGTTCTGTCATGCTCCGCCTCATCAGTCTAATTCTCGTCTGTCTCTTCGCGACTCGCACCTGCTTGGCCGAGCGTCCCAACATCCTCTGGCTCAGCGCCGAAGACATGTCGCCCCATCTGGGCTGCTACGGCGACCAGCACGCCCGCACGCCCAATATCGACCGCCTCGCCGCCGAGGGGATTCTCTACGAAAACGCCTTCAGCACCGCGCCGGTCTGCGCGCCGAGCCGATCGGCAATCATTACGGGTGTGTACGCCACCTCGCTGGGCACGCACCACATGCGGTCGCAGGTAACGCTGCCGCCGGAAATCCGCTGCTTCCCGGCGTACCTCCGCGAGGCCGGTTACTACTGCACGAACAACACCAAGGAGGACTACAACTTCCGCACCCCGCCGGGCAGTTGGGACGAATCGAGCCGGCGCGCCCACTGGCGCAACCGGCCGGATGACAAGCCGCCCTTCTTCGCCGTGTTCAACTACACCGGCACGCACGAGAGCCACATCCGCGGCGACGAACCGGCCTACTCGCGCGCGATTGCAAATCTCAAACCCGAGGAGCTCCACGACCCCGCAACGCTGGAACTGCCGCCGTACTACCCGGACACGCCCAAAGTCCGCGCCGAATGGGCGCGCTACTACAACCTCATCACGGCGCTCGACCATTGGGTTGCCGAGCGTCTTCAAGAACTCGACGACGCGGGCCTTGCCGAGAATACGATCGTCATGTTCTGGTCCGACCACGGCGTCGGCATGCCCCGCGGCAAGCGCTGGCTCTACGACTCCGGCATCCACGTCCCGCTAATCGTCCGCGTGCCGGAGCGCTACCAGCACCTGGGGAGCGAAGCGACCGTTGGTTCCCCTCCCCCCAGCGGGGAGGGGTTAAGGGAGGGGGCCATGAAGCTTTCCAGAGGACGGCGTACCGATGAGCTGGTAAGCCTCCTCGATCTCGCGCCCACCGTTCTCAATCTCGCCGGCCAAGCTATTCCGACTTACATGCAAGGCCGCGCGTTCCTGGGCGAGAACCTCACGCCCGAGCGCGAATACATCTTCGCCGCCCGCGACCGCATGGACGAGCGCTACGACATGAGCCGCGTCGTCCGCACGAAGAAGTACGCTTACATCCGCAACTTCATGCCCTGGCGGCCCTATGCCCAATGGCTTAGCTACGCCGAGCAGTCGCCCACAATGCAGGAGCTGCGGCGGTTGCACGTCGAAGGGAAACTCTCGCCGGAACAGACGCTGTTTTTGCGCGAGACGAAGCCGGTGGAGGAGTTGTACAATCTAGCGAATGACCCCGACGAGTTAAACAACCTCGCGGAGCATCGCGGATACCAAAAGCTCCTGGAAATCAATCGTAAGCGGCTAACGGAATGGATGAACTCACATTTTGACCTGGGGCCTTTAGCGGAAACGACATTGCAGGTACCCGACGGTGATCAATTCCTTTGGTACTCACGATTTCGTCGCGCATTCGCACCGGAGAAGTATGATGATTTGCGAGGCAATGCCGATTACTTCTCCCGTGAACTCGCTCGAATGCCCCACGATGTTTGGCTATTGGGCGCGATCGGATCTGCTGCCGAGTCCGACCCGCTTGCCTCACTGTGGTGGGGACGGGGTGAAACTTTGTTGATCGCGCACGGGGGATTCACTACGGTGCTACCTAAGTTCGAAGCCGTTCCCGCAGCCAAAATCGCCGGTGCCGAGTTCGCCATCCAGTTTTTCGCCGATCAACGTCCGCAGGCCGTTGAAACGCTGCTTCAAATTCTTGAGAATTCACCCTCCTCGTGGGACCGACTCCAAGCCGCCAACGTCCTCGACCTGTTGCCCGACTTCGAAGCGCACGCCGATACGATTCGCCCGGTGGTCGAGCGCGTTCACGCCAAGCTAATCGCCAAGCCCGCCAAGGCGCAAACGCAGGCCGAGGGTTACATCCTGCGCGTAACCGAGCATCTGCGCGAGCGGCTTGAGGGTGGTACGCCTTGAGGCTTTGCGAAGGGCGTGGCGAGGCATCTTCATCCCGAAAGGGATCACAGCCATTAGCCGGTGGTCGCGCAGCGCACCACCAGTATCGGAGAACAAATTGAGCAGCACCCCGGCAGGGGTGCCAGCCAGTTCGCGACGTCTGGTGTTGCTGGCACCTCTGCCGGGGTGCAATTTCTGTTTGATCGAGTTACCGGCAGTGGCGCTTACGCTTACTGCCGGCTAATGGCTGCCAAGCCTCCGGCTTGAAGTGCGACAACGTCGCATACTCGCGGAGAATCCTGGATTGATGACGGAGTAAGACAGCACCAGCGTGTCGCGAGCGCGGCTAAGGCCGCTTTCCGCGTTACGAACGTCCGCTGCTGCGGCCCAACTCATAGGCGATCAGCGCGCCGACGCCGATGAACGCGAACGACAGTAGCGAGAATTCGTCAGCCCGCGCCGGGGGCTTGTTCGACATGCCAGCCGGGGGACGTGCCGGCGCGACCATTTCGACTGCCTTTTCCACGACTTCATCTTCGGCCTCGGGCGCCTCAGCGGGCGGTTCCGCAGCAGCCTCATCCCCGGGCTCGCCCACGGTCGCGGCCGGGTCAGCCGGTGCCGCAACGTCAAGCGGTGCTGCCGGATCACCAGGCACTGCAGCATCACCAGGCACTGCCGGATCGTCCGTCGCAGCGGGGTCGGTGCCCGGGGTTTCCGGTTCAGCGGCCAGATCTTCAGCAGGCGGCGCGGCGTCCTCCGCAGGTTCCCTTGCAGGCGGTGTTGCATCAGGGGCGGGCCTGTCGCGAGGCAACTTGATCTGGCTTCTTTCAACTTGGACCTGCAACATTTTCGTCGTCGCAAGCGTTGCACCGACAAAAGCGATGAGCGTGAGCGCCGCCGCGATCGCGCCGCACAGGTAGCAAGGCCCGGGCCTGTCCGATTTGGCCATAAGCCGCACGCCAAGGCCGGTCAGCACGCCGACGAACAGCGCCAGCCACGGGGCTTCCATCAGTGCAAAACCTTCGACGCCGATAATTAGGGCCGCGCCCAATAGGCCGCCGATGACCCCACCCGCCAACGCTTTCACGAGTCGCATGATCCGCCCCTCGCATAGAGAAAAGTGGTTGTCCGTAAAGGCCGGTCAACACGGTTCTTAGTCTAAACTCGCTGCCTCAAAATCGCAAGCAAGACTTCCCACGCCATCTTCAATGCACCGTGGGCGAATTCGGCGCTTCAAGGTATAATCCGTGGTCCAAATGTAGCTTGAAGCCTGTTTCCCCAGCCCCTAGCCCCTAGCCCCTCGCCCCCTTGTAATCATGCCCAAAACTCACCATATCGCCGTCCTCGGCGGCGACGGCACCGGTCCCGAAGTCTCCGCCGAAGCCGTCAAGGTTCTCCAGGCCATCGCCAAGCTCGAAGGCTTCCAATTCGAGCTTACCCATCTCGATTGGGGCGGCGACCGCCTGCTCAAGACGGGCGAGGCCCTACCCGCCGACGGCCTCGAACAACTCCGCAAGTTCGACGCCATCCTGCTCGGCGCGGTCGGCCACCCCGACGTCGCCCCCGGCATCCTCGAACGCAAGCTGTTGCTCGATCTGCGATTCGGGCTGGACCAGTACATCAACCTCCGCCCCGTGAAACTTTTTCCAGGCGTCGAGACGCCGCTCAAGGACAAAGGCCCTGACGACATCGACTTCATCGTCGTCCGCGAAAACACCGAAGACCTTTACTGCGGCGCCGGCGGGTTCATGCACAAGGGCACGCCCAACGAAGTTGCCACGCAGACCGCAATCTACACCCGCCGCGGCTGCGAACGCTGCATCCGCTATGCCTTCGAGCTAACCCGCAAACGCAACAACCCCAAAGGCAAGAAGCTTACGCTAGTCGCCAAGACGAACGTCCTCACCATCGGCCACGACCTGTGGTGGCGCACCTTTCAGGAAGTCGCCAAGGAGTATCCCGACGTTGAGAAGGATTACAACCACGTCGACGCCTGCTGCATGTGGATCGTGAAGAACCCCGAATACTATGATGTGATCGTGACGACCAACATGTTTGGCGACATCATCACCGACCTTTCGGGCATCATCCAAGGGGGCATGGGCGTCGCCGCCGGCGGCAACATCAACCCCGAACCGGGCGGCGTGAGCATGTTCGAGCCGATGGGCGGCAGCGCTCCCAAGTACACCGGCACCGGCAAGATCAACCCGATCGCCGCCATCAACGCCGCCAGCATGTTGCTCGATCAACTTGGCGAAACCAAAGCCGGCCAGCGTGTGATGCAGGCCATCATGAAAGTGACCGCCTCGAAGATGAAGAGCCAAGCAGCGGGCAAAATGGGCTTTACAACGAGCCAGGTGGGACATTTGGTAGTGGAGGCCTTATAATGGCCCACCTGCTCACCTCACGCGGCCTCTTTGCCGTGTCACATTTCGCGCGATCCACATTAGGGTGAGCGAGCCTAGCAACGCCATCGTCCGCGGCTCAGGCACGGCCGTGAACACCCGCAACTGATCTATGTACTCAGTTGCGCCCCAGTTGAGCGACAACGTCAATCGGTTCGGCGAGATCTCGGCCGAATCTGATACCCCAGCGCCGATTGCGCCAAACTCGAAGTCGCGGAAGATAGGATTTGCAGCCGTCGGATAGATGGTTCCCGGCGCACCATACGCATCGGTGGCATTGAGCGTGTCGAGGCGGAACACCATGCCGATGATCGGGCGATGGAAGGTCACCGACCCGCTAACGCGAACTGGTGTAAACGGCGTGCCGACAGGATCGAAATGGAGGAGATGAACATCAACCAATGCCCCGGACGCCAATATTCCACCGGTCAAATCACTTAGCTGGCCATATCTGCCCGGCGTCCCATCTGCATCGAGCGTCACGGAATTCGGCAGCACAAAATTCTCGCGTTCCTGAATCAACGCGATCGTCGTGTCATTTTCAAATGCATTACGAATCAGCGATGCCGGCGCTGGCGTGGTGACGACAGCGCCGGATGTGATTGAACCTGACGCGGCCCTTGAAACCGCCGTAGACACGCATACGCACAACGTGAGGGAAATCTTCAAGCATGCCAAAGTAATGCAGATTTTCATGGGATTGAACCTCCGAAAAGATGAGGAGAAAATCTATAAGTGAATAAAGACGCATGGGTCGCAATGGCCGGAACAGCATTATCGAGCAGCACCCGCAACGAACAATACGCGAGATTTACGCCATTCTAGTCTGATACTACGACCACCGCGACGTGTTCGACGCCGAATTAGCGGCAGATTCCCATTTCGCTTAGCCGCGGAGCGGTGCCATTGCTTAGCCGCGCGGCCTAAACCCGCGGAACGCGGTCCACAAGAATTCTTCCAGCCGCGAGCGGCGGCATTACTCCGCCATCCCCATCTGCCGCAGGTGGTTCGCTTGACCGCTGTGAACTCACTTCCTAGAGTGAATCAAGCGCCTTGCTTCGCTGGCACTTCGTGCTTCTGAGTTGGCGGAACCTGCTCAAGAAACTTTTATCGTCATTGGCCTGCGGCTTGCCGCTTCGTGGACCACGCGATCGATCAGCTTGGGTCAGACGCCCTTTGGGCACAAATTTCTACGGAGAAACGATAGCCCGGCTTACAATACAATCCTCGCACCATCGTTAGACGCCGTACATTCCGAATTTGCGACCCTCGGTGGGCTTGGGACAGTCTGGCCGGGGTGGTTCGTCCAGGGTGCTGCATGAAAGCAGCGAAGTTTCGAGCCGTTTTCCGCAGTCCCACCGTTTCGCCGACCCGCTCCCAAGCTATATCTTAGAATTAGGCCACGCGGATCCCCGCCTACTAGCGGCCAGTTGTCCCCTTCGGATTTCGGAGAAGTTTCGGCATGTCCGACGAGAGAATCCTCATCCCATTTGGCTACGCGTTCATTGGCGTGCTGCTAGTGATGATTCTGGTGCCGTATTTGCGTCGCAAATCGGACCTACTGACCGCATGGAACTTTTTCTTAGTGGGTGCCATCAACTTCGTCGGCTTGGCCGCGCTCAAAGCAGCTTACTCCAGCCACGAATTCCGGATCCTTGCTTACGAGCGCCGCGACTACGAATTGTACATTATCGGCGCGATTACTTTTTTCGTCACACTGACGCTGGCATATTACTGGCTCAAATTTCCGAGAAAACTCGCCGGGCGACTATTTCGGAAATGGCCGCCGGTTTCCACCAGTGTTCTCTACGTGATGATCGCGATGTCCTTGGGGATGGCGGTCCTCCCTTTGCTTCCCATCCGCATCCCGGGTGTGAGCCAAGTCATTTACCACCTTGGCAACAAGGGGATCGTGGTCGCCGTCGCGATGGCGTTCGCAGCATGGTTCAAGGAGAAAAACAACCCGGTCCTCTTGGGAACTCTCCTTGGCGTACTGCTGTTCTCGGCAGTTCTGGCGGTGATGGCAGGGGGAGGCAGAAGAACGTTGCTCAGCGTCGGCACGACGATACCCATCTGCGCTTATTGGTTCTGGCTACGCTACAAGGGCCCGTGGACCAATCTCGCCCTGTTCGGATCGGCCGCGGTATTTGGCATCCTGTTGCTGGCAGCCTATAGCGCCGTTCGTCACTTTGATCGACGTGGCGAGATGAAGGAGCGATCGATGGCCAACTCCTTTGAGGCTCTGAGGGAGTTGCCCTCTAAACTGTTCTCGTCCAATGTTGAAGGTCTAATGGGGCAGAATGCGGCCCAGACCTCTTTAGCAGCGATCCATCTCTATACCAACAACCTTGACCCAGAACCATTTCACTCGGTCGTCTTTGTTTCCACCAACTTTATTCCGCGCGCGATGTGGGAAGAAAAGCCGATGGGGTTGGGCTACACGCTACCCAAGTCGGCGCGAGTCCACGGCACGCGAGCAACCTGGGGACCTGGCATCGTGGGGCATGGATTCCATGAAGGAGGCTTGCACATGCTCGTCTTCTACGGAATCCTGGCCGGAGTCGCGCTGCGTTTCCTCGACGAGCTACTCGTCCGGCAATCAACCAATCCTTACTTGCTTGCGATGTTTTCCGCCATGTCTGCCCACATCATCGGCTGGACGCGTGGCGACATCGGTACGTTTACGATTCAGATTGTTTCTTGCCTTATCGCGATTCAATTCTTCGCGATCGTTGCGAAGCTAGTGTTTGGAGTCGGGGTCATTTATCCCAGGACCGACGGCGCGCAGTTCGTCAACCAAAACCTGTTCAGTGCGACTTTGAAGGGTAGCGAATAGAGTTCGTCTCGCTTCGGGAACGGGGCACCTTCTAGTTCTCTGAACGACGGAGCTTGCAGAGGAGCGTCGCCGACCGATCGGGGCGCCGAATCCATCGCGCCGCTTGACTAGCAGCGGCGACTTCAGCAATCGCAGTGGACCGCGGAAAAGCTGTAACTGCCGCTACCTTGGGGGTCGCGAACGGATAAACTCCCTAGGGTTTCAAGCAACGTCGAAGCGATGCCAAGAATCCCCCCGGATTGCTGACGTGCTCCATCACCATACATTTGGTCAAGTCATTCATAGTTCACGACTTCAGTTCCCCGTCGATCATGCATACACCTTCGTTCGACCTCGAAGGAATTGTTCGTGACGCTGACTCACTCCTCTTCCAATGCGACAAGTCCCGCCCCAGCCTCTCCTCGAGTCGCTCAATATCTGGTTCGAACTTCTCCTGCAGCGTTTGTGTCAGTTCGGCGGAAATCTCGGGTGGGCCGGCCGGAAACAGCGGCCGCAATACGAATCGATCGATCGCCATCGCTCCGACTCGACACGGCGTCGCCAAAAGCCCGCGGCGGCCATACGTGTACGCCCGATCGTTTCCGTAGCCCCGAGAGGCCCGCTCCATCCAGACCCGCATCCGCAACCGCGGCAACGAGTAAATCGCTTGCATCGGCCGGCCGCCCGAGGCCTTGGGCTGGAAGCGTTCATCGACACCGATCACTCGGTACAGCCGCGCTAGCTCTGCCGCCTGATTTCGCTTCAAGTCGTCCAGCAGCACCACGGTGATCTGCTCACGATCCAGCGTCCGGATGTAACGTTCCAGGTGCTGCCCGTACATGCTGAAATCGAGAATCTCGTGGGCTCGCGGATACTTCTCGTATTCGCCCGCGAGCAGTTTCCGCAGGCCCACTTCCGCGTTGGCGATCGGAATAAACCCGCTCGCCATATAATGAAAGTAACCGGAAATCGTCCGTTCCAGCGGTTTCCGCAGCACGGCGATAAGCTTCACCGCCGGTAGATGCTTCTTGAGCCGCTCGGGGCACTCGGGGCACCCGAGCACGTTGGGCCTTTTCACGCCGATCTTTTGGCCGGGCCTTGCGGCCGCAAAGTTCGATTCGAACTGCTCGAGCCGGCTTTCCGCATAGAACGGATCTTCAAAAAACGCGATCTCCGCTGCCGGCATAAACACCTCCGGATGCTCGCGCAGGCACTCCAGCAGGTAGGTTGAACCTGCTTTCTGGGCGCCGATAACGAAAAAGTCGGGGAGCATCGCGTTGGCCCGCGCGGGCGTCAGGATTCCAGAGTTGCGGACGAGCAGCAGCCGCGCATTGGTGGCACACCCACGTCCTCGTGGCATGTGAATTCGCTCACTCCGACCCGCCGTGCCTTTGATCCGGTTCAGTTAATCATAGCCCTTGGCCCCCCTGCCTAGCCAGTGAATCACCGCTTGATTTGGCCCTCCGATTCAGAACTTTGCATTTTCCCCGTTTTTCCGGCACAATGAGACACGCCCCTTCCCGCCGCTCGCGGCTTAGCGTGCCTTCGCCTTGTGTTAAGGAACCTGACCAATGCCCGCTCACTCCCAATCCCGCTCCCGTGCCGACGTTGCCGCGATCCTGCTGATCGCCTTCATGCTCGCCGCCCTCCTCGCGCCCGCGCTGGCAGGCTCCAACGCCAAGGGCGACAAGAATCAGTGCATCCGCCGCATGAGAGACCTCGCAGTCGCCCTCCAGAATGCCCACGACACTTACGGCAGTTTCCCACTTGCCTCGACTCAACCCTTCGACCATTCACCGGGGACCGCCGGCGAAAAACCTAGCGGATACAGTTGGCTCACTCGCTTACTCCCCTTCATGGAGCAGCAGGTTCTCTACAATCATCTCGCCGACAGCGGTCGCTCCAATAAACTTCGTATTCCGCCGTTCGAGCCAGTCGTAATGACAATCGACGAAAAGTCCAACCTCGCCGTGATGGCGGAGCCAGTGCCGGAGTTCATCTGCCCGAACTTCGCCGGTTCGACCATCGCCGACTCCGTTCCCGAGTATGCCGCTCTTCCGGAAGACGCCCGTCCCGCCATCACCAGCTACCACGCCACCGCCGGTTCCGATTTCATGAATGCCGACGGCCTCGGCCGCATGTTGCTGCCGGAGCAAATTGACAAAGTGGCCTATGAAGGCAATGGCGTCATCGTCTTTCCCGGCAAAGTCGGCGACAAACTCATGAAAAAGGGGATCGGCCTACGAAACATCCCCGATGGCACTTCCAACACGCTTCAGTTCGTCGAGAGCAATGAAAGCGCCTACGCCGCCTGGATCGACGGCCAAACCACCTGGGTCGTGTCCGCCTGGCCTAGCAATCCCGATGTGCGATAGCTCAGGACTTTCGGACAGCGGCGGGGGCCGGATAATGGTCCCTCTAGGAGGTCCGAAAGATGAGGGAAACTCTCCAGCGAGCTAGGCGCAGACGGAGCGAGGCCTATCATAACGGGTGGTAATTCAAAGATAGAATCGGTTCGCGGATCTCGCCCATACGGAAAGTGTCCGCCTGCGAGGACTAAGCTCCAGTTCGCGCCGCTTGCCGACCGTCGAGGTTTATCGCAATTCACATCATCTTCGTGTGCAAGGGATGACCATGAAACGCACATCTCCCTCTTTGCGTTCGAGTACGAAGCGAGTCAACGCTTTTACCTTGGTAGAATTGCTGGTAGTGATTGCGATCATCGGCATCCTTGTAGCCCTGCTGTTGCCCGCCGTGCAGGCGGCGCGAGAAGCGTCGCGGCGATCGCAATGTATGAATAACCTGAAGCAGATTAGCCTCGCCGCGCAAAACTTTGAATCGACGAACCGGCACTTTCCCCATGGCACCTACAACTGGATCGACATGTACGGAGGCGGGCCAATGGGACCGCTGGCACAAGACCGTCGATGCTGGATGCACGACTTGTGGCCCTTTTTGGAGGAAACGTCAATCTATGCACAATTCGATTCCTTCATGCGCAAGAATGGGAACAGTGCATTGGGTTTCCCTGGATTGGATACGGTAATCGCTTCGGCCATGTGTCCATCCGACTCGCTGTCACCGAAAATTCATTCCTTCTGGGGTGGGTTAAACGGACAGCCGAATCAAGGTTTCTCAGGCAACTATGTCGCGTGTGCGGGGAGCCAGTACTTTAACAGGCCGTTGCCTGGCGACTCCTACAGTGGCGCCGAATCGAGTGCGCACCAGGACGGCGTTTATTTTGCGCTTTCTGAAGTTGCTCCTGCGGATGTGACCGACGGGCTCTCTAAAACGTTCGCCTTTACTGAGATCAAACTGGTGCAAGATACGGACTCGCACGACATTCGTGGTCGGTATCACAATCCGACGCATGGCGGCGTGATGTTTACAACGCTCTACCCGCCCAACACGCCCCGCCCCGACCGTTTTAACTGGTGCGCCCTCAAGCCGCCGGCCGATGCACCGTGCATCCAAACGGCAACGGACATGCAACTCGCGGCGCGCAGCTACCACAGCGGCGGCGTCGTCAATGCGGCCCGGATAGACGGCTCGGTCGCTTCAATTCCGGAAGGGATTGATGTCGTAGTCTACAACGCGCTAGGGAGTCGAAACGGAGGTGAAAGTGTCGGGACCGAATAAGCTTTCTGCTGGATGTTGGAGATTCATCGGCCTCGCGACCGCGTTCCCCTTCTTCGTTCTTGTGGTAAGCGGTTGCGGACCCGGTGACGGAAAAGTGTTGGTCACCGGGGTGGTCACGTTCGATGGGAATCCGATGCCGAATGGCTATGTGATATTCACTCCGGAAGGCGGAGGGACGCCGGTTGCAGGTTCCATTCTCGACGGTAACTTTGCGTTTTCGGCACCCCCTGGAATACATCGCGTCGAGATTGAAGCGTCCCGATTTGTGGGTCCAAAAAACCCTATCATGGGGCTGCAAGCCCGCGAGCAGTATGTGCCTTCTCGCTACAACTCCGCATCGACGTTGAGTCAAGAGGTGAAGCCTCAAGGTACAAACGTCTGCGACTTTACACTGTCCTCAGAGGCCCGGTGAAAGCCGGATCGCGTTCTTGCTTAAGACGAGAAACACGGGGTACTAGGCGTTTCAAGGCCATCGACATGCAGGTACGGTCAAGATTTTTTTAATCCGGAGCAGTGCGCATCGGGGAACTCGAAAAAGATCGGCACGATAGCACGACCGGCCATGGTGCAATGTTATTGACCAGAGCTTTCCAATAGCTGTTGCCATCAGGCTACTCAAGATCACCCCCCCATCTCCCGCGCCATCTCCCGCCCCTGCAACCACAACCACACGTCTTTCTCCGGCACATCCTTCTCCTGCCCCGGCAGCGAATAGTAATACTCGCCCATGTCGCAGCGGCGGGTGCCTGGGGTCGCAGCGCAGCGAAGCCCCCAGCGAACCCTGATAACGCTCTTTTGCGTCGTTGCAATCCAAGCTGAAGGCTTGGCAGCCATTAGCCGGTGGTAAGCGCAAGCGCCACCACCGGAACATGAAGCGCCAACAAGCAGCACCCCGGCAGGGGTGCCAGCAACTTTTTTGCACCGACTTGCTGCGACCCCTGCCGGGGTCATGTGTGCGATCAATTCCCTTCCCGGTGGTGCGCTGCGACCACCGGCTAATGGCTGCCATCCCTCCGGGATGAAGAGCGCGGAATGATGCCTAACTTCCCCCACAAAGCCGCGACCGCTGGTCGCGATTATCCCCCGCCTCGGCAGCGACAACACTTCTAAGGTTGGCACGCAAGCAGTCTTAGAACGATAATGAGTCACCCGAGGTATTCTTTCCCAATTGCGCCGACGACCAAATATGCAAAGGAATCACCGGATGCACAACAATGCCGAGAGCACCAGGAATCGACCCAAGATCGCTAAATTGCTTGTCAAAATGGGCAAAAAACAATTCGGCGATCCCTTTGAGCCATTCAGTTATACCGGAGTGACCGAAGCCGACCGATTGCTAAACGACATCAAAAACTATCCTCATGCATTTGTGTTTGGTTGTCTCATGGATCGGCAAATTACCGCAGAGCGAGCATGGATGATCCCTTACCAAATCTCGCAACGGCTTGGCACTTTTCGATTCGCAAAGCTTGCTCAATTAAGTCAATCCGAAATCACTCGGCTAATGACCATACCGGTCCCTTTGCATCGCTTTACCAAAATAATGAGCAAGAATCTTCATTTGGCGATCGGAATGATTAAGAAAGACTACGGAGGCAGCGCTGCACGAATTTGGATGAACCGACCGTCGAGCGCAGAGGTAATCTACCGATTTCTGCAGTTTCCCGGCATAGGTCAGAAGATTGCAACTATGGCCGCGAATCTTCTCGCGAGGAACTTCAAGATTCCGTTCTCAGACTACTCTGCCCCGAGTTTCCTGGCTTGCTCGATTCGCCCATCTGGAGAATCGGCAGGAATTTGTGCAAACCGCGTAACCCACTATGTCAGCAATGTCCTATGCGGCGGCTTTGTCCGACTGCGAACGGAAAACCAACTGACTACTGAGATTCCCTCACCCCATCTCCCGCGCCATCTCCCGCCCCTTGAGCCACAACCACACGTCCGTCTCCGGCACGTCCTTCTCCTGCCCCGGCAGCGAATAGTAATACTCGCCCATGTCGCAGCGGCGGGCTTGCGCGCCCATGTCGCGCAGCGCCCGGCGAATCGTCCGTTCCGCAAATCCTTGCTTCTCTGCGTCAGATAGTAGATGGCGACCCATCCGCGGGCCGTCCGCCAGTAGTTCCGCCAAACATTCTGCGGCCTCTTCGCGCGGAGCCTTTCGTAAAATCTGATCCGAGTTCCGCATGAGAGTGCGCGCCAACTTCACAATTTCATCTGCCGTCAATTTCACCGGCTCAGATTCCCATTGCACCACCGGCGCAGCTTCGCATTCCGAGGAGTCCATCCGGAATGCCAGCCCCGAGGCACACCTCCCCAGATTGTTCTTAAGCTGAAGCAACAGTCGCCGCGATGAATCGAGCGGATCGGGGGCGACTAACCACACACCCCGCGCCGCGGCCACAAATGCCATTGAGCCGAAGGCGCCGCGCAAGGAGTATCCGCAATTGTCCTTGGCAAAATGAGTTACCGCCAGAATGGAGATTTGCCATCGCTGGGCGAGGTCCCCGAGCTGGCCCAGCATCCGCCGCACGACGGCGTTGGAATTGGAATCGAGGCCACGCAAGAAAGAACTGATCGGATCGATCACCACCAGCCGCGGGTTTTCCATTCCCACCAGCGCCCATTCCAATTGCTCCAAATGATACGCGAGCGTAAACGATGTCTCTTGGCGTCCGTCCGGCGTGCGAACCCCTTCCACGACCTTAATCTGCGATAAGTCCGCACCCAGCGCCGTCAGACGGGGGACCACCGTGTCCGCCACGTCGTCCTCTCCGTTCAACAGCAACACCGACCCCTGCGGCGCGGACGACGATCCCTCGGGCCATTCCACGCCCCGGCTCACTCGCGCTGCGATGTCCAGCGCCACCAGGCTCTTGCCCAGACCCGGATCCCCCACCATCAGCGTAAACTTGCCGTTCGCAATTCGCCCCGGCCACAACCAATTCAGCTTCTCAAGCTGCACGTCCGCCAACGAACGAACGACGGCTTCCAACTCCGGTTCTCCTTCCAGACATCGAACGGACATGAAAAATACTCCGCAGTGCCCACGGTCTTTTTAATACACATGTACACTATCACAAGAGGTGGCTTTTTTCAACCCCTAATTTGCCGGCCAGACCGAGAAATAGCGCGCAGCGATTCTCCGGCGCAGCTCTGCCAGTTGGATTGCCACCCCCCCGGGACGTGGCATTGTGGCAATCCTCGGTAAAAATAGGGTATTTTGGCGCACACGTGGCAAAGCTGAATCGCTGGCTTACGGTCCCCCGCCATGTATACTCACCTCATGGCCCACTCCATCCACTCCCCCCAACACGCCCTCGTCACCGGCGGCGCCGGTTTCATCGGCAGCCACCTCGTCGAGTTGCTGCTCGCCGGTGGCCTACGCGTAACTGCCGTTGACGACATCTCAACCGGCACCTGGGACAACCTGGCCGCCATTCGCGGCCACGAGCGGCTGCAAATCGTCAATGGCTCCGTTACCGATGCCGCGACCGTCCACGACTTGGTCACCGATGCCGACGCGGTCTATCACCTTGCGGCGTCGGTCGGTGTGCAGCGGATTGCCGATGCGCCGATCGAATCGATCCAGCGGAACATCGCGCCGGTCGAGATTCTGTTGAGCGAACTGCTCAAGAAACAACAAGCCGGCCGCGCGGTAAAGCTGTTCCTCGCCAGCAGCAGCGAAGTCTACGGAAAAAACCCCAAACTTAAGTGGACGGAGGAAGACGACCTCGTCTTCGGCCCCACAACCTGCGCTCGTTGGTCGTATGGCGCGGCCAAAGCGATCGACGAGTTTCTAGCGCTCGCCTACTACCGGCAATTCTGGCTCCCCGTGGTCATTGGCCGATTCTTTAACGTCGTTGGCCCCCGCCAAACGGGTCGCTATGGCATGGTCCTGCCGCGGCTGGTGGACCGAGTGATTGCCGGCCAATCGCCCATCGTGCATGACGACGGCGCTCAAACCCGCTGCTTCGCCCACGTGAGCGATGTCTGCCACGCGGTCGTCAATCTGATGAACGCTCCCCAAGCAATCGGCCAGGTCTTCAACATCGGCAGCGACCAGCCGGTGAGCATTCGCGAACTGGCGGAGCGGGTAATCTCCGCGGCGAACCCGCAGCTAAAGATCGAATACCAATCGTACCGCGACGCCTACCCGCGCGACTTTGAAGACATCCGCCGCCGCGTCCCCGACCTAACCAAGCTCCGCCGCACGATCGATTACCACCCGCAGCACAACCTCGACGCGATTATCAAGGAAGTCATCGAGTGGAAGCATAGAGTTGACTCGAAAGCAATCAGCAATCAGCAATCATAAATCAGAAATTCCTTCAGTTCTGCTCGCTCCTCATCCCGTCACTGCCAAGATGCCGGCGCAGATAGCTCGCCCGTTCGATGTTGCCGTCCGAAGAGTCAAGCTCCATGCCGGTGATCTTCTGCAAATGGGCCGGCTGGGTGTGAATGAAGAGTTTGTTGACGGTTGGAATCTTGACGTCGTTGATGAGACCCAGATTCACGCCCATTCGCACGCTGGAAAGCAGGTGCATCGTTTCCTCGGAGCTGATCGTCTGGGCGTTCCGCAAAATGCCGTAAGCACGGCTGACCCGGTCGTGAAGCGTCTCCTGGCTTTCGCGTAGCAGGAAGTCGCGCGCCTGGCGCTCGTAGTCGAGCAGCACCGGCACCACGTCGCCGACTTTCTTAAGCAGTTCTTCTTCCCCCATCCCCAGCGTCACCTGGTTGCTGATCTGGTAAAAATCGCCCATCGCCTGCGAGCCTTCGCCGTACAGCCCGCGCACCGCGAGATTGATCTTCTGTAGGCTGCGGAACACCTTTTCGATCTGCCGCGTGATTACCAGCGCCGGCAGGTGCAGCATCACGCTCATCCGCACCCCGGTACCGACGTTCGTCGGGCAAGCGGTGAGGTAACCCAGCTTATCGCTGTAGGCATAGGTGACGCGTTGCTCGATAAGATTGTCGAGCCGGTCGATTTGTTTCCAAGCCTCCGCCAGATCGAGGCCGCTGTGCATCACTTGAATCCGCAAGTGGTCTTCCTCATTGATCATCACGCTGAATTGTTCGTGCTGATCGATCACCACCGCCCGCGAACCTTGGCTGTCTGCCAGTTCGCGGCTGATCAGTTGCCGCTCGACGAGAAATAGCCGGTCGATATCTTCCAGCCCGGCGACATCAACGTGCAACAAGTCGGCCGCAAGTTGCTCGGAGCGCTGCAACTCGCCAAACTGCTCCATAAGCAGCCGCTCAATCTCGGACCGGTCCGATTCAGTGGCTCGGGCAATGAACGGAAAGTCGGCCAGATTCCGCGCGAGTCGAATGCGACTGCTGATGACAATATCCGACTCCGGCCCGGTCCCCCGCAGCCATTCGCCGCTCGCCTGCGTTAGCTGTTCAAAGTTGATGGACATGGCGCGAAATGACGAATTCCCAAATGACGAATGACGAATGAAGGAGGTAGGTATCTCAATTTCATTCGTCATTCGTCATTCGTCATTCGTCATTCTCTCATTTCTGTTTTCGTTTTTCTTCAATTCCACGAATCTTATCGCGGAGCTTCGAGGCCCGTTCGTATTCTTCCGCGGCCACCGCCTCCTTCATCTCGCGCCGCAGGCGGATGAGTTGCGTCTGCTGCTCGGCGTCTTTCGCGCAGTGCTGTGGAACTTTGCCGACGTGGTGCGTTTCACCATGAATGTTCATCAGCAGCGGTTCGAGTTCCTTTACAAAATACGTGTAGTCGTGCGGACAACCCAGGCGGCCTTGCTTGCGAAACTCGAGGAAAGTGATCCCGCACACCGGGCAGGTTCGCTGGTCCAACCGCGCCAGTTCCTCGGCGGTTTCGCCAACCGCCAGTTGCTGCGCCAGTAGCCCCGCCATGGCGGGCATTACCTCGGAGGCTTCCGACGCCGGCGCCAGAAACGAATGCGCGCACTCCTCGCACAGGTGCAATTCGTTCGGCTTGCCGTCGATCAAGTCGGTGATGTGAAACGTCGCCGGCTTCTCGCACTTCTGGCACTTCATAAGTGAACCGTCGCTGGATGCCGCTGGTCAGTGGTTAGTGGTTAGCCGCGACGCGGAGTCTTCGGAACGGAGCGCGCAATGGACACCAATCCTAATGTCGACGTGATCCGCCTGGCCGCAAATTGCCGAAATTAAACGTAAGTCCCGATGGCTAAAGGGATTCTATCGGTGCCCCCCCTAGTGTCAAGGCGAGCCGGAGATTGCGGATTGCGGCACCCAAGGGGTACCCGGGATTGCGGATTGTGACCGACCAAACCCGCTGTTAAAGTGGCAAAAGCCGATCGCGGATTGCAATTCTGATCACCTCTTCAATCCCAAATCTTAAATCCCAAATCTGCAATCCCGTCACCATGTCTTACTTTCCCGATTTCGAGACGTTCGCCTCCCAAGCCGCTTCGGCCGATTTCGTGCCGGTTTACCGCCGGTTGATGAGCGACGCCCTGACTCCGGTCAGCGCGTTTCACCAGCTCGACATCGGCGCGGCGGCCTGCTTGTTCGAGAGCGTTGTCGGGGGCGAAAAGGTCGGTCGGTATAGCTTCCTCGCCGGCGAGCCTTTTCTCCTCCTGCAAGCACGCGGAAACGAAGTCACGGAAATCGAGTACGGCCGACCGGCAACCGATCAGCCCATCCAAACGACACGCCGGACCTTCACATCCAAAAACCCGCTCGCCGATTTACGGGAGCGGGTCCAGGCAGTCCGCATGGCCAAGCACCCGGGCCTGCCGCCGTTTGTGGGCGGGGCGGTTGGCTACGCTGGCTACGACACGGTCCGCTACGTCGAACGACTCCCCAACGCGCCGCCGGACGACCGGAGTTTGCCCGACCTCGCCTTCGCGTTCTTCGACCACATGGTCGTGTTCGACAACGTCCAAAAAACGTGTATCGTCGTGGCGCTGGCAAAGGTGGGGGAGGGACAACGGGTGAGGAGCGAGGAGCGAGATACCAAAACCTCGCCCATCGCCCCTCGCCCATCGCTCCTCGCCGCTTACGACGACGCTTGCCATCGCGTCGACCGCCTCGTCGAAAAACTTTTTGCCGCCACGACTCCGCTGGCTCCGATTGATATCGACACGACCGGCGATCTCACGCTCGAGGCGGAGTCGAACTTCACGCAGCGCGAGTTCGAAGCCGCCGTGCGGAAGTGCGTGGAGTACATCCGTGCGGGTGACATATTTCAGGTGGTCATCAGCCAGCGGTTGCAAACGCCGCTTTCGGTTGAACCCTTCGAGGTTTACCGTACGCTGCGAGTCGTTAACCCCAGCCCGTTTATGTTCTATCTGCGCATGCCAGAGTGTACTCTTGTCGGCAGTTCGCCGGAAATCATGGTTCGCGTGGTCGATGGCAAAGTGACGGTGCGGCCCTTGGCCGGCACGCGCCGCCGCGGGCGAACCGACGAAGAAGATCGCGCGCTCGCCGAAGAGTTGCTGGCGGATCCAAAAGAACGCGCCGAGCATGTAATGCTCGTCGATCTGGGCCGCAACGACGTCGGCCGCGTGGCCCGCTATGGCTCGGTGCAGCTTTCGGACGTAATGGTTATCGAGCGCTACAGCCACGTGATGCACATCACCTCAAACGTCACGGGCGAACTGACTCCCGAACGCGACGCCTTCGACGCCCTGGCTGCGTGCCTGCCCGCCGGGACCGTGTCGGGCGCGCCCAAGGTGCGTGCGATGGAAATCATCGACGAAATCGAGCCGCATCGCCGCGGTCCCTACGGGGGCGCGGTGGGGTACATCGACTTCGCCGGCAATATGGATACCTGCATCGCCCTGCGGACGATCGTCGTGCAGGACGGCATCGCCTACGTGCAAGCCGGGGCGGGGATTGTTGCCGACAGCGTTCCCGAACAAGAATATCAGGAAACCCTGAACAAGGCCCGCGGGTTGCTCAAAGCGATTGAGATTGCGCAAGCCAATTCATGACTCGCACTTAAACATTGCTCGACGAGTACTCTGATGCGTATGACGATCGGCATAGCGGACATCATATATGTCGTAGGCGCAATTTTTCTCTTGTTGTTTGCGGAGTGGATCGGCATACCATCCTCAAGGGCCAAAATGTTTGGAACTTTGATATTCGCCTTTTTCTTAGGATGTATTGTGAATTGGGCGCGCTCGCGCTTCGGTCCCGGAAAATCCATTGAGTTCACAACGCGCCCGAACGACAACAAGATTGGATGACGAAGTCTTGTTTGGCGGTGCGCGGCGGTATCACTTCTGCCTTCTGACTTTTCACATCTGCCTTTCCCAATGCGTTCACTCACTGGTCAACTGCTCGTTGCCTCGCGGCACCTGCTTGATCCGAACTTCCGCCAGACGGTGGTGCTGATGCTCGAGCACGCCGAGCAAGGTGCGCTCGGCGTGGTGCTCAATCGACCGTCGGACCGGACGATTCGAGAAGTTTGGGAGGCGGTGAAGGCCGATCCCTGCGATAACGAAAACGTGATTTACGTCGGCGGCCCCGTGCCCGGACCGCTCGTCGCCCTCCACGGCAACAAACCGCTCAGCGAGAAGGAAGTGCTACCGGGTGTTTACATGTCGATGCAGCGCTCCACGCTCGATCAACTGGTGCGCGAACCCAACCAAACCCTGCGGGTCTTTAACGGCAACTCCGGCTGGGCAAGCGGCCAATTGGAGAGTGAAATGAAAGCCGGTGGCTGGCTTCGAACCGCAGCGACCCCGGAGGACGTATTCGCCGACCACGCGACCTTATGGAAGAAGGCGACCCAGCGCATCGGCCTGTCCATCATGTTGCCCGGAACCTCGCCCGATCGCCTTCCAGGCGATCCGTCCGCCAACTGACGCGAAGCGCTCCGCTGCGCCTCGAAGACTCGGCTCCGCGTCGCGGCTAAACTCTACTTCTGCCTTCGCACATCTCACATCTGCCTTTCCTCCCGTCAAAATCCCTCAACTCCACCGGCACCCCTTGCCGACAAAGTACCTAGTCGTTTGCTTTTGCCCAAACCGACTCTTAGAATGTGGCCATGACTCTGCGATTAAGCGGAAACCGCGGCTGCCTGTGTACGACGCCGGCCTAACGCCGGTCGTTCTGCGTGTTTGCCCCAGCGGGCAGACTCTCTCGCTTTGCGTCCGCAAGTCCGCGTGACGCCCCTCGCCTTCGGGAGAAACCACGATGGCAACCGATTTCCGGCTCAAAGACCAGCTTCCCGAGCTTACCAAGCGGATCGTCGCGACCTACGACCAAATCGGCACAATCAACCACCTCGACCATTGCCCCCTGCCGAAGTACGACGAGATCATCGCCGCGGTAAATGACTTGCTGGAGATTCTTTACCCCGGCTTCCGCCAGCGTGAGGGACTCCATCGGGGGAATGTCGAGTTTTACGTCGGCGATCTAATCGACCGCCTACACGACCGGCTGACGGTCCAGATGGGCCGCGCATTGAGGCATGAAGCGGGCGCAACCAGCGACTGCGAGACGGTCGAGGACTTCGAAGCGCTCGGCCAAGCCAAGACGCTGTTGTTTCTCGATCGGCTGCCCGAATTGAGGCGTACGCTCGCCACCGACGTGCAGGCGGCATTCGACGGCGACCCCGCCTGCAAGACGCCCGATGAGGTGATCTTCTGCTATCCCGGTCTATATGCCATTACCATTTTTCGCCTGGCCCATCTGCTCCACGAGCTACAGATTCCGTACATTCCCCGCATGATGACTGAGTGGGCTCACGGTCGCACGGGGATCGACATTCACCCCGGGGCCACAATCGGCGACTATTTTTTCATCGACCACGGCACGGGTGTCGTCATCGGTGAGACGTGCGAGATCGGCGAGCAGGTGAAACTTTATCAGGGTGTTACGCTCGGCGCTCTAAGTTTTGCCACCGACTCCGAAGGCAACCTCGTCCGCGGTCACAAGCGCCATCCGACGATCGAGGACCGCGTGGTCGTCTACGCAAATGCGACGATCCTGGGCGGACGCACTGTGATCGGCCACGATTCGGTCATCGGTTCAAGCGTGTGGCTGACCCACAGCGTCGCCCCTCATACGACCGTAGTGCTCGAAAAGCCACAGCTTCGCATGAAGAGCGAAGTCGACGAACTGAAACCCGAGTTGGGCTTTCAAATCTGATCCCCCTCCTGCGTCCTCGGGGCAGGGGCTAGGGGAGAGGCTACCGCACGATAATTACCGGCGCGCGTTGCGAGTGGAACCAACCGAACGGCCGGCCGCCGGGCACTTGCCAGGCTGGGCTGTACATCGTGGAGAAAGGCGTGGCGCTGGCTGTGGGGCGCGAGTTCGACATGCCGTACCACTGCATCGCCGCCATCCGATCCATCCGCTGTGCGGCGCGAATCTGCGCCTTCTGCTGGATAATCGCCCGCGGATTGGGTTTCGGCGTGTAATTCTGCTCGTAGGACCAATTCTCCTCGGCGTCGACGGCTGGAGTCGGAGGCACGTCGCGAATGGGTTGCTGGGCCGGGGTCGGCGAAATCGTGGCGAACATCCACGTGCAGGCAGTGAACAGGGCAAGTCGAATGCGCATCGGAAACTCCGCGATTGCAAGTCGGAAGGTGATTCAGATTGCCCGCCGAACTATCGGCAGAGCGTCCAAGACTTTGCTTCGGCCACCAGCCGGGGAAACCATCAGACAGAGGTGCTCCCGCCGCAATACTGATGCCCTGCGGGGCGAAACTTTTCCGGTTAGGCAAATTCACCGCCCCAAATAGCTAAAAAATCTCCGTTCGGATGGGGCCTGACCCGTAGAATCGCCGCGGGCGGGGTGATACCATAAGTTGCCGTAGGGCTGGCTCGGACGTTTGCAAACTTGCACTTCAGCCGAATCTTCCCGACTGCTGCCAAGATTGATCGGTTCGAAGCGAATTCTGTTACGGACGCCAATTCGTAGCGCACAATTGCTGCATGACGCCCTCCGTTCAGTTCGGCGACAACCGTACCTATCCTCTCCCGTAACGACAAGGAGTTCAGTGATGAAGAGTTTTGGCTTGTGGCTGTTGTCAGTCACCATGCTCGGTTTGACCCTGGGATGTGGCGATGCCACGGATGATAAGA
Source organism: Pirellulales bacterium (assembly GCA_040901765.1). Taxonomy (GTDB): domain Bacteria; phylum Planctomycetota; class Planctomycetia; order Pirellulales; family Lacipirellulaceae; genus JBBDYG01. The sequence continues at coordinate 56,661 of JBBDYG010000104.1, forward strand.
AGATCGACCCGGCCCCGTCGGTCACGGACCCCGCCGATCCGGTCACTCCCCCAGCGGATCCCGCGCCGTAAGCGGGGCACTTTGAATGCCGCTTTTATCGCGCGGCGATCGAAGGCGTAATACAGTGCGACCCTGGCGTCTGCTTGCAGATGCCAGGGTCGTTGTATTTATCGGATGCGAGATCTGCCGCGTCCAACTACGCTGCCTTGCTCTGTTTCACATCCCGGGACGCCTTCGCAAAATCGCTGACGACGAGCGTCACCGTCCGCTCCGTGGCGCGGGCCAGGATTTCTCGCGACTGTTCCGGCGTCAATGTCGGAACGCTCGACAGCACGAATTGCATTTGTTGGCGCACGGGCTTCGCGGCGCGAGCCCGCACATAGCCGCGTGCTTCGGCTTGGCTCATCGAATGAACGACGCCACTGAGTCGCCGCTCGACCTCAGTGACCGCCCGCTCGGCGACCTGCGTCGCCAACTCCTCCAGCCGCACGCTGCGGCCGGTGAACAACAATTGAATCAGATTCATGCGTCGGTCCTTCGACGTGTCCACGGAATGAACGCAACTCCCCTGCCCGCTCCGTTGTTGCATCGAACCCGAACCATGCGGTTCTTGATGGCAGCTCTCCCGCTGCCAGCTAGTTCGCGGAACCGGTACAAACGGGCCGATCAACGCCCGTTAGTGCTGGCATCGATCCTCAGCCAGAATCTCTTTCCGGTCTTGACCAACGCCCCCGGCTTGCGTAGTTTTTACCAAAGTGTGCGGGCTGTAATGGTCGAATCATTTACGGACTACTTTAGCGTCTGCCCTTTCGCTGCCCACTATTTGGTAGCACGGCAACTAGCGCAAGCATCCCCCACAGGGCGCCGTAGCCAAGTGGCTAAGGCATCGGATTGCAAATCCGACATCCCCGGTTCGAATCCGGGCGGCGCCTCTGGCTTTCTTCTCGGCGACCTGCCAATTCGCGATGCGAACTTTTCCACACCGGCGGACGATTCGTAATGACATTGGCTCGTCCCCATGAAAACCTTTCCTTTCATCCGCATCAAACAGCTTGCCCAGTCGCTGCGACACCTGGAATGGGCACCGGTGGTTCTACTTCTGATTGCGGTCGCCCTGGGATGGGGCTTTCTGGAACTCGCCGACGTGGTAATTGAAGGGGACACGGCGAGCCTCGACGAGTCAATTTTGCTCGCCATGCGGAACTCAGCCGATCAAGCCGACCCCCTTGGGCCGCGGTGGATGGAAGAGATCGCCCGCGATATCACTGCGCTGGGCGGGATCGCCGTGCTGTTTCTGGTAATGTTCACCGTAGTTTCGTTCCTATGGACTCTCACCCGCCGCCGCATGGCGATTTACATGCTCGTGGCAGTGATTGGGGCGCTCGCAATAGGTTATGCCCTGAAGCTTGGCTATGCTCGGCCGCGGCCGGACCTGGTGCCCCACGGCTCGCACGTTTACACGCACAGCTTCCCCAGCGGTCACGCAGTGATGGCCGCCGCTACCTATCTGACGCTCGGGCTGCTGGTGGCACGGCTGGTGACAAACCGCTATTTGCAAGTGCTTGTGGTTAGCCTGGCAATCGCGATCACGCTCGCCGTCGGCGTCAGCCGCGTCTACCTCGGCGTCCACTGGCCAAGCGATGTGCTCGCCGGTTGGGCGCTTGGTACGCTGTGGGCGCTGGTCTGTTGGGTGGCGGCGGCGTGGTTGCAAACGCACGGAGATTTGGAGCGGGAAGTCGATGTGCCGATGAAATAGCTACCAGAACCGCTGTCGCATTTCGTCGCTTGGGATTCCACCGTTTGCACTGACACGAGAACGCGAGCGCTCGATCAGATCGAGGAATTGTCGATTGCTGCTTAGCGAAACTGTTTCCAAGTCGGTGTTTTCGATGGGGACGAGAGCGGCAACGGGTTGACCTTCGATGGTCACGATGAGTGGACCGTTTCCAATGCCAGCCGTGTACTCGGCTAACGTCGACGTGGCATCTGATGTTTCGATAATCTTCATAACTCGATCTCCTGACCGCCGACAACTGTCACGCCAGTATCTCCTGCACCACATTCCCCGCGACATCAGTCAGCCGAAAGTTTCGGCCCGCGTAGGGGTAGGTGAGTTTTAAGTGGTCGAGACCCAACAGGTGCAAGATCGTCGCGTGCAGGTCGTGCATGTGGACCTTTTGGTCGATGGCGATGTGGCCGAACTCGTCGGTAGCGCCATACGAGAAACCAGGCTTGACGCCCGCGCCGGCCAGCCAAATGGTGAACCCGTCGGGATTGTGATCGCGGCCAGTGCCGTTGTTTTGGGCAAACGGGTTGCGTCCAAATTCACCGCCCCACCAGACGAGCGTGTCTTCGAGCAGGCCGCGTTGTTCGAGATCGCGCAGGAGACCGGCGATCGGCTTATCGACTGCCCGGGCATGCTGTGCGTGCTTGGGCATGTCGGAGTGCTGGTCCCACGGTGGGTTGTTCGAGTTGTCGGTATAATTCACCTGAATGTAACGGACGCCCGACTCGGCCAGGCGGCGGGCCATCAGGCATTGCCGGCCGTAGTCATCCGTTTCCTTCTGGCCGATGCCGTACATGGTGTGCGTCTGAGGCGATTCGTCCGCCAGATCGATCGCGCTGGGGGCGTGACGCTGCATCCGAAACGCCATTTCATAGGACTCGATCACCGCTTCCAGATTCGTGTCGCTCGCGTGGCGATCCAACTGCTGACGATTGAGCGCCTGCACGAGGTCGAACTGGGCTTGTTGTGCTGGTACGTCACGTCGGTCGTTCGAAAGATGTCGGATCTGTGCTTCCTTCGCCGGCACACCCGCCCGGCCAATGGTTGTGCCTTGGTACGCGGCCGGGAGAAATGCATTTCCGTAGTTGCGCGGTCCGCCGTTGCCCAGCGAAGGCGTGAGCACAACGAAGCCGGGCAAGTTTTCGTTCTCGCTGCCGAGGCCGTAGTTGACCCAGGCGCCCATGGAGGGGCGAAGCAAGTTGGTTGAACCGGTGTGAAGAAAAAGCGTCGCGGGGCCGTGGGCGACTCCTTCGGTGTGCAAGCCGTGGAGGAAGCACAGCTTGTCGACGCAGGTGTTCATCTCGGGGAACAGGTCGCTGGTCCACTTGCCCGACTGCCCGCGCTGGCGGAACTTCCAGAGGGCCTTCATCACCCGCGCTTCGACGCCGATGCCCGTTTTGGCGATGCTGCGGGCGTCGCGGAACTGGCGCATCGCGCCATCGTGCTTTTCAAGCACCGGCTTATAGTCGAAGCTATCGACTTGGCTCACGCCACCGGCCATGAAGAGGAAAATAATTCGCTTGGCGCGCGGTGCGATCGGCGTGAGCTTGGCACTCACGCGACTGCCCGAGGCGTCGTCGTTCATCAGGCTCGCCAAAGCAAGCCCTCCGAAGCCGCACGCGACTTCTTGCAGCATCTGCCGGCGGGAACGAATGGCGACGGGGTTGAAGTGCGACATGATAGTGTTTCAGCAAATCTTTGCTCATCAATTCAAATATCGGAAGTCTAGACAACCCAACAACGCTTGGAACAATTGCTCCCACGCGACGACTCGATCCTGGTGCCCTTCGATTGACTGCATGGCGATGGCGGCTTCTGCATCGGTGGGGCGGCGCCCCAAAGCTTCGCGGAAGGCAAGCTCAACACGCTGCGATTCGCTTGCGTCTTCGCGGACCAGTGCTCGCTCGGCCGCGGCGCGAGCCTGGTCCATGACAAACGGGCTGTTGAGCATCCACAGCGCCTGCGGCGCAACGGTCGTAACGCTTCGCTCCGCGACCGCGGCATTGTAGTTCGCAAAATCGAAGACCTCGAACAGCTCGTGAACCCGATTGCGAAACGCAGGTGTGTAAACGCTACGACGAAAGTCGAGAAATTGGTAGCCATACTCAGTAGGAGTATACGACCCTGCACTGGTGAGCGCTTTCGAATCGAGGATATTCGGACCTCCCATCGCCAGGTCGAGCCGGCCACTTACGACAAGCATTGCGTCACGGAGCGACTCGGCATCAAGGCGGCGGGTATTCATCCGCCACAGGAGACGATTCTCGGGATCGACCGCGGCGGCTCGGGCGTCGTGGGTAGTGCTCATGCGATAGGCCCGCGTCAGCACGAGCGCGCGGACCAGTTCTTTGGTAGACCAATTCTGGTCGACAAACCGGCCGGCGAGGAAATCGAGAAGTTCGGGATGCGACGGCTGTTCGCCGGTGGTGCCAAAATTGTCGAGCGTCCGCACCAGACCCGCTCCGAACAGGTAATGCCATGCGCGGTTCACATAGACCCGCGCGGTGAGGGGATTGTCCGGTGAGGCGATCCAATGGGCCAGTTCGCGGCGGCCACTTTCCTCGGCAGGAATGGGAGGCGGCTCGTCAAGCGTCGCTACTTGCAACATGCCGCGCGGTACGGCGGGTCCGCGGTACCGCACGCTGCCGCGCACGCACACCTGGCAGTCGGCAATCGTCTCAGCGTCGGCAACCGCCATCGTCTCCGGCCGCGTTGGACCACTCGATGTAAGTTGCTTCAGCTTCTTCTCCAGCGCCTTGATCTGCGTGGGCGTTTGCGGCGGATCAGCCTTCTTCGCCGCCGCAAGCTCCGCTTGCATCTTCGCGACTTTCGCCTCGTGCTGTTCAACATCCACTTCTTCATCGGCCGTCATCGGAAGAGGCCGCGTTTTCCAATTCGAAACATTCTCGTGAACGATGACATCCGTGCTGCGTAAAATGCCCGCAAGCGCATAGTAATCCGTCGTCGGGATAGGATCGAACTTGTGATCGTGGCACCGCGCGCAGGCGAGCGTCATGCCCAACAGGCCGCGACCGATCGTGTCGAGTTGCTCATCTACCACGTCCATTTCAAGCTGCTGCTTGTCTTGTTCTTCGTAGTTGTGGGCGCCCAGCAACAGGTAAGCCGTGGCCACGAGGTGATCATGCTCCTCCTGCGGCGACGCATGGGGCAGCAGATCGCCGGCGATTTGCTCGATGATAAATTCATCGAGCGGCTTGTCGTCATTAAACGACTTGATCACGTAATCGCGGTAACGCCACGCATCTTTAAACACGAGCGACCGGCCGCCGCCCGAGGACTCCGCGAAGCGGGCCACATCGAGCCAGTGCCGCCCCCACCGCTCGCCAAAGTGAGGCGATTCCAACAGTCGGTCGACGACCTTTTCAAACGCCCCGGGCGATTCATCGGCGATAAAGGCGTCGATTTCTTGCGGGGACGGCGGCAAGCCAATGAGGTCGAACGTCACCCGGCGAAGCCAGGTGGCGCGATCGGTGTCGGCGGCCGGCGCCAATCCTTGGGCTTCAAGCCGGGCTAGTAGAAACGCGTCGACGTCGTCGTGGGACCAACTCGTGTCGTTCACTTGCGGTAGATTGGGCCGAGCGATCGGCCGGAACGACCAGAATTGGCGGCCTTGCTCGATGTTGATTTCTTGCACTGGTAGCGCCGTTTCGCCAATGCGCGGGTCCGGCGCTCCCATTGCGATCCACCGCTCGAAGTTGGCGATCACCTCCGGCGGCAGTTTGCCGTCGGGAGGCATCTCGTAGCTCTCATACTTTAGTGCCGCCAGAAGCAGACTCTCCTCGGGCTTGCCGGGCACCACGGCTGGCCCGCTATCGCCGCCGGTCAGAAGACCCGCGCGGTGATCGACGAGCAGACTTCCTTTAAGCTCTTTCGCCTCGGCCGAGTGACATGAGTAGCAGTGCTCGACAAGGACGGGCCGGATTTTCGATTCAAAGAATGCGCGTTGTTCGGCGGTTGGTGGTCGCGGTTCACTTGCCGCGCAGGCGCTGGCAATAAACCAGACGGCGAGCGGATGAACGAGAAGGATTCGCACCACCTGCATCGCAAAACGTCTCCGCCGGGGTTTTCAATAGGTATCGCCGATCCTTATCATAAATGACCGGCAGATAGAGGGAAAGAAGCGAATTGCATGATAGATCGCGGTTCCCACGTAGCTGGCCGCTGGCGTCCGGCGTCCGACCTCTTTACTTGAGCGTCGTCAAATACTCAATCACATCCAAGAACTCCGCTGGCGAGACGGTGCTGCCTAAGTTCTCGGGCATGCTGCTTTGCTTCGTCTCGAACACTTCGTCGATGTCGTCGTTTGCGAAGGTTTTCTGTTTGCCTTCCGGCAGAGCGAGCGTAAGCGAGTCTTCGGTGCGACTGATGACGAAGCCAACCTCGGTTAATCCATCCGCAGTCAGAACACTGGTGGTAACGTATTTTGGATCGACCTTCTTGCTCGGCTCGATGATCGATTCAATCAATTCGCGACGGGTGAGGCGTTTTCCCACGTCGGTGAGCGCAGGGCCAAATTCGTAACCCGTATCGCCCACTTTGTGACAAGTCGCGCAGATACGGCGGTGTACGGCCTGCCCGTTCCCGGCGTTGCCGGCAAGTTTCTCGAGCGCCTCATAGCCTTGATTACGGGCGTCGGCCGGCGCGTCGGGGTTAAGCATTAGTTTTAAGTGGCCTTGCGCTGCCAGCCCGGGCCGCTGGCGGGCGACGTAGTCGGCGACGAACTCCTGCGCCCGCGGATTGCCTGATGCCAACGCCCCCGCTTGGAACCCCTCGGCCCACACCGGTTCCAACGCGCCGATCGTGTGTTCGAGCGTGTACCGCAGCCATGAATCGAGCGGCCGTTCTAGCGCTACTAGCGCTGCGTCAACCGACTCCAAGGTGGGGAAAAAACTCAGGCCTCGAACCGCTTCGAGTCGAACGCGGGGATGTTCGTCGCGGACTTGCGCTTGCAGCATCTCGAACGCGCCACGCAGATATTCCCGTTCGTCGGCCGCCAGATGTGTTGCCGCCGCACGGGCTTGAAATGCTTTGGATTGGAGCACGCCTTCCAATAGTTCCGCATCGACGGCGTGATGGCCTTGCAATACCCAGAGCGCTTCGCAGCGCAGGCGGTCGTACTCGGGATCCTCCGGATCAAGCTCGACGACCCATTTCTTGACCGCCGCGGCGACGACTGGAGTTGGCCGGTCGTGCAACTCGCGCCTTGCGCGATAGCGGGTTCGCGGTTCGTAGACTCTGAATTGCTCCAGTAACTCCGCTTCGCTTTTATCGTGTTGCGAAATCGAATCCAGCAGCGGCCGCTCCTTGGCGACCAGCCTGTAAATGCGGCCATGAACATTGTCGCGGCTGGGGTCGCGTTGCGAATACTGCATGTGACCGATCAGCGCGTTGCACCAATCGCCAAACCACACCGCGCCGTCGGGACCGATCTGCGGATCGACCGGCCGGAAGTTTTTGTCGCTGCTAATCAACAGATTGTCGGGCACTTCCTTCTTGTTTCCGCCTTCATCTTGCGCAGCTTGCATGAGCCGGTGGCCCTTGAAGCCGGAGCCATCGTCGTTGATGGCAAACCGCGGGATGCCATTCATGTTAATCACACAGGCGTAAATGAACTGACCTTGCACGTCGTCGGGCAAATGGCGGGATAGAAGAAAATCGCTCCCCACCGCCGGCCGCATTCCTTGGTTGTTGAAGATCGGATCGACGCCGCGGCGACCGGAGAATTGGGCACCCGATAAGAGTGAATCCCAATGCTGGTTGGCGGTCGTGCCATCGCCGACGATCCCCTGGCCCCACGAATCGAACACGTAACACCAGGGATTTCCGTAGCCCGGCGTCATGAAGTGCCGCACCTTGAAGGTCCGCGGATCGAGAACATGCGCACCCGGTGTGTCCTGATGGCGATACGGTCCCCACGGCGTTTCGACCGTGGTGCTCATGGCGACTCCTTCGAGCATGTGGAGCAAACCGCCGTGCGACCACTCGTAGGCGCCGATCGTGTGATGGGTGTCGTCGCTCGCCCAACCATCGAATACGTGCTCGACCACGTCGGCGCGGTCGTCGCCGTCGGTGTCCTTGAGCCAGATCAGCCTTGGCTGGTCGGTAACCAGTACGCCGCCGTTGTAGAATTCAAAGCCGGCTGGGCAGTGGAGCTTGTCGTAAAAGACCTTGCATTTGTCGGCCTTGCCGTCGTGGTCGGTGTCTTCAAGAATCAGCAGTCGATCGCTGGGCCGCGGGTTGCCTGGTTTCCATTGCGGGTACGTTGGCATGCAGCAGACCCACAACCGGCCGCGGTTATCGAAGCCGAGCTGATTCGGCTTGGTAAGCTCTGGAAATTCCCTCTCGCTGGCGAACGCCTGCACCTCGAAGCCGTCCGGCACCTGCATCGTGGCGATGCATTCCTCGGGCGTTAGGTAACGCAGTTCTTCAGGTTCTGAGTACTTTTGCCCTGGGTTGCCAAACCGCGTTGTGGGAACGAAAAGCTCGCCGGTCTTGCTATCATTGGGCGGCCCGGGCGATTTGCCCTGGGCGAAATCCCACACGCGGCGGTCCCGGACGGCGGCCATAGCGCGAATCTTGGCGTACTCCAACGGAAATGTTTCCGTGTCCCAGGTTCGCCGCCCGCCGTAAACGTACCAACCGTTGAGCATCCGGTAATCTTGCTGATGAACCCATGATTTGTCGTTTACCGCCGCACGGAGCTGCTCGAACGATTCCGAGTCAACGTGGCCTGGGTTTGAACTGCCAAACAAGGCTCGGTCGAGCAGCAGCCCGACTTCACGATCGCCGGCTTCGTTTAAGTGGCAGCCGTTGATCGTAAACTGCATCCCCGGATCGCCGGCAAAGAGCGATTCGGTGGGCGTGAATAAATCGACGTAGGCCAGTTTCCGCGCAGCAGCAACTTCTTGCACAATCTTTGCATAGCGCCGAAGTTGTTCATTCCGCGGGTCGGAATCAGGCCACAGCGGATTGCCGGTCGCTTCCCACGCAATCGGCGACACCAGAACAAACCGCGGCGCCGCGCCCGAGTCGTCTCGCGGGTATCGCTGAATCATGTCGTCGAGATACTTTTCATACGCCTCGCGAAACGCCGCTTCCCCATCGGCTCCTGAAAACGACTCGTTGAAGCCAAAGAAGCAGACAAACGTGTCGGGGCCGAACACCTGGAGCGGATCGTCGATCACGGTGTAGTTGCTCGGCCGCTGGCGGTTTTCGACCGCGTCGGCGGGCCGGGCGAAGTTGCGGACCACCAATTCTTGCTGCGGGAACCGGCTGTGAAGCAGCGCCTCAAAATGGCCGAACAGACTCATCCGCTCGGCAAGCGAGTTGCCCACCAGTGCGATGCGTTCGTTCTTGATGAATTGCAGCGGCAAGGCGCTGGCCGGCAGGGCGGGCGCAGAACTGGCAAGCGCGAAATCGGCCGGCTGGAGGCCCCGCTGAAAACCGTCGAAGCCATAGGCGGTTGGTTTGTACTCGCCGATGGTATCGACGTTCGCTTTCTTCGGAACTTCTGCTTGCAGTCCCCAAAAGACAGCATTGACGACGAGTCGCCGTAGGCCTTCATCGTCCAGATCCGTGGCCGAACCCATCGTCGTGCAAAAAATGCGGTTCGTGTTGCCGGCCTCATTCTTTACTTCGCGCGTCCAGGCGACGGGCATCATCGGCTCGTTGACATCCTGCTGCTGGCCGTCGCTCGCGCGGGTTTTCGCATAGCTGGCCGGAGTGGCATCGGGCGTCATGCCAGACAGCACCTGACCTCGGAGGAGGATAGTCGCATCCTCTGGCGGATAAGCTTCGTAGACATCGGTGTCGCCGAAGACATCGGTGACACCGCGCAGAATCGGATCGTCTTTCGCGGCCGACTCGATAACACCCCGCGTGGCCTCAGCCTTATGTTTACCCCAGTGGCTCACCCACTCTTCACCGAGCACTTCTTCGCCAAAGCGATTCAATTCTTGATAGGGGCTTCCTTCCGGAAACGAAAACGGATGCGTGCTCGTGCGCAGCGCGATGATTGGCTTGCCGGCCGCATGAGCTTTCACAAATCGGTCAATTGCCTCACCGGACCACGCGCGGAAGCGGAGCGCCATCACGATCGCGTCCGCCGAATCGAGGGCCTCGCTCCCCGGAAGTGACTCGCGATTATTCGGATCAATCTCGCCGGACTGCGGATCGATCGCAAACAACACCGTGCATCGGAACCCATGCCGCTGGCTGAGAATCTTGGCCAGCATGGGCAGTGCTTCTTCGGAGCGGTACTCTTCGTCGCCAGAGAGAAACACAATGTGTTTACCTTGGCCTGGTCCATTTCCGCCGGGGTAAGTGACCCACTGCTGGCCATCGCCGGCGTAAGCGTACGAACCGAAACAGAACGCAATGGAAAGTAATGGAAAAAGACGTTGCATATGACCTCGCTGCTGCCTTGAATCGTGTGGTCCAATAAGCGACCCCTCATTCTAACGAGAATCGCAACCGAAGTCTCCCTGTTGTCGCGGCGATCCGGTAAACTCATCCCTGTGGCATATTCATTGGCGCCGCGGGGGCCGGTCGATTTCACGGCGGGTGGTGGAACATGACTTATTTATTAGCGCTCGATCAGGGCACGACTTCCTCCCGGGCGATTCTCTTCGATGAGCCGGGGTCGGTCGTCACCATCAAGCAGCGGGAGTTTCAGCAGCATTACCCGCAGCCCGGCTGGGTCGAGCATGATGCCACCGAAATCTGGGAGAGCCAACTCGCGGTCACCGAAGAGTTGTGTGCCGAGCGCAAGCTCAAGCCGAGCGATGTAGCGGCAATCGGCATCACCAATCAACGCGAGACCGCCGTGGTCTGGGAGCGCGCGACGGGAAAGCCAATTCATCGGGCCATCGTCTGGCAAGATCGCCGCACGGCCGGCAAATGCGCCGAACTCCGCGCCGCGGGGCGCGAGCCGATGATTCGCGACAAGACCGGCCTGTTGTTTGATCCTTATTTCAGTGGCACGAAGTTCGCCTGGATCTTGGAGCACGTTCCGGGAGCGCGACTCAAGGCGGAGTCGGGCGAACTGGCGTGCGGCACGATCGACTCGTGGCTGCTCTACAACCTCACCGGCGGCCAGCTTCACGTCACCGATGTTTCCAATGCGTCGCGCACTTTGCTCTTGAACATTCATACGTGCCAGTGGGACGATGAGTTGCTCGAATGCTTGGGTGTGCCCCGCGCGATGTTGCCCGAGGTGCGTTCGTCGAGCGAAGTCTACGGCGAAGTGTCGGCCAGCGCGGCGCTCAACGGCGTGCCACTCGCGGGCATCGCGGGCGATCAGCAAGCAGCGCTGTTTGGCCAGGCTTGTTATGAGCGCGGGGCGGCGAAGAACACCTACGGCACGGGCTGCTTCGCGCTCGTGAACACGGGCGAGCAGGCAGTCGCGTCGCAGCACAAGCTGCTGACGACCGTCGCCTGGCGAATCGGCAATCAAACCGAGTACGCGCTGGAAGGGAGCGTATTCGTCGGCGGGGCGGTGGTGCGTTGGTTGCGCGATGAGCTGAAGCTGATTAAGTCGTCGGAGGAAGTCGAGCAGCTTGCGGCGTCGGTGCCCGACAGCGGCGGAGTCTATTTGGTGCCAGCATTCGCAGGCCTCGGAGCGCCCTATTGGGATCCGTATGCCCGCGGGACGATTGTTGGCATGACGCTTGGCACGTCAAACGCCCATCTGGCGCGGGCGGCGGTCGATAGCATCGCCCTGCAAACGGCCGATTTGATTGACGCCATGCGGCTCGATTCGGGCAGCCCCATCGCCGAACTGCGCGTCGATGGCGGCGCCAGCGTGAACGACGCGATGCTCCAGTTCCAAGCCGACATTTTGCAGGTGCCCGTTGTGCGGCCAAAAGTAACCGAGACGACGGCGCTCGGGGCGGCGTACCTGGCCGGGCTGGCGGCCGGCGTATGGAAGAGCCGCGACGAGATCGCCCGCAAATGGCAAGTCGATCGCCGATTCGAGCCGCAGATGCCGGCCGATCAGGCGGCAACGATTCGTGCCCGCTGGGAACAAGCCGTCGAGCGCGCGAAGAATTGGGCGCAACCGTAGTCAAGGCAAAGGGATTGCACCACGAGGGCACGGAGGACACTGAGAATCAAAGGCCCGGAAGTAAATTGGGCGTTAACTAGTTTCGATCGACGAGTATTCGCCGTGTTCTCCGTGCCGCCGTGGTAAGAAATTCGACTTGATTCGACATAGGGATAGCTATGCAGAATTATCTGGCGGAGTTTGTGGGGACGCTGTTGCTCGTGCTGTTAGGTGACGGCGTCGTGGCCAATGTGGTGCTGGAACGCACCAAAGGGTATGGCGCGGGTTGGATCGTCGTCACCTTCGGTTGGGCGATGGCCGTGTATGTTGCCGTGTGGTGCATAGGCCCGTTCGGAAGCGGGGCGCACATCAACCCGGCGGTGACGCTCGGACTCGCGGCCGCGGGCGATTTTGATTGGGCCGATGTGCCCGGATACATCGTCGCGCAGGTTCTCGGAGGGTTTTTCGGCGCAGTCCTTGTCTATCTGGTGTATCGCGACCATTTCGCCATCACGAAAGATCGCGATGCGAAGCTCGGCACGTTCTGCACCGGCCCCGCGATCCAAAATTCCGTGAATAATTTTCTCAGCGAAGCAATCGGGACCGCCGTCCTTGTGCTTGCCGTGCTCATTGCCGTCTCGCCGGGTGAACCGATCGGCAACATCGACGCCTCGATGCGGGCCGGGCTGGCGACGCTCGGAGCGCTGCAGGTCGGGTTCGTGGTGCTCGCGATCGGCCTCTGCCTCGGCGGCACGACGGGCTACGCAATCAACCCCGCCCGCGATTTCGGCCCCCGGCTAGCACACTTCCTCCTCCCCATCCCCGGCAAGCGCGACAGCGACTGGGGCTACGCCTGGATTCCCATCGCCGGACCGCTGTTGGGGGCGCTATTGGCGGTAGCCGTGTGGCGGGGGTTGATGGCGGGAGTTTAGCGCGCTGGTGAGCGATCTGTGCCATGCCTCTTAACGCCGGACCAAGGAAGGCCGCAGGAATCAGCTTTGTCAACGGTTTACCGCAAAGTGGCGTTTTTCCCGGTGAATATTCAGCTTTGTCACTTCTAATTCTAGAGACAAAGCTGGCCGCGGCAAGCCAAGTGGGTGGAACTTGCGGCCTTCCCATTCGCCAAAACCCTGACGTTCATGTTGCCGCGCTAGGCTTACGGACACTGTGTGTTGAGAATGCTGGAAATCGATAATCGACTGGGGGTATGTCGCAAATCCGCTTTACCCGAAAGGTCGGGATCATGAATCGTCGAATCTTCTTGTCACGTGGTGTGTTGACGGGAGTTGCGCTGGGCGCGGTGAATCTTGCGAGCGCTGGCGCCGGTAATTCCAACGACCCCAATAAAGCGAGCAAGGCGATATTGTTCACAGGAGACGGTGTCAGTCTCACGCCTGGGGAATACACCACGCGGCTGATCGAGGAAATCCAACGCCGAACAATCGCGCCCGACAATTACTCTCGCCACGGGGTGGTTGAGGAGCTGGAAATGTCCTTCGCCAGGGAGCTTGGGAAACAGCGAGCGATTTATCTGCCTACCGGTACCATGGCGAACCACCTTGCCATGCGGTGCTTGACCCAGCCCAACAACCAGGCTCAGCGAGCGATCGTGCCTGCCGAATGCCATCTCTACAACGACTCGGGCGATTGTGCTCAGCAGCTTAGCGGGATCAATCTGGTACCCCTGTCTAAGGGGAAGGCCTGCTTTACCCTGGAGGAGCTTCGGTCAACGCTCGAGGGGTTTCAATCAAACCGTGTTGCCACTCCGGTCAAAGCCATTCTCATCGAGTCGCCGGTTCGACGGAGAGACGGCGAACTAGTTCCCTTCGAGCAATTGAAAGCTATCACCAGTTTCGCCAAGGAAAACAACATCAAAACGCACCTCGACGGCGCTCGGTTGTACATCGCCTCGGCGTACACCGGCGTCTCGCCCAAAACTTACGCGGGCCTCTTTGACACGGTGTTCGTCTCCTTGAATAAGTACTTTAATGCGGGCTCGGGCGCAATCTTAGCGGGCAGCGAGGAGGTGATCGATGGCTTGTACCATACCAGGCGGATGCTCGGCGGAAGCCTCTCCCAGGTGTGGCCCTTCGCGGCGATGGCGCTGGCTTACAAGAAAGACTTCATCCAGCGTCTAAAAAACGCGATTACCATTTCAGAAAAGCTGATCGCTAATCTGACAGCCTCCGGTCTATTCGCTGTTCGGCGGATTCCCAACGGCTCTAACATTTTTGCATTCACACCCAAGACCGCCGACGCTACCCGCTTTCGGAAAAGGCTTGCCGAGCGAAGCATTAAGATCTACGAACCAGATTTGGGATCTGGCGAGTTCCTCGTGCGAGTCAATGAAACGCTGAATCGTACCGATGCAGAAACGCTGAGTCAGTTGTTCCTGGAGGCAGCGAAGGGGGACTGAAGGCACGTTCGAATTCGAGCTCACGATCCCCGGCAAGCGCGACAGCGACTGGGGCTACGCCTGGATACCCATCGCCGGACCGCTGGTGGGGGCGCTGCTGTCGGTCGTCGTGTGGCGGGAGTTGAAGGCGGGAGTTTAGTTTTGCGATGAACAATTGGCGAACTGATATGAGCAAGAGCGCAGCCATAGAACTGAGGTCAGCCGATGCAAGTCGGCGTCGGCGCTGGGCGCGACGGCTGTTGTATTTGTTTGTGATTCTGCTTATCTCATTCATCGGCCTCGCGGTGCTCTCGTGGCGTGTTGGCGGACAGCTTATCGCACCGGCTCCACGAACCGTGGGGCCGGCGCCGGCCGATTTTCCCTGCAAAAATGTCTCCATTCGCAGTGAAAGCGGTTCGACTCTCGCTGGCTGGTTCGCCGTGCCCGAAAACCCGCGTGGCGTGGTCGTGCTTTTGCATGGCATCCGCAGTACACGATTGAGCATGCTCCAGCGGGCGCGGCAATTGTATGCGGCTCGATACGCGGTTCTACTGGTCGATTTCCAATCGCACGGGGAAAGCCCCGGAGAATGCATCACGCTCGGGCACTTGGAAGCACGCGACGCGCGTGCTGCGGTTGAGTTTGCGCGGACGCAGTGCAATGACTTGCCGATTGCGGTGGTCGGCAAATCGCTCGGCGGGGCCGCGGCGCTGATAGCTTCGCCGCTCAACATCGACGCGCTAGTTATTGAGAGCGTCTATCCGACAATCGAAGAAGCTACCAGCAACCGACTGCAAATGCGACTCGGTTCCCTGGCGCCTTTTGCCATGCCGTTGCTGTCCTGCCAGTTGGGCCTGCGACTGGGAATCGGCGTGGGCGACTTGCAACCGATCGGCCGAATTAAAGAAGTCGGCTGCCCCATCTTGGTAATCAGCGGCTGCGAGGATCGCCACACGACGATGCCTGAAACCAAACGGCTGTTCGGTGCCGCTCGGGAACCGAAGCAACTGTTGTTGATGGAAGGCGCCGCTCACCAAGATCTCGAGCGATTCGATCCGACGAAATATCAGAATGTCGTCCTCGAGTTTCTCGATACATTTCTAGATCGTTCCGAGTAGCTGGTTCGACGACGACTGGAGCGCACCAGGTTTTAACGCGTGAAGGAAGCGGACTGCCGGCGATCAGCTTTGCCACGCATGCGCCAGAACCCCCTATTTTTATCGAGGATTGCCAGAATGCCACGTTCTGGGGCGGTGGCAATCAAACTCGCAATGCGCAGAATGCTTGCGCGGAACCGCAAGAAGAGCTTGAATCTGGTAGCGGTGGACCGCGTCACCTTCGCCGGTCTTTCCGCGCAGCGGTATTAGGCCCGACATTTATGTCGGGTCCGCGTTGCCGAGCGTTTCCCCCCCAGCCCCGTTCACGGGGCTTCTCGCTGCCCGGCTTGAGCCTCTTGCTCCAACAGGGTAATCCGTTCCAATCGATCATAAACGCGGCCCGATGCGTGATGCTCGCGCTGATTTCGGACGTACTCGCGGACCCACGGCATATCCTTCGTCCCAAAACTCACGACGCCGTAACCTGTTTGCCATTCCAAAACCCTGCCGCCGCGCCCCACCTGTTGATTCACTTCGTGCGAACTCGAGCCTTTGATTTGGCCGATGAACTCGCAGATCGTGATCGTTGGCGCGATGGTGACAGCCAAATGGACGCGCGTTTCCGTGCCGCCAATTTCATGGACGAACGCGCCGGGCCAATCGACGATTTTGTGTTTGATCGCGCGATGCGCCAGAGGTTCGATGGTCGGTGTTTGCAGCGGGCTGCTGGTTTTTGTGTGCCACGTCAGATGGAGGTGGATTTCGCTGTAGTAGTTGCGCGACATGGTTTGAATTCCTCCAGCGATAGTGGCTGAAGCCAGGCAGCGAGAAGCCCCGTGAACGGGGCTGCTGATACGTGAATGCGCCACTTTAACCCGACATAAATGTCGGGCCTAGTACCGCTGCGCGGGAAAGCCCCGTGAACGGGCTGCAAATCGAGGGCGAAATAATTACCTTACTTCGGACAAGTTAACGATAGTAGGTGGAACGTGCGGCTGGATACGTTTCACGCGCGGGCTAAAGGCCTTGCGAAATCGCTCGACCCGATCAACCATCCATTCAATGTAAGCCGGCCATGACGCACGGTCCGCTAGATTTGCCTGATGATGCAAAGCGACAATCTTATCACGCTTGTCGGGATTCGGATTCCACAGCAGGCACTCCCCAATCTCTGCTTCTATTTGTTCTCGTTCCTGTTCTAAAGCTGGGAGGAGCCAATCCGCCAGTTTGTGACTCATGTATAGCCTTACTCCGATGCGCCCTTCGTAAGTGTTTGCTATCGTCGAGAGATGTACTCCGCTTCGACCGATTGCCACTTCAAACCAATACTGGGGCCGTGGCGTTTGCGCAGTCTTGACGACTCCACGCTCCAACAGTTTGTCGCGAAATGCTGTCCAAAAATCAAGCTGCAGCCTTCTTACATCGGACAGCTCAGCTATTGCTTTTGTTGCCGCAGCCTGTTTGACCAGTTCGTTCGGGCGACTCAGCACGCTGAACCGCACAGCAGGCCGTGAGTTATCAATTCGCCAGAGTTCGATTGCAACAGCATAGAAGGTCACGTCCTCAATCGTGTGATCGTTGATCCAGTCGATTGCTTTTTGATGTTCCTCTGTAAATTGCTCAGCGATCCAGATTACCGTTCCTGCGTCGAGGAAACTCGCATAGGTGATTAGCTTTCCGAGATGGTCGTGATTAGTCCTTCCGAACTGATTCTCGATGATCACATAGCGCTGACTGCCAATGTCCTTGGCGAGAATATCCGCAGAATACGGCCCGACGGCAACCTCAATTCCCTCAACCTCCAAGTCGACACCTATCGCCTCAGATAACCGAGCAATATTCTCATCTTCGGCTAACCACGGTGTGAATTCATGTTGCTCGTGCGCCCACGCGGATCGAACGTCGACTTTCTCGATTTCGCCGAACTTCGTCATTTCAACAGCTCCTTCGCTCCACCGACAACCTTCTCCCAATTAAACGCCGGGCCGGGGTCGGTTTTGTTGCGTTGGATGTGGTAGTGGCCGAGGACGCCTTGGAAGTTTTGCCAGTCGTCTTTGGAGAGCATCTGGGGAATCAAAGTGCCGTCGGCGTCTTTGGGGTAATCGCATTTGATCTTGGGGAAAATCTTGCAAAGCGTGGCAGTGAGTTTGATGAGGGAATCGTATTGCTCGGGGGTGAAGTCGTATTGCACGAGGTCGCGGCCCTGGATTGTGCCGCGGATTAGCTCGGGGCGGTCGGGGCGGCCGTGGAACGGGTTGGTGCGGACGGCGAACGTGTCGAACGGGCGCGGGGGGCGAAGCTCGATCGTCCCGTCGGGGCGGGGGGCGTACCATTTTTCCAGGGCGGCGGTTTTGTCGGGAGGGTAGGCGCCGATTTGGGCGATCTCGACACCGATCGAGCGGGAGTTTGAAATTGTGGCGTGCCAGGCGCGATCTTTTACGTCGAGCGTTTGGTAGATCGTGCCATCGACGTCGAGCATGAAATGGACGCTCAGGCAGCGCTCGTCGTGCAGCACGCGGAAGCAGGTTTGGGCGGTGCCGCAAACATCGTAGTGCATCACGAACTGATCGACGACACTTTGCAGCATCGGCAAATCCCACCCGCCGCCGCGGACGCGCTCCAGTTGTTCCCGGTCGAGACCGTCCTTGCGGATGCCATAGCGGTTGGGCGTCGCGCTGTCAGGAAGCTCCTTTGCGGCTTCTTCCCACGATGACTCTTCAATCGGTCCAAACCGGCGCTCGACGCGGTAGGCGTCGTAACCCGCGGGATCGAGCCACAGCACGACCGGGGCGGTCGTGTGGAAAAGCTGCCCGCAGACCATGATCTCGTCGCCGTGGCGCTGAACTTGCTCGCCGACTTCGACGGCGGCAGCCGGACCAACCACGAGAACGATCGAGAATGAAAAAGAGAGAATGCGAATCATAGCTGGGTTTGACATAAATTAACCACGGATTTCGCGGATGGCACGGATGAATTGATAGCCGCGAAGAGGCACGAAAAGCCAAAAATGGCCGTTCTGATCCGTGATATCAGTGAAATCCGTGGTTTAGAATGACGGATGGCACTTTGATTGTCGCCCGTGGCCAACGCTGGTGCAAGCTGGTGGGGGCGCTGAGCCGCAAGCGGTTAGAGTACGGGGCCCAGGAGCCGTGCAAAACCTTCGGCGAGGCGCACTCCGAAGGAGCGGCGTTGCCAGGTGGCGAGGTCCATTAGCTCCGAAACATCGAGATACTGCTGCTGGAGGTTGCGCAGGCGCTGCGTGAACTCGCGATCGTAGATGGCGACGGAAATCTCGAAGTTAAGATGAAAGCTGCGAGGATCGAGGTTCATGGAACCGAACAACGAGATTTCATCATCGACCGCAATGCTTTTCGTGTGCAGCAACCCGCCCGTGAAATGGGCAACGCGGACACCGGCCTCGAGCAGTTCGCCTTTGAATGCCCGGCTGGCGTAACGCACGAGTCGGGAATCGACTTTCTTGGGAACGATGAGAATCACCTTCACCCCGCGGCGGGCGGCGGAGGAAAGAGCGGTTTGCAGCGCTTCGTTCGGCACAAAGTAGGGCGATGTGAGGATCAACTCGCGGCGGGCGGCATAAATCGCGGAGATTAAAAACTGCTCGATCGCGTCGGTGGCAAACGCCGGGCCGGAGGGGAGCACTTGCGCGGTGGCTTGGCCGATTAAAGGCTGTGGCCGGGCATCGCCCGAGACCCGCAGCTCGGTGAGGTCGGCGCTCGTTTCGCAGTACCAGTCGGCGAGGAAAGTTATGGCGAGGGCCTCGACGGCCGGCCCTTCCATGCGAATCATCGCATCGACCCATTGGCCTACGCCCGCGTTCTGCTTGAAATTTCGGGGATCGACCATGTTCAGGCTACCCGTGTAGGCGACACGGCCATCAATCACGACGATCTTGCGGTGGAGGCGGATGTCGAACCGGACGAACAGCATCCGCAAGAGGCCGCCCGGCAGCGCCGAGGCAAGTTCGACGCCCGCATCGCGCATCTCCTTGGCGAGCTTGCTGCGCAAGAAGGCCCGGCTTCCCATGTCATCGACCAGCACGCGGCAGACGACGCCGCGTCGGCACGCGTCGATGAGTGCCTGTGCCACGCGATCGGCTTCGCCGCCCGTGTTCCAAATGTAAAACTCAAGATGGCAGGTGCGCTGGGCAACTTCGATGTCGGCGATCAATCGCTGGAACACGGTCTGCCAATCTTCGAGCAGTTCAATCTGATTGCCGGGCAGGGCGGGCATGCCGATGGATAGCTCGCCCAATCGGGAGAGTGGCTCCGATTGGAAGGCCTGATCGGACCAGTCGATCAATTGTCGTCCGGGGAGTTCCCCCAGCCATTCGCGCACGGGCTTGAAAAGCTCGACGACGCGCGTGGCGCGGCGGCGGCCGAGGCGGCGCTCGCCGATGAGCAGATAGATAATCGGCCCGACAATGGGGAAGAAAATGATGATTAGCAACCACGCTAAAGTTTCGCCGACCGACCGGCGGAGCATGACGACCCGCAACACGAGAAACGCCTGGACGAGAACGTGGCCGATAACGAAGGCCAGCGTGAACCAGGGTGCGTATTGGGCGAAGTATTGCATGCAGCAATCACGATGGAGCAAAAACGTGAAGCGAGGGATTTCTATTGTGATTGTAGGTTGAGAATGAGGATAGGCGGTTCGGATAAGGCTGTCCCCTCCCCTAGCAGTCCGTTGAAGTATTCCGTAACCGTTCACGCCCTGGGATAAGAAATTGGT
>JBBDYG010000105.1:0-8759 GCA_040901765.1 Pirellulales bacterium
GCATCAAGCTCAGGCGGCTTTATCCATCAATCCAAGAGTGATCAAGCACTAGGACTCATCCGTCTCAATAATGCGAAAGTCCCGTTGATCAGTGCTTGCATTTGCGCGGCAGAGTATCTCAAGTCGGTGAGAGCACGATTCGATCGGGCTGCTTGCCTCTCTGGGGTTACCCCAGGGAATCCTGAAGGACTGACATTTCATCGCGTGAGGAACCATGCGCGGCTACGCATAATGCCTCACGCCGGACTAGACTCGTTGAGATACTCTGCCGCTTTCATTTATGCATGAACGGCTCCTTATTGCCCAACTGCTGGCGACGACGCTCGTCAATTCACCGTGGCATGCAGCGGCACTCGTCGAGAGGGCGCTCGAAGTTCTTGGCAAACCCTGCCACTGGATCGAGCCGCTCGTCGACCGACTGTTGGTAGTTTACCCCGGTCCCGTGCGCCCTCGCTTCGCGGTGGTGGCGGAGTTTATCCAGGGCGATGCTGGATTTTGCCGAGCGCGGCTTCGGCGTGACTGTCGATTTGGATTTGTGACAGTGTCACCCGAGATGCAGCCGGGGCTGTGGATCGCGGTCCAAGTGCCGGCTCTTTGCACTGCCGGCGATCTTGCCCACTGGCTCGGTATTTCACTCGGAGAGCTACAGTGGTTCGCTAATCTGCAAGGATTCGCGCGCCGCCGACCGCAGCGGAAATTGGGCCATTACCACTATCGAGTCTTATCGAAGCATGGCGGTGCCGTACGGCTTATCGAGTCCCCCAAGCTTCGGCTCAAGACCCTTCAACAGCGCGTGTTGCGCGAGATTCTCGAAGCGGTGCCGACGCACGATGCGGCCCACGGGTTCGTTCGTGCCCGTTCGATCACAACCTTCGCCGCGCCGCACGTGGGTCGAGCTGTCGCTGCGCGAATGGACTTGCAGGATTTCTTCCCGCGCATCCGTCGTCCGCGCATAGCGGCTATTTTTCGGCTCATTGGCTATCCCGAACACGTTGCCAGCCTGTTAGCTGGACTCTGTACAACGACTACACCGCCGTGGGTCTGGGAGCTGCCCGATTTGCCTCCCATCTATCGGCTTCGCGAAGCGCGGTGGCTCTATGCCGAACCTCACTTGCCGCAAGGCGCCCCGACTTCGCCCGCCATTGCCAACCTGTGCGCCTATCGACTTGATTGTCGACTGCAAGGACTTGCTCGCGCGGCCGACGCTCGCTACACACGCTATGCCGACGACCTCGCGTTTTCGGGCGACCACCAGTTCGCCCGGCGCGCGAAGCGATTCTTAATTCACGCTGCTGCTACCGCCGCCGAAGAAGGTTTCGTCGTTCATCATCGCAAGACGCGCATCATGCGCCGCAGCATGCGGCAACACCTGGCCGGCGTGGTTGTGAACGAGCGCCTCAACGTGCGTCGCTCCGACTACGACCGGCTTAAGGCGATTTTGATAAACTGTCGCCGCCACGGCCCGGGAACCCAGAACCGCGAAAATCATCCCGACTTCCGCGCTCATTTAACCGGCCGGATCGCGTTTGTCGCGCAGATCAACCCCGCGCGCGGCGAGCGGCTGCGCGAGTTGTTCGAGGGGATTGACGGGTGGTAAAGCGTTGGTTGGCCTCGCTTTATACATTCGCAGGTTCGCGAAACGTCCCTTCGCCCATCATCCGCCACAATTCGCTCAGCTCCTCCGCCGCGGAGCGCTCGACTTCGCCGGAGGCGTAGGCCACTTCGCTGTATAGCCGGACCATTCGCCGGGCGGCGGTGAACATCGGCGTTTGCGGCGGCAAAGCGGCGTGCAACAGTTCCGTCGGGGTGCGGTCGGGGGTCCGCGGGGCGCCGCGATCGCCGGCCCAGGCCTCGAACGCCTCGAACGTGTAACGCACCAGCTCCTCGGGAGGCAGCCGCTTGTGCATGCCGCTCGCGAACGGATCGCGGAAATCGGTGAATCGTTTTCGCGGCGGCGCGGCAGGCGTGTCTTCAGCCACTGCCGCGCTCGTTGGCTGGCCGCCGAACAGTCGGGCAAACAACTCGCGCAGTTGCTGAATCAGGTCGCGAAACCCTTGCAGCAGCGCGTGCCGGTGCTTCCATGCGAAATAGGCGATCAATAATCCGCCCAGCACATACAGCACCAGCTTGACGATCCCACTCAGTCCGCCGAGCGAGAATGACAACTCCGGCAACCGAAACGGTCGTGGGCTATTGCTCGGCTGCGTGGCGGAACTACCAGAGTTCTCCTCGGGCGGTTCGGTTTGCTCCGGCGGTGTGGCACTACTATTGCTTGCCGCCGAATCATCGCGGTTTTCTTGTTGCTCGTCCTCTGGCGAATGACTTTCCTGTCCGGTCTTCGTCGCTTCGCTTGCTTCGCCCGCGGCGCCCTCCGACTCCGATTCGCTTTCTTGTCCTTGCTGCGACGACTCGCCCTGCGTCTCGTCGCCCTGCTTCGATTCGCTCCCCTGCTCGCCGCTCTCACCGGGGCTTTGCCCCTGTTCGCTTTCGACGGTCTGCTCCGCCTCTTCTTCGCCCGGAACCAGATTGGCCGCGCCCTCTTGCTCTTGCGTGCCATCGTTGCCGACGGCGTTACGCGACGGTGATAAATCGCTGGGCGAATGGAACTTCCACGGCGGCTGCGAGATGGCATACTCGGCCGCTGGCCGGGGAATGAGCAGCGCAATGAACATCACGAGCGCAATCAGCACCGCGCCGATCGTCACCCAATTGGCGGCCATCGGCGGCGGCATCTCGACGTGCCGTTGCCGCAGGTAGCGCCGCAAGCCAAGAAAGCTAGTCGTCACCAACAGCGCCAGCCCGGCCGCAACGTAGACGAACAGCAGCGAGAAGGCGTACTGCCGCCGGCCCGCGTCTGACGCCGGAATCCATAATTGCCCGATGCCAAACAACGGCAACGCCGCGAGCGAGAAATACACCACCCACACGCCCGGCGTGTGAGGGCCTTTACTCGGGACGAACAATCGCTGCCACCACGGCCGCTGTTGGTCGCGCTCGGCCTGCAACTCGTTCTCGGTGATGCCGCGCGACGGCGACGGGTTGCCGGGCGACTCGTCGATGCCCACCCGCTGCAACAGCCCTTCGCCGGAAGCGTCTTGATCGTCGTCGATCAGCGTGCAGTCCCAGGTCAGCTTATCCGCGCACCACCAGACAACAACGATCAGCACGATATTGATCAATCCGCTGAAAGCGCTGTCGTGCTCAACGAACCTGGACAGCACGACAAACGTCGCAATCCCCAGTGGCACGGCGAACAGCGCCCCGCGTTCGCGGCCGTCCTCTATTGATATCCGCGCAACGAGCACCGCCGCAAATACAAACAGCGCAAACACATAGCTCAGCCGGGCCTGATACTCGCCTTCGTACAGCACCTCGATCAGAAAGAACACCAGACTCCCCACGAGCGCCATAATCAGCGCCGGACTAATGGCAATCGCCACGTAGTCCGCACTCGTCATGTGAAGTCGCTTGGCCATAAAATTCAATTTAACCGCTGATGGACGCTAATGTTCGCTAATGAATAGAATAAGCCAGTCTCACTTTCTTCCCATTAGCATTGATTAGCGTTCATTAGCGGTTCTCTCAATCATCTTAATACCATCCGAGCGCAAATCGTCCGAATTGCATCGCGATCTCGCAACTGCCGCGTCTCGACGCGTTCCGCCAAGAGCATCGCGGACATTTCGGCGAATTGGTATTCTTCGTGCGTGTTGATGATCGCGCTCACGGCGTAACCCCGCCGTCGTAACGTGCCCAGTGCCACGGCCACTTCGGGCGTCACGAGCGACAATACGGCGATCACCGTCGCGCTGCGCGGCAGACGGCTCGTTGCTTCGCGCACAAGCTGCGCAAACCGCAGCCCGTCTGATAGCTCGACGCGGGCCAGCATCTCCAAAATCTGCGGCAACTGCGTCGCACCCCGAGAGGTAGGAATCACCAGTGGCTGCAAGCGGTGCCGCTCGTCGCGCACCGCCGCTTCACGAGCCGCTTTGCGGGTGGCAAGTTGCTCGCGCTCGATCTCTTGATGCCGGTCCCATTCGCCCGCATCGCGGCCATTCGTCACGACGCCCACCTGCTGCCCCATTTCGCACAGCGCGCCCGCGATCGAAGCGGTCATCGTCACCGAAAGCTCCGAGCGGACCGGTTCGTGCTGCGGATCGAACGATTTTTCGTGAAAGTCCAGTAGCAACGTGGCACCCGATACGGTCGACGGTTCGTAAATCTTGCTCTGAAGCGCTCCAGTGCGGGCCGTCGCTCGCCAGTGGATGCGGTTGAGCGGGTCGCCTGCCTGATACGCCCGCACACCGGCCATTCGCGTGGGATCCTCGAACAACCGGTAGGTCATCCGCACCTCGCCGATCGGCCGCCGTGAGGCGATATCGTATCCTTCCAACCGAATCACTTCGGGGTAAACCAGCAAGTACCGCGGCTCGCTTAGCAGCCGGTACCGCCTATAGAGGCCGAATACATCGCCGGTCTCGACGATCGTCGGACCAATTTGAAAGTATCCGCGGCGATTGCACTTGAGCTGGTACATGATCGTCTTCCGCCCCTGCCCGCGGAACGACGCAAGCTGCAGCCGCCGGCCGACGACCTCCAAACTCGGCGGCCGATGCACCAGCGCCCGCCGCGACAGCAGGTCTTCCACGAGCAGCCACGGTATCGGCAGCCAGTGCTTGTTCTCCAGTGTGACAACAACCGCGACGGTCTGCCCGATGCTTGCCTTTTCGCGGCTAATCTCCCGCCGCGCAGAAAGATGCAGCGACCACCGATCCGCCAGCAATCGGCTAATGACAATCACGCCCACCAGCGCATACATCGCATACGCCAGCAAGCTGAACCCCAGCAGCATCGCCGCGACCAGCACCAAGATTGCGCCCACGAGCCAGTGCATGCAGACTTTCTTTCACTATCGTTCAAGGATGCCCGGAGGTTTCACCACAGAGTCACGGAGGACACGGAGGCCATAAAGGATATCGTTTTTTTGTGCCGTTCTAAGAGTTCTCTGAACGATTACGGGACTTGTCATCGTTTACGTTGTAGATGCGCGAATCTCCGTGTCCCCCGTGACTCCGTGGTGAAAAAACGAGCAGCAAACTATGCGCCACGAACCGCCGCCGCGCCGCGGGCTTCCAGCACCGGCACGGGCGTTTCGTCCAGAATATCCACCAGCAACTCCTCGACGCTCACGTTTTGCAGTCGCGCCTCGGGTTGCAAGATCACGCGATGCGCGAGCACTGACGGAACCATTTGCTTCACATCGTCCGGCTCGACAAAGTTCCGCCCGCGCACCGCGGCCACCGCTTGCGCCGTGCGGAACAGAGCGATCGACGCCCGCGGGCTGCCGCCCAGGCGAATGTCGTGGTGCGCGCGGGTCTTGTGTACGATCTGCGTGATGTACTTGCGAATCTTCTCGTCCACATGCACCGTCCGCACGGCCCGCTGACATGCCGCCAGCTCGTCCGAAGTTACCACCGGCTGCAACCGCTCCAGCGGATGTTCCTTGCGCAGCATCTCGAGCATCTGCGTCTCTTCGTCGAGCGTCGGATAGCCGAGAGAGAGCTTCATCAGGAACCGGTCGAGCTGCGCCTCTGGCAGGGGAAACGTCCCCTCGTGATCGACCGGGTTCTGCGTGGCAATCAGCAGAAACGGCGGCTTGAGCCGATGGGTGGTCCCGTCGATCGTCACCGAGCTTTCGGCCATCGCTTCCAACAGCGACGACTGTGTCCGCGGCGTGGCCCGGTTGATCTCATCGGCCAAAACAACTTGAGCGAAAATCGGCCCCGCGCGGAATTCAAACTCGCCGACCTTCTGATTGAAGATTGACCCCCCCGTCACGTCCGTGGGCAACAGATCGGGCGTGCATTGAATCCGCTTGAAGTCGCAACCGACGCTCCGGGCAAACGCCCGGGCGAGGATTGTCTTCGCGACCCCCGGCACATCCTCCAGCAGCACGTGTCCTTCACTGAACCAGGCGACGAGCACCTTGATAATCTGCTGCCGCTTGCCGACGACAACCAACTCGACGTTGGCGATCAAACGCCGACTAATGGCGGAAATATCCAGCGGCGCGCGCGGCTTCTCGGTCACGTGGTGTTCCCTGCGTAGGCCTCTTCCGATACGCCTGAAGAGTAAAAGCAAAGCTCAGTTCCGAGCCGCTATTATAGAGTGGCGATGAAGCGGGTGTCAAAATGCGCCGCGGGCGCTCGGATCGTTACGTCCTCCAGCCTGGGGTTGCTCGCGCCAGCGAGCTACCCCGGGTAAGCCAGACCCATGAATTGTTTACCCCAACAGGGTTACGGCCCAACTTGTGCCGGGCACTTCGTCGGTCCGCTCGTTTGACCGAGTATGTCTTGGCATTGATTATTCTGCCGCCTGAGCGACTCGCCGAAGCGCAAGAAAGGCCTCTTTCAAGGCTTGGTTAACAGCGCTCTCGGGCTGAACGAGCACAAGCTCTTGATAATGGTCCAGGAAGCTCGTGCGAAGTCGATGAAACAAGTGAAGAAAATGCCGCAAGAATTCGACGCAATCAAGTAGCGCGATTTCGATCCCGCCCAAATCTCTGTATTGTTGATTCGCGTACTCGCGAACTATTGGGTCAATGGGCGCAGTCGTAACAAAGAGGTAGTTCTGCACTTCCGCACCGTCTGCAATCTTCTGGATTGCTATGTCGATATCGCCGACGGTTACAGCTTTGTCCTTCATTTCGTAAGTTGTGACCACTTGGTCGTCATCCAGCAGAGTGATCTCCACATCGCCTAAGGCGCCGGTTTGGCTATCCGCAGCGGTGTGCGCGTTGAGGCGTAATACCTTTTCGCCCAGTTTATCCGCTGCGGCTTGGTACGCGGCAGCGACAACAAGTACCGGCAGACGCGAAGCGTATTTGAGAGCAAGATGTTGCTCGATCAGCCGGACTGTGTCTTCTGCTGACAAAGCTAAATCGCCCGCTTCTCTTCGGAGGCCTTTCTTTAGGCTTTCCAGACGCGCTTTTCGCTCATTGCGCTCGATAATGAGAAGGCGGATCAATTCGCGAAGAGTTTCGCTTGCCGAAGACCTGCCGGTTTGAATGGCGTCCAGAATTCTGAGGATTGATTGGTAAAGTCCAGGGGGACGCCCGCGAAGCTTCTGGCTCAAATCAAGGACGATAATCCTTTGTTCTGAAAGCAGGGGTCAAGAAAGCGGTTGTCGAACCGCACGGCAACTTGCGCTTGTTAATAAAGTCGAAAACGTATCGCTCATCGTAATTGCGACCTCCGTATGCATCTGCCTTCTCCTCTTCCGCATAAGCCTGAATGAACGGTTTCCGAATGTCGATGAGGGGCTTATCAAGTTTCGCAAGAGTTGCCGCCAAAAGGAAACGAGCGCCCGCGCGATTGCCAGGACAATTCGCCACCAAAGCAATTTCACTGGCCAACTCTGCGTCCTTGACAAAACGTTTCTTGAGTTGACCCTCCGCAGCCTTGTAGGCTTTCTCAAGAATCTCCGAACAGGTTTCCTTGGCCATTTGAACTTTTTGCAATCGTTTGTGGGTCGTAATTAGTCCAAAGAACCTCCACTCGGGTACCTTTGGTGGCGTGGTTCGTGCGTGCTTCGCTTATAGTCTTGTGCCATTTCGGGCTGGGGTATAAATCGTCCATCAGGTCGCATTGGTAATTGGAGACAGCGACCTTTGCACCGGCAGCGTTAAGGGCATTCGCAAGCTCGCCATGTTCGTGATTCTTCATCTCATATGCGTATGCCTTCGCGTCACCACGAGTGTGGTGAATATACGGAGGATCGCAGTAGAAAAGCGTTTCCTCTGCGTCATACAGCCGAATAACGTCTATCGCCGGGCGATTTTCAATTTGGACTCGCAGGAGTCGTTCGGCAATCAGCGGTAAATCTTCAATCGCGCCGAGCCAGCGGCTGATTACCCCACTCATACCGGCACGCGAAGTGTTCTTGCAGTTGGCCCATCGACCAAGCGTGGCAGTTTGCGCTAATCCGATCCTGACTTGACGGGCGCGGACGTAGAAACGTCTCGCGCGTTCCAAGGGGGCGAGCGCTCCATCAAGCTTGCAAGCTAATGCGAACTCTTCCCGTGAAAAAGGTGTCAGGCCGATGGCTTCTACGAGGTTCTCTTTGTCATCACGCAATACTCGAAAGAAGTTGACTACTTCTCCGTCAAGGTCATTATAAGTTTCGACCGGAGAAGGAGCACGATTCAGAAGAACAGCGCCTGAGCCCGCAAATGGCTCGCAGTAATGATGGCACTCCGGCAAGAGGGGCAGCAACCACGCCAAGTGCGAGAATTTCCCGCCGTACCATCCGAAGGGAATCAGCTTCTGGCCGTTTAGCGTTGCAACTTTCGGCGGACGGCGTTTTGAAACGGCCTGCTGCCGGGGAGGCGCTTCTTTGACTTTTCTCATCATCGAAGCCTTTTCTGAATATTGCAATTCGTCCCAAATTCTTGATAAGCACTTGTGATTGTAGAGAATTATTCGGCTTTTCCCAGGGGACCCCGCAGTGTGGCGAAGGCTAGGCGGGGACGCAAAGTCGTTGAATTAGAAGCGTGCGCAGATTCTCGCGCCCGCCAGTCCAGGCCACCTCCTTGGCCCGTTCTTCACCAAACTTTCCGAAAACGTCCTCCTTGAAAAGAGCCACCCCTTCTGCTATGGTGTACATGCGTGCTAATCCTGCCCCCTCCCCTAACCCCTCCCCCCGAACGGAGGAGGGGAAGCGGATTGCTGCTGTTGTGGCATGGTCTCCCGACCATGCCA
>JBBDYG010000105.1:8769-76278 GCA_040901765.1 Pirellulales bacterium
CCCCACACCGGTGACCGAAGGTCTCCCAATTGGGCTCGGAGACCTGCGGTCCTCGTCTGCGGGGTCGGGAGACCCGCGCACCACAGCTTTCACTCCCAGTCCCCAGCCCCCAGCCTCTTAACTCATGCCCCTCCCCTGGCCCGATTACGACCTGCTCGACTTCGGCGCTGGCCGTAAGCTCGAACGCTTCGGCGAGTTGGTGCTCGACCGACCCTGTTCGGCGGCCGCGCGCGAAACTCCGCACGACGCCGCGCTTTGGAAAACGGCAACCGGGAAGTTCATGGGCGACCGGGCCGCTGAAGGCGAATGGTGGCCGCCGCTACGGAAGTGGACGACCAAAGAATGGTCGATTCGTGCGCCGGAGGAAATGTCGTTCGAATTGAGCCTCGCGGCACTCCCCTCGGGCCAAGTCGGCGTCTTTCCCGAGCAGGCCGCGAGTTGGCAGTGGATCGCGCAGCAGGTAACGCGGCAAGTGCGGCCGCTGAAGATTCTCAATCTGTTCGCGTACACCGGCGCGAGCACGCTCGCCGCCGCGAGCGCCGCCGTCGCCGCGGGTCGCGAGATCGAGATCGTTCACGTCGATGCCGCGTCGAGCGTTGTCGAGCGCGCCAGCCGCAATGCGGAACTGTCGCAGCTTACCACGTGCAACCTGCGGTGGATCGTGGAAGACGCGATGAAATTCTGCGAGCGCGAAGTCCGCCGCGGCAACCGCTATGACGGAGTGATTCTCGACCCGCCCACCTACGGACACGGACTAAGGAATGAACATTGGACAATCGACGACCACCTGTTTCCGTTGCTCCAGCTATGTGGCGAACTGACCGACCGCCAGCCGGCATTCGTGCTCGCCACTTGCCACACGCCCCAAATCGGCATGGCGGAGCTTGGCGCGTACGTGGCGGACGGCATCTTCGGCGAGTGCGGCCAACCCCCCGCCACGGGAAAGCTCCTGCTCACCACGGCCGACGGGCGCACCTTACCCAGCGGCGTATTTGCCCGCTGGCCGAAGTGAACCCTGGAAGCCGCTGTCGCGTCTTTGGGAGCATGCGTGCTATAATGGAGGCGAGGAGTTAATTGCATGACATTGGTAAAAGTCGCAATGCTGGAGGATCAACTCTGCATCGTTCTGCCTCCTAAAATGGCAGCGAAGCTCGGCGCTGCACCCGGAAAGGAACTCGCAACATCCGATACCGAGCGCGGCGTCGAATTGATTAAGGGCACGTCTGAAGAGCAGATTCAGATGCAATTGGCCGAGCAAATCATGGATGAAGACAGAGAAGTCTTACGACGCCTTGCCGAGTGACGCATGGAAGCCGAACCCATTTGGATTGAACCGGGAGTCGTTGAGAAGGTTCACGAGCAACAGCTCGAACTGCACGGCGGCCAGGAGGGCATCCGTGACCGCGGCATGCTGGAATCGGCACTCGGTCGGCCCCGCAATCTGTGGGCGTATTCCGACCCGCGGCCGGATGCGGCACAGCTTGCTGCCTCTTACGCCTTCGGGATCGCAAAGAATCACCCGTTTGTCGATGGCAACAAACGGACTGCGTTTGTCGCCTGTCGCTTATTCCTATCGCGAAATGGCTATACTGTTCAGGCGACGCAGGAGGACAAGTACCAAACGTTTCTCGCACTCGCCGCCGGAGAATTGTCCGAAGAACAACTCGCCGCGTGGCTTCGCGAGCGCGTTCAACCGGCGTAAGGCCTTGTTACTCCGCCGCCGCGGGCATCGGCGCCTGTTCCTGCCCGCCGGGCAATTCGGATTCGTCGTTCGTCAGCACATACACCGCCATCCCGACCAGCATCAGCACGACCGCCCAGAACCGCCAGTCATGGTGAATCTTTTTTTTCGCCGCCCCGTGGCCGCTCTGGTTATGATGGCCGTGCTCGTGATGAGTTTGCTTCGACATTACTGTGCGTACCTGTAAGAGGCGCTAATTGGCGACAAATTCCAACCGCACAAGCATAGCACACGCTCGGCGGCGAGGCACGACCGGCAGGGGCGCTTGCCGCCGACCCAATTTGGCGATAGAAAAACGCTTTCGCCACTTCATATTTCCTCTCACTGGGAGCCTTGCCATGCCGGACAATATCGAAGTCGTTGCCGTGGGCAATACGCTGGAAGTCAGCCTGACCGGAAAGCTCACCAAAGAGGCCTACGAAATCCTCGTGCCGGCCGTCGATGAGCAAATCAAATCGCAGGGCAAGGTGCGGATCCTCGTGCAGATGCATGACTTCCACGGCTGGACCGCCGGCGCCCTGTGGGAAGACACCAAGTTCGACCTCAAGCACTGGCGCGACATCGAGCGCTTGGCGATCGTCGGCGAAACGAAGTGGGAGCAGGGCATGGCTACCTTCTGCAAGCCCTTCACCACGGCCAAGATAAAGTACTTCGACCACTCGAAGCTGGAAGAAGCGCGTGCCTGGCTGGCAGAGTGAATGCCATCAATCTGCGAACAACTTGCCGCTCGTCGCTTCGAGCCAAACTTTTGTCGGTTCAATTAAGCGACTGACACGCTCGACCTCCGCGAGATCGGCGTTCACAGTGCGGCCGCCGGGTTGACTGGGATCAAAGTGGCTGTGGAATTCCTGCAAGACCTCGGGCGAATCGGAAAGGTGACAGAATTTAATGATTCGCCGTAGCATCTCTTCGCCGATGTCTTCCAGGCGACATTCCATGTAGCGATTGGGGGGTAGCTCGCGGCCAGCCCGGCAAGCGCGTTCGACGCACATCCGCCACTGCATGGCGCACGTTTCGAGCAGGCCCGTGTCGCGGAGCATCTGGTCCATGCCGGGCAGCCGCGGCCCCCAGACGGCGGGGCCGACGGCGCCGCCCAAGCGGGACGCCAGCGCCCGACGGAGGAATTCGCGAGCGTAATGCGGCATCTGCCGCGGACGCATCTCTTTGAGCCGCTGCCACACTCGTCCCGGCTTTACGCCGGTTGCGTGCTGTTCCCAATAGCGGCGGATCGAAAGGACCGACTGCAAGCCGTCGCGCATCACGTGGACGAAATAACAATTGGGAAGTACTCGATCGACAAATTCAAGCCGAAGCGCGTTACTGGGCGTTTTTTCCAGCAACCGCTCTTTCCCCGCTTCGCGGACTTGCCGAGCGAGTCCACGGCGGATGTGCTGGCACACTTCAGGCCGCGCATCGGCTGCCGAAAGCACGTCGGACTTGCCGTCGTTGCCGTACTTCCACAAAATTCGTGGTTCTTCGATCAGATGCAACTGTGGGTGCGCCTTGAGCACCAGGCTAAGGAGCGTCGTGCCGGAGCGGGGGGCGCCCACAATGACGATTGGCGTTTTGAGAATATCGGCGTCGCTGGTCACTTCCGTTTCCTTTGCGATTGACAGTACTCGACCGCGGCGACGAATCCATCGACCATTCGCGGCACCGTAAATTCCTCTCGGGCAGTTTGAAGGGCAGCGGCGCTCATGCGATCTCGCAACTCGTTGTCGTCCAGCAGCCGGCCAATGGCGCTAGCCAAATCGGACACACTGCCGTCCTTATAGAGCAGGCCGTTGGTTTCGTGAGCAAGGGCGACGATCTCCGGATTCTGCCGCTCGACCGCGTCGCACGTAACGACTGGCACGCCATAACCAAAAGCATGAAGGATGCTGAGTCCGATGTTCGCCGGATAGACGAACGCATCGGCGCTCAGGAACCACGGCGCCAGGGACATCTCGTCGTACATGCTCCCCACGAACCGTACTTGGTCGGCCATTTGATGTTGATCCACCAATTCCTGGAGGCGCGCCTCCTCATTGCCGCCGCTGCCGATAAGAATCGTCACCAATCGCGGGAAGCGAGCGCGAAGTTGAGCAGCGGCTTCGATAAGCAGGTCAACCCGATTAAGAGGATCGAAGCGCGATACGAAGAGCAACACCTGGCGGTCCCGTAGGCCGTGGTCGTCTTGAAACTGTCGAAGTCGCTGCGGATCGGCAAGCCAAGCGTGCCGCGCCTCCGCGATGCGCGTTTGGTCGATCGCGTTGGCGGCGACAAACACCCGCTGGCGGTGCATGCCCGACTCGATGAGCCGCTCGGCGGTCACACGGTCGTAGAGCAGCACGGCGGTAGCGAGGCGCGTGACCGTTTCGCGGACTATCCGCCTCACTCCGTGTTCGCGTTTAGAATAACCGTGACCCCACAAGATCACTGGCTTACCATTCCAGCGTGCCCGCATCAGCGAGGGAATCAATGACAGGTAGCGGACGTTCCAAGAAAAGAGAAGCACATCGGCGTCTTTCCGCCCAGCCGCCTGCCACTGGGCGCGATGCCAACGGATTATCTGGCCCGCGAACTTTCGGTGCCACATGGGCACAAAATGTCCCTCGAAACCGTCGGGTTCGACGTTTGGAATGCCGGGCGCTTCACCGTACAGCAACGTGAGGTTGATTCCCGGGCGGTGGGCCAGCTCGCGAAATACGGGCAAGCGGTATTTGGCCAGTGAGGGCTGTTCCACGACGAAATGAATCGAGCTCGCGCCAGAATTATCCGAGTCTCCGCCACACGGATTGGAGTTCGATTCGGAGGATGCGAGCGCCATGTCCGAAAGCTTAGATGAGTGGCAGGCCAGTGTCACGTTTCATCGTACCAGACGGGCAACGGGTAGGCATTGGAAGTGTCGATTAGGCGGGTTATGCGACTTGGGCGTGCAACTCAACGCTATAACGGCTCGGCGCGTAGCTCCGCTCCTCGAGCGCCAAGATTCCCGTAGCGATGGTAGACCCGCGTAAAGCTCTGTTCTTGTACGTACCAGACCAGTTCGACGCGGCCATGAGCTGACACCGGCGAGTCGGCTACATAGTAACCAACTTCCGCGGCGACTCGGCGAATCGAATTGGGCACTCGTTCGGGCGACGCATAACGGAGCCGGTCGGTGTCGCCCATGCGGATGAAGTCGGCCAGGGCGTCGTCGGTTTCTTCGACGAACTCGATCGCCCCAGCCCAGGGGTCGGTAAGGCGATCTAGCGCTTCGACCGCCGCGTCGCCGGCACAATCGGGAGGCGTGCTGATGACAACTCGCGCACCCACAGCCCTAGCCGCCGCGGCCCGGGCGAAGATGTCGAACCGCTTGTCGTCTGCGTGGACGCGCACCCGCACTCGGCCGTAAGGCAAGTAACGGCGCAGGTTGTCTTCGCCCAACAATCGAAAGTGATCGTGCGATTGGAGGAACTCGAGCCGTGCCCAATGATCGTAACTCTGAATCGCCGCAATCACCCGCTCTCGTTCATGTGTCGGAGCGTCCGACATCTCAACGGCAGTTGTCAATTCAGCCAGCAAGGGATCGCCCGGCAGGCGCGCCTCTTTGCCGGTTGGCTCACCTTCAAACGCCATCAAGGGAACGACGTAGTTTGGGCCTCCCGCTTTGAGGCCTGGTCCGACCACGCTCTTACCCATGCCGCCGAACGGCTGCCTCAGCACAATTGCACCGGTCGTCGGGCGGTTGATGTACAGGTTGCCCGCGCGGATGCGCTGCTGCCAAATCTCGTGCTCGCGGTGGTCGAGACTTTCGAGG
Organism: Pirellulales bacterium; assembly: GCA_040901765.1. Classification (GTDB taxonomy): domain Bacteria; phylum Planctomycetota; class Planctomycetia; order Pirellulales; family Lacipirellulaceae; genus JBBDYG01. Next base: position 14,292 of record JBBDYG010000105.1, read on the forward strand.
CCGGAAGTCAAACCGTAGCCGGTGGCATTTACCAGGTCGATCGCCTCGTGCAAATTACTGGCGCGAAGCACGCCTAGCACGGGGCCGAAAAGCTCGGTGCAATGCGTAAAATTTCCGGCAGCGACGTCCCATTTCACACCGGGTCCGACGAGGCCGGGATTGCCATCCACGTGGAGCCGGGGCATAACCGCCCACGACTCGCCCGGTTCGAGTTCCTTGAGGCCCCGCTCCAATTCATCTCGCGGCGGACGAATGAGCGGCCCGAGCTTGGTCGACAACTCCCACGCCGAGCCGATGCGCAGGCTTTCGACGGCATCGACTAGCGTTTCGCGGAAGGTCTTATCGTGATAGACCTCGTCTTCGAGAATTAACAGCGACGTGGCGGAGCATTTCTGGCCGCTGTGGCTGAACGCTGAGTGGAGCACGTTCTTAATCGCCAGGTCGCGGTCGGCGAGCGCGGTGACGATCGTGGCGTTCTTGCCGCCGGTTTCGGCAAAGAGCGGCAGCGTCGGTTTATGGCGAAGCATCTCCAACGCCGTGGCAGTGCCGCCGGTGAGAATCACGGCATCAACGCCATCGTGCGAAACCAGCCGCTCGCCCTCCGTCGCCCCGCTGCACGGGACGAACTGCAACGCTTCCTTGGGAACGCCAGCATTCCAGAAGCATTCGCACAGGCGGTAAGCAATGAGCACCGTGTCGCTCGCCGGCTTGAGAATCACCGTGTTTCCCGCCGCGAGTGCGGCCGCGATGCCGCCACACGGGATGGCCAGTGGGAAATTCCACGGCGAGACGACGACCACCACGCCTTTGCCGCGGGCCTTGAGGCCCGGCAGTTCGTGAAGCTCTTGCGCTGATTGGGCGTAGAACCGGCAGAAGTCGATCGCCTCGGAAACCTCGGAATCGCTTTCAGTGAGCAGCTTGCCTCCGTCCGCGATCATGACTCCTAAGAGATCGGCGCGAGCGGCGCTGAGTTGCTCGGCGACTCGATTAAGAACACTAGTGCGTTCGGCGGGCGACATCCGCCGCCAGCCGCAGGGATCGGCCTGGGCGCACTTGACGGCGCGGTCAATGTCGTCGCCGATTGCTTGGCGATAGCGACCGACGATGACTCCGGGGCGGGACGGGTCGATCGCGTCTCGCACGTGTCGACAATCCCCGATCTCTTCGCCGGCAATCACGAGCGGCACGTCAAGAGCTTGCTCGCCGCGCAATGGCTGCCATTTGCGTACGATTTCGTCGGCCCACTGGCTGTGTTGGGGCAACGCCCAATCGGTGTCAGGCTCATTATGAAATTGCGAATTGTGGATTGCGGATTGCGGATTGACAGAAGGTTCTTCAATCCGCAATCCGCGATCCGCAATCCGAAATCCTTCTTTCCGGTCCTGCGTCCGTCGGGGTTCGGCGCTGAGCGTGGGGATCGCCGTAAAGGAATCGACGAACTGCTGTTCCAGCTTCTGCCACTGAGGGCTATCGACCGTGATATTAAACGCGTGTCGGAGAAAGTTATCGGGGCCGGTGTTTTCGTCGAGCCGGCGGACGAGATAGCCGATTGCGTAGACGAACTCCTCCTGCTTGCACGCCGGGGCGTAGAGCAGCAGGTTTTGCACCAGCTCGAATAGCGCGCGGCGTTGGTGGTTGGCCATCCCTTCGAGCATCTCGAATTGTACGAGCTCTAATCCGGGTGGCTGGGGTCGCAGCGCAGCGAAGCCCCCAGCAGGCTCAAGCTGGGGGCTCGCGGACTCGACCCCAGCCACCCCCGATTGCACCGCAAGCGCGAGGCCGTAGGCGAGCGTGAATAGGTTGTGCGAGGCGATGCCGAGTCGCACGGCGGCGATATTCTCGGGCTGCATGCCGTAGTGCAGCATCCGCAAATAGTTGGCATCGGTTTCAAGCTTCGTTTTGAACGGCGCTTGAGGCCAGCCGCGCAGGCTGGCTTCGACGCGCTCCGCTTCCATGTTGGCGCCCTTCACGATGCGGAGCGTCAGGGGCGCACCGCCGCGCTCCAGGCGGCGTTTGGCCCACTCGGTGAAGCGCTCTTGCGTCGCATACGCATCGGGAATATAGGCTTGCAGCACGAGACCCGCGCGGGCCTGTTCCAACCCGGGCCGATCGAGCGCTTGCATGAACGCCTCGGCCGTTAGCTCTTTATCACGGTACTCCTCCATGTCGAGGTAGACGAACTTGGGCACGACCGTGCCATCCTGCCGCGTGAACCGGCCGCGCAGCGCGGCGCGAAACAGAAGCTCCAATCGGTCGCACAACACTTCGATCGTGTGCCGGCGGGCGAGGGGCGAGATTTGCGAGTAGATTGTCGAAATCTTGACGCTGATGACCTCGATCTCGGGCCGCTGCAGCGCGGTAAGATAGCTCTCGAGCCGTCGCCGGGCGTCGCCCTCGCCCAGCAGCGCTTCGCCAAGGAAATTGACGTTCATCCGCACGCCTTCCTCGCGGCGGGCTTCCAGATGCTCGCGCAGCAATTCCCGTTCGGCCGGCAGGATGACGTTCGCCGTCTCATGCTGCATCTTGTCGCGCACGAGCGGCATCGCTACGCCCGGCAAGTACGCCCCGAACGACTGAAAGCCCATCAGCAGCGTTCGCTCCAGTGGGCTGAAGAACCGCGGCACGCCTTGCACGTCGAGGATGTAGATAAGCTGGTCGGCCGCCCGGCCAGCAACACGCGACCGAAACGCCTGATCGGTCATCTCGACAAGCGTGGCTTTGTCGCCGGGGTTGTGGATCATACGGTCCAACTCCGCCTGCTGGCGACGTTCCTGCGGCGTCTGCAACTCCCCGGCCCGCTGCTGAAGCTGCCGGGCTAGCGCAACCGCGTGCTGCACCTCCACCGGCAATGGCGATTGCGGATCGGGATGGAACTCGCCAAGTTTCCATTCGTCTTGACTCATGGACCGTTACGACGATCTTTTAAACCACGAAGTCATGGAGGACGTGGAGAGGAGAAATAGCCACAATGAGGCACAAAACACGAAAAACGGACTTGTCCACAGATGTCACAGATACGCGCAGATGATGGATCGTCGGTTGATAATACTCATCTGTGTCCATCTGCGGAATCTGCGGACAAGTTCCTTGTGTCTTTTGTGCCTCTTTGTGGCTATCCTTCCTTCCTTATCTTGATCGAACGCGCTCCGCTCCGAAGACTCCGCGTCGCGGCTAACGATTCTACCGCGATTTGCGCATGGCGCGGGCGATGTCGCGGTCTACGTCGCGTTTCTTGAGCGTCTCGCGTTTGTCGAACATTCGCTTGCCGCGGCAGAGGCCCAACAGCACCTTGGCCCGGCCTCCCTTGAAGTACATCTTGAGCGGAACCAGTGTCACGTTTCGTTCGTACGCCCGGCTGGCGAATTTCTTGATCTCGCGGCGGTGCAAAAGCAGTTTCCGGCGGCGGCGGGGGTCGTGGTTCTGCCGGTTGGCGAAGGTGTACTCGGCGATGTCGCAGCCCATCAGCCACACTTCATCTTTGTCCATCCGGCCGTAGGCCTCGTCGAGTGACAGCCGGCCGTTGCGCAAGCTCTTCACCTCACTCCCCACGAGCATGATGCCGCACTCCAAGGTCTCCAGCACTTCGTACTCGTGCCGGGCCTTGCGATTGAGCGCGATCAGCCGCTCGTTAGGGTCTTCGGTGGGTTGCTTGGGTTTTTTCGCCACGGGAGTCAGGACGGGGCTGGGGGCTGGGGGCTGGGGATTGCGGATTGCGGATTGGGGATTGGGGATTGGGGATTGGGGGGCTGAGAAATGCCAAGTCCAGAACTCTGGTCCCCAGCCCCAAGCCCCTAATCCCCAGCCCCCCAAAAAGCCGCGGGCCGCGCGGCATTAGGCACCGGCGGCCCGAGGGATAGTTCTAGTCCAACCCACATGGCGGGAAAAGGTTACTCGAGATCCTTTTCTGATATTGGCGCCGCACGGCGGAATTGTTCAATAACTGGATGAACTCCTGGTGGGATTGGTCCGACGTTTTGATCGGGATCCTCGCACTTCCGTCCGTTGGGCGTCATCAACTGTTGGAAGACGACATACTCAATTTCGGGAACGAGGACGTCGCCGTGGCCGTCGGCGAAAATGACGTTGACCCCGTTTCCGGGATGAGTGCTTGCCGGGCGGGAATAATAGGGGTAGCCCTGACTATCGGCCGTCGTGACATCCAACACCCGGGGATTTTCCAAACTGATGCGAGCCTGGTTCGTAGGAGCAGTGGACGCTCCATCGGGTTGTCCGTTGACCACCCAATTCATGCCAAAGTGCTGCTCGCCGAATTGGTCCCCCGAAACGCCGAGCCAACAGTACAAGGGATTCTTGTGAATATTCTCCGAGAGCATGAGCGTCGTCGCTGCGCCGTCGCGAATATTGCCACCGAGTTTCGTGGTCACTTTCCCTAAAGTCAAGTTATGGAATAGTCCATTGTCCGCCGTGTCACCAAAGCCTGGAGGCGTGAGATATTTGGATCGGTTCCAATCCCAAGCTCCCGCATTGGCAATGTAGGTCAGCGCCGCATTTTCCGGCGAGCTTGCCGCATCCGTATCGTCGGGACAGACATAAGACTCCAGCGGAATGACCCTGCGTCGAGCATCACTGCCGCTGGAATCCTCGGTACTGTCAACCGTTCGAAGATTATCCCAAAGATCTTGTCGCTCCATTTGTGGAAGAATGACTCCCGCCCAACTAATCCTCGACTTCTCACGACTGTCGGGTGTGGAATCCTGACTTACGAACCCAGCATTGGCCATACCCGTCCCTTGAATTTGGACCCAACCGCGATTGGCTTGATCCACCGGCTGCACGTACCCTGGGAACCGGCCTTTGGACGAGGCGAAGTTCATCACCGCCACGCCTATCTGTCGAAGATTATTGGCGCACGTTGTCTGCCTGGCCCGCGAGCGAACGGCGCTGACGGCGGGGATCAGCAGGGCCATCAACATGCCGATGATCGTAATGACGACCAACAATTCGACGAGGGTAAAGCCGACGAATCGCCGACGGCACCTCGGGCGGTGATGAGAAGTGGACATGGATTGGGTCTCCCGAATTTCTCTGTTCGCGAAAAGAAGGCTGCCCCTGCTTCAGCGATGTAATTATCACCCATTGGGGGAGAAAACGCCAGAGAAAGCGCCGGCTTTTTGCCAATTAGCCGCGTACGCTTCGGGCGCGCTCGAGCGCGTCGCAAGCGAACGCGGCTAATGGGGAAATGCCGGTCTGGCTGGAAAATCGGGCTTCTGGCCGCTATCATGCGCGTAGTCAGGCTCTGCCTGACGAATCGCCGCTTGCCGGGTTGTCAGGCAGAGCCTGACCTACAATCTGACCTACAATCCGCGGTTGTCAGGCACAGCCTGACCTACGGTTTGGAAAAAGGAGCCACGACATGTTTCACGCGTTCGCCTCGTTCATACCTCCGTTGGCCCAGTTGCCTGAAGGCAGGGGCCTGCTGTATGTGGCGGCGGGGCTGCTGCTGATCATCGTGGCGGTGGTGCTGGTGATCATCTTCGTCAATTTCGGCAGGCTCTGGCTTCAGGCTTGGATGTCCAACGCCCGGGTGGGCTTTCACGAATTGATCGGCATGAGCCTGCGGCAGGTCCACACGCGGACGATCGTCGAAGCGAAGATTATGGCCATGCAGGCCGGCGTGGGGACCGACCCCGACACAGGCATTACAACCAAGCGGCTCGAAGCGCAGTACCTGGCGGGCGGCAACGTGCCGCGGGTGATCAGCGCGATCATCGCCGCCCATCGGGCCGATATTGACCTCGATTTCGACCGCGCCGCCGCGATTGACCTCGCCGGCCGCGATGTGCTCGACGCGGTGCGGACGAGCGTGTATCCCAAGGTCATCGATTGCCCCGACCCCGAGAAATCGCCGCGGACGATGCTCAGCGCCGTGGCGAAGAACGGCGTGGAACTGAAAGTTCGCGCTCGCGTCACGGTGCGGACCAACATCGCACAGCTCATCGGCGGGGCGACCGAGGAGACGATCATCGCCCGGGTGGGCGAGGGGATCATCACGGCCATCGGCTCGGCGGCCGATCATTTGGCAGTCATGGAGAACCCCGACCGCATCTCCAAAGCGGTGCTGGCCCGTGGGCTCGACGCCCATACGGCGTTCGAGATTGTCTCGATCGACATTGCCGACATCGACGTGGGGGAGAATATCGGCGCGAGGTTGCAGGCGGATCAGGCCGAGGCCGACACCCGCAAAGCGCAGGCCCTGGCGGAGACGCGCCGCGCGAATGCGATTGCCCGCGAGCAGGAAATGAAAGCCCAAGTGGCCGCTAACCGCGCCAACGTGGTTCTGGCGGAGGCTGCCGTTCCGATGGCCATCGCCCAAGCGTTCCGCAAGGGAAACTTAGAGGTTCTGGGCCAAAATGGCAGGCCGTAGACCGTGCCGGAGCGAAAACACATCGCTATTGCAGTCGTAGAGCCTGCATTACGGCGTTATCTAGCGAGCTGAAGTTCGAGGATGACCCAAGTGTTCCCTCCTCGCCATCCGTCGAATCCGACGAGGGCACGCCGCTCTCGTTCGGAGCGCCAGACTCCGTGCTAGGCTGAGCCGCTAATTCCCAACGCCGATTGCGAAAGGCGAACTGGAAGGTCTTCCGTTCCTCATCCGAATCGCTCTTGCCCACCGAATCCCGCAATAGAGCGCTTGGAACCCGCTTAACGCTCGGCTCAAGGCCTGCAATCACTTCCGAGTCGAGAACCTGAATTCCATCTTGAATCGTGTCGCCCGCGGTTTGGTTCCCGGTGGATTCTTCGGAGTCCTGCTTCTCGTCAGACTTTTCCGATGGCAGCTCTCGGGGCGGTCGATAAGAGTGACTCCACCGGGTGGCAACCGTAATGTTGCCGCGGTACTCCCCCCCCGGGTTGGCGGGCGGAGTGAATTCATGGCCGATCACTTCGCGACTGACCCTGAAGTCGGAGAACGCGCCGTTATCAATTGCCGTGAGGGGCTGATCTTGAAGTTGATCGAGGTAGTGCCGCAAGTTCTCCACCACTCGCTCGAAGGAGGCGGCAGGATTCGTCGCGGTGGGAACCGACGGGACAGGTTTCTTTGAATCCGAGCATCCAAGCAACGGAATGATGGCCACAATCCAAGCGATGCTCCAACCCCAGCCGTTTCTCGAACGCTTCATTTCGCTTTCCATCCAAAGGGCGGTGCGCGATTCAGCATCCGCCAAGGTGATGCCAGGGCGATCCTCGCGTGGATTCGCACTTAGAATAAGAATATCATTCGAGCCGGCGCCCGGCCATTGCGGCGAAGGAATCGATCGCGCGGAATATTCCGGCAATCCCGCGAAAAGGCCTGAAAACTAGAACGGACTTCCCTCTTCGTCGGCGGGCGGCACCGCCGGAATCTCGTTGGGTGATTCGCCAAATTCGGCCGGCATTTCGGGCGATCCGAAGGGATCGACTTCGGTGGAGGGAGCTGCCCCGCCCAAATCTTGTGGCATATCGGGAGGCATTTCGCCGCCACCGATGCTTGGGACCATGCCCCGGATTCGGTCCACATCGACCGTGGGCAACTGACGACCGAGAATGCGGCCAAAAATGCCGGGCAGACTGCCAGCCTTCACCGATCCTGCGGTTGCTTCGGGAGCGCCCTCGCCCGCGGCGTCCGGAATGTCCGTCGCTGCTGCCTGGCTTACGGGATCGTCGGCGAATGGATCGCCTTGGTCGGCCGCCACAACTTCCTCCGGCGCGACGGCTGGGGCTACTGGAACTGTCGGCAAAGCCTCTTCGGGAATCAAAAGCGTCGCCAGTTGGCTAGGCTCGACGGGGTTGCTCAAGGCGTCGAGGGACAATCGAACCGGACGCCGGCCGGCCGAAGTCTGGATTCGCAGATGCTGGTCGTAGCGGCGACGAGCATTTTCAATCGCACGATTTGCTTGGTCGAGTTTGGCGGCACGACGGAACTGCTCAAGCTTGAGCCGGTTGGCGCCTTGCACACGCTGGAGCGCTTCGCCGATTCCATACGCACTGGCGTTGGAATTGGCCTCGATTGCGGCACCGGTTCGCAACAGGTCGTCGGCCTCTCCGGTGCGACCTAGCCGCAACAGGGCGAGAGCTCGGAAGTAGTAAGGCCGAGGATCGTTGGGGCTTAACTCGGCCGCACGGTAGAGATACACGTCGGCGCGGTTTAGATTGCCGGAGAAATAGCTATGCACGCCGTGGCTATACATCTCGGCGGCGCTGCTGGAACGATCGGCGGCCTCCGTCGAGCTTGGGGCGACGGACAGAATCAACACCAGCAACACGCACCAATGCGAGGGGCGGATCATAGGATGCTCCAACCGGGCGAACCTGCGGCACAAAAGCTCCATGTTAAGCGGCGGGCCGCGCCGACTCAACTCACTGCTCGAAAACTGCAAAGTCCGCCAGAAAGTAGCAGGCACACTCCTAGTTCCGTCGCCGTCCCACGAAATCGCAAGGTTTTCACCAGTTCCGTTGCGGCACGTCGCAGATCGGCCGCGGCGGACGGATCGTGCCTACTACTTTGCTGGCCCGACCGGCTAAAGCGACGCGCTGCGAAGTTCGGGGTTTTCGATCTTTTCCTTCGTCTTTTCGTATTGGTCCCATTCCATGTGATTGAGCTCGGTCCGGTCCAGCCCTAATGCGAGGGCCTGCTTCCAGGCTAGTTCGGCGTTCGTTCCGTCGTTCGCCTGAAGGTGTGCGAGGGCCTTGTGATACCACTTCGAGGCAGTTGGGCCATCAATCACCGCCAACTCCAGATCGGCAATCGCTTCGGGATACTGTTTTTGGGCCAGGAACACAACCGCCCGGGTGTCGAGAATATCCGAGGTGGGGCCAATGATCTGTACCGCCTCCTGCACCAGCTTGTAGGCTTCGCCGCTACTGGTTTCTTTGGCGCCGCCCAAAGCCAGGAGGAACGCCAGGTTGTTGAGCACAATCGCCCGCGCCTGCCCCTCGACGTCGCTGCGCTCGAGGAGTTTCCGATACATGGCCGCTGCCGCCTCGTACTTTCCACCGAGGTCGTGCAACTCCGCCTGCTGCAATTGCAGCGTGATTCCCTCGGGGTCGTCGCGGAGTGCCCGATCGAGCCACGCCTGGACCTGCGGATCGAATCGGTCGCCGAGATCCTCTCGTTTTGTGCGGAGCACCGACAGTCCCGATTGAATCAGGGCCGGCGCCGGAAGTTGGCCTTGTAGTTGGTCGAGCAGCTCGAAACCCTTCTCCGCATCGCGATGCACGCCGAGGAAGGTCGCCAGTTGCGGAATGTATTCAGGCTTTTTGCTGGCGATAATTCGATAAAGCTGCTCGGCGGTGTCGTAGTCCTTCAGTTCGGTAATCAATTCCGCCACGCGGGCGGCGGCGGGGATCGAGTCGTCACTTAATTGAGATAGGTCGGCCGGCAACAGCCGCCGCAGGGCACTGCGGGCTTCGGCCTGTTTGCCGGTCTTAATGGCTAACCTTGCCACCAACTCCATCGTGCTAGGCGCTGTGGGAGCGACTTCCGCCAGTCGGTTGAGTTGTCGGGTGGCTTCCGCCAGATCGGCGGTTCCACCGCGATCGAGGAGCATTTGAATGAACGTCCCACGGGGCGCTTCGGCATCGGGGTAACGCGCGATTAACTCGACCATGTGCGGTCGCGCCTGGTCCCATTTACTGGTGAGGAAATAAAGCTTTCCGAGAATCATGTCGTCGCCGATCGCCAGTGGCTGATTCTGCTTTAACGCCGACAGGAGCGCGACCGCCTTCAGACGCGAGATCGGCTCTGGGCGCGGGGCCAGAATTCGGGCCATGCGAAGCTGATCCTCGACGGCCAGTTCGCCCCCAACGGCATTGGAGGCGAGCAGCCTTTCGGCCTTGAGCAACTTTTGATAGTCGCCGGTTTGGGCGAGGATTTCAGCCGCGGTCCGCCGGGCCCACAGGACATTTTCGTCCTGCGGTTCGGCCTTGCCTTCCGTCGCCGCCTTGAGGATGCGATTGATGAGCGGAGTTGCATGGCTGAGCTTGTTCGCCTGTATCGGATAACCGTTTCCCAGGTAGTAAGCCGCCAAGAATCGCATGGCCCGCACGTCGTCGGGATTATTCTCCATCGCCGCGCGGTAGCGGTTTTCGGCGTCGAACCAGCGACCGGTGATTTCGTAACATCGGGCTAGTACGAGCGGAAGTTCATCCTCGGGCAGGGAGAGCTGCACCTGGCGTATCGCTTCGGCCGCGCGATCGAGCTGCATCGTCGTCCGCAGAAAGCCTACCCAGGTAAGCCAGACGTCGGGGGAACGGGGGGCCAGTCGAACGGCCTTTTCCAATCCTTTTCCGGCCTTCGTAAGCTGTTCCGCAAGCGCTTGCCGCTCGGCGGGAGTCATCGATGCGCTTTCCACAGTCAGCGTAAACTGATCTTCTGTTGAAGCGTCGGGATCGGGATTGGCAGTCGCTGCTTTGACCTCGAATTTTTTGTCAGTCGCAATCGTTTTCAGCACGAACTGCCCATACCAATGTTGTTTGGCGGCATTTTCGGCATCGGTCTCGATAACCACGTCGGCCGTCTTCAACGCCTCGCCCTTGTCGCCCGTATTGAGCAGCACGTCGGCGTACTGCTGGCCGAACGAACGTTGGAGCACGGACCTGTCGAGCATTTCGAGGGCCGCTCGGGCATCGACCCAGCGACCGCGACGGATGAGGAGTTGTGCATACTGCAAGAGATTGATAGGCGCTCCGCGTCCGAGTTTCATTGCTTTGTCGTAGCTCTCCAGCGCCGCCGCTTCGTCGCGGCGATTCAGCTCGATTTCGGCTTGCAACAAGTATAACTCGTTCCAATCGGGACGATCCAATAAAGCCTTAGTCACCAGAGCTTCGGCTTGCTGCAGTGCCTCCGCACCCGCCTGACCTCGCGCCACCTGCGACAGCAGCCGCTGGGCCTCGGTATAGATCCAGGTGCTGTTCTGCTCGCTTCTAACAATCTCCAATATCGCATCCTGAGCCTGCTTCATTCCGACATCGTCGTTTTCCTCGCGGGCCATCTTGAACAGCATGACGCGCGTCGCCAAATCGCCCGGCGCCAATTCGGTGACCTTCTTCCAACAGGTCTCCGCCTCGTCGCGAAGCCGGATACTCAGGAATTTAGCGCCCAGCGCGGACCATAACTGCACTTGCTGCTGGTTTTCCCACTCCTGGGTTCCCTCGGTTAACGTCATTAATTGATTTTTCAGCGTCGCATCGCTGGTGTCTGCGCTGCCGAGGTTGCTCAACGCGATGAGCAGGTCGGCCCTGTCCATCCGCAGTTGCGGAGTGTCGCCAAATTTCTCGACGATCGATTGATGCAATTCGAGCGCTTTGCTCGGGCCTTGTTCGGGGTCGCTCGACACAAGCAACATCGCCGCTCGGCGGACGTTCAAATTGTCCGGATCCTGTTTATAAGCTTCCCTGATCATCTCGCGCGCGGCAACGTAATCGCCGCGCTGCATCAGCACGTGTACTTTCAGCAGAGTCTTTGCAGCGCCGGTCAATCCGTGTTTCGTGGATTGCTCTTCCACCTTCTTGTTAATCTCGGACCAATCCTGCTCGTCCTTGGGCCGCAGCTTCATGTCCGCGATCATTCGGCTCAAATCCACGTCCGTGGACTTGTTCTGTAGGGGACCAAGCATACCTTCAATTCGCGCAACTCCCGCCTGTGCCGGCACGTTGTTTGGGTCCGACTCCAGCGCCAACTTATACGCCGAGATCGCCAAGTCGAGGTCACCGAGCTTCTCGTTGCACAACCCTAACTGGAAGTTGATCCGCGTGAGCATTTCGGGCCGTTGGTCAATCTGCGGCAGCGACTTGAACTGCTTCAACATCTCGTGAGCTGGGAACCATTTTTCTTCGGCCAGCAGGCAATTTGCCTCGATGTAGTCAGCCGCGACCGAGTTACCCACTTCACGAAGCTTGTCGCCCGTTTTGCGAGCACTGGACATGTCCTGTTGGCTCAGGTACAGATTGGCCATGAATTCATAGAGTGCGTACTGAAATCGCTCGTCGATTTTGGTAAGCCCGAGCTCCAAGTGCTCGATTGCCTTTTTGGCGTCATTTTTGAGCACCTCCAGGCTAGCCAGGTGCTGATAGAACCGAATGTCCTCAGGATGGGCGGCAACACCGGCCTCCAGGAGAGCGCGACAGGCGGCAAGATCTTCGTCGGACAGGCTCGCCTGGGAATCCTCCTTCAACTTCTCTTGCCTTTGCTCCTGCAAATCGAGCAATTGCATTTCGATATTCGCGGCAAGTGCGTCAGCGCTGTTGGGGTCGATTTCATACGCTTTTTTCAAGTCCTCCTTCGCCGATTCGGCCTCGTCGAGGGAACGGCGATAACTGGCGCGCTGCAAATAGGCTTCCACCTTCTCGGGATTTGCTTCCACGAGTTGATTCATCACGCGGTCGGCTAACTCGGGCCGCCGCTCCGTGCCGCGCAGAACCTGGGCGGCGCCGCGATACACAGCCGTTTCGCCGGGTGCTGTGGCCTTCGACACATCAAACGTATCGGTGCCCTTGTCGTAGCCAATCAATACATAAGCGTTATCGAGGGCTTCGGGTTCTTTGTTCTGAAACATGCACGTGGACTGAATGCGCAATAACTCGGCGTCCTTGGGATTGCCATTCAGGAGCACTTTAAGATGCGCCAGCGCTTCCTTTTGGCCGAACCCGAATTTCAAAGTCAGATCAACTAGCCGCCGACGAAGTTTTTGCTCGTCACTGTATTTGCGCAGGGTAGTTTCCATGACTTGTCGAGCGCTCTGATATTCCTTAAAAGTCCAATTTTCAAGATTCTTCTCGTTCTCGCCGATTTCGGCCCACACGTTCGCCCATCGCACCTCCACTTCGCGGTCGTCGGGTCGGACCGTGAGATAATTGCGCAGATATTGCTCTTCTTCACGAAGTTTGTCTTCCGCCTTGGCCTTATCGGCCTGTTCGACGAGGCTGCCGGCTTTGCGCTCGACCTGGTACCGCCACAGCCCGTAAACGGCGCCGGAGCAGACCAGCACGCCGACCAGAAGCACGACCAATAACGTGTAGTTAACGCGATAACGTTGCATGTATGGTTCCCACGTGGCCCGCTGGATCGACGTGTCGCTCGGGACGGACGAAATCAACGGGATGCGAAAAGAATCTGCCTCGGCTAATACGAACCGCGGATCAAGACAGCGCGGCCGCTCGTTCGTTCTCCCAGGCGGTTGGACATAGCCAGCCGTAGCATCCAGCACTCATGGAAGACAAATGATTGCCAATGTCGGTGGTTTAACATCAACGCTGGCAACCCGGAGCCGCTGCTAAAGCCTAAGTGCCGTTACCCTTTCGGCAACTTAAGGACACCATTCATCGTATCCGCGCGGCGAGACCTGTCAACGAACCGGAACGGTTGAGCCGACATTTCCAGACGGTGCTGCCCATTCAAGCAGACCTGGCCGGCCCGATTGCCACGGACGGGCCGAATTTGACGCCTCGATCCGGTCGGACAGTTGGATTCGATTGGACTATTTCGCCGACCTGTGACAAGGCTTACTCAATCTGCAGCAATCCCGCAGACGCCTGCGCCACCACCGCTCCGTCCGCTCCCTCGGCTTCTGCCCGCAACCGAACCGGGCCGGGGCCGATCTCGCCGGCCGAAATCGTCAGGGTACCGGACTCGCCTTCCATTCGCCCGATCTGGCGATCTTGGACCAAGACCCGAACGGCCTTCGCCCCCGCGGAACTGGCTTGAATCGTTAATTGTTCGAGGCGGGTCATTTTGCCCGACGGATTCACGCTCAATTCCAGTTGGTGCGGGTGGTTGTCGACTATGAACGGGACAATAACTCGGCCCTGCGACTCGATTGAGTCGGCGTTGACGGCGACTACCCGCAACTCATGGGATCCCTCGGCTAGTTTTGTCGTATCGAGCGGAATGGTTTGGCCCGCGGGCAGCCGTGCGATCAGTCGGCCATCGAGGAAAAGCTCGCAGATACCGACCGGCTTACCGGGGGACGGCGTAACTTTTGGCGTGATATCGAGCTGTCCTTTGACAATCTGATCCGCGGCCACGTTCACTTCGACCTTGGGCGGGCTGGCCCAAGGTTGACACAGCGGGTCGCCCACGATCAGAAGCTGGTACGGCCCCGTCACCGACTGATAGAAAGCCTCCGCAAGCGAGCAGCCGCGGCGGTAGTGAATATGAACCATGGGCAGGGGAAACTTGGCCTGCTGCGCGGTCGGTTCCCACACGGTGCCGCTCGCGCCCGCCGCGCCGAGTCGCAGGAAGTCGGTCAACGGAGTTTGATGCGCGCCTGCACGAAGGTCACCGCCGTAGCTGGTCAGATGTTCGCAAATAGCCCCTGGAATGACCTGAATCCCGGCTGTGTTGACATTAAATCCGGCAGCCCCGGTCATGAGTCCCATGATGTCGCGTTGACCCTCCGGCAAAATGCCCTCCTCGACGGTTGCTCGGGCACCCAGGGACTCAAGCTGCGCAACCGCGGCTGCATAACAATCGTGCCGGGTCTTGGAACGGATGTCCTTATTGCGCATGAAATAGAAAGTGCCGTGCGGCTGCTTTCCGTCCACCGAAACGGCTCGCCGCAAGTAGTTCACAACCTCGCTCACGCGATTACCGCGACCGGTGGTGACGCCCAGCATGGTCGAGAGCAGATAGCGCTGCCCCTGCTTCGGATCCTCCGAGTGTGCCCCGCCCTCCTGCCAAGAATAGCGACCGCGGAATCCTTGCGAGGGAGTATCGGCAAGCTGCGTGCAACGCACTTGGTTCGCCTCAAGATTGGGCGCATACCAATTCACCTGTGGCATGACGATTGCCCGATTTTTTTCCAACAAGTAGGGCCACAGAAACGTAGCCCCGTTGATCGAGGCAAACGGCGCGAACGACTTGGGAAACTTCTCTTCGGGGTAGTCCGGCTGCAATTGAATACGCCAGGGAAAGTCGCTCGAGTAGATAAGATAGTCGATCTGCAGTGTCAACTTGCGATCTTCAATGGCCTTGAGTGCCGGCAAGAGAATCTGGTCGCGGAACTTGACGACGGTAGTGCCTTCTCGGTTCCCGGACCAATCGATTGACAGGACATTGCAGGCCGGAATGTTCCGCAATTGAATGTAATGATTTGCGATCTCGCGGGAGCTATCACTTCGCGAGTTGACCAACAGGAAAACGTTTTCTGCACCGCCGCCGGCGGTGGCGGTTGGGGCAGTCACGTAGGTTGCGATAACCGCCACTGCCACCGGCACGACGATCCGCCGACGCCAGTTGCACAGGATGTCGGAAAGAACAAGTACAGGCATCGGCATCATGCGGATTAAATCGCGGGAAATTGGCATCCTTGCGTTGTACGGCCTGCTCCCGCCATCGGCAATGGGATCGCAATGGGATCACTGTGGGTGTCGATATCGGACTTTAATGGTTACGATCAAAGAATCGTAGCGGTTATTTCCTCTGCCGCCCTCTGATGTCATTCCCCACTTTGCCAACGCTGTCGGAACCGCCGCGCACGTCGCGGGCCGTCTTCGCGGCCCGCAACGTGACCAAGGTTTACCACATGGGCGAAGTCGATGTCCACGCGCTGCGCGGCGTCGATCTCGACCTGTGGATGGGCGAATTTGTCGTGTTGCTCGGCCCGTCGGGAAGCGGCAAGAGCACCCTGCTGAATATCCTCGGCGGACTCGATTCCCCCTCCGGCGGCACGGTTTACTACAACGAAGAGGAGCTTACCCGATTCGACGATGCCGCGCTCACTCAGTATCGCCGCCAACACGTCGGGTTTGTGTTTCAGTTCTACAATCTGATTCCCAGTCTAACGGCGCGGGAAAACGTGGCCCTGATTACCGACATTGCCCGCAGTCCCATGCTGCCGGACGACGCGCTGGCGCTCGTCGACTTGCAGGACCGGCTCGACCATTTCCCCGCCCAGCTCTCGGGTGGCGAGCAGCAGCGGGTGGCGATCGCCCGTGCGGTCGCCAAGCGGCCCGACGTGCTCTTGTGCGACGAACCGACCGGCGCGCTCGACGTCCACACCGGCGTGCTGGTCCTCGAAGCGATACAGAAGATTAACACCGAACTCGGCACCACTACGGCGGTCATTACTCATAATGCCGTGATCGCCGACATGGCCGATCGCGTGGTCCACGTCTCCGACGGAAAAATCGCCGGCATCGACCGCAACACCACCAAACGCCCCGCCCGCGAACTGGCGTGGTGAGGAAAGAGGCCAGAGGTCGGACGTCGGAGGTCAGGAAAGTACTAGGTATCTCTTTGATTCTCCGACCTCTGACCTCCGACCTCCAATTTCCGACCTCTCCCATGCTCAGTTCTCTCGACCGAAAGCTGCTTCGCGACTTGTCCCACATGAAGGGGCAGTCGCTGGCCATTGCGCTCGTGATCGGGGCCGGCGTGGCAACGCTCGTCAACTCGCAGAGCCTGCTCCATTCGCTCGAGCTGACGCGAGCGACGTTCTACGACCGATATCGGTTTGCCCACGTGTTCGCGAGCGTGAAGCGCGCCCCAGACACCTTGGAGGCGCGACTGGCCGAAATCCCCGGCGTTGCTCGCGTCGAGACACGAATTATCGAAGGAGTAAACCTCGATGTGCCAGGCTTGGTCGAACCGGCCGTGGGGCAGATTATCTCCATGCCCATCCACGGTCAGCCGGCGCTCAATCAGGTTCACTTGCGGCGCGGCCGGCTCCTTGCGCCGGGCCGCGATGACGAGGTGCTCGCCAGCGAGAAATTCACGATCGAAAACAAGCTCCAAGTCGGCGACCAGTTCACGGCGATTATCAACGGCCGACGAAAGCCGCTCACGATTGTTGGCGTCGTCCTCTCGCCGGAATATGTCTTTCAAATCAAGCCGGGCGACATCGTTCCCGACCCGAAGCACTTTGGCATCTTCTGGATGAGCCACGAGGCCTTGTCGATGGCCTTCGACATGGAAGGGGCCTTCAACAATGTGGCCCTGAGCCTGATGCGCGGGGCCGATGAAAACAACGTGATTTTTCAGCTCGATCGGCTCCTCGATCCCTACGGCGGGCGCGGGGCCTACGCCCGCAAGGACCAGCTTTCCCACATGCTTCTGGAAAGCGACATCGAAGGACTCCGCACCACCGGCCTGATTGCGCCCACCATCTTTCTCTGCGTCGCAGCATTCCTGCTGAACGTGGTCCTCACGCGGCTGTTGAGTTTGCAACGAGAGCAGATCGCCGCGCTGAAGGCGTTTGGGTACACGAATTTTGACATCGGCTGGCATTACCTGAAGTTTGTGCTGCTGATCACGCTCGCCGGCGCCGCCGTCGGCGCCTTGGGCGGTATTCGGCTGTCGCGCGAATTCACCATCATGTTCGCGCGGGTCTACCAGTATCCGGAACTAATCTTCGGCTCGCGGGGAAGCATCATCGCGGCCGCAGTGGGGGTTGCGTTGCTCGCGGCCGTGGCGGGGGCGTTTGGCGCCGTGCTCCGCGCCGTACGCGTACCGCCCGCCGAGGCGATGCGGCCCGAGCCGCCGGCAACCTACCGGCTCACGCTGCTGGAGCGGCTGGGCATCGGCCGCTACGTGCCGCCCGTGGGTCACATGGTACTGCGAGAGTTGGAGCGGCGACCCATCAAGACGGGCTTTTCGGTCCTGGCCATAGCGCTTTCCGTGGGAATCTTGGTCGTTGGCAACTTCATCGAAGATGCCGTCGATTGGGTGATGTACACGCAGTTCCACCGCGTCCAGCGGTTCGACATCATGGTTTCCACCATCGAGCCAATCTCCACCGATCTCGCCTTCGAGCTAGAGCAACTACCGGGGGTGCAGCACGCCGAGCCGATGCGCAGCGTGGCCGTGCGAATGCGGGCGGGCCATATTTCGCGACGGCTGGGGATCATGGGCCTGCCCGTCGACATGAACCTGATGCAACTGGTGGATCGCACCGGCGCGAAACTACCCGTCCCCGCGGGCGGCATGGTCATGTCGCGGAAGCTCGCCGAAGTGATGGGTATCAAGGCAGGCGAGTCGATCCGCGTCGAAGTGCTCGAAGGCAAGCGCCCCGTGCTCGATATTCCCGTTGTGGCACTGCTCGACGATATCTCGGGGCTTAACGCCTACATGAGCTTCGACGAGTTGAACCGCGTGCTTCGCGAAGGCCGACGTGCCAACGGCGCCTACTTGCGGACCGATCCGCTCCGGCAGGACGAACTGTTCGATGCGCTTAAGCAAATTCCCCAGGTAGCAAGTGTCAACGTCCGTGCGCACGCCCGACGGAGCTTTGAGGATACGATCGCCAAGAACATGCTGACCATGAAGATGATCAATCTGTTCTTTGCCGTGATCATTGCCTTGGGTGTGGTTTACAATGGGGCACGAATTTCGCTTTCCGAACGGAGCCGGGAGCTGGCCACGCTGCGCGTGATTGGTTTCACTCGCCGCGAAATCTCGATGATCCTCCTTGGCGAATTAGGCGTCATCACCCTGCTGGCCTTGCCGTTGGGGCTGTTCATCGGATACTGGTTTGCATGGCTGTTGGCCCTGTTTCTCGATCAGGAAGTGTTTCGGTTCCCGCTGGTGATCGAGCGCTCGACGTATGGTTTAGCAGCGAGCATCGTGCTCGCCGCCTCCATCGCGTGCGGCCTGCTCGTGCGGCGTAAACTCGACCACCTCGACCTGGTCGCGGTGCTTAAGTCGCGGGAGTGATGGGAGGGCTTTCGGCTGTCGGCCTTCGGCTATCGGCCAGAACAAAGACGATGCTGTTATTCGTATCGCGTTAAACATCAAAAATTCTGGCTGACAGCCGATAGCTGATAGCCGACAGCCCGCCCCCATGAAAAACTGGCTTTCCAAATCGTTCTTTCTGCTGATCGCCGCGGCAATCGTCACGGGGATCGTGTACGCCTTCTGGCCGCAACCCGAAGTCGTTGACATCGC
This sequence comes from Pirellulales bacterium, assembly GCA_040901765.1. Lineage (GTDB taxonomy): Bacteria > Planctomycetota > Planctomycetia > Pirellulales > Lacipirellulaceae > JBBDYG01. Next base: position 33,169 of record JBBDYG010000105.1, read on the forward strand.
CGCGGTGGATCGGGGCGACATTCAGGTCACGGTCGATGAGGATGGCAAAACGCGGATCCGCGAAAAGTACATCGTCTCCGCGCCGCTGTCGGGGCGCTTGCTGCGGATCGACATGGACCCCGGCGATGAAGTCTTCCGCGACGAGACGCTGTTGGCGACCATCGAGCCACGCGATCCAGAGCTTTTGGATGCCCGGGCGATTGCGCAGGCGGAAGCACGGGTCAAGACGGCGGAGGCCTCTCGCTTACGGGCCGCGCCGATTTTGGAAGAGGCCCGTATCTCGCAGGCCAACGCGGAGGCGGAACTTGCCCGTTCGCGCCGTGCCCGCGAAGGAAATGCCGTAACGCAGTCACAACTCGAAGACGATGAGACGGCCTACCGCCGCGCCAGCCAGGTGCTGCGCGCCGCCAAGCACGCCGAGGAGATCGCCGAATTCGAGTTGGAACAAGCCGAGGCGGCTTTGCTCCGCTCGCGCCCCCCCATCAAATCGGAACCAGCGGAATCGGAAACGGTCGAAGGGAATGGCCCGGCGACTTCCGAGAGTGACGAACCCAACGGCAACGGCTGGACGTTTGCGATCCGCGCGCCGGTCTCCGGCCGCGTGCTGAGGGTATTCCAAGAAAGCGCCGCGGTGGTGACGCCCGGCACGTCGCTCTTGGAATTGGGCGATCCGAAGGATCTGGAGATTGAGATCGACGTGCTTTCCAGCGACGCCGTGAAGATTGAAACCGGCGACCTGGTGCGGCTCGAGCACTGGGGCGGTGACACACCGTTGTTCGGCCGCGTGCGGCTCGTCGAGCCGGCGGGCTTCACAAAGATTTCAACCCTCGGCGTCGAAGAACAACGCGTCAACGCGATTGTCGATCTAGTCGATTCCCCTGAAGCGCGGCCCGCGCTCGGCGACGGCTTTCGCGTCGAGGCGCGCATCATCATCGACGAAGCGAAAGACGTGCTCCGCATCCCCGCCAGCGCTCTGTTCCGCGAGCAAGACCAGTGGGCCGCGTTCAAAGTGGTCGATGGCCGCGCCGTTCGCATCAAGGTCGATGTCGGCCGTAGCGACGGCATCCAATCGGAGATTCTCAAAGGACTCGAAGCCGGCGAGCAGGTCGTAGTCCACCCCAGCGATCGGATTCTGGATGGCACGCCGGTCCAGCAGCGATAGTTTCTATCTAGCCAAGTTTCCGATGTCGTAACGGCGGCTAGAAGCCACCGCTACAAAGGCGCTACCTCTTCCTCAGCACCGATTGCTGCAAGATCAGCCCCGCGGTTTCCGCTGGCACGGCCGCCGTGCCTGGCAACAGGTCGATCTGATCCACCAGTTCCCGGTCGGTTTTGCCGAGCCGCTCCACGACCGCTTGCTCGACGGTCACGACCACCGAAAGGCGTGAGCCGGTTTGTTCCGGCGCGAGCAAATAGTACCGCCATTGGACTGGAACACTCTCGACTTGCCCGAGCACCACGGCCGCCATTGAACGCTCGCCTTGCTGGTTGACCCACTGCTCGCTAGAGGCGATCTCGCGAAAGTTCTTGCCGAGAGCGAATTGAATGTCTCTGACAAATTCTTCGAGCGTCGTTTGTCGTTCCGCCGATTGTGGTGGCAGCTTCGACATGGTGCATTGGGCGATGAGGCCGTCGTCGTCGATGCGGCGCAGCGTTTTCTGTTCGCGGCGGTCGCCGGTCACATACCACTGCCGATCGTGCGCTACGGAGAAGCCCAGCTTTTCATCGCGCAGTTGTAGCAGCCGCATCTCGTCGGTGATCTCCGCCGGCAGATTCCCGACGATTTGATCGGAAAGCTCCGCAGTTTCGGTGATTGGCGTCAATTTGATTCGAAGCTTGGCGACGGCATCGAGGCCGGGGCTGGTCGGGCCGATGGATCGCGCTTCTTGGATCGCGAGGTTGAGTTGCGAAATCCGCTTAAGCTTGCGGTCGAACAGATAGATGCCCTGCAAGGACAGCTCCGTTGCGGCGCCGTCCACCGCCCCGTTCACTTGGCCGGTGAAGCGGACGCGTGCGAACCCTGCGTTTACTTCATCCAGCACGCTTTGCACCTCGCATAGCGCGACACTGTCGAGACCGAGTAACTTTTGCACCGTTGCAGAATCCATCGGCCACGTTTCGCCGTCGCGGACGCTCTTCCCAGGCAGCAGCGCGTGCAGGGCGGTCGTGTTTCCGACCAGGTCGATCAGATCCAAATCGTCGCGCTCCATCGGGCCAGTCGGGCAGATGATCGTAGGGCGTCCCTCGCGGGCGTCCACCAACACGAGCCGCGTATCGTCCGACAGCTTTCGCGTCTCGCCCCCCTCGGCGATTTTGAGCACCGCCTCGGCGGAGCGATAATGCCGCGCTGACCGGTGCGGGAGTGGCCCATCGCCTCCGGGTAGCAGCCGCTCGTCATATTCCACCGTCCCGTTGACGCTCATCGGCACCGTCTTTAGCGGCCCTTCCTCGGTTGCCGTTTTTGATTGCGACTGATCGCGAACCTTCAAGTCGCCCCCCACCTCTAGTTCTACAACCACCCGCACCAAGTCACCTGACGTGACCTGGGGCGTGAGATCGATCGGGCTATCGGCACCGGCCGAAGCTGCCAAGTTCATCCAGGCTGCCAAAATGACCAGTACTGCACTTCTTGAATGGCTCATATTTGTCTCAGAATGAGATGATTCGATCCTGCCAGTCCGGCTGACACTAGACATTCCGCTAAATCGTCCAGGTCGCCTGGAGAAGTCCACCGCAAAAATTCGGCTGGGCACGCCGCCGCGCAGCCAAATAAGGTGGATAATCTAGATAGAGTTCGACAGTTTCCGAAACACCGCTGATTGACAGCAAGGATGCAAGCAATTTTAGGCCCCCATGCGTGCCACAACCTATTGTGATACAACGGTTTGCAGCATCCACGGCACCGAAACTTAGCCTCCTAACGAATTTTGTGAAAAGCATCATCCGAGAGGAATTTCTCTCGACCCAAAGTGTCTTCCCTGCGTAAAACTAGTGCCGGGAAGACGCTAATAGCGGACTTGACCGGTGCCGGACGCAAGCATAGCAGGCCTTTCGGGCACCTAACTTGCACCCAAGGAGCTTGGCTCCTTTGAGATAGATTTCGACCGGTTAGCCCCGGGAACGGGCTTCCGCCAAGAGGAACATACACAACTAGGAACGTAGACCGCGGCATTTAGCGAAGAGGGAACCACGCAAGCCACGGAGGAAACGAGCACAGAGAAGAGGTGGGCCATGCAACGAGGATTTAATAATTCAGCGATTCGCCGGCTGCGGGACCAGTTGGTCCGGTACGCGCCGCGCGAAAAGAAGCTGGAACAAGTCAATGCCGCGGAGCGACTGATCACGGAAATTCAGCCCGATAAGTCGTACCCCTACGAGTACGTCTTTTTCCGCACGACCGGCTACCGCCCAGAAACCGAAGTGAATGAGAAAATTGGCGGCGAAGACGTGCTGCACGATTTGCGCCTGCTCGTGGAAGACCTTACCGACTCGGCCGATCTGCCGGCCGAAGCGGTCGGCGAACAGGTTTTGACGGTCGAGGAGCTTGCCAAGCAGTTTAACGTCTCGACCAAGACGATTTCGCGGTGGCGCGAACTAGGCTTGGTCAGCCGTCGGCTCGTGTTCGATGGCCGCAAGCGCGTGGGCTTCCTGCGCAGCAGCGTCGATCGTTTCGTGCGCGATCATCACGATCGGGTGGAGCGAGGCGCGCGGTTCAGCCAGCTTTCCGACGAGCAGAGAAACGAGATCATCGACCTCGCCCGCCGCCTGTCCGGAGAGGGCAACTGCCCGGCCGAGATTTCGCGCCGGTTGGCGGATCGTTCGGGCCGCAGCGTCGAGACGATTCGGTCTACCATTCGGCAATTCGACAAAGAGAACCCGGCGTTGGCGGTGTTCCCCGATCAGCAGGGTCCGCTGGCCGATCCTCAGAAAGCGAAGCTCTACGACGAATTCCGCCGCGGGGCTTCGGTCGAGAAGCTTACCAAGCGTTATGGCCGGACGAAGACCACGATCTACCGCGTGATCAACGAGGTGCGATTGCAGCGAATCGGCGAATTGCCGTTCGACTTCATTCCGAACTCGCGGTTCTCGCGCAAGGGCGCCGACCAGGCGTGCCTCGGATCGATGCCCGCGAGCGATACGCCGAACAAGAAGCCGCGACGCCCGGCAGGCTTGCCGCCCTACTTGGCCAGCTTGTACGAGATGCCGCTGCTCACCCGCGAGCAGGAAGCGTACTTGTTCCGCAAGTACAACTACTTGAAGTACAAGGCGAACAAGCTGCGCAACCAGCTCGACCCCGCCCGGCCCCGGGCGAGCGCGATGGACGAGATCGAGCAACTCCATCGTCAAGCGGTCGAGGTAAAGAACGAAATCGCCCGCGCGAATTTGCGGCTGGTGGTGTCGATCGCTAAGCGGCACGTCACCGCCGACCAGAACTTCTTCGAACTCGTGAGCGACGGCAACATGTCGCTGCTCCGGGCGATCGAGAAGTTCGATTTCGCTCGCGGCAACAAGTTCAGCACCTACGCCACTTGGGCGATCATGAAGAACTACGCCCGCACCATTCCGGGCGAGTTCAAGCAGCGCGACCGCTTCCGCACCAGCCACGACGAATTGTTCATGGCAACCGAGGAGCGGCGCGGTGATCCGATCCAGGAGGTGAGCCACCAAACGCAGCGCGAGTCGCAAGTCGAGCGCATGCTCAAGCGGCTGGATGATCGCGAGAAAAAGATCATCATCAACCGCTTCGGCCTCGACTACGGCCGCGAGCCGCTGACCCTCAAGGAAGTCGGCGCCGAACTGGGCGTCACCAAGGAGCGAATTCGTCAAATCGAAGTCCGCGCGCTCAACAAGCTCCGCCAAGCGGCGAAGGAAGAGAAAGTGGCGCTGGAGCTGTAAAGAAGCGTCTTGGTGAATTGAAACCTACAACGGGCGCTACCGGCAAAGGCTGGTAGCGCCCGTTTTTATTGCGCTTCAATCCAGGGGTTCACCACCGACGCACGGAGGGGTGGCTGGGGTCGAAGGCGCTAGCCGAAGCCCCCAGCAGAAGCGCGGAACAACCTGGGTGATCCAGAAAGCCGCGTTGGCTCAGGGTTCGCTGGGGGCTGCGCCTGCTGGCTTTGACCCCAGCCACTCGACGGCTATGAGCGCCAAACCGGCCATCACGAGCAAGAGCGCCGCCTGCGGCTCAGGCACCGCCTGCCCTTCGCCGCCCGAACCGCCCGGCGGGCCGAACTTGCTGCGCCACAGGTCGTAGCCCTCGGGCGCGTGCGCCCCGCCCAGGCCGTCGCGCCAGACGGTGTAGTCGGCGGCGTCGACCAGGCCGTTTTCGTTGTAGTCGCCGGGTGGGATGTAGAGCGTGGGGATGGCAATGAGCGAAGCGAGGCCTTCGGCGGCGAATTGCAGACCCATGACCAAGTCGCCCGGCGTGAAGCCAGGTGCCGTTGGATCGATGCCGCTGATCGCGAACTCCTGCGCGCCGCCGGGACCGAAGTCGATTTCTTGCCCGGCCACGAGCGGCAGCGTTTGCTCGTTGAACGTGATTGACAGATTCTCCGCGCCGCCGGGTAGCGTTGGGATGATGAACGAAGTCAGCGGCTCATACTCGCTCGTGACCGTGTAGCCGGTGACTTGCGCCCCGGTGAGCGGCCCCGCTTCAACCTGTGTGGGAATGCCGGCAAAGAACTTGCCGGTGTGGCCCAAGTCGCCGATGATCGGCATCGTCAGGTTCACGCCAGCGACATTGGCCGCATCGGATGCCGGCGGCGGCTCGTCGTCTTCGTTATCGGAGGGCCTGTCGTACCCTGTATTTCCCTTGGCGTAGTTCTCGAAGGTCTGGCCGGGGTAAACAGGTTCGCGAACTGGATCGAAGATCGACCAATGGACGGCCCACGTATACGACGCGAACGAGGCTTCGTCCGCCGGGTTACCGGTGTTCGGGCTCGCGCCGGCGGAGACGCCTCCGGTGAAAAAATCGAAGGTGTTGCGTCCGAAAGGTAATCCGAACACGTCATTCTGAGGCGGATCGACCGTGTTGACTTTCACTCCCATAGTGTCGCCGATTTTTCCCGCGCCGGCGGTACCGGAGGAGCGTGTACTGTCACTCCCTCGCCAAGCGAACGACGCGAATTCGGGTAGATCGAAGTCCAATGAAATTGTCGAGCTTGAAGCAAGATTACCGGGGTTGCCCGCGAAAGTATATGCTTCGCTCCGGTCGCCGTAATCTGGATGGTCCGAGGGGTCTGGCGTCGGGATAAAATCGACCTCGGCGCTTGCGCTAAATTTGAACACGGCGCTCCCCGATCCATCGTCCCGGAAATCGTATATTAAGCTCGCGAACCCGCGCGTGGTGCCGGTCCAATGTTCGATGTTATTGTGTACGACGCGGCCACGCGATGGGGACTGGCTAACCACGTAGGGAGCTTTTTCTTGGTCAACCCGCGGTACATGATCGGTCGTCGAATAGACTGCTGTAGGAAGAACGGTACTGTTGAGGTAGGTAGCGATCCGCCCTTCGACAAAGCTTACTTCCACCGCTAGCGCGGCTGGGGCCGCTAGGACCACGAAGAGCGGAGATGCGATCTGCCACGGTGAAAAAAGTCGAATTATGTGCATGGTAAATTCCTCGTAGTTTTAATTTCGTAGAAAAGCGTCATGTAACGAAGTATGTAGCCGCGACAGCGGCGGCATCGCTTAGCCGTGGGCGTCAGCCCACGGGAAACGTCGCCTCTCTCGCGTCAAGCCGCGGAAGCGGCGACATCGTTTTATGTCGCCGCTGGCGCTGCTCAATGATTCCTGACACCGTTTACGTTCAACGGCTAAGGGATTTGGCCGCTTGCGCGGCTGGGAATATCTACTCCATTGCCCCTTCTCCTTACTCGGCTGCAATGACCCGTTGCGACGATAACGAACGCCGCCACAACGAGCAGCACCATTCCCCCCGGCTCCGGCACCGCTTGCCCTGCGCCGCCCGCACCGCCCGGCGGGCCGAACTTGCTGCGCCACAGGTCGTAGCCCTCGGGCAAGTGCGGTTCGGTGTCGCGCCAGACGGTGTAGTCGGCGGCGTCGACCAGGCCGTTTTCGTTGTAATCGCCGGGTGGGATGTAGAGCGTGGGGATCGCAGTGAGCGAAGCGAGGCCTTCCGCGGCGAACTTGAGGCCCATTACAAACGCATCGGGCGCTGCACTTGCAAAGTTGGGATCGAATCCATCGAGTATGAACGAGCCGACGCCTTCGGCGCCGAAGTCGACAACCTCGCCGGCGACAATACTCTGCGGACCCGTACCGAAGTCGAGCGTCAATCCGCCGGCGCCCGCTGGCAACTCGGGCACAGTGAACGACGTTAGCGGAGAGTATTCGCTGGAGAGTTCGTAACTCGTGACCAGAGCGCCTTGGGACGGACCATTATTGGCTTGCGTCGGCACGGCCACGAATACGCTTTCTGAGTGGCCGAGGTCGCCTTGGACCGGAAAGGTGAGGAACGTTCCTGTCACCTGCTCGGGCTGGTCGGAGGCATCCTGCTCCCGATCTGGGGCCGGGGGTCCAGCGATGGGGCGTTGCGGTACTCGACCCGGAAATACTCCATCAAACGTCCAACTGGCGGAAAACTGCCCAAGGGCGTTAAGTCCACCGAAAACATTAGAGGCCCCAATGCCGAATTTCTGCAGCACGAGCGTCCAAATCCCCGGCGTCAAATGGGTGCCGTCGCCACCGCTGAATTGATTATTCCGCCATATCGAAACCGTTCCGTATCCAGTATTAAACGTTCCGGCGCCAGGCGGGATGAAGTTCAGGTAGTTGGAGCGACTCTGAAACACGACGTCGCCATCGGATTCATCAATTCGAAAATGGATGTTGATAATATCGCCACTTCCATCGCCAACTGCACCATAGGCGTCGCCGACAACGAGCGGGTTTTCAATAAGGTAGCCGTTAAGTTTGAGTATTTGGTCGATGGAACCGACCCCTGAAGCGAGCGAATTAAGCTGATAAGCAAAGCGACTCTCGCTTCTGGCATAGCCCTCCAGGCCCATGAATCCCGTTCGTCGGACTTCACCGACCACGTCGTAGCGCCGACGATCAATTGCCACGAAAGAGGTCGATCCTGCCTTTTGATCGGTTGTGAACGAGTCGGGGGGATTACCATCGTAGACCCCGGCATAAAGGTTGTACGAAAACTCGACACCGAGATATTCGATCGCGAAGCTCGTTGCCGGCAGCCCCAGCAGCAGCAACGCCGCAATCGGCGCGTGCCAGTCCCATCGTCGTCGGGTCATGTGCATGAGTTTTTTCCTCGTAGTTTTGATTTCGGAAAACGCGTAGAGCAACGAAGTAGCCGCGCGAGCGGCGGCAGCACTTAGCCGTGGGCGTCAGCCTGGCGTCAGTCCACGGGAAACATCGCCTCTCTCGCGTCAAGCCGCGGAAGCGGCGACATCGTTTTATGCCGCCGCTGGCGCGCCTCAATGATTCCTGGCACCGCGGTCCGGGGGTTTACGCCCAACGGCTAAGGGATTTGGCCGCTTGCGCGGCTGGGAATATCTACTCCATTGCCCCTTCTCCTTACTCGGCTGCAATGACCCGTTGCGACGATAACGAACGCCGCCACAACGAGCAGCACCATTCCCCCCGGCTCCGGCACCGCTTGCCCTGCGCCGCCCGCACCGCCCGGCGGGCCGAACTTGCTGCGCCACAGGTCGTAGCCCTCGGGCAAGTGCGGTTCGGTGTCTCGCCAGACCGTGTAGTCGGCGGCGTCGACCAGGCCGTTTTCGTTGTAGTCGCCCGGCGGGATGTAGAGCGTGGGGATCGCAATGAGCGAAGCGAGGCCTTCTGCGGCGAATTGCAGGCCCATGACCAAGTCGCCTGGCGTGAAGCCAGGGGCCGTTGGATCGATGCCGCTGAGCGCGAACTCCTGCGCGCCGCCGGGGCCGAAGTCGACCTCTTGCCCGGCCACGACCAGCAGCGATTGCTCGTTGAACGTGATCGACAAATTCTCCGCGCCGCCGGGCAGCGTTGGGATGATGAACGAAGTCAGCGGCTCATACTCGCTCGTGACCGTGTAGCCTGTGACTTGCGCCCCGGTGAGCGGCCCCGCTTCAACCTGTGTGGGAATGCCGGCGAAGAACTTGCCGGTGTGGCCTACGTTGCCGATGATCGGCATCGTTAAAGCGACGCCGGCGACGTTGGCGGCATCGGACGCCGGCGGCGGCTCGTCGTCTTCGTTGTCCGATGGCGTGGAGTACCCGGTGTTGCCCTTGCCGTAGTTCTCAAGAGTTTGGCCGGGGAAAATGTCGTCGAACGTCCATAAAAAGGAAGTGTGCGCGCGAGCAAACGTGTTTCGCGGGTTTGGGAAGGGTTGATCATTGCCAACGCCACCAATCGCCTCGGCGAAAGCGCCGGCAGCAGAGAAAGCAAGCGTCCACAAACCGGGATGCAATTCCAATCCATTTGGGTCTGCATCGAGTGGAGCTCCATTCAATAGGACGCCCCCGGCACCGATCTTGCCCGCGATGTTGATGCCGTCGGGGATTGTAGCGGTCGAAATCGTCGCCGCGTTCGCGGATTTTACTTTAAGATTAACACTTTCTGAAACGAAGAATTCCAATAGTACTTCATTTGGATTCGGTGACGGCGCCGCCTGAGCCTTGACCTTTGTGCTCTGAAAATCAACGCCAGTGACGGGATCTCCAAAATACTGACTCAAAACGTTAGCTTTGTGAGTAACGCTGAGCTGACCATTCCCAGCGAACTCACGGTAACTTACAGAAATATCGCTCTCACTTTGCGATATGCCGCCCCAGTTGTTTTCGTTTGCGGACGAATGAAGGCCGAAGCCACCCCCGGCATCGGAGAATGTCTCAGTCCATTCACGAGCTTCTTGCTGAACCGGTGGCTGACCGATGGTTTCTCCATAGTATTCAACCCTGGCGTTCACAGAATATGACGCCCAGGCACGTCTCAGTTCGACCGGGCTTGCGTTGCCTGACTGGGAATGAAGTATCAGGAACAGCAGGCTCACCGCGGCGATCGGCGATTGCAGGATGATTTGTCGATGAATTATGAGCATGAGTGCATTCCTCTTACCTGGTTGAAGTGCGTCAATCGAGTATCTTCAGGGCCGTTCACGGTCCTTCCCGCGCCAGCGGTAATAGGCCCGCCGTTTACGGCGGGTTGTCGAGAACCGTCGGTTCCGCCAGTCCCATTCATGGGACTTCTCGCTGTCAGGCTTAATCCGCGCGTGTCTGGGATGGCTCAAGCCTGACAGCGAGAAGCCCTGTGGAGAGGGCTGTTTGGCAAACGGTTGATCCTGCAAACCCGTCGTAAACGACGGGCCTACTACCACCTGCGGCGGTAAGGACCGTGAACGGCCCTACAAAACCAGTCCGCCTCTACTTTTAGTCCTGCCGTGACCCCCACGAATCTGTCGCGAATTTTTAACTATTTTGGCGGACCGGGTGGCGATGCTCCGCACAGACGAGGCGGAGACGCCGGAACAGCGCGGAAAACTGCGGAAAACCAGCACCACCCACGAGAATCCGCAAAGTTTTTTACTCAATTTTCTGCCAGTAAGTTGCGAGAAGGCCTGTTACCTTGTAGCCTAGAGACTGGGTCTGGAGTGCCTTCGGTTGGCTCGGCGTCAGGCTCTTTTCCGTTCGTTCGGACTCTCGGCTAATGCGTTCGTTCCGCCATGCGGGGCGAAAATCAACATAGGACCGTCCAAACTGCTGCGACATTCGCGCGGCGATTGGGGTCTTTCTGCCAGCCGTCTCGGAAGGATTGCGCTCTGTTGCAATCGGCTCCCATGCGGCGACTAGGGAACAAGACAAGAGGGGAATTTATGCAATTGAATGTTTGGAAACGCTGCAAAAACCCAGCGTGTTTGCTCGCCATCATCGCGTTCGGGGCGCTCAGTCCGGCGCATTGCTGGGCCATTGCGCTCGGCCAGGTCGACAATTTCAACGACGGCACGGTCATGGATTGGTTCGGTTCCGATCCGATCAACCTTGGGGATGACGGAAGCAGCGGTGCCGCCGGCGACGACGCCTTACGCGTCGAATCGTATTTTCCCGACGGGTCACCACCTCGGCTTTTGGCGTACACGTTGGAGCCTCGCTGGAAGGGCAATTGGACGGCCGCAGGCGTCGAGAAAATCCAGTTCGACATTCGCAATCCAAACGCCTTTGACTTGACGATCCGGTTAGGTTTGGCCGGCACTCCGACTGCCGGACCGAACGGCGATGGGGACACCTACGTATCGGCAAGCTCCGTGGTCATTCCAGCCAATAGCGGCTGGTCGCAAGCCTCGTTCGATGTGAATGCGGCCGGTTGGCAAAACTACAACGGCAACAACATCGCCGCCGCGCTCGCCAACGTGACCCACTTTCGGATTCTGCACCACACCTTGGTGGATTTTAAGGGTGCCCAGGTCGCCGGCAAGATTGATCTCGACAACATCCGCACGGCTTCAGGCCAAGTCGACGGCGACTACAACGGCAACGGTGTCGTCGACGCCGCGGATTACACGGTGTGGCGCGACAGTCAGGGACAAAACGGAGCGGACCTGCCGGCCGACGGGAATGGCGATATGACCGTCAATTCCTCAGATTACAGTTACTGGAAAGCTCGCTTTGCCAATACATCGGGCAGCGGCACGGCGGCGTCGAGTGAATCGAGCCTCGCGATTCCCGAGCCGGGCGGAATCGTGCTCGGTCTCATGCTGCTCTTGGTTGCTGGAATGTGGCGGTGGTGCGATCTACGCGCTGCGGCGAATCGAAGCTAGCTCGTCGTCCATCTCGTTCACCTTGGATTCTCATCACGTGAAGCACGTCATTTTCGGCTGCCTGGGGTTGTTGATCCTTTTCCCGGCAGGCGTTCGCGCCGCGAACCAAACTCCCGATTTGTCAGCAATTGATCTCACCGGCAACGTGCCGTATCGCATCCAACTGCGCCAGTTCGACTTCGGTCCGGAAGAGATGCCCACCTTGCAGTCGTATGCCGCTGGCGTACACGACGGGAAATGGGTGCTGATCTCGGGCCGGACAAATGGTCTGCATGGATTTACGAACAACTCCAGCACCAATTTTCCCGCCGCCGCCCAGAACCGAGAGGTGTGGGTGATCGACCCCGTTAGCCGACAAAGCTGGAGCCGGCCGCTCGATGATCCGACATCCGGCCTGTCGGAAGCGACGATTCTCTCACTCACGCCAACCAATACCCAGTTCTATCAGCGCGCGGATCGGCTCTACATGACGGGCGGCTACGGCGTCGCTCCGGCAGGCGGATTCAACACGTTCGATACCCTGACGGCGATCGATTTGCCCGACATGATCGACTGGGTCGTCAGCGGCGCCGGCTCGGCGAGCGCTGCCATGCGTCAAATCGCCGATCCGGCCTTCAAAGTGACGGGTGGCGCCATGTATGAGATCGATGGACGCACACACTTGGTGTTCGGGCAGGATTTCGTCGGCGGATACAACCCCTCGAAGAATGGCACTTACACGAACCAGGTCCGCAGTTTCAACATTGTCGACGACGGTGTTCTGCTGTCGGTCAACACGCCCAGCAGCACGACGCCCGACCCTGCCTATCGGCGGCGCGACCTCAACGTTTTCCCGGCAATCCGCTCCGGTCCCGGTGGTTTGGAGAATGAGTTGGTGGTTCTCTCGGGCGTGTTCACCGAAACCAACGGCGCTTGGACCGTTCCCGTCGAAGTAGATGCCACGGGCCAGACGACCATGGCCGATCCCAATTTGCCGAGCACCTTCAAGCAAGGCATGAACAACTATCACTCGGCCAAGCTCGGACTTTATTCCGAAGGCAGCGGCGCGATGCACGAAGTGCTGTTCGGCGGGATCAGCTTGCAGTACATCGACCCGGTCACTGGTCTGATTGCCACGGACGACAACTTCCCGTTCATCAACGAGATCACCTCGGTTGCGATCGACGCGGCTGGCAACTACACGCAGCACCTGCTTGGCGAATTTCCCGAACTTTTGGACAACGAAGGAAAGCGGCTTCGCTTCGGCGCCAACGCGGAGTTTTTCCACGCCGAGGGCGTGCCGATCTACGATAATGGCGTGATCAAGTTCGACGAGTTGACTGGCCAAACCGTGCTGGGCTACATCTTCGGCGGCATCGCCGCTAATGCTCCGCATGTCCGCGGCGTGCCGGGCGCCGCTTCGGCCGCATCGGATTTGATCTTCGAAGTGGTCCTGGTGCCCGTGCCCGAGCCGGGCGCTTGGGTGCTGATCATCTCCGCCGGCATTGCCATGCTCTACGCGGCGCGTCGTCGCGGCTGACCGTTGCCCCTCATGCAATCGGGGATTCTAAGTGCTATGATGGCAGCCACGGTTCGAGCTTAGAAACCTGTTTTTGAGTTGTTGGGCTTGGACTGCTCTCGAAAGTCACACTTAGGAGCGCGGGAAGATTAACTTCGGTATTTGGCCAACGGCCATTTTCACCGTAGCCTGGGGCAACGCCCCAGGCAGGCGACACACACCGCCTCGCTTTGGCCAAAGGCCATAATCAATTCTTGTAACGCAACACACCGTGCGGAAGGGTGAATATGGCCTTCGGCCAATCATTTGTTTCGCCTTCCACTGCCTGGGGCGTTGCCCCAGGCTACGATGATTCAGGGCCTTCGGCCAAACGCTCAATTGGTTTGTTCCCCCACGACTCGAATCCCTCGCGAAATGAACCACCAAAGTTATTCTTCCCTTATTTCTTAGGAGTCATCTTCATGTCAAAAGCCAGTGTCTCCCGTGAAGATTTAGTCACCGGACTGAACGAAGATTTGGCCCGCGAATATCAGGCCATCATCTCCTATGTCAATTACAGCCAGGTGCTCAAAGGCGCGCAGTACATGACGATCGCGCGGGAGCTAGAAGCCCATGCCGCCGAAGAGCTTTCGCACGCATTGCAGGTCGCCAAACAGATCGACTATCTGGGGGCGATGCCGACGGTCGTGCCGAAGCCCGTCAAGACCTCGGAAAAAGCGGAGGAGATGCTACGCTTCGATCTGGACAATGAATTATTGACGATCGCCAACTACCGAGTGCGGATTCGCCAGGCCGAGTCGCTGAGCGAGTTTGCGATGTGCGAAGTGCTGCGCGAGATCGTCGCCCAAGAACAGGACCACGCCATCGAGTTGGCGACCGCGCTGGGAATCGACGTCCCGCCCGTGCCAGAGTTAAAGGCGTAGGCATTTCCTCTTGGCGAGCAAAAGGTAACCACAGGGGCACTGCGCGGCCTACGGCCGCAATCAAAGAAAGTAACAGAAGGAAACGGAGGAAGCAGAGAGAAGAATGAAGAATATAGCCACACTTTTCTCCGTTCACTCTGTTTCCTCCTGTTCATATTTTCTTGTTCAAAAACAAGATTTTACGTAACAGTTCAGCCGTCTGAAGTGACACGCACAATGTAGCGGAATTCGTGAGAATTTCGCGGACTAAACGACGGAATTCTCACGAATTCCGCTACGACTTCTATCCGCTGAACTGTTACGATTTTACGGATTTGTAATACGGAGAAGAATTGGAGTTGGATGGCACATTGAAACAAGTTATAGATTTGGATTCTCTTCGCGATTTCAACGCTACAGCAATTCCTCAGTGATCTCCGTGCCGCCGTGGTGAATAGTACGGGGCCAAGGATGATTGAGTCGTTCGTCAGACCTCGATCAATTCACCCGATCGGATTGAGCGGCGGACAGTACCGGGGCGCGGGCACTTTCTTCCCAGCTTCCTCGGCCGCGGCCAACCAAGCCTCCTTGGCAATCAGCACTTCCTTTAGCGCCTTTTCGGGTGTTTCACCGAACGCGCTGCAAGCGAACAGGTCCGGAATATCGGCGATGTACCCGCCGTCCGAGTCGCTGGGCACGAGGTTGATGTGATAGTCGGTCATGCGTCGTCCACGATTTCGAGTTCGTACTCCTGCACGAAACGCAGGAACTGCTCCCCTTGAAAAGGCTTCACGGTGTGGCGGACCGATTGCAGGCTAAGCAGCCGGTCGGCTTGCGGGTGCATGAAGATGTGATGACCTTTACTCACGCGATCGAGTTCTAGGCCGAACGCCTCGGCCAGCGCGATCATATCGACAAACCGCACGCTGGCCGAACCGGCGATGATCTGCTCGAGCGTCTTGATCGGCCGCATCAGGCACGCTCCTTCGTCGGGGTCCACGGGGTCCCCGAGAGACTAGCGAGCGCCAGTATCAGCGCGTGGGTGCCCTTGCGGGCATTGCCCTGAGCGGCGACCGCCAGGTAAAGCTGTTCCGCGAGCGCGAGGCCCGGCAGGGCGAGCTTCATACGGCGGGCCTCGTCGAGGGCGATCCGCATATCTTTCAGGAAATGCTCGACAAAGAAACCGGGGTCGAAATTGTCGGCGATGATTCGCGGCCCGAGATTCGACAGCGACCAGCTTCCCGCCGCGCCCGAAGCGACCGATTCGAGCACCTTGTTGAGGTCCAGCCCGGCGCGGTGGCCATACAGCAGGGCTTCGCAAACGCCGATCATGCCGCTGGCGATCAGAGTTTGATTGACCATCTTCGTGTGCTGTCCCGCTCCAGGACCGCCTTGGTGAACCCACTTCGAACCGAGCTTCGACCAAATTGGTTCGAGCGACTGCACGGTCTGTTCGTCGCCGCCAATCATGATCGAGAGCGTGGCGTTCCGCGCGCCGACGTCGCCGCCGGAAACCGGTGCATCGAGGCTGGTGATGCCTTTGCGCGCCGCGGCTTCGGCAATTTCAATCGCCAGCTTCGGTTCGCTGGTGGTCATATCGACAACGATACAACCCTTACGGCAACCGGCGAGCGCACCCTTGTCTCCAAGGATCACCGAACGCACGTCACTGGGATATCCGACGATCGAGAAGATCACATCCGACTCGGCCGCAACTTCGCGTGGTGATTCGGCCCACTTCGCGCCGCGCGCCAAGAGCGGCTCCGCCTTGTCGCGGCTGCGGTTGTGAACCGTGGCGCGATATCCGGCACCAATCAGATGGCCGCACATGCTCGAGCCCATCACGCCCGTGCCGATCCAGCCGATACGCGTTTGTTCCGGTGAAATCATGGGAGTGGCCACAAAGAGTCCCAAAAGGCACAAGGAGTTTGTCCGCAGATTACGCAGATGTCCACAGATGGAACATAATGGATTCGATAGTCTAACTAAATTTCTCTTCATCTGCGACCATCTGCGTTAATCTGCGGACTCCTTCGTCTTTTGTGAATTTTCGTGCCTTTTTGCGGCCATTCTTCTATCAAGGCTGTCAGCACGGCCGTAACGAACTCGCCGATTTGTGGTTCCTGCGACGCCCGTGGCCCTGCGATGTTCAGCTTCCGCACATCGTATTCCCGCAAAAAGCTCCACAGCGTCCGCGCGATGGCCTCCGGAGGATCGCCCTGCACCAAGTGGAGCACAGGTTTGCCCAATCGCCGGGCAATCGCGAGCGTCAGCGCCGTTCCGCCGGCGACATTGCGACGAGCGCTAAACACCACCGTCGCGTCGCTGTCGCGAACGTTCCACTCGGTGCGCTGGGCATAGTTTGTCGACGGAGTTTCTTGCAAGTTGTAGCGCCCATCAATCGGGCCATCTTCCGCCATGCGGCCACACGGACACCACCCGCCGTGCGGCAGGCCGAGTGCGATGGCGACGTCGAGCGCGGCTCGGTCCGCGCCGGTTTGACCGCCGGAGATGATCTCAAATGCATCCATGCGAATAGTGTAAACAGGCGTACATATACTGTCCATAGTCGTCATCTGCCTCCGGCAGATGACTGGCCACTCGCGGAGCGAGTGGACTACTATGGCTTGAGCCCCTCTGGAACCCCCTCGGGGAATTCCTCGGCAATTACCCCTTCGATGTATTCGACCCGGTTGGCGGGCTTGGGGTGAGTGCTGAAGAATTCGGGCTGACCGCCCCCGCCGCCAGCGCGGTCGAGCACTTCCATCACGCCGATCATCGCCCGAGGGTCGTAACCTGCCATCGCCGTAAGCTTGACCCCCCACTTGTCGGACGCCAGCTCATCTTCGCGGCCATGACTCATGCTGACCATTTGGGCGACGGCCTGCGACATTCGCGCGCTCTCGACATCGCCGCCGGCAACGCCGCCCGCCATCGCCAGGCCGCTGAATAACTTGTCCTTCGCCATCCGCTTGTTGCCGTGCCGCTCGATGACGTGCCCGACTTCGTGCCCCAATACGCCGGCAAGCTGGCCTTCGGTTTCAAGTTGGCTGTAAAGCGCCTCAGTAATAAAAATCTGCCCGCCGGGCAGTGCGAACGCATTCACCAATTGCGGGTCGGCCAGCAGGTGGAAGTCGAACTTGTAGGGAATCTGCCGGCCATCGCTGGCAATTGCTTCGGCCAGCGCCCGGACCAGCTCGTTGCCGATCTGCTTGACGTGCCGCTGCGCGTTGGCGTCGTTTGTGGGGCCGCCGTGCTGGTCCATCACCTGCGGCAGCGCCTGCAGGCCCAGCGCCATCTCATCGGCTTCTTCGGTAAGCGCGACCCGCTCGCTCTCGCCGGTAATTTGGTTCACGTCGCCCGGCATTCCGTAATAGGAGACGACCGCAATCAGCGCGATCACCGCGGCCATGATGAGCCGCATCTTGAAACCGCTCGAACGGCCCGACCCGTCGGCAGACCGCCGGCGCATCGGAAACGGAAACCGCGACATGGGCGTAACCCTTTAATAGCAGGGGTGTGAAACGCCCGGAATTATAGCAAATGTCGCGCCATGCGTTAGCCGCGACACGTAGGTGCCTGGGGTCGTAGCGGAGCGAAGCCCCCAGCGAACCCTGTGTTGATCGAGCCGCCTGGTACTCGCTGCTGCTGGGGGCTACGGCTAGCGCCTCCGACCCCAGGCACCCCAGTGTCGGGAGCAGCGCCTCAATACGACTCGTCGATGACTTCCCCGTCGGCGCGGGCGAGCAGTTTTCGAAGCGTCTCGGGCGAAACCGCGAACGAGATGTATCTCGCGCTACCGTCGCAAAAGGCGCTGACGAATCCGTCCCGCCCTTCCTGCTTTAGTCCGTCCAGCGGATTCGCAAGGTCCACTTCCCAGTCGGTCGGCTTGGTCCACGGCACGGCCCGGTCCGGTGCGGCTTCGACGACCATAATCGTTTGCGACGTGCCGTCGGTGATATCTCGGAATGTCAGCCCCTGCCGAAAGAACAGCTTTCGGCCGCTAATCTCACGTTCTGTAACTGCTGCTACGTTCGCAGTTGGAAACACTGTCTCGTTATGCACCGGCAACTGATACGTCGTCTTGCCGTCGTGATTGGGTCGCTCGGGGTCGGCATACAAATCCGGCATTCTTTCAATTAGCTTTAGGTTGTGCTCGCTGTCCCAAGGTTCATCCAAATGAAACTCGTTGAATAATTCTGTCTCGTCAATGAATGGCAGCATGGCTACCCGCCAACTTAGAAGTGGCTTTCCATCCTTGTCGCAGATGGCGGCTGACGCAGAAAAGTGTTTCTGTGTATCGTGGAAATTCTGAAACGCGATGGCTAGTTGCTTGAACTGGTTCATTCGCTGATTTCGCTGGGCGTCCTGTCGCGCTTCCCCCACTGCCGCGGCTACGAGCTTGGCGATCGCGCCGGCCATTTCCGCGTCATGGTGCGCGACTGTGAGTTTCACCGCGGCGCCGTCTTGCTTGGGCGTTATCGTCTGGAGCATCGCCGGCCAATCGGCGTCTTCGAGTGGCGGTACACCTTGGATCATCGGGCCGAACTGCTGCACGATTTGCTGGCCGGTCTTAGCGAGCGTTTCGGCCGCTTCGTCGTCGGTTGTGTGGATCGCGACCTCAGCATCCCAACGTGGCGGCAGCGTGGCGGCAAAAGTAATCTGCTTCACTCGCTCGGCGAGCAGCGGCCCAGTGACGGCGTCGAACGGGGGGGGCAGCGGCGGCCACATCTCCCGGAGCACACGGCGGGCATCGGGTCCAGGGGCGACGACGGCCGCGACGGCTGCATTGCGATTCACAAGTTCCGTAAGGGTATCGATCAGCTCCGGCCGCGGCTGCGGCTGTTGGGCTTCGTAGCGGGCGAGCGCGGCCTGACTGCCGATGAGGAGGGTGCTGTCATTTACCACGCGCACGTCGCCAGAGAAGGTTGCCTTCGGATTGGTCGGCAATACCTCACGCAGATTATTTGCGAACTCGGCGAGCTGAGCCGCATTTTCGCCCGCTCCGGCGGTTGCAATGAGCAGTGGGCCGGTCCCCGGAAAGTCGCCCAGTCCCCCGATCAAAAAAACCCGCCGGTCGCCCCACGATTCGAGAATCGGCGTAAGTTTTTCCATCATCGCCCGATCTACGGGCGTGACCATCTTCGGCCCCACCAGCGCCTGCAGTTGGGCGACGAACGCCGGATCAATCTTCGCCGTCGCCACCACGAGGGTGTCGTTGTTGATGTAGCGGGCGAGCAGGCCGGTGGGGATTTCATCGGCCAGTGTCGGTCCTGAGCGTCCAAGTAAGAGGAGGAAGAGGACGAACCAAATTAACGAAGTGCCGCGATTCATTGGTAACTCCAGCGGATTGGTGCTTGTAGTATGCAATCTTCATCCCGGAGGGATGACAGCCATTAGCCGGTGGTCGCGCAGCGCACCACCGGAAAGCAGATCGTTTTCACCTACGACCCCGGCAGGGGTCGCAGCATTTCGGTGCGGAGCAAGGCTGCTGGCACCCCTGCCGGGGTGCTCCTTCCTATTTCCTCGACCTTCCGGTGGTGGCGCTGACGCTTAGCCGGCTAATCGCTGCCAAGCCTCCGGCTTGTAGGTCAGGCTGTGCCTGACGAATCTTGCAAACGTACAACATCAACCGGGGCTTTGTCAGTTCGTAGGTCAGGCTGTGCCTGACGAATCTTGAAGGCGGACAACATCAACCGAGTAATGTCAGGCATAGCCTGACCTACGGGGCGATTGTGATTTCATACCGCACGGCGTAGTGCAGGCCGTCGCTCTTGGGCAGTTCCAGCACGGCGGTCTTGCCTTCGCGGTAATAAACAAATGGTTGGTCCGTGACGGGGTTCACCGGTACCGGAACACAGGTCACTTCATTCAGCTTGTTGGGCAGTTCGCTGTCATTCTCCGCGGCGTGCATGCGCAGGGCTTCGATCACCCGCAGGGCGGCGAACTCGCGTTCGATTCGCACCTGGGCGTTGCGCGCCGCGGAGACCGCCGGCAGAAGATTAGCGGCAACCGGGAATATCTCGCGGTCGGGTCCGTCCGAAAACGGTCGGGCACGATCGACCAATCGGCGCGCCTCGTCTTCGAATCGATCCGCGTCGGTAAACGGCACCAGCACCGCCTTCTCGTAGCTTTGCGAAATCCGCTCGTAGATGCGTTTCGTGTAAATCGCCAGTGCCTGCCCCACCGGCATCTGCTCGACACGCTCGGGTTCGAAGCCCCATTCAATAAGCGACCGCTTGGCGTGGCTGTAATTTGTGAGTGAAAGCCCAACAAACCCAAACTGGGCGGGAAGATTTCCCGTGAAGCTTGCTCGGTCAGAGAGCGACGTCAGGTCGACCAGCGCCTGGCCCCACATTAGCCGCCATTCATCCGGCGAATGCGTAACCGTCTCGGCGTCCTGAAGAAACGGAAAAATCCGCTGGCCAATTTCAAGCTCGAAGCGAATGCTCGTCCGCATGTCGATCAGCGGCGACGGCAACTCCGTAAGCGCCCAATACAGGTTCGGCGAATCGGGCGTTCCGATCAGGTCGACCAGCACGCCATTGCCGACGCCCGCAATCGCGATTCCCACAAGCTGCGAGACGAGGAACGGTTCCGTGGCCGTGTGCTGGGCCATGCGGTAGTTGATCCGCAGCAGGTCGATGGCGTCGTCAAGCCGTCCTTCTGCAACTGCAAGTCGGGCACCCAGGTTCACCATGCGAGCCAACTCCCGCATCTGCTGAATCTCCGGCAGCAGCAGCATGATCAGGCCGGGGCCGGTGATCGATTCGATTCCCCGATCCCAGTCGCATTCCTGACGCAGCGACGCTTCATGCAGATTGCGCACGTCAGAGGAAAAGAGAGCGAACGCCTTTTTAACGTTCTCCAGCGGCAATTCCTTAAGCGGAACGCCCGAGGGATGATTCCACTCGTCGTAAGGCTCGCCGAACTCTTCACGATTCTGGCGAACGTAGTCTTTAAAGTCCTTCCCCTCGTTGGATAGCGCGCGGAAGTACCACAACGCCGCGTTGCCGGGCTTTTCATCCAGCGGCTGCACCGTGAGCCGGTGCTTGAACGGCGGCACCGCTTCCGGTGCGGGGGTGACGGTGAGCTTGATTGTGGCGGGTTCGTCGCCATCCTGCTCGATCCACACCACTTCAGCCTGGGCCGCACTCGCCAGCAGGAGAACCAACACCGTCAGTCCCCGGCTCTGCCGGGGGACTCTTCTCGGTTGCGACAGCACGTTCATGTAATGGCCTCATGGGGTTCGGTGATGTGTGCGGCGGGCGTGGCGGCGGGGTCGGGAGACCCGCGCCGAACGGGTTCGGCCCCGCGTTGAACGGGTGGTTCAGGCGGAAGAAGCTCCCGGAGCAAATTGCGGCTCGTGGAGGGCTTGAGAGCCGCGTCGTCCTCGATCGCGGACGCTCCGCGCCGAACATCGGTGTTCAGCGACACCGGAATGGGCCACTGATCTACCGGCGTGTTAAGCATCTGATTGCGAAGGGCGAGATACGTTCCGTCGAGCGGCGCAGTCTCCCGCCAGAGGGGTGTGCTGCCGACCGATAGCCCACTTCTCTGGGGTGGGAGTACCGGCGGTGCAGCGACTGCTATTGGCTGCGCCGCGACGCCACCTTCAGCCGCCGGACCACGTCCGGCACGGTCTTGCGCGAGAAGAAACGCCATCGCAATCGCCGCGGCGGTAGAGAAGCTCGTGGCCACAGGCCAAAGAAAGCGGGCTAGAGAACGTCCGGCCAGGATGGCCGGGCTATGTGAAGCACTTCCGGCGGCGAACATCAGCCGGTCGCGGTCGATCTGCGGACTGCGGGGCGTCCACGCGGCTAGGGCGGCTTCGATTTCGTTCATTTCGGAGTCTTTGTGGGACATGGACATGGCTCGTTCCATTGCTGACGCAGGGATTCGATGGCTTCCTGGTATTTGCGATACGCGGTGCTCGTGGCAACTTCCGTCGCCTCGGCGATCTCGGCGAACGACAGTCCGCCCCAGACCCGCAGCACGATTAGCTCCCGCTGGTCGATCGGCAGGCGCTCGACTGCTTCCAGCAGATCGGTCCGGTCATCGGCGGCAGGCCCTTCGCGGACCAACCGTCGCCGCCACGCCTCGACTTCCCGCTCGCGGCGGCGGCTGTTGCCCCGAGCGGAGTTCAGCGCCCGGTGCTTCACCACACGGTACAACCAGCCGACGGCGTTTTCCGGTTCGGCGGATTGCCGAGCTAGCTCCACCAGCGCTTCCTGCACGCAATCGTCGGCCGCGTCGGTCCACTGCGCCGCGTAGAGCGCCAGCGCCCCACCGTGCTGGTCGAGCAACCGCGCCAACAGTTCGGCGTCTGGTCGGGGCATGCCTGGTTCCGGTAGTTCCGAGAAGTCGGTTTGTAAGAAAGACACCGCCGATTGACCGATTTTTCCATCAAGTTTCCAGAATCGACAGAAACGGCAGCAAAAACGCTAAGCCGCAAGCGGCGGGTGAGTTTGCGTTCCACTGGCATCCGCTTTGCTTACTGTACCAACCAATTGGTTTGGGCGAACGAAATGTGAAGATTCTTCTCGATCTTCATACGCTCTTTACCTGGATCAATTAAAATACCGAGATTACCTTCTAGGTGGCCGCGAGGTTTAATTTTAGAACCTTTCCAGGAACGGCCATCGCACGGAACAGATGAAAATCTAGGGACATGGGAAACTACACATTGGTGGGCGGGTTGCTGTTAATGGCGCTGTCGGTTCTGCTGGGGGGCGTGTGATGAGTTGCAATTGAAGATTGACCACGACGGCACAACGGGCACAAAGTAGATGCAGGTTTTTGCTCGTTGTGTCCGTTGTCGTCGTGGTTAGTCGTATTCGTAGCCGCCATTTGACGAGCGGCACCCACCCAATGAGTACGTTTCAGCCCGTGTCCTACGGACCGGTCTTTGAGCCATTATTGGTGGGTGATCGTCGCCGCGCGCTCGACGCCGGCGATCCAAATCCGACCGTTCAGGAGGCGCTCGAGAAACTGACGCTTGAATCGGCGTTTGCGCATATGCGAATTGTCGATCTCGACATGGGCCGTTGCTGCTTGGCGGGCGTGTGGATGATCCATGATTATCTCGATCACTCGCACACGATCAGCCAGGGCGTCGACACGCCTAGCGGCAGCTATTGGCACGCGCTGGTGCATCGCTGAGAAGGCGATTACTCGAACGCCAAGTATTGGTTCCGACGGGTTGGAGCGCACCCCGTGTTTGAACCGCTGGCCGAGCGAGCAACCGCCATCGTTACCAAGTCGAGCGAGCCTGTGCCGAAGTACCTGGCGGGCGGTCAGTGGGAGCCATTCGCATTTGTCGATGCCTGCCAACTGGCCGTGCAGAACGACACCGGCGCGAGTCTCTGCCGCGCCGTGCAGCAGGCGGAGTGGGAACTGCTGTTCGACCACTCGTACCGCGCGGCCACGTAGGTCAGGCTGTGCCTGACAAATATCGGCGGTTACGTTTACGCAGGGGCAGGGCAGGTCAGGCAGGAAAGCCTAACCTACGGACCACCTTGCGTGGCGGCCCCGAACGGGGATACTATTTGGTCCCACTGGCACCCGATTGAAGGTGCCCCGACCCCGCCATTCACGCTAAGGAGACCTTCCCATATGTCGCGCAAGGGTGCAGTTACGTTTAAGGGCAATCCGATGACCCTGGCCGGCCAAGAAGTGAAAACCGGCCAGTCCGCGCCGGACTTCAAACTTCATTACTTCGAGGGGGGCCTCAAGACCCTTTCGCTGGCCGATCTCAAGGGCAAGCCGACGATTTTAAGCGTGGTGCCGTCGCTCGATACGCCTGTTTGCGCCACGCAGACAAAGAAATTCAACGACCAGCTAAGCGCCCTGGGCGACAAGGTGAACGCCGTCACCGTGAGCCTCGATCTGCCGTTTGCGATGAATCGCTTTTGCGGCGCCGAGACCATCAAGAACATGCGCGTCGGCAGCGACTACCAGGACCGCAACTTCGGTCAGAGCTATGGCACGCTGATCGAAGAACTGAAGATTATGAGCCGCGCCGTGTTCGTGCTCGACAAGGATGGCAAGGTGGCTTATGCCGAATACGTCCCCGAAGTCGCCAGCGAGCCGAATTACGAAGCGGCCATGACCGCCCTCAAAGGGCAGTTGTAATTCCGTAGGTCAGGCTGTGCCTGACGAGCCTGGAGTCAGGCACAGCCTGACCTAGGAGCTTTCTTGCCTGACTAGCCGAAATGTCAGGCAAGAAAGCCTGACCTACGCTTTAACTCCCCTCCCCGATTCGTACTCGAGATTGGCAATGGCACGACTGATCGCAATTATCGTGGTTCTGGTCGCTTTGGCGTTTGCGATTCGCTACTTCGTCAGCGATGACGCGGCGGCGGACGGTCCCGCCGATGGTGCCCCAGCGGGTGTGGCCGAGAATCCGTCAATCACGATCGGCGAGCCGACCATTGAAGGCCCATCGCTGGGCGGCCCGTCACTTGAAGGCCCGTCGCTCGGCCTCGCTTCGGATGCGTCGGCGGCCGAGGTTCCTGTGGTCGAGCCGGACGCGACCGAACCGGTGGAAGCGCCAACAACGACGGTGGCAATCGTTTCGCCAACGCCGCCCGCCAGCGACGCGACCGAGGAAGTCATGCTCGGCAATGATGAACTGCTATCCGGCATCCCCGGCGAAGGCTCGCTCACGCTCGAGCAGATCACCGCTTGGCTGGACGACCCGCAGAATCACGTTCCGCTGAAGCCCCGGTTGCCGCTGGGGTTGGCGGCCGGCGAGAGCCAGATTGTCGGCCTGAACGAAAACCCGATGACCCGCGCCAAGATTGAATTGGGCCGCCAGCTTTTCATCGACCCGCGGCTGAGTGCCGACGGTACGATTAGCTGTGCGAGTTGCCACGACCCCGATACGGGCTACGCCAGCGACACTACCTTTGGCGTGGGCGTGAAGGGGCAGGAAGGCAACCGCAATTCGCCCACCGCCTACAACCGCATCCTCAGTGGCTTGCAGTTCTGGGACGGGCGGGCTCCGACGCTTGAAGAGCAGGCCAAGGGCCCGATCGCCAATCCTATCGAGATGTCCAACACCCACGACGTTTGCGTGACAACGATCGGCGATATTCCCGGTTACGCCGTCCAGTTTGAGAAGCTGTTTAGCGACGGCCCGAACATCGACAACATCGCCCGGGCAATTGCAACCTTCGAGCGAGCCATCGTCACCGGCCCGTCGCCTTGGGATCACTACGAGCAACTGCGCAGTTTCGAGAAGGCGTACGAAGCCGATCTCGAAGACCTGGAGTACCTCAAGGAAGAAGACCCCGACTTGTACGACGAGTACCTGGCACTGAAGAAAGCGTCCGACGAGAATCCGATCGACGAATCGGCCAAGCGCGGTGGCGAGTTGTTCTTTAGCGACAAAGCCGGCTGCACCCAGTGCCACGTCGGGGCGAACTACACCGACGAGAAGTACCACAACCTGGGCGTCGGCATGGCGGCAGAGGAGCCTGATGTCGGCCGTCATTCCGAAACAAAAGACGAAAAAGACATGGGTGCCTTTAAGACCCCGACGATTCGCAACGTCGCGCAAACCGCGCCCTACATGCACGACGGATCGCAGAAGACGCTCGAAGACGTGGTCGAGTGGTACGTTAAGGGGGGCCATCCGAATCCTCACTTGAGCGACAAGATCAAGAAGCTCGCGCTGACAGATCAAGAGAAAGCGGACTTGGTAGCCTTCATGAAGGCCCTCACCGGACCGCTCCCCAAGGTCGAACGCCTGCGACTGCCCGATTCATCGGAGGTGGCACATGATCCGCCCAGCAATTAGCTACCCGCATGTCACCGTCGGTGCCGATGGTGTGGCGCGCATCGACGACACACGGTACAAAGTCGCGCACCTCGCCGGTGAGCACTACCACTACGGCTGGACTGCGGAAGAGTTGCTGCGCCAGCACCCAGACCTGCGCCCCGAAGAGATATATGGGGCGTTGACTTACTTTTACGATCATTACCAGGAAATGGTGGACCAGCTTGTTAAAAACGGCGAATCTGATTCAAGCCCTCCTCTGACGGCGAATCTAACTCGGGAGGAACTACTTCAACGACGCAACGCCGGAGCGCCGTAGATGGGTCTGTCTTTGTATATGGATGTCCATGTTCCGATGGCCATCACGGCAGGCCTCCGCTCGAGAGGAATTGACGTCCTTACCAGTCAAGAAGATGGAACGCGTCGATTCTCGGATGAGAAACTACTCGATCGAAGCACATCCTTCAGTCGATTGCTATTCTCGCAAGACAGCGATTGCCTCCGACTTGCAGCGAATCGGCAACAACTTGGCATTGATTTCTGCGGTGTTGCTTTTGCTCCGCAGGAAGAAATGAGCATCGGCAAACTAATTGATGATCTCGAACTAGTCGCCGAATGCTACACGTCGGGTGAAGTTCTCAATCGCGTAATTTATCTTCCGCTGAAATAGCCGCGGGCACGTCACTCGACTGTGTTTCCGTCACCTTCACGTCGATAATTCGATCGCGTGCCGCAGGTCCATTGGTCCAGGTCATTGCATGGACGCGACCTTGGAAGTGGCGGGCGACGCCGCGCCGCAGCAGTACCTTCACACCCGCACGCACCGGCGGCACCAGCAATGCGAAAGCGGCAACGTCGGTCAGGATGCCCGGCAGGATGAGCAGCACGGCAGCGGTGAGAATCAGCACCCCGTCCAACAGTGTGTCGGCAGGCCTGCTGTCCGGACCCAATTCCCGCTCCAGGCGGTCAAGCGCAACTCTGCCTTGCCAGCGGAATAGTACTGATCCCAGGATGCCCGCCGCCAGCAGCAATCCGATCGTCGCCAGCAACCCAATGCGTGTCGCCAGCCAGTACAGCGCCACGCTCTCGGCGACTGCCAATAGTAGAAACAGGACTAAAACGTATCGCAGCATGAGTTGATAAATCCGGGGACAGCCTGAATTGCACAATTGTTGCCCATCGCGCCGCTTCCGGCTAGGCTGGCCATAAAATATACGCCTGTACATAATAAGGGACATGGACACTCCACTTCCCCATCGTGGCCGCGGCGCGCAGGTCCAACCGGCAAACCGCTACATCGCTACGCAGATGGTGCAAGACTTGGAGCACGTCGAGGGCGACGAGGAGTATCTGGCCGCACTGGGCCGTCCCCCGACCGAATATTTTTCCGACGAGTCGCAAACAATTATCAGCCAGAACGACAGCCCCGACATTTCTTTCCGCTACAGCCTCAATCCCTATCGCGGTTGCCTGCACGGGTGTAGTTATTGCTATGCCCGGCCGACGCACGAATATCTGGGACTCAGCGCGGGACTCGACTTCGAGACGAAGGTTTTTGTAAAGCACCGAGCACCGGAACTCTTTCGCGAGTGGCTCGCGCGACCGAAGTGGCAGCCGGAGGAAATCGTCTTCTCCGGCGTCACCGATTGCTACCAGCCCGCCGAGCGCGAGTTCCGCCTCACTCGCGGCTGTCTCGAAGTCGCGGCCGAGTGTCGCCAGCCGATCGGCATCATCACAAAAAACGCACTGGTGACCCGCGACCTCGATCACTTATCGCAACTTGCGGCCCACAGCGCAGTGCGGGTGGCGGTTTCGATTACGACCCTCGATGAGGATTTGGCGCGCCACATGGAGCCTCGCACCAGTACACCAACCGCTCGATTGCGGGCGATTTCGCAACTTGCCGCGGCCGGCGTTCCGGCCGTGGTCATGGTCGCCCCGGTGATTCCGGGTCTCAACGACCACGAAATCCCCGCCATCCTATCGGCTGCGCGCGAGGCGGGAGCAACTGCCGCAGGCCATGTCTTATTGCGACTGCCATTGGCGGTCAAAGATGTATTCCTCAATTGGCTCATGCACTCCTACCCCGACCGAGCGAGCAAGGTGGAATCGTTCATTCGTTCGACGCGCGGTGGCAAGGTAAATGAATCGAAGTTCGGGGCGCGAATGCGCGGCACGGGCGCAATGGCCGAGCAGATCGATCAGACCTTTCGACTTTTCTTCCGTAAGTTGGGCTTCGAGAAAATGGCTTCGCTCAACGCGGCGGCGTTTCGACCGCCACGTCCTACGACCGGCCAACTCGAGTTGTTCTGAATCAATATCCCCCTCCCCCGTCCTCTCGGGAGGGGGTTCCCTTTTTTCTAGGCAGCCAATGTCGCACTGTTACAAGCAGCAGCACCGGCACGACCACCGAAAGAAACAGCGCCATTGTGATCCATTCGTTGGCCGCGGCGAAATCGCCCAATGTGCAAAAGATGAGCGAGCAGATCAGATTGCCGGCGGCGACCACCGCCAAAAACGGCCACCAGGGCGTACGCGTCATCCCGGCGACAATCACGCTCGCTTCGGCCAAAATAGGCATCGGTCGGGTCACGAGTAGTACCCACAAACCGTGGCGACTTCCGGCGGCATCGAGGTCGGTTAAATCCCGACGGCTGACAAAACGGGTCAACATCGGACGACCGCCGTACCGGCCCAACGCGAAGCCAATCGTCGAACCCAACATCAAGCCGAGCCATGTGATGCCAACCGCGGGAAGCGTTCCAAGCTGTGCGCCGGCGAGGGTCATCACCGGTCCCGAGGGAACGGGTAAAAGCAGGTCGGCCGCCAGAACGCCGATTACGACCACCGAAAGCACAGCATCAGGTGGCGGCGAAGCTCCCCAACGGGCGATGTCGTCGGCCAGAAGTTGGCCCCACGCGGCGGCCACCAACAGCGGCACGGCCAGCAAAAACGCTACCACCGCCACCAGTCGAACCCATTGTTGCATTCACTCCGCTCCCACCGCAGGGAAGAATTTGACCCGGCGACCGGGTATCTTATGGTTACTCGGATAGTGCGCGCGCCGGACCGCTCCACGCGCCGAACCTGTACTTGATCGTGGATCAAAGCACCATGCCCCGCAAGCGCCCCACGCTACGTGGAATAATTTCTGTTGTCCTGTCCGTGCTCTTTCTCGCCGCAGTGGCGACGTCACTATTGGCTCAATCGTCCGCGCCGACGCAAGCGCTGCAGCGGCTGACGAATGATTTGGCTTTGCAGCTTGACCTCACTTATCGCCACGACTTGCCGGCCCATCGCGAGCGCTATGATGAAATGGCGGCCGCGCTGAACGCCTGGAACCGTTCGCGGCGCACCGATGCCGACTACGCGCAGATGGCCCAGTGGCTGCGGTTGGCGATTCGCGAATCGATGCCGGGCACCAGCCAACCGCTTCCCGCGCCGCCGAACTTCGCCGCGCCCCGACCGGTCGTGGCCGAATTGCCCGCGCCACGAAAAGCGGTGCCGCCGCGGAAGACGGTGGTGGTTGAGCCCCGGGTTCCGCTACCGCCGGTTGCCGTTAAGCCAATTCCAATGCCGCCGACCGTAGCCAAAAAGCCAGCGCCGCGGGACTTTTGGAGCAATCACCCCGCCGCTCGACCGCTCGATACGAGCAACCCGTTCCGCGACGATCCCACACCTGAGCCGCGGCCGGAGCCTGCGTCCATTGCCGTCGCCGCACCACCTGCCAAACGAGCGGCCGAACTACCGGCTGTACGCACTGCGATGCGATTGCCGGTGATCGAAGCCAACGAAGTCGCGGTGAACTTACCGGAGCTTGCCGCTCGCATTGATGGCTACAACCAGGCGTTGCGACGTATCGAAGCCGCAGTGATCGCCGCCGATCGGGCCGACGCGCGCGAACTGGCAAAGCTGCTAGCCCAACTCGAACAACTCGATGACGAGCGAGATTTTATCGATCTTTACGTGGTCGGCCTCACGCCCCAAGAGCGCGAATCCACCCCTAAAACCGATTCGGCCGACGCATCGCTCAGTTTGATCGAAGAGAAGGTCACCGATCGAATCAATTCGCCCGCGGCGACGAGCAATTCTGCGGAGCGCGACATCCTGAAAGCCCTTCTGCAGAAGCTCGCCCAGTTGCAACGGAAACTTCCGGAGAATCCGTAAACCGCTCTCGCGAGTACGACGCCCCGCAACGCGGCCTCACTTCTTACCGGCGGCAGGGGCTTTACCGGCCGCAGGCGCCTTGCCCGCGGCAGGCGCTGCAGCGCCCTCATCGTCCTTCTTCTCCTTCTTTTTCTTCTTCAGCGTCAGTTTGCGCACGCGGACTTTGGGCAGCCCAAACGGCGACGTCTCGTCGGTGAACTTTTCTGAGTCCTTCAGCTTGAGTATCCGCTCGACCCGCGTCAGAACGCTGCGATTGGACGAAGTGCCCCGCTTAATGCGGAGGGTCTTGTCGATAGTCATGGTCTCTCCCGAGAATTCTGCAAACAGGAGCGGCCTCACCGCGTCCCGGAGGTGGCAATTGCAAGACCCGTCAGTATACGGGGCGGGAGGAAGGGCTTCAACCGTGCGGAGGCACTACCATCCGGTTACCGGCGTTCCGGTACAGGCAGCCGAAGTGGCTTATCGGAGAGCAAATGCTTCAGCGGCTCGAACGATCCAGCGGTCGTGTGACTCGTCAGCGGTGTGTTGGAAGGAACCGCGGCTTTCACGTTCACAACCGTTTTGCGACCGGGCACCGTGATCGTGTTCTCCTCGTTCTCGTTCATGATCTTTTCTCAACCTGGTTTACTAGCAACCGACGCTCAATCAGGCAGTCGTTGTTTGCCCAAACCTGGACTCGATACTCGCCGGGCGACGGAAAACTCAATCCTCCAGCCATAAAGTCTAGCTCAACCACGCCGCGCGGGTCTGGAAACTCGACTTCCAATTCAGCGACCCAAACCGGTTCGTGAACTTCGTCAGTATCGACTATTTGGACCTTAATTGTTACCGGCCCCCGACCACTAGTAAGGTCGACGTATATCCCAATGGCTGGATGGACGGCCGGAAATTCAACGGCGTGAATCGCGGAAAAGCAGCCGAGAATAAACCGTTTGCCCGTTCCACGGTCGCGATAGACTAAGTCGCAAATCCCTACCGCGAGCGGTCTTGGTAGCGGGAGTTTTCCTGTGGCTGATTCCATAATACGATACGCGAGTGAATTTCGCAACAAACGGCCGGAGCCATCCTATCGCCAGTCCGTCGCCGACGCTAGCAGCCTGGGAATTCAGACTGCCTCTCCTGCCTACCGCAGCGACACCGTCACGCTCCGCCCGCTCGAATCGAACGAGAGTTTTCCCTCTCGGGCGAGCCAGCCAAGGGAGGTCAGCACCAGCTCGTCCGGCGCGCCGATCTCTTTTTTGAGGGCGGCCAGAGTGAGCGGTCCGGCAGCCAGCGCGTGCCAAATCTTGCCCGCGGTGTCGCCGATCAGGTCGTTCGACAGGCCCGGCGTTTTTGCGGGCAGCGATTTCTTGGTCGTTGTTTTCGCGGAGCTGACGCTAGCGCGCGATTCCGCGGCGGGCTTCTTCTTGGCCATGAGAGTGTCTCCGGAGGGTCTTATGGGCAGTCCGCCACGAACCAAACTATACCCGGTTTGCGGGCTCGCGCTCAAGCAGCGCCGGCGGGCAAAGAAACCCCGCTAGCCGGGCGAGGCAGAAATCCACCATAGCCTTGCCGAGTTCAAGGCGACCACGAGATAAAGGGCTGTCATGGCGGCACCCCCAACGGACGGTGCAAAGTAAATTCTGTAGCCGTGGTCCATGGCTGCTATGAAAAGAACGATTGCGGCCAGGGCGAGAGCCCAATGCAAATGTCGACGAGGGGATGGCTTATTCATTTTGATGGTCGCTCGAATTGATTACACAATGTTTGCCGCTGTCGTTTCACCCCTTGTCCGCATCTTCATGCTTAAGCCGCTTAATGGCCTTGAGAAAGTTTTCCATTGACGGAAACCGGTCGGCTGGCTCCGATTCGACGCATTTGAGAATCGCCGCTTCCAGGTCGGGATGTATCTTCGGATAGAACTTGCGGATCGGTGGCGGGGTGCTGCCGCCATGCGTCATCGCGGCCAGTCCGTCCGAGCCGCGTAGCCACGGTAGATCGAACGCAAACAGCTCGTACATCGAAACGCCGAACGAAAAGATGTCGAGCCGGTGGTCGGTCGGTCTCCGGCGGATTACCTCGGGGGCCATGTAATTGGGCGTCCCCGTACGGTTGCCGGGTTGCATGAACTCCCGCTCCGCCGGCACGGTGAGACCGAAGTCGATCAGCTTGAGCGAAGTCGCGTCTTTGGAGCAGACAAAGTTTCGCGGGCAGATGTCACGGTGGATAAAGCCGCCCTTGTGAACCGCTTCGAGCGCCTCAGCCGCCTGGCGCACGAGCGTCAACCGATTGCCGTCGAGCAGCGGGCTGCGGGCGATGATCAGCGAGTTAAGCCCCGGACCATCGAGATATTCCATCACCAGGAACTGTTCGTCGTTGGTCGTGATGCCGTGCGAAAACGTGGTCACGATCCGGGGGTGCGTAAACGTGGTCGCGATCTCCCCTTCGGTCGGCTTCTTCAAACCTTTGAAGCGGGCTTCCAGCGCCTCGGTCTTAGCCTGGTCGAGAATCTTCAGGCCGATGATCTGGTCCGATTCGCGGTCGCGGGCCTGGTGAAAGTTCGACATCGTGCCGGAGACGGCGTCGCGCAAAATTTCGTACCGCCGACTGATATCGACCTTGCCCCCTTCGAGAATCGACTTGAAGAATTCGCCTAAACGCATGTGTCTGTTCCGCTGCTGTTTCATTGCTAGCCATTATCATTGTAGCAAAATGGAAGTTCGCCCGCCGGGGTGCGGCCAATGCGTCGGCGGAGGTTTATACCTGGAGTTGCCGCAGTATCCGGAGGAGTGAGTGAACTGCTCGCCATTTGGTCGCGGGGCGGTTATTATGGGGCTGCGACATTCCCGACTAGCAAACTCTGAGCGACGAAAGGGTCAACCTCATGCAGCGGCGCGAATTCTTACAGGCGGGCGGAGCAATTGGAATCGGCACGTTCGCGGCGGCGCAAGTCGCTCTCGCACAGGAAACGCCCGACGCTGCCAAGCAAACCTTCAAGCTCAAGTACGGCCCGCACTTTGGCATGTTTAAGAATGCGGCCGGCGACGACCCGGTCGATCAACTCAAGTTCGCCGCCGACCAGGGCTTCACCGCCTGGGAAGACAACGGAATGAAAGGCCGCAGCGTCGAGGAGCAGACCCGCATCGCCCGCGCTATGGAGTCGCTCGGCATCACGATGGGCGTGTTCGTGGCGCATGGCAACTTCCACCAAGTATCGTTCGCCGGCACCGACAAAGCGAAACGCGAAGAGGTGCTGAAGAATTGCCGCGATAGCATCGATGTCGCCAAGCGTGTGAACGCCAAGTGGATGACCGTTGTGCCGGACCTTTATCACCCGGGACTGGAATGGGGTTATCAAACGGCCAACTGCGTCGAGCTACTGCGGCAGTGCGCCGAGATTTTTGAGCCGCACAACCTGATCATGGTGCTCGAACCGCTCAATTGGTGGCGGGATCACCCGAACCTGTTCCTGCACAAGATTCCGCAGGCCTACGAAATCTGCCGCGCGGTCGATAGCCCGTCGTGCAAGATCCTGTTCGACATTTATCACCAGCAAATTACCGAGGGGAATTTGATTCCGAACATCGACCTGGCCTGGAGCGAAGTCGCGTACTTCCAAACCGGCGACAACCCCGGCCGCAAGGAAC
Source organism: Pirellulales bacterium (assembly GCA_040901765.1). Classification (GTDB taxonomy): domain Bacteria; phylum Planctomycetota; class Planctomycetia; order Pirellulales; family Lacipirellulaceae; genus JBBDYG01. The sequence goes on from JBBDYG010000105.1 coordinate 66,917, forward strand.
CGGGCACGGGTGAGATCAATTACCGCAACGTGTTCAAGCACATCCACGGCAAAGGATTTGAGGGCGTGCTAGGCATGGAGCACGGCAACTCCCTCCCCGGCAAAGAAGGCGACTTGGCGGTGATTGAGGCGTACCGCGAAGCGGATGCTTTTTAGGATGCGATTAACTCGGCGACAAGTAGCAAATTGCACCACGGTGTCACGGAGAACACGGAGAATTGAACGGCAAGGATATGGAGCATGCTGCGAGATACTCGCATCGTACCTTCAATCTCCGAGTTCTCTGTGGCTCCGTGGTGAGTTCTTCTGTTAAACCAAATTGGAGTCACCGCGATGAACGTTCTTCGATTCGTATTGACAGTATGTCTTCTTCCTTCTTTTTCACTGGCATCCGTAGCGGCCGGCGCCGACGGCTGGCAAACGCTGTTCGACGGCAAGTCGCTCGATGCCTGGCGCGTCTACCAGCAGAAGGCTGACACACCGGTTAAGCATTGGGTGATTGCCGATGGCACGCTCCATCGCCCCGAGGGCGGCGGCGACCTGATTACTCGCGAACAGTTCGGCGACTTTGAACTCGAATTCGACTGGAAGATTTCCGAAGGGGGCAATAGCGGCGTCATCTACCGGGCGACGGAGGATGAGCCAGATTCCTACCGCACCGGCCCCGAGTACCAGGTGCTCGACAACGCGGCAACAGGTCACGAGGCCACCGACGACGTGGCCGCCGGCTCGCTATATGCCCTTTACAGTCCGACGACCGACGCCGCCAAGCCGGTTGGCGAGTGGAACACGGGTCGCATTGTGGTCGATGGCAACCGCATTGAGCACTGGCTCAATGGTAAGAAGATCGTCGAGGCCGACATGGCTTCCGACGATTGGCGAGCCAAGGTCGCCAACAGCAAATTCGCGAACTGGAAAGGTTTTGCCAAGAGCAAGCGCGGCCACATCGCATTGCAAGACCACGGCAATCCCGTCTGGTATCGCAACATTCGCATTCGGCCGATGAATGAAGTGCAAACCGCGGGGGCCAAACCCGCGCGGCTGCTGTTCGTCACGCAAAGCGCGGGCTTCAAGCACGGCAGCGTCACCCGCAAGGCATCGGACCTTTCGCCCGCCGAGCAGGTGATGACCGAGCTAGGCCTCAGTAGCGGCCTGTTCCGCGTCGATTGCACGCAGGACGTGGCCAAGGATTTCAAACGCGAGCTTCTCGAAAATTACGACATCGTGATGTTCTACACCACGGGCGACCTGCCGATCGATCCGGAAACGCTCGATTATTTTTTCAACGACTGGCTCAAGCAAAAAGGCCACGGCTTTATCGGCGCGCACTCGGCGGCCGACACGTTTCACAACTATGAGCCGTATTGGGACATGATTGGCGGCACGTTCGTGGCCCACCCCTGGAATGCCGACGCCACAGTGACCATTATGGTTCACGACCCGTCGCACCCCGTTGCCAAGCCGTGGGGCGAAGAGTTCACCATTCAAGACGAAATCTACCAGTTCAAGAACTGGCAGCCCGAAAAGGTCCGCGTGCTGATGAGCCTCAACATGGAAAAGACCGACCTCAAGATGCCATTCCACGTGCCGATTGCCTGGGTCAAGAACTACGGCCAGGGCAAAGCCATGCACATGAGCCTCGGCCACCGCGAAGACGTGTGGACCAACCCCACCTATCAAGAGTCGCTCCTGGGCGGCGTGAAGTGGATCCTCGGCCAGGAAGAAGGCGACGCCACGCCGAACCCCGAAGTCTCTGCCGAAGAGGAAAAAAAGGCGCAAGCCACCGCTAAATAGCCCGGCCATCCTGGCCGGATAAAGTGGTCCACAGATGTCGCAGATGAAGATTGATGTAATAGCCACGGATGGAACACGGATGGAACACGGATGAGAGTAATTGGTAAAAATGAAGTCGCTGTTGGTTGCTCATTGGCCGCAACCCGGTCATAGAATGAACCTCACGCAGAGGCGCGGAGCAGAAATATTGACTACTCTGCGCCCTCCGCGCCTCTGCGTGAGACTTGTTTGGTTGCGGCCGTAGGCCGCGCAGGGAGCTTCTGTTATTCTTCCGTACATCCGTGTTCGATCCGTGTTTCATCCGTGGCAAAACAGATTTCTTAATTTTCTCCACGCTTGCGGGAGGAGCCGCTGGAGAAGGGGCGCCGGTGGTGAAGCTGCCATGATCGAGAATCAATAAAATGAAGAACAGTGAAGTCGCAGCTAGCGACGGCCTGAATATCCTCGACAAGCGGTTTGGCGTGAGTGCCGATGCTCAATCGCAGCATCAGCAGTTCAGTGAGCAGGCCGAGGTGGCGGAAGTGCTCTACGCGGCGCGGAAGGCCGCGGGACTCACACAGGCTCAACTAGCTCAGGTAACGGGAACTACACAGGAAGTTGTCTCCCAACTTGAAGACGCCGACTACAACGGCCATTCTCTTTCGATGTTGCGCCGAATCGCGGCGGCGCTCGATAGCCATGTCGAACTGCGATTGGTGCCGAACTCGACCGAAAAAGCCGCTGGTTGATCGCACGGCATCCAGCGGAACTTGAGGTCACAGATTGTGATTCCAAGTTTGAGGTCGCAAATTGCGACCTCAAGTTATGCTATTCTGCAGTCCATGATTTCCCGCTCGCTAATCCTGTTCGCGCTTCTCTGCGGTTCATGCGTCGCGGCCGCCCCGCCCAACGTCGTGATCTTCCTCGCCGACGACGCGGGCTGGGGCGACTATTCGATCAACGGCAACACGACGGTGCGGACGCCGAACATCGATTCGATTGGCCGCGACGGCGCGCAGTTCGAGCAGTTTTTCGTCTGCCCGGTTTGCTCGCCGACGCGGGCCGAGTTTCTCACCGGTCGCTACCATCCTCGCGGCGGCGTGAGCGGCGTTTCGGAAGGGCGGGAGCGGCTCGACCTTGACGAGAAAACCATCGCCGATGCCTTCAAGGCCGCGGGATACGCGACCGGCGCGTTCGGCAAGTGGCACAACGGCAGCCAGTGGCCCTATCATCCGCTGGCCCGCGGGTTCGACGAATACTTTGGCCACTCGTCGGGCCATTGGGGCGAGTACTTCGACTCGCCGCTGGAGGAAAGCACATTGAAGGGCGACGGCCGGATGGTCCGCGACAAAGGGTACATCGTCGATCTCTGCACCGACCGGGCGATCGACTTCATCGACCGGAACCGCGCACGGCCATTCTTTTGCTATGTGCCTTTCACGACGCCCCACTCGCCGTGGGCGGTGCCCGAAGAAGATTGGAAACGCTTTAAGAACAAGCCGATCACGCAGCCAGCCACACAGCCCGACGCGGAAGTGCTCGACCATACCCGCTGCGCGCTGGCGATGATCGAGAACCAGGACCGAAACGTGGGCCGCGTGCTCGCAAAGCTCGACGAGTTGGGGCTGAGCGAGAACACAATCGTGGTTTACTTCTCCGACAACGGCCCCAATAGCGCGCGGTGGAATGGTGGGATGCGTGGCCGCAAAGGCTCGACCGACGAAGGGGGCATTCGCTCGCCGCTGTTGGTGCGCTGGCCGGCGAAAATTGCGCCGCGCACGACGGTCCGCGAAATCTCTGGCGCGATCGACCTGCTTCCGACGCTGACGTCGCTGGCAGGGATTGATCGCGTCGGCGACAAACCGCTCGACGGCATGGATCTGACGGCCTTGCTTCTCGGCGAAGGAGAAATGTGGCCCGAGCGTAAGTTATTCACCCACTGGGCCGGCAAAGTCAGCGTTCGCACGCAGCAGTACCGGCTCGACGACCGCGGCCGGCTTTACGACCTGACGACCGATCCGGGCCAACGAAAAGACATTCCCGCGGCGAAGCCCGAGGTCGCGGCGGAACTTTCCAACGCCGTCGCCGAATGGCAACGCGAGATGTTTCCAACTTCGGGTGACGAACGGCCGTTCACAGTCGGCTACGTCGAGTTCCCCTGGTCGCCGCTCCCGGCTCGCGACGGCGTGCCGCACGGCGGCGTTCGGCGCAGCGCGAGCGCGCCGAACTGCTCTTACTTCGTCGATTGGCGCACGATCGATGATCGTATCACCTGGGACATTGAGGTTAATACTACTGGCGAGTACGAAGTGGTGATCGACTACACCTGCCCCGAAGCGGACGCGGGTTCTACGATCGAATTGAGTTTCAACAATAGCAAACTTACCGGCAAGGTCGCGCCGGGCTGGGATCCGCCGCTCTACACGAACCAAGACACCCTGCCACGCCCGAAGGCCGAATCGCAGATGAAAGAATTTCGCCCGCTGCGCCTTGGCACCATCCGCCTAGAACGAGGCCGCGGCCTGCTCGCACTGCGGGCGCTCGAAGTGCCGGGCGATTATGTGATGGACGTCCGGCGGGTGAACTTGACGCTCCTAGAAATAGTCGCTCCGCTGTAGTAGGCAGACGGCAGCAGGCAGAGGGCAGTGAAGACCGCAATTCGCTGCCGTCTGCTTGCTGCCCTCTGCCTGCTCGTGCTAATCCGTGGCTCGATCTGACCATCGGCGGCTGGAAGCCGCCGCCAAGGGCACTAGGCGGGCGGCCGTTTTCTGTTAAAACCAGCCGGTTTGCTCCAGGCCTTATCGGCACGCGATCGCACGCCGGTTCATTGACGGCGCGCATACATCCATGGTTCAAGTCACCGGCTCGCTCACCTACTATCCCGCTCGGGCGTCGTTTATTTGGTACGCAGGGCTGATCGTCTGCGGGGCAGTGCTTCTCTGGCTGCCGATGAGCGGCGCGCCGGACAAGACGCCAATCACCCCCCTCGATGCAATCTTTACTTCCACCAGCGCGGCCTGCGTGACCGGGCTGGTGGTTCGCTCCACGCCCCATGATTTTTCGTTCGTCGGCCAGGCGGTGATCCTCGTCCTCATTCAATTGGGCGGCATCGGCATCATGACCGTGACCACGTTTATCGTGTTTCAATTGGGGGCACGGGGCGGACTGCGCCAGCGAGCTTTGATCGCGGCCACGCTGGGGGCCGATAGCCGATCCGATTTGCGGTCGATCTTGCGACGAGTCATCGCGGTGACCCTGCTGATCGAGGGAATCGGCTTCGCGCTGCTGGCCGTCCGCAATCTCTTCGACCTGCCGTGGCGCGATGCGCTTTGGCAGGCATTGTTCCATTCCATCTCAGCGTTCTGCAACGCCGGTTTTGCACTCGATGACAACAGCCTGATGCGCTATCAGTCCGATCCGGTCGTGAACGCCGTCATCTGCAGCTTGATCATGCTCGGCGGTATCGGCTTCCCGGTGATTCTCGACGTGCGGCAAAACTGGCGTCATCCCACGTGGACGGAAATGTGGGAGCACTTGCAGCTTCACTCGAAAATAATGCTGCTGGGCAGCGTGGTCCTGTGGCTGTTCGGAATGATTACGTTTCTCGCCATCGAGTGGGACGACGTGCTGGTCGAGGTTCCCTGGTATTACCGGCCGATGGTGGCCATGTTTCATTCCGTCACCTGCCGGACGGCCGGATTCAACACGGTCGACGTGCGGGCGCTTACCAACGCGATGTTGTTCATCAGCATCCTCTTGATGGCGGTCGGCGCCGGCTCGTGCTCCGCCGGCGGCGGCTTCAAGGTCTCCACAGCAGCCACGCTCGTATTGCGGGCCTGGTCGACGTTTGTGGGCCATGCTCGCGTCACGGTCTTTCGCCGAACGATACCCCACGACGCCATCGAAAAAGCAACCGCCACGGCGATGCTGTTCATCGCCGTTGGCGCCGGCGCGCTGACAATGCTGATGATCGTCGAGCAATCGGGGCCGCCCGTCGCCGTTTCAGCTCCGGCCGAAAGTGTGCTCGAGGAGGCGAAGCAAGAGAAGGCGATCGCGGCCATCGAGGACAAGCCCGCCACCGGCGAACAAGCCCGCAGTCAAGCCATTCCCGAGCGTGCCTATACGCCGTCGTTCATCGACGCCAGTTTTGAAGTCACCTCTGCCCTCGGTACCGTGGGGCTCAGCACCGGGATGACTCCCTTGCTATCGAAGCCCGGGAGGATCATTATCATTCTGTGCATGTTCTTCGGCCGATTGGGTCCGATCTCCGTGTTTGCCGCGCTTTCGCGCGAAGAGCGCGTCGATCCGGTCGAGCATCCTGCCGAAGAACCACTGTTGGGGTAGTAGAATTCCCCCTCCTCCGTACTCGGGGGAGGGGCTAGGGGAGGGGGCAACCGCGTGGCGAACAAGCAATTCGTGGTCATTGGTCTCGGAACGTTCGGCAGAGCGCTGGCGGAACGGCTGGCAAAGAACGGCTGCCGAGTCACCGGCCTGGATGCCTCGCGCGAGCGCGTCGAGGCGCTGAAGAACGTCCTCTACGAAGCGGTCATCGGCAACGCCACCGAGCGCGAATCGATCGCCCACCTGCCGATCGCCACCGCCGACACGGTGTTCGTGAGCATGGGCGAGGATATCACCCAGTCGATTCTCGCCACGCTGCACGCTAAGGAGCTTGGCGCGCGGCATGTGGTGGTGAAGGGTGTCACCGAAGAGCATGGTCGCATTCTCAAGCGGCTCGGCGTCGATCGGGTCGTCTTTCCCGAAACGGAAATCGCCCGCGAGCTAGCCGACCGTTCGACCTGGACGAACATCATCGACCTGTTGCCGATTGACCCTGAATACGGCATCGTAGAAATCGCGGTCCCCGATTCGTTTGCCGGTCGCACTCTGCAAGACCTCGACCTGCGTCGCAAGTTCAACGTGTGGGTGGTCGTGCTCAAGGACACGCTCACCGGCAAGCTCACGATGTTCCCCGACGGCCAGGTCACGCTCGGCGCCGACCAAATCCTGGTCGTGGTCGGCAAGCAGGACGACCTGAACCGGCTATCGGAATTTAAGTAGGTCTGTGGCCGAGTCTCTCCGAGACTCGATTCCGCGTGGGCGAGTTTCTCCGAAACTCGCAGATTCGAGTCTCGGAGAGACTCGACCACAGGCGAACCGCACTTGCGGCTCCCCCCACTGGCGAACTACACTAGGGGGCTACCCCCAGCGTGTTTCGGTTCCTTTTTCATATTCCACGAAGTCCTCCGGAGTTCCACTTGGGCACGAAAAGATCAGGCAAAGGTCGGCGGAAGCTCGGTCGCAAAAAGCGACGCATGCGAGCAAAAATCCGTCACCGCAAATAATCCTCTCTCGCGAGCGCCCCCTCTCGGCACTCGCACGCCCGGCCCGCGGCGGATCTTTGGTGGCCGAGGCGCGATGGATGTTTGAAAACCGCAAGCGCGCGGCGACGCTGGCGGTGCGCGCGCTGAGTTGCCGTCCGGGTATAATCGCATTGAGCCACCTAAATAGCCGACCCATCCTGGGTCGGCGACTTGTCGCGTATGCGATCCCATATACTCCCGGCCAGGATGGCCGGGCTATATCGTCCACCATGCTTAGCTTCCTTTCCGCCGAATCCATCTACGGCCTGCTGTTGGTGACGACGTTCGCCAGCGTCGGCCTGCTCGGCCTGTGGGCCGCGACGAGCCGGTGGCACCCTTTCTTGCGGACCACGATCGTGCTGGCGATCCTGTCGGTGCTCTTACTGCGGCCGATGTTCGAGCCGTTCGTGATGCTTGTCTCGCAGGTGGCAACGATTGCGGCGGGGGTGGCGGTTTATCGGTGGCTGAGGAGCCGCACGCAACGACTCGCGACGGAATCGAAGAGGACTCGCTATCAGTTTTCATTGCAGACGTTGCTGTTCGTTTCAACGCTCGCGGCGCTGGCGGTTTGGGCGAAGACGCCGGTATTGGGTTGGCGTGTGTGGCTGGGCTATCTCGGAGTCGGGTCGGCTGCGGGAGTGGGAACACTCTGCGTAGCGCTAGTGGCCGCATCAATTGAAAAGTGGTGGATTCGACTTATCAGCCTACTCGGGGCAATCATTTTCTGCGCACTCGCTTTCACGCCGTCCATGTTTGCGCATGAGCTGGCGACCGATCCCAATCACGCCTTCGGACGTTCAGGGCTGCTTCTTACGTCAGTTTTCACGACAATTCAGCTACTCACTCAACTTGTGATCATCCGAATGTGGCGAGGGAGGACTCGTAGTGAGATTGGGAAGTCGGAATGGTGGAATCGGCGTATTGCGCGTCCAACAGCCATTGCCTTGTGCTCGTTGCTGTTCACCTTACCGAGTTACGTCACATGGCGGCTACTCAAACCTTTGCCTCCGCTGGTTCTGAACACGATGACTCCAAATTCATTCGACGAACTCACCAAACTGGGTGATAAACTCGGCCGAAGCCCGCTGATTACGGCTTACAATGCTGATCCCATCGATATGTCGCGTTTGGCGAGTGAACTAGCAAATCATCACGCTGACCATGAGCAACTAGATCGTCTATTGAAAACTCCTTGTGTCATTCCCGATCCAATGAGGAGTTGGGAGTTGAGTTTGATAGATTGGCGATCTCTCGCTCGCGCCTCAGTTGCAAAGACCGACGTGGCCCGGGCGAGTGGCCGGTTGAATGATTCTTTAGAAGCAAGTCAACAAACCTTGAGCATTGCACGAGGTCTGCGTGGCGGGATCTTCAGTGATTACTTGATGGGACTCGCGATCGAGGGTATGGGGGTGTACGGAATATTTAAGAGCTGCCCAGACTTCAATGCGGTGCAATGCCAACACGCCATCGACGCCCTGCGGATGCATGACGGGAATCGAGAGGCGTTCAGTGACGTCGCGCTTCGCGACCAACGGTACATTGAACACGCCGAGGGTTGGTGGGGACACCTACACCCCATTATCTATGGACTCGTAGGCGATCGATGGCGCAATTCGAGTTACATTGAAGGCGTGTTATTTCGCGAGCAAGCTACTCTGAGGCTGTTGATGGTCGAACTCGCCCTCCGCAACTACCAACTCACGCACAACTCGCTCCCCGACCGCCTCGACCAACTCGCCTCCGAAATCCTACCCGAAGTCCCACGCGATCCGTTCGAGCGCGCGGGCGGGGCGCTGCGCTACAAGAAAATGCCTGACGGCTACCTCCTCTACAGCGTAAGCCAAAACGGCGTCGACGACGGCGGCGTGCCGCCTAACGAGAGCGAGACGACGCCCGCCGACTGGTCCTTCTGGTGGCAAGACGAGCACGGCGACTTGCGGCTAGATCATTACTTCGCCGAAGATACAGATTCCGGGCAAACGACCGCCGATCCCTAGCCCCCTAAGAAACTTCCCAAGAATCTCCCAACACCCCTTGACTTTTCCACCCTACTACTATACATTTATCCACATTCACGGCATCCAGCAGAGCTGGCCCTGAAGCGTCAGGCCCGGCATCCCGCAGAGCCCGCGGCGGAAACTCTCATCCAGAGTTCCCGCCGCGGGCTTTTTTTCGTTCCAGCCCCCCAGCCCCCCCAGCCCCCCAGCCCCCAACCCCCAAATCCAAT
>JBBDYG010000106.1:0-50433 GCA_040901765.1 Pirellulales bacterium
AATCCCGTGGACATATGGTAAGCGGCTTGGAGAGAATTTCAACGGGCTGTTAACGGTGCCCCGCCCATGCCCTCCCTCCCCTCCCAACAAACCACCGCCTTCATCGAGCAATTCACCCTTCCGCCGGCCGGCACGGGCGCGCTCGATGGATTGCGGTTTGGGGTGAAGGACTTGATTGACGTGGCGGGGTGGCGGACGGGGTGTGGGAATCCGGATTGGTTGGCGACGCATCCTCACGCCGCCTCGCGTAGCGGCCCGGCTGGTGAATGCAGGTCGAACAGCGACAGAATCTCCTGTCGCGAGATGGGGCATCCTTTACCGATTGCGCAACGTATAACGTCCGGTCTTCTTGCTCCCTACTTTTTCCACTACTCCGGCTTCGAGAAGAGGGCGGAGCAGATCCATCGCACCCTGTTTGGAGATATCGAGCGCGGCCCAGATTTCTGCCGGTGCCATGCTGCCGTGGTCGCGCAAAAGCTGCAACAACCGCTCTTGCTTGGGACGTAGGACCAGTTTCTCCGGCGCGTCGAGTTGGAAAGCTTGAATGCGCAGCCACACCCGCTCGAGCGTCTGCCGAAGGCCTTCCGCGCAATACGCCAGCCAACTGGTGAGGTCTTCGCCCTTCTTTCGTACTGCTTGCAGTGCAGCATAGTAGCGCGGTCGGTCTTCCCAAAAGTACTCGTCGACCGAGAAGATATGGTGAGTATCGAAACCGCGCCGATACAGTTCCCATAGTGCGAGCGCTCGCCCGGTACGGCCATTGCCGTCGGCGAACGGGTGGATGGCCTCGAAACGATAGTGCAGAATGGCCGAGCTCAGCACCGGTGACAGTTCCCCGGCGGCCTTGTTCCACCACTGGAGCAGTTCGAACATCAGCCCCGAAACCTCGTTCGGCGCCGGCGGCACAAAGCGTCCGACCCGCACCGAGATCGAACGGTAACGCCCGGCCTCGCCTTGATCCATGACCCCGTCGGCCAAAATGCGATGGAGCGCAAATACGTCTTCGTGCCGGAGCTTGGACTTGGCTGCGCGTTTTTCCACATAGCGCAGCCCGGCAAAATAATTAAGCACCTCGCGCTCGGATCGCGGGTCGGACGCCGCCAGCCTGTGACCCGCTTCCAATGAGCGGACTTGTTCCAAGGTAAGCGGATTCCCCTCGATGGCCGTCGAAGCGTGAACATTTCGCGTGCGGGTGTCTTTTTGCAGCGCGGGGATCCATGACACCTCGATCGCCGCCCCTTGGATCCTGTCGCGCAGAACGGCTATTTCCTCAACCATCGAGAGGAGGCGGGGGGTGATCGAGAACTGTGGTTCATAGGCCATGTTGTTAGTCAAGTATAAGTCAAGTTCTGAGGCAAGCGAAGGCGTAAGTTGGAAAAAAGAGCGGGTTGGGCACGGAAGTCGAGCGGCGCGGGCTTCAGCGGTGCCCGGCGTTCATAGCCAGTAGTTCGCGACGGCACCGCGGAGTTTGCCGGCGATTATTCACGCCGCCGCGCGCAGCGGCCCCGCTGGCGAATGCAGGTCGAATAGCGACAGAATCTCCTGCCGCGATAGGTGGAGACTCGCCGGGCCGACGGTGTTGCCGAGCACGTCGTCGAACAGTGCCCGTTTCTCGGCGAGAATCTCGTCGATCCGCTGCTCGATGGTTCCTTCGGCGAGGAATCGCGTGACCGTCACCGGCCCGGCTGCGCCGATGCGGTGGGCGCGGTTGATGGCTTGGTCCTCGACCGCTGGGTTCCACCAGCGGTCGAATAGGAACACATAGCTGGCGAACTGCAGATTCAGCCCGACGCTTCCCGCCCCGTAACTGAGGAGCAGCACCTGATTGGTGGGGTCGTCGCGGAACTGCCGCAGCACTTCGTCGCGGCGGTTGGCCGGAATGCGTCCATGAAATTGAAGGGGACCGAAGGGCGCGAGTTCCTCCGCTAGCCGCTCGATCGTTTGCACCCACTGGCTAAAGACAATCGCCTTGCGGCCACTGGCAGCGCACTCTTCGAGATCCGCCGTAAGCCGTTCGAGCTTGCTGCTGGCACCCGTGACGGGATCGAAGTTGCAGATCTGCTTCAGCCGCAACACGAGTTCGAACACGTGCTGAATCGTAAGCTCTGTACGCAACTCACTGAGATGAACGACGCCATCGTTCTTCGCTCGTTCGTACGATTCCCATTGTTCAGGCGTGAGATCGAGATGCTCGTCGTAAACTAGCTTGGGCGGTAAGTCCTTTAGCACCTTTTCCTTGGTGCGGCGCAGCACCAGGTCGCGCACGGCGCGGGCCATCACCCGCGGCTTCATGCCCGATTGCAACGTCCCGGGGGCAATGAACTCGAAGATGCCGACCAAGTCTTCCACGCTGTTTTCAATCGGAGTGCCAGTGAGCGCCCAACTTCGATGACGCGCGACCGACCGAATCGCTTCGCTAGTGACGCCGGCGCGGTTCTTGATGCGCTGGGCCTCGTCGAGAATAACCAGGTCAAATTCAAGTTGTAGCTCGCGGATGATCGCCGCGTCGCGGACCATCGTCTCGTAGTTAGCGATCGTGACGGAGCTGTTCGACGTCCGCCATTGCCAGTTCCGGCGCTCTTGCTGGCCGGCGATGGCAGTGACGGACAGTTCCGGCGCCCAACTTGCTAGCTCGCGCTGCCAGTTGGTCACGAGCGGCTTGGGGCACACCAACAACACGCGGTGGACTTGCTCGGAGTGAACGAGCAGCCGCACCGCGGTGATCGCCTGCATCGTTTTTCCCAGGCCCATTTCGTCGGCGAGCACCGCATGATACCGGGGGTAAAGGAACGCCACGCCGTCGAGTTGGTACGGAAACGGGTCGAACGGGAATCGCAGTTCCTGCGCGGCGATTAGCGATTCGAGCGGAGGCTGTAAGAGTTGCCGCAGTCGGTCTTCGAGTTTTACGACGTCGCGCGGGGGGCGGATGCGGGTGGGGGGGGATTTGGGATTTGGGATTTGGGATTTGGGATTTGAAGAGCTGTTTGATCTGCAATCCGCAATCCCGGATACCCACTGGGTGCCGCAATCCGCAATCGAAAATGCCCAACTCGTAACCCGCACCCGTGCGACGGGCGCCGGCATCGTGGCGACGGGCGGTGGGAATCGCAGTGCCGGAATTTCGGCAAACGAGATGACGTCGGCCAATCGCGTTGATGGCTCTGCCACTTCGGGAGACATTCGTAGCTCAGCCGCCGCCAGCGAGACACCGGGCGCGGCCGAGAGTAGCTCAAGCGGCGCGTTCATCGCTCCCCTGCCCTTCCCCGCCAACCTGCTGGGCTTCGAAGATCGCTTCGCGGATTCGCTCGAATGGCTCGGCCAAGTCGATGGATCGGGCGAGCAGTTCCAACAGCCGTTCAATCTCTTCGTCCCCCTCAGTGGAGATCAGTCGAATCTCGTCGAGCAACTCGGGGAACAAAGTAAGCTGTGGGGCGCCACTGGCTATGCCAGTGCCCCGCACTTTACTAAATGCGCTGGCGGAGCCAGTGGCACCCGAACGTGCTTCATCGATCAGCACCACAGGCTGGCCGGTGTTATGCTGTAGCTCGAGGCATTCAGGCTGATTGACGAGCACGATCGACACAGGCGATTTGGCTTTTTCGATCAGCGCCGGTCCAACCTGTTCGCCGTAGAGCGAAGCCCGCAGCGTGGGGCCATAGAGAATTTGCTGAGCGCGGCTGGGGGTGACTGGCGCCGTGCAGTGAAACTCGATGGGCCGCCCCTGTTCGTTGAGCACCAAATATCCGCCACACGATCCGTGCGCAGGGTCATCGACCACCGTGAGATAGCCAAACAGTGGGGATTCGGGCGGAGTTTCGCGGTGCATGGGCCAATCGGGTGGAGAGACTCTATGAACAGGGTGCGGGAAGTTAAACGAGCCGGGCAGTTAGGGGACATCGGAAAGGGGACAGGATCCTGGGGTCGGGGAGAATGCATTTGCGGTTTCGCCGCCTGTTCTTTCCCTGACCCCCGAATCCTGCCCCCTGAATCCTCTCCCAAGACTTTCGCCACTCCCAATTAACGCGTCCACTCATGCATCGGGACGGCTGGCGGGACCACTTGAGGCCGGCAAAATCATTACAGAATGCCCCCCTGCCCTGAGTCGCAGGCTTTGCTATCGCAAGGTCATTTCTTACCCAACTTTTCTGCCTGGATGCTGGCAGCTTTCCCAGCTTTTCATTAAGATGGAGAGAATTAATTGGTGGGCCGCTGAAGAGCCTGGCCGCGGACAAATCCGAGGCTGCGATGGCTGTACCAGCATGATCGGCGCGAATCGATGCGGCCCGCAGCTAGCACATCATCCCCGCCGGCCTCGCGCACGGAGGCGGTCGTTTACTTACAGGAAGTCACCGTCCATGTCGCAGCATCGGTCATCGGTTGCCACGATCTTCTCGCAAGTTGACATTTCGACCGCTGCCAGCGGCCCGCAGGGATACATGACGCCGCAGGAGGAGCAAACGCAGCTCATGCGCGACGTGCTCACCTCCCAGGACCGGACCAACGAACTGCTGGAGGAGCTGATCGGCACGGTTTCCTCTGTGCAACGGCAGCGCAATGCCGAGCTTCACAATTGGAAGAATAACAACCCGCAGTTAGCGCGTAGTTGCCGCGAAGCGGCCGAAGCGCTCAGCAAGGTGCAGGTGGAATATCTGGACCGACTCACGGAAGAGGTAAACGACTCGCGCGACGACCTCATCTACGGCGACTTCTTGCTGAGCGAGTTCATCGACAAGTACGGCCCGCGGCTGGCGCACTTGAACGGTGTGATTCAAGTCCTCGCCCAACTCAGCAGTCCCCCGAATACGGCCAATCAGCGACAGGAATCGTAGATCGCGCGTGCATGCTTGTAGAATGGTGGCACGCCCCGATTCTTCGATGGGCATGACAAGTGCCGGGATCAAACATCGCCACGCCCTTCGCAGAGCCTCAGCACGTGCCACCCCTCGAATGAGGCCGGTTGTCGCTGCCACGCTCCCCCGGTATCGTCAAGGTGTCAGCCGACCATGCGGTCGGCGCTAACGCGCACCATTTGCCGTACGTTTTGCGATGCCCAACGACACGATTGACTCTGCCGCGCGCCAAGCGCGCGAGCGGCTCGACGCCCACACGGTCGAGACGGTTGCCTGGCACTTTCACGATTCCACTGGTTGCCCGTTCTGGCTCGAGAAGAAGCGGGAGCTAAAGTTCGATCCGCTCACCGAAATCAAGTGCTACGAGGATCTCAAGAAGTTTCCTCCGTTTGAAGACGAGTGGCTTCGCGGCGGCCCAGTGCGGCGGTGGGTGCCCAAGGCGTTTGCCGATAAGCCGATCTACGTCTTCGAAACCGGCGGCACGACGGGCATACCCAAGAGCCGAATTGCGGTCGATGACTTCCGCACCGATTATTCGCTATTCAGCGAAACGCTGCCCGAAAAGCATTTTCCGTTCGGCTCGAATTGGCTGATGCTCGGACCCAGTGGTCCACGACGTTTGCGCTTGGCGGTTGAACATCTCGCCCAACACCGCGGCGGCATCTGCTTCTGCATCGACCTCGACCCGCGGTGGGTGGTCAAGCTCATCAAGAAGGGCTGGATGGACCATCTTGAGGCTTACAAACAGCATTGCATCGACCAGGCGATCACAATTCTCGGCGCGGGCCACGACATAAAGTGCATGTTCGGCACTCCGAAGCTGATCGAAGCGCTCTGTCTGGAACTCGAGAAGCGCGGCACGAGCCTCGCGGAGACGGGCATCACCGGAATTTTTTCGGGCGGCACCGAGTTCACGCCTCAGTGGACGCGGTTCTGCATCGAGGAGTTCTTCGGCGGCCCGCCCGAGGTGAGCGGCATCTACATGACACCGACCTACGGCAACACGCTCATGGGTCTTGCCTGCTCGAAGCCCGTCACCAAAGCGGACGGATATAAGATCAGCTATTATGCCCCCGAGCCACGGGCTGCGATCGAAGTTGTCGACTTCGACGATAACGATCGCATCGTCGGCTACGGCGAAACGGGCCGCGTGCGGTTGACCACGCTCACCAAAGAGTTTTTCGTCCCGGGCTTCTTAGAACGCGACGAAGGCGAGCGCGAACCGGCCTACGAAAAGTATCCCTGGGACGGCGTCAGCGGCGTGCGGCCGTTTCATCGGTTGGCCGAGGGGACGACTGTCGGCGTATACTGATAATGTAGGATGTGCCGTGGCAGTAAAGGTTCGTGAAATCCTGAAGGAGTTGAAAGACGACGGTTGGTTTCTTGTGCGGCAACGAGGCAGCCATCGACAATTCCAGCATGATGAAAAACCCGGCACGGTGACTGTTGCCGGCAAGCCCGGTGACGATATCCACCCTAAAACCGCCGCGTCCATCCGCAGGCAAGCGGGACTTTGATAAGGGAATACCCCATGCGTTATGTCGTCATGATTCGTCGAACTACGACGGGATACAGCGTTGACGTACCGGATCTTCCGGGTTGCATTGCGACTGGAACAACCGTCGAACATGCGAGACAAATGATTGCCGAAGCAATCGAGATGCATCTGGAGTTGATGCAACAATCGGGAGAAATTCCTCCAATTCCTTCTAGCAGTGTTGAGTTTCAGGTAGAAGACGACTCTGCTGAGGAATTATGTACATGGGTTGAAGTGGAGATTCCTCAGACGGTATCAAGCCGTTGAAGATTGAGAGGCCATGTCCCTAGACGATCCGATTATTGAAGAGATTTACGAATTTCGCGCTGAGCATGCCGCCATGTTTAACCATGATGTTCGGGCGATCGTACGCGATTTCATTCGTCAGCAGGAAGAAGCAAAGGCGCAAGGCAAGAAGTTTGTCAAAACGCCTGCCAAGTTGTGCAAGCCTGGGCTGCGATACACGTCGATTGAAGAAGAAGTGCCGATCATCGTTCCACCGATCGATGCGCTCCCATTGGCGCCTGTTACCTCATCTTCGGCGCAGCCGCGATGAATGCAAATCGCAAACCCGAATTGATCTTCGCGGGCGAGTTCGACGAATTCGAAGAAGCCATCTGTCGTTTGGCGGATGAAGGGTTCTTCGAGTCGATGCGGCCAGTGACACAGGACGCGGACGCAGTGATCGCGCGGCAGGGAATGTCACATGCGTAACGCCCAGATATCGAAGCCTGCACAGGACACACCATGATCACCCTACCCGCCATCCGCTGGGGCGAACCTTACGAGTCGCTCGAAGTTGAAGAGATCGCCCACTTTCACACGGGCGAGCCGGTGGCGCGGGTGCATACGGTGGGCGCGGGGATTATCCGCCGCGATGCGAAGCATGCGCGGCGGGCGCGGCAGATGCTCCAGGAGATTCCGCCGGCCGAGTTGATCGAGCGCTGCAAGCAAGCCGGTGAACTGTTCGAGTCGGGAACGCTTGCGGTCGGCGACGGCCGGCAGTCGCCCGAGGATTTCGTGCAGCAGCAGTCGGCGACCACCGGCATGCCGATCGCCATGTGCCGGGCGAACGTTGGCAAGAACGCGTTTGTGCTCAAGAATATCGACAAGATACTCGATGCGCTCACGCGCGGTCTCGATTTGAACATCCTAGCGCGCGGTTACGGCGACGAAGGCCGTGGCGTGACGGTCAGCTACCAGGCACAAGCCGATGCGCTGGGGGCCGTGCTGCCGTCGAATTCGCCCGGCGTCCACGCGCTGTGGCTGCCGGTGGTGCCCCTGCAAATCGGGCTGATGCTGAAACCCGGCTCGCAGGAGCCGTGGACGCCCTATCGCGTGCAGGCGGCGATGGTCGAGGCGGGTATTCCGCGCGAGGCAATCGCGATTTATCCCGGCGCGGGGGGCGAAATCGGCGGAGCGATTCTTGCCGCGTGCGAGCGGAGCATGATCTTCGGCGGCCCGCAGACGGTCGCCCAGTACTCCAGCAACCCCAAGGTGCAGGTCCACGGTCCAGGCTTCAGCAAGATTCTGCTCGGCGACGACGTGATCGATAACTGGCCGAACTATATCGACCTGATGGTCGATAGCATCTGGCGCAACGGCGGTCGAAGCTGCATCAACTGCTCCAGCATCTACGCCTCGCGGCACTCACGCGACATCGCCAAGGCGCTCGCCGAGGTACTCGGCCCACGCGGCGTGCTGCCGCCGGACGATCCCAGCGCGGGTCTCGCTGCGTTCACCGTCGAAGGCGCCGCGGCGGCAATTTGGAAGGCCATCGAGCGCGACACTGACGATCCGCAAACGGAAGACATGACCGCCAGCTATGGCCCGCGCCTCGTGGAGCACGAGCGATACGCGTACATCAGACCGGTGGTCTTGCACTGCAAGTCGTCCGAGGCTCCGGCGGCGAATAAGGAATACATGTTCCCGATGGCGAGCGTCGTCGAGTGCCCGCAGGAAAGGATGCTCAGTTCCATCGGCCCCACGCTGGTTTGCACCGCGATCACCAATGACGAATCATTCCGCCGCGATCTTGTTGCCGCCACGCACATCGACCGGTTGAATCTCGGCCCGATTCCGACGCCGCAAGTCGATTGGTTGCAGCCGCATGAAGGAAATTTGGTCGAGTTTTTGTATCGCAATCGGGCGTTACAAGTGAACGAGTGAAATTACTTGAACCGCTGATTCACGCTAATGGACGCTAATTTGCATTTCATTAGCGCCGATTAGCGTCTATCAGCGGTTAAATTCTTTATGCCCCCCTTCGACTTCAATTCCCCCACCACCCGGATCGTTTTCGGCCCCGGCCGCCTGGCCGAGCTTGGCGAGCTTGCGCAAAGCCTTGGCCCGATCCAGCGAGTGCTAGTCGTAAGCGACCCCGGCATCGTCGCCGCAGGGCACGCGCCGCGCGGGATTGCGGCGCTTCAAGCGGTCGGGATGAAAACGCTCCTGTTTGATCGTGTGGAAGAGAATCCCACGACCGCGCACGTTGATGTCGGCGTTGCCGTGGCCCGCGAGTTTCGGCCTCATTTGATCGTGGGCCTGGGGGGCGGCAGTTCGATGGACTGCGCGAAGGGGATCAACTTTTTGCATTCCTGCGGCGGGCGGATGCAGGATTATTGGGGAGTCGGCAAGGCCACCGGACCGATGCTGCCGATGATCGCCGTGCCGACGACTGCGGGGACCGGCAGCGAGACGCAGTCGTTCGCGCTGATTTCCGATGCAGAGACCCACGTGAAGATGGCGTGCGGCGACGAGCGGGCGGCGTTTCGCATTGCACTGCTCGATCCGGAATTGACGCTTACCCAACCGCCGCGAGTCACGGCGCTCACGGGCATCGATGCCATTTCCCATGCGATCGAGACGTTTGTCACCAAACGTCGCAACCCAATGTCGCTTGCGTTCAGCAGTGAGGCGTGGCGGCTGTTGTCGCAGGGCTTGCCACGAGTGTTGCATGAGCCAGAGAATCTGGAACTTCGAGCGGCAGTGCAGCTTGGAGCGTGCTTTGCTGGCTTAGCAATTGAGAACTCGATGCTCGGTGCAGCCCACGCGCTGGCGAATCCGCTGACGGCCATCTACGACATCGCGCACGGTGAGGCGATTGCCCTGATGCTGCCGCACGTGATCCGGCACAATGGACAGCATATTGCACCGTGGTACGCCGATCTCCTACACGCAACGCACGCGCAGAACGGCCATGTGTCCGCCAACGACGAAGTCACGGGGCTTGCTGATTTCGTGTCCGGTCTGCGGCAGCACGCAGAAATGCCTGCTAAACTGAGTCAATGCGGCGTCGAGCGTGAGCGGCTGCCTGTACTCGCGGCGAACGCCAGCGAACAATGGACGGGAACCTTTAACCCCGTCCCCATGACCACTGATGACTATTTGCGATTGTATGAAGCGGCTTATTAGCATCTGTGCGATTCTGATTGCTGTTATAGCGTGCGCCGATGCCGCGGATTGGCCGGTCGCGCGAGGCGATGCTGCAAGCAGCGGCGTGGCACAATCGCCGCTCGCCGAGCCATTGGAGCTTTCTTGGAAGTACCAGGCCAGCGCCGACGCGGCGATCGAAGCGACACCGGTGATTGCAGATGGCATCGTCTACGTTGGCGACACCGAAGGCACGTTTCACGCCATCAAATTAGCTGACGGCGAAGCGGTGTGGACGAAGAAGTTCGACGACGCGATATTCACTGCGGCAGCGGCGGTACTCGGCGACAAGGTATTTGTGGCCGATCTGAATGGTATTGTGCGATGCCTATCGACGGCCGACGGCAACGAGGTGTGGCAGCGATCGGTCGATTCGGAGGTTCACGCCGGCCCTACGCTTCACGCCGATTCGGTTCTCATCACAACCGAAGCGGGCTCCTTTCATCGACTCGATGCCGCGACAGGCGAGCCGAAGTGGGAAGCGTTTCAGATCGAAGCCCCGCTGCGCTGTTCGGCCACCGTGATCGGTAATTGGGTACTGTTGGCGGGTTGCGACGAGGTGCTGCACGCCGTCGATGTGGAAACGGGCAAAGAAGTAGCAACGGTGAAGATCGATGGCCCAACCGGCTGCACCCCTGCCCTGTCCGCGGGGCGCGTTTATTTCGGTACGGAGTCGGGAGCGTTCCATTGTATTGCGGCCGATCCCGAGAGAAAGTCGCTCGAAGTGGCGTGGACGTTTCAAGACCCGCAACGTCGGCAAGGCATCCGCACCGCCGCGGCCGTCAATGGCCCGGTCGCGGTGTTCGGCAGCCAAGGCAAAGCGGTGTACGCGATTGACACGTCGAGCGGCGAGCAAAAATGGAAGCTCCCACAAAACACGCGCGTCGAAAGCTCACCGGTGATTGCCGGAGAGCGAGTGGTTGTGGCAACGATGCAGGGCCGAATCAACCTGCTGGACGTAGCGACGGGCGATACGAAATGGGAGTACGACGCCGGCGGCAGCTTTCAATCGTCGCCCGCCGTGGTCGATGGCCGCGTCGTCATTGGCAACGAGAACGGCACATTGTATTGTTTCGCAAATCCATAAAGCCGCGACCGCCGGTCGCGCAGCATGTCAGACCGCGACCGTTGGTCGCGCAACAAACAGTGGCATCCACCACCGAAAAAACCGAAGTTGGCAGTTACTTTATCAGTAACTACCCTCCCTTTTCGCAATGGTCAATCGATCAATTGGACGAAGTTCGCGCTGCGCTGCACCGCCCGCCGGCGGATGTTCCGCTCGGCTTGTACCTGCACATTCCGTTCTGCCGCAAGCGCTGCAAGTTCTGCTATTTCAAGGTGTTCACCGACAAGAACGGCGATCAGGTCGAGCGGTATCTTGCGGCGCTATCGCGTGAGATCGAACTAGTGAGCCAGTTGCCCGTGATGGGCGACCGGCCGTTCCGGTTCGTTTACTTCGGCGGCGGAACGCCCTCGTTTCTGAGCGGCAAGCAGCTTCATCGACTGGTGGACCGGTTACGGGCCAATATCAATTGGGACAAAGCGGAAGAAGTCACCTTTGAATGCGAGCCGGGTACGCTGTCAGAATCGAAGGTTCATACACTTCGCGAAATTGGCGTCACGCGGCTGAGCCTTGGCGTCGAGCACTTCGACGATGCGATCCTGCGCGACAACGGCCGCGCGCACGAGTCGATGGAAATCTACCGGGCATGGCCCTGGATCGAGGCGGCGGGCTTCGCGAGCGTGAACATCGACCTGATCGCCGGGATGGTGGGTGAGACGTGGGACAAATGGCGCGAAGCGGTTAGAAAGGCGATCGCACTCTCGCCCGATAGCGTCACGGTTTACCAGATGGAACTGCCCTTCAACACGGTATACTCGAAAGACATTCTGGGCGGTGAGATCGAAACGCCCGTGGCCGATTGGGCCACCAAGCGAGCCTGGGTCGATTACGCCTTCGACGAGCTTGCCGCTGTCGGGTACGCGACTTCCAGCGCTTACACGATGGTCAAAGATTCTGGGCGTGTGATTTTCAGCTACCGCGACAACCTGTGGCATGGCAGCGACCTTTTAGCCACTGGAATCGCCAGCTTCGGACACGCGTCAGGGGTTCATTATCAGAACCAACCGGAATGGGAAGCGTACATC
The DNA here is from genome assembly GCA_040901765.1 of Pirellulales bacterium. Classification (GTDB taxonomy): domain Bacteria; phylum Planctomycetota; class Planctomycetia; order Pirellulales; family Lacipirellulaceae; genus JBBDYG01. Next base: position 11,968 of record JBBDYG010000106.1, read on the forward strand.
GGTGCCCTTGAGAACGGCGAGTTGCCGCTGAGCCGCGGTTTGCGAATCACGCCTCATCAAGCCTTGGTGCGGGAGATGGTCTTACAGCTTAAGAAGGGCTGGCTCGATGTTGATTACTTTCGGCAGAAGTTCGGCGTCAACATTGTCGACGAATGGCGCGACGCGTGGCATGAATACCAAGCCGACGGTTTGCTGTCGGTTGCCGACGGCCGCATCGAGCTTACGCGCCAAGGGCTGCTACGGGCCGATTCCCTCTTGCCGGCGTTCTTCGAGCCGGAGCACCAGGGCGTGCGGTACACGTGAAATGAGACGCTAGATTATCCACCGCCGATCATCGCCAACAACCGACACGACAAGTTGTGGCCTGCCGCTTGCGGGCAGCAATTGAAAAGTTATCGGGAGTACCATGCTATGTATCGCATGCTGATCTTCCGGACGCGAGACACCGGCGGAGACGAGTTGATCCCCATCTAACCGTAATAACTCAATCTGCCAAGGATGTCGGTCGATGAGCAACAATTCCCGTGTCCCCACGCTTTCGTAGAAGGGAATCTTGTCGTAGGACCGGTCGTCGGGACTCACGACTTCGATTGCCATGTCGGGGCCTCCCAACCAATGGGTGCCGCAGTTCTTCGCCGGATTGCCGTACAAGTAGACGGCAACATCGGGGCAGCGATAATTGTGCGTCCAGTCCTGCCGGCGGTCACTCACATTGGTGCCAGCCAAGACCGTATCGCGATTCCAATCCACCACGAGATAAAGAATTGAAGCCAGCTTGCTAACAAACTCCTGATGCTCGTTGTTCGGCAGCGGCGCCATCACGTAAGTTCCCTCCCAGACTTCGTCCCAGCGATCGCCGCCGCACTCCGCTCGCTTGAGGCGGATTTTCTCGGCCAATTCGCGGTCCAGAATAAGCGTTGCCATCGTTTGCTCCTGCGGTGATTTGACGTCACTCTATTCTACCATACCCGGCGTTCGCGCCGTCGCTATTCCCGATCCTTCGATGTGGTTTCATCATCTTGGCGACTCAGCCAGCCGCGGCGGTAAAAGAACAACAGCATCCCGCCCGCGACGGCCGCCATAACGGCGAGCGCCATGGGATAGCCGAAATACCAGTTCAGCTCCGGCATGTTCCACGGAGAAGCCTCGGTATTGAAATTCATGCCCCAGATTCCCACGACAAAACTCAAGGGAATAAAAATCGTCGCGATGATTGTCAGCACCTTCATGATTTCATTCATGCGGTTGCTGACCGTGGACATGTAGAAGTCGCGCATATCGGTGCAGATTTCGCGATAGGTCTCGACCAAGTCGATAAGCTGGGTCGTGTGATCGTACACGTCGCGCAAATAGGTGCGCGTGTGATCGCTGATGCGAGGGTCGGGATCGCGTATGAGTTGATTCACCGCTTCACGATGAGGCCAAATGGCCCGCCGCAGCAAGAGCAAGTCGCCGCGCAATTGATGAACGGTCGAGAAGACCGCGGACGTGGGATGATTGCTAACTTGGTCGTCGAGTTCATCGAGCCGATCGCCGATATTCTCGAGTGCCGGAAAATAACCATCGACGACCGCGTCGATCAAGCGGTAGACGAGATAATCGGCGTGGCAATTCTGCCGCAAAAAACTGCCGGGTTGTTTTAGCTGGCTCCGGATTGCGTCGAAGTTATCGCGCGGGCGCTCCTGGAACGTGAGCACGAATCCGTCGCCCAGAAAAATGCTTACCTGGTCCGTCTCAAACGGCGCCACCTGTTCCACTTCCCGCACGACGATGTAGAGCGACGATTCATACGCATCGACCTTTGCTCGTTGGTGAACGTGAACCACGTCTTCGAGCGCAAGTGGATGAAGTCCGAAGGCCTGCCCCAGTTCGCGCATGACCTCGGCATTTCCTACTCCGACGACGTTCACCCAGATTAGCGAGAATTTCGCGCGCAGCGGTTCGATTTCTTTGACCGACTGGATCGATTGGCTAACAACGTCGGTCGGACTGAAGGCGAAGACCTCGATCGCCGGCCGTGGCCCGGCCAACTCGCTGGGATGAAGCGAAGCCTCCGGCGCGGCACCGGGCCGAGACTTGCTGCTCCGCAGCCGCAATCGCCGGCTCAGCCGCGAGCGGTTTCGCTTGCTCATAAGGTGCGCTAGGGAGAAACCAAGGAAGCTTGAGGCGACTCATAAGTTCTCATCGGCGACGGCCTTGGCGAGCCGTCGTCGCCCGCTGTTAAGTCCGCTTCGCCCTGGCGAGCGATCTCGTAGAGCCGTTGGCCGTGGGGGGTCGGATAGTTGCCGGTGATGCAAGCCTGACACAGTTCGCCCGCCGGGCGGCCGACGGCGCGGGAGATTGAATCGACTGGTAGATAGCGGAGCGAGTCGGCGCCCAGAACGCGTGCCATTTCGGCATAAGCCGCTTCGCGCGAGCTGCTATTGGCCAGAAACGGCGGCGCAAATAGTTCCGCGATTGTGGACATGTCGATGCCGTAGAAGCACGGCGCCACAATCGGCGGGCAAGCCACCCGCACGTGAATTTCGCGTGCATGGCCAATTTCGCGAAGCTTACTGATCAGCACCCGCATGGTCGTGCTGCGAACGATGGAATCTTCCACCAGCAGCACCCGTTTGCCCTCCAACACCTCACGCAGCGGCGTGTACTTGGCGGCGGCTTTGTGAATCCGCGCGTTGGCGCCCTCGATGAAGGTTCGGCCCGAGTACCGATTGCGGATCAGCCCTTCCACGCTCGGCACACCCAGTTTATAGGCCATCGCGTCGGCGGCGCATTTGCTCGTGTCGGGCACCGGCACCACGATGGTGTCGTCGTCGATGGGCACATTTTCCAGTCGCGCCAATTCTTCGCCCAGCGTTTTCCGCGAGAGATAAACGCTACGGCCATCGATCGTGCTGGCCACGTTGGCGAAGTAAATCCATTCGAAGAAGCAATGCGCGCGACTCGGTTGATCGACAAAACGATTGATATGTAGCTTGCCATCGACGATTGTAATCGCGTGCCCCGGCTCCAGCGAATGGATGTTCTCTTGTTGAAAGCCGAGGTTCAGCAGGGCCACGCTTTCACTCGCGGCGGCAAACAACGCTCCTTGAATGGCGTAGCACAGAGGCCGGTTGCCAAGCGGGTCGCGGGCCACGAGCATTTCGCCCAACGCGTTCAATAGAACCAGGCTATAGGCGCCATCGAACTTGGGCGCCACGTTCTGCATGATTTCGAGCAGCGACGGCCGAAGATCGCCGGACATTTCCCGGCTGATCTCGTGCAGAATGATTTCGGTGTCGGTCTCGCGCGCGAGGTGATGATCGTCGTCGGCCAGAAGCTTGTCCCTCAACTCCGCGTAATTGGCGAGTTGCCCGTTGAAGGCAAAGCTGAACCACTTGCGCTTCTGCAAGTGATGCCGTTCGAAGGGCTGGGCGTAGCTGCGGTCTTCGCGGCCGCAAGTGGCGTAGCGAACGTGGCCGATCGCGGCCCGGCCGGCGTAATGCGCCATCAGGCTCTCCGCTTTGCCACGGTGGCTAAGGCGAAAGACTTCGCTGACGCCGCCCAAATCCTTGTACGTCTCGATGAACTGCTGGCGGTTTGGATTGAACGTGGTCATTCCCGCGGCGAGCTGGCCGCGATTCTGAATATCGAGCAGCATCCGCGGGATCAGCCGCGACACTTCGTTTGGCCCTTGCGGCGGGCAGAGTGGGCTGGGATGGGCGCTGGGCAGGTGATAGATCGCCGCCACGCCGCACTCGTGATGCAATTCACTCATGGAAGAATCTGTTCCTGCGGGGAGAAGCACGCCGGGGGTGTGAATTTGTCACCCGACCCTTCACATTGTACGGGCGTGCCAACCCGTGCTCCAAGGGGCGGAACGAGCAGGCAGAGGGCAGTAGGCAGAGGGCAGTCAAGAAATCGACAGCAGCGTCGGCTTTTCACCGTCTACTTTTCTCCTGCCTCCTGCCTCCTGCCTACTGCCTGCTGCCTGCTATGTTTTTAGAATCGATCACTACCGAGCGACTCTTACTCCGCGCGCCGCGGCTGGAAGACGCGACCGCGATTTTCTCGCGTTATGCCAGCAATCCGGCGGTCACGCGGAATCTGTCGTGGCCGACCCACACTTCGCCGGCTGATACGCGTCGGTTCTTGCAACTTGCGGAGCAACTGCGGGCCGATGGATCGCTCATCAATTGGGCGATCTGCACCCGCGACGATGGCCGACTTCACGGCATGATCGGCGTGCGTCCCGATTTCCCACGGGTGGAGGTGGGCTATGTGCTGGCGCAAGATCGGTGGGGCCACGGTTTGATGACCGAAGCGCTCCATGCAGTGGTTGCCGAGGTGCGAGAACATGCCGATGTATGGCGAATTCAGGCCCATTGTGCGACGGACAATGCGGCCTCCGCGCGCGTGCTGGAAAAGGCGGGCTTTGAATTGGAGGGCGTCGCGCGGCGATACTTCGTATTGCCTAATCGCGGGCCGGAACCCGTGGATGCGAAACTGTACGCGATGATAGTTCGATAAGGCGAGAGTTAGGAATCGAGTCGTTTTTTCCAAAACGCCGAGAGATGGGGCGGTTCCACTTGGTCGCTGCCGACGAAGCCGCAACTTGCGTACAACTTCTGTGCCGCGTGGTTGTCTCCGCGGACCTCAAGGGTTAACCCGCAATAGCCCTGAGCGCGGGCGTCGCTTTCGATACGGGCGAGCAACGCCCGGCCTACACCGCGGCCGCGGAATTCGGGCCGCACCACCAAGTCGTGAATATTCACCAGCGGCCGCGCAGCAAAGCTGCTGTAGCCCACTATGCAGGTTGCCAGACCAACTGGCATTTCGCTCAAAAATGCGAGCCACACGCGACTGGCGGGATGGTCCCGCAGAAAATCGGGCAGACGGTTGCGAACATTTGCCGCCAAGGGCGTTGAGCCGCCAATCGGCTCGGTGGCGTAAAGGTCCAGCAGTTCGACCAGCGCCCGCCGGTCGGCGTCGAGGGCGTAGTTGATTGACCGAATCTCAAGTTCGTTGCCTGGCTTCGCTGCGGTTCCCATCGGCCGTATTATGCGGCCCGCGGACCGGGAGGGCGAGGCTCCCGCCGAGCCTTGGTGCAGGCACGGCCCCGTTGACACCTTAGCCAATTCCCCGGTACATTGTGGGGCTAATTCCGCAAGTGCGTAACTCGTTTCGCCAAAACATGTTCCGATAGGTGTCGCGATGGCCGTCCCCAAACGAAAACATTCCAATGCGCGGACTGGTAGCCGTCGTGCTCACGACGCGCTGAAGCCCAAGCAGCTTCATGCCTGCCCCAAGTGCGGTACGCCGATTCCGTCGCACGTGGTCTGCCCGAATCCCAATTGCGGGAATTACATGGGCCGAACGATGGTCGAATCGACCTAGCCTCCACCTCTGCCAATTTTACGCCCCGCGGTTTGGAGGGACGCCCGTTGGCCAGCAAGACGGCACTGCTGTTTCCGGGTCAGGGTGCCCAGATGGTCGGCATGGGGGCGGAGTTGTACGCTTCACTCGCGACTGCGAAACAGCTCTACGATCGGGCCAGCGAACAATTGGGCTACGACTTACACGAACTGTGCGCGCGCGGCCCGGCCGAAGAACTCGATTCAACGATCTATAGTCAGCCCGCCCTCTACGTCACCAGTCTTGCGGCGCTGGAGCAGCTCAAGCAAGATTCGCCCGATGTGATCGACCATTGCGTGGCGACGGCTGGATTGAGCCTGGGCGAATATACCGCACTGGCCTTTGCGGGGGCGGTCTCGTTCGAGGATGGTCTGCGTGTGGTGGCCGAGCGCGGGCGGGCGATGCAGGACGCGGCAGATAATGCTTCCAGCGGCATGGTGAGCGTGCTCGGACTAGATGCCGACCAAGTCCAGCGGCTGTGCGATGAGGCACGCCACGGCGACGTACTCGATATCGCAAACTATCTCTGTCCCGGCAATATCGTGGTTTCCGGAGCGAACGCAGCCTGTGAACGGATTGCCGAACTGGCGACGCAGGCCGGGGCGATGCGGGTGATTCCGCTGGCGGTTGCCGGGGCTTTTCACACGTCGCTGATGCAACCGGCCGTGGATCGGCTGCGGGCCGTTCTTGCCGACGTGCCGCTCAACAGCCCGCGAATTCCAGTGATATCGAACGTCGATGCGCGCCCTCACAGCGATCCCGATGAAATTCGTTCGCTCCTCGTGGAACAAGTGGTTCGCCCGGTGCGGTGGGAGGATTCGGTACGGCGGCTGATTGCGGATTTTGGCGTAGAACAGTTTTACGAACTCGGCCCCGGCCGCGTGTTGAGGGGCTTGCTGAAACGAATCGATCGCTTGCTTCCCTGCGAGAGCGTGCCGGCGTAGCCTTCGAACAACCTTTTGAGCCGTCGCACCACGTGCGACACGGAAAAACGGGTGGCACGCCCTGAGGCTCTGCGAAGGGCGTGGTGAAGATACGTGCCACGCCACGCCCTTCGCGGACTCAGGGCATGCCACCCACCGAAATCACTCAATGGAGGAAACCCCATGTCGGATGATCCTGACCGTCGAATTCGGGTCAATCTCTCGGGCCAATCGGCATTAGTGACGGGTGCGTCGCGCGGCATTGGCAAGGCGATCGCTCTAGCACTCGGGCAGTCCGGAGCGAAAGTGGCGTGCCTTGCACGGAGTCCCGACAAGCTCGAAGAAACGGCCTCGGCGATCCGGGCTGGAGGCGGCGAGGCACTGGTGCTGGCAGCCGACGTAGTGGACAGCGCCGCGGCGGATGCAGCCGTCCAGCAGGTCGTCGATAAATGGGGACAGCTCGACATCCTGGTCAATAACGCCGGCATTACCCGCGATACCTTGCTGCCGCGTATGAGCGACGAGGATTGGGATGCCGTGATCGCGACCAACCTTCGCAGCGTGTTCTTGTTCACGCGTGCCGCGGCCCAGGCAATGGTGCGGGCCAAGCGGGGGCGGATCATCAATATTTCCAGCGTTTCGGGTCTCATGGGCAATCCCGGGCAGGCGAACTACTCCGCTTCCAAGGCCGGGGTCATCGGGTTCACGCAGACGGTTGCCCGGGAATTGGCCAGTAAACGTCGTCCGATCACCGTCAACGCCATTTGCCCAGGTTTTATCGCTTCGGACATGACCGAAGCGCTGGGCGAGGCCCTGCAGGCGGCCGTCAAAGAGCGGATCCCGCTTCAAAGACTCGGAGAGGCCCAAGAGGTGGCCGACGCCGTCCTTTACTTGGCGAGTGCCTCGACCGCCTACATGACTGGCCAAGTGATAACTCTCGACGGCGGCCTCACCGCCTGAAAGCGACAGTGCAGCGGTTTAAAGCCCCCCAATCGACCTAGACACCCCACGGAAAAGGCGGTATATCTTGACCTCGCTTACGGAGTCGCTCTATTTTGAGGGGCTGTCCGCCTGATGCAGTGACTTCATTGATTGGCGCAGGAGTTGCGCACGCCCGTGTAAGTAAATTTTTTTGTTCTTCCAACCGGTCTCGGCGAACGTGTGAACGCAAGCCCATTGGCCACTGGGAGATGGTAGATATTCACCTGACTAGCGGAAAGAAGGAGGACCAATCGTGGCCTCAGTGATGGAACGTGTGACCGACATCGTGGCCGAGCAACTCGGTGTCGACAAAGAGAAGATTACCCCCGAGACTTCGTTCGTAAACGACCTCGGAGCAGACTCGCTCGACACTGTCGAGCTGGTGATGGAGCTCGAAGAGGAATTCGACATCAACATACCCGATGACGCCGCCGAGAAGATTCAAACGGTAGGTCAGGCGGTTGAGTACATCGAGAAGTCTGCCAACAAGTAGCGGCGGAGAGATTCACGCCTCTCCACGCGGTTGTGAGAATTAGCTCTCGGCGCACGGCTCGGGTCGGTGCGCCGTTTTTGTTCCACAAGTCAGTCGATCGCGGCCGGCCAACGCGGATTGTCAGCCGGGAACGACTGACCTATCGGTGAGATGCAATCCATGAAACGGCGCGTCGTGGTCACGGGGATTGGGGCAATTACGTCACTGGCCGCGAAGGTGCCCGATCTTTGGAGCCGGATTCTTGAGGGCAAGAGCGGAATCCACCAGCTTAAAGCGTTTGACACGGCCAAATTTAAGGTCAACTTCGGCGGCGACATCCACGATTGGAACCCCGACGGGTACATCGATCGCAAAGAAGAAAAGCGGCTCGACCGCTTTACTCAGTTCGCCTTGGTCGGCGGCATTGATGCCGTCAAGGATGCTGGCATTGATTTCTCCGGCGACGATCCCTTTCGCTGCGGCGTGATTCTCGGCTCGGGCATCGGCGGCCTGACCGAAATCGAAACCCAGGTCGAGCGGCTAATCACCAAAGGCCCTGAAAAGGTTTCGGCGTTCACGATTCCCAAAATGATGCTCAACGCCGCCAGCGGGCATATTTCCATTCGTTATGGACTTCGCGGGCCAAACTATGCCGTGGCCACCGCTTGCGCGAGCGCCACCAACGCCATGGGCGATGCGTTCAAGGCGATTCAGTACGACGACGCAGACGTCATGATCACTGGCGGCACGGAGGCGGCCTGCACGCCCATGGGCTTAAGCGGTTTCACGAACATGAAGGCGCTTTCCGAGCGGGTCGACGATCCCCAGTCCGCCAGCCGGCCCTTCGACGCGGATCGCGATGGATTTGTCCTCTCCGAGGGCGCCGGCATCTTGATCTTCGAGGAGATCGAACACGCCCGCGCGCGAGGCGCCAAGATTTATGGGGAGGTGCTGGGCTACGGCGCCAGCGCCGATGGCGGGCACATCACCCAGCCCGACGCCCAGGGCACCGGCGCCGCCCGCGCCATGAGCGGCGCGCTGCGCGACGCGCGCCTCAATCCAACGGACATCGATTACATTAACGCCCACGGCACGAGCACGCCGCTGGGCGATAAGGCCGAGACGACCGCGATCAAGGCCGTGTTCGGCGACTACGCCTACAAGCTCAGCGTCTCCAGCACGAAGAGCCAGCTTGGCCATCTGCTGGGCGCCAGCGGCGGGGTCGAGTTGGTCCTTTGCCTGAAAGCGCTCGAGGATCAGGTTTGCCCACCAACCATCAACTACCGCACGCCCGATCCGGAGTGCGATCTCGACTACACGCCGAACGAACCGCGGCAGCGATCGCTGCGGGTGGTGATGAGCAACAGCTTCGGCTTCGGCGGCCATAATGCATCGATTGTGGTCGGCAAAGTCGCGTAATCGCACCGCCGCCACGCTCCCCGTTAGCCGCGACGCGAAGCCGAGTCTTCGAGGCGCAGCGGAGCACGCAATCGGTTCCGCACTCGACTTCGCTGTTTTAGCCCCGCCGTGCGCGATATACTAAAGAGCAACACATCGAACGCGGAGTTAGATCGCAACATTTTTGCCGATAAGCTCCCGCCGCGAAATTGGCCTCCAATAATGTCTACCGTAGTTGAACCTATCGTCCATACGCAAATGACTTTCCCAAGGGATTGGTCAATGGCGGACCTGCGCGAACATTTGTGCGACGTGCCCGAGGATCGGATTCGACTGTATCCAACACCAGGCACCGCGACGGAGGAGGAGTCGCTACTCGTCGCTGAGAGAGGTGAAGGGTTATGTGAACTGGTCGATGGAGTCTTGGTGGAGAAAACGATGGGCTACATCGAGTCGAATTTGGCAATCGAGTTGGCGTGCATCATTCGGAATTTCCTGGATCAATATCGGATCGGGAAGCTGTTCGGATCGGATGGCCCTTACCGGTTATTCGCTGGAAGACTGCGAATGCCGGACCTTTCGTTCGTGCCGTGGACCCGATTTCCGGGGCGCACGCTGCCGAAGGGTCGCGTCTTGGCTTTCGCTCCGGATCTCGCCGTAGAAATCCTTTCCGAGGGCAACACCAAGCGCGAAATGCAACTCAAGCTCGCCGAATACTTCCAAGCCGGCACGCGGCTCGTATGGTACATCGACCCCCGCGACCGCACCGCCACGATTTACACGGCCATCGATCACGAAGAAAAGATCGACGCGAATGGCATTCTCGACGGCCGCGACGTGCTTCCCGGCTTTACTCTGCGGTTGGGCGATCTATTTGCACGGGCTGAAGGGCCGCCGTAATAGGGGTTGTGCGGCATCGCCGTCGCCGTTATCTGTCTGGCGATCTACCCCAGAGCGATCCGCATTCAAGTTCTTTCGCCCCTTGCCGCTTCCATCGAATCAGGATACCCTGAATTCAATTGAGAACGAGTCTCAATTGCGACTGCGATCCCCTTATGTCCAAATCTTCTATCCCACTCGCATCGGCCCGCCCCGATCAAGTCGCCGTCGTGGCGTCAGTAGACGTGCCGGCTGATGACGCCGCTCGGCTGATGGCCTTGGGCGTCTGCGCTGGTCGTAAGGTGCAGGTCGTCAAGCAGGGCGACCCACTGATTGTGCGGGTCGTTGGCACCCGGGTGGGAGTGTCCGCTCGGCTGGCCGAACTGGTCGCGGTTCGCCCTTTGAATGAGCCTGCCCCAATTCTCTCCGCGGGCTGATGCCCAGCCGCTCGCCTTTCCAATTTCTCTGCCGTGTCTATCGCCGCTCAAACTGAACTGCCAATTCTGGCCACCGCGCGGCCGCTGGTCACTCGGCCGCCGCGTGTGGCGCTGGTCGGCAATCCCAATGCTGGAAAGACTTCGCTGTTCAATCGGCTCACGGGGCTACGGGCGAAAACAGCCAACTTTCCCGGCACCACCGTTGAGCACCGCCGTGGACGCATCGTATGCGGCGGAAAAACGGTCGAATTGATTGACCTTCCAGGGCTTTATTCGCTTGATGCGGTAACGCCCGACGAGCAAGTCGCTCGCCAGATCATCTTGGGCGAGCGCCACGGCGCTTCAACCCCCGATCTGTTAGTTATCGTTGTCGACGCGACGAATATCGAACGCAACTTGTTTCTTGCCAGCCAAGTGTTGGAGCTGGAACAGTCGACCATTGTGGCGCTCACTCAAATCGACCTCGCCCGAAAGCAGGGTATCGGCATCGATCTAGGTGAGTTGAGCCAGCGACTCGGTTGCCGAGTGGTGCCCGTTTCCGCCCGCACCGGCGAGGGCATTGCCGCCCTTCACAAGGCACTAGCGCAAGGGCTGTCGGTCCCAGAGCAACCGGTCTTGGCCGAACCGGTCTCCGCCTGCGGCTCGTGTGGCGGGTGCCAATACGCGACCCGTTACGATTGGGCCGAGCGGACCTCCAACGCGGCCGTCCACGGGGGCGGGACACACGGCCATTGGACCGAAGCCATCGACCGCGTGGTCACGCATAAATTCGTGGGCCTGATGTGCTTCGCCGCAGTCATGTTCCTTACCTTCATGCTGATTTTCTGGATTGCCCAGTATCCCATGGAATTGATCGATGGCTGGTTCGCCCTTGCCGGCGGAGCCGTCAATCGTTGGCTTCCCGCGGGCGACTTGGCCAGCCTGCTGGCCGACGGCCTGATCGGCGGCGTCGGGGGCATGCTCATTTTTTTGCCGCAGATTTGCCTGCTATTCTTCGTGCTCGCGCTGCTGGAAGACTCCGGCTACATGGCCCGCGCGGCGTTCGTGATGGACAAACTGATGCACCGCGTCGGCCTGCCGGGCAAGGCATTCGTGCCGATGCTCTCGGCCCATGCGTGCGCGATCCCGGCGATTATGTCGACCCGCGTGATCGAAGACCGCCGCGATCGCTTGGCGACGATCCTCGTGCTGCCGCTGATGTCGTGCTCCGCCCGCGTGCCGGTTTACGCGATGGTCACCGCCCTGCTCTTCCCGCACGACCCGTTGCGAGCGGCGCTACTGTTCGCCGGCGCGTACCTGCTGGGCATCGTCGCGGCGCTGGCAATGGCTCTGGTATTCAAGACGACGTTGCTCAAGGGCCGCACAAAGCCGCTGGTGATTGAACTGCCCCACTATCGTCTTCCGTCGCTTCGCAACGCCTTCGTGCTGATGCTCGATCGCGCGTGGGTGTTCATCAAAACGGCCGGCTCGGTGATTCTAGTGATCTCGCTCGCGATGTGGATCTTGGCAACCTATCCCAAGACAGACATCATGGAGTTGCCTGCCGAACAGCAGACAAGAATCGCGCAACTCCAATCTGCCGGCGACACCGCGGCCGCGGACGCGCTGTTGCAGCAGGCCCAGCTTGAACACTCCTTCGCCGGCCGCATGGGGGCGATCGCTCAGCCGGTGTTCGCTCCACTGGGTTTTGACTGGAAGATGAGCATCGGCATCGTCAGTTCGTTTGCGGCGCGCGAGGTAATCGTCTCGACGCTCGCCGTGCTCTACGGTGTCGGCGAGGCGGCCGACGAAGACGTCAATTCGCTCTATCAATCGCTTCGCTCCTCAAAGCATCCCGACGGCGCGCCGGTCTATACCACAGCCGCCTGCTTGAGCCTCCTGGTGTTCTACGTTTTGGCGATGCAATGCCTGCCGACGCAGGCGGTCACCCGCCGGGAAACCGGCTCCTGGAAATGGCCGGCGATACAACTCGCTTACATGAGCGTCCTGGCCTACACGGCGGCTCTTGTCACGTACCAGACCGCCTCGTGGTGCGGCCTCTAACTCCCCACGTAGGCGAGTTCTTCATTCTCGCTTATCCGCTCCTTCACGCAGCGCAGGTACCCTGTCGCCTAAACAACAGGCATGCGCGTCCATTCAACTGCGCATGATAGCACGCGAACGCTGCGATTATCGCGGTAATTCCTGGTCGGCATGAGCATTGCATCAAGCACTCCGTTTCACATTACTCACCCCGAGGAACTCACTTGATGAAGACTGGTTTTCTTATCGACATGGATGGCGTCATGTACCGGAGCGCGACGCTGATTCCGGGCGCCGTCGAGTTTATCCGCCTGTTGCGCGATTGGGATCTCCCATTTCTATTCCTAACGAACAATAGCCAGCGTACCCGCCGCGATGTTGCTACCAAGCTCCAGCGAATGGGTATGCCCGTCGGCGAAGAGCACATTTTCACTTGCGCCATGGCCACTGCCCGGTTCCTTGCCCAGCAGAAACCGGCCGGCAACGCTTACGTCATTGGTGAAGGCGGCTTGCTCAACGCCCTTCATCTGAATGGTTTCTCCGTTGTGGACAAATCGCCAGACTACGTCGTTGTTGGCGAAGGCCGCACGCTATCGTTCGAGATGCTCGAGCATGCCGTGCAAATGGTCATCGACGGCGCGAAGCTGATCGCCACGAACCTCGACCCCAATTGTCCGACGCAAACCGGCACGCGGCCCGGCTGCGGTGCAATTGTCTCGCTGATCGAGGCCGCGACGGGCGTCAAGGCCTTCAGCGTGGGCAAGCCTAGCCCCGTGATGATGCGCGTCGCCCGCAAGGAGTTGGGCATGGCCACCTCCGAGACGATCATGATCGGCGACACGATGGAGACCGACATCCTGGGCGGCGTTCAGATGGGTTACCGCACCGTGCTGGTCCTCACCGGCTCGACCAAACGGGAAGACCTGGCACGATACGCGTACCAGCCCGACGTGGTTGTCGAATCGGTTGCCGATTTATGCGACCCGACCAAGCTGTTGCACGAATTGATTCCCAGCCGCGGTCGCGAGGACGACACCCCACTCGACATGCGAGAATGGGTCGCGGCCCACTCGTGAGCCCGTCGCTCCTTGCGTTGCGGATAGCTTCCGGCTCCCTCCCCCTCCATCAACATTTTCCGGCTCCCTCCCCCTTGCGGGGAGGGTTGGGGAGGGGGTTAATGCGGTCACCATGTATCGAGACGCTGACCAACGCGACTTCGCCCGCGATCTTCGCAATCGAATGACAGAGGCTGAGAAACGCCTGTGGCGTCTGCTGCGCGCGCAACAACTGGAGGGCCACAAGTTTCGGCGTCAGGCGGCAATCGGCCCGTATTTTGTCGATTTTGTTTGCTTCTCGCATCAGCTCCTTGTCGAACTCGACGGACCGCAACACGCCAACAGCCAGGCAACGAAGCATGATGCACAGCGAACGGCATGGTTGGCCTCGCGGGGGTTCCGAGTCATTCGGTTTTGGAATCATCAGTTGGATGAAGACATTCACGGAGTGATGGAAGCTATCCGGCGGGCGCTGGGTGAGGCGACCTCAAGCTTGCTGCAGCCCCCCTCCCCAGCCCTCCCCGCCGAGGGGAGGGAGCCGGAGGGATTTGTTTAATAACCCTCCCTCTTCCATCAACATTTTCCGGCTCCCTCCCCTTGCGGGGAGGGTCGCGGAGGGGGCGAAGCTCATACACGCTGCAACACCCCTCCCTAACCCTCCCCGTCGAGGGGAGGGGACCGGAGATTGTCCTGGACAATAAAAATCTCCTCCCTCGGGAATAATTTCGCCGCCAGTCACGAAATTTGTTTGTGTCGGCGGCGAGGGCTGTGTTACCATGCACGCGTCAACGTCTCCGCACATTCAGCTCGGAACAGCTGACAGGAGAGGCAACGGGTGGCGCTTACGCAGGCCGATTTTCGGATCCTGGTCGAAGAGCACGCCCCGGCTTTGTATCGGCTCGCTTACCGCTTGGTGGGGGATGCTCATACGGCCGAGGACGTGGTCCAGGACGCGCTGCGCAGTGCCTGGCAGAGTCGGCATCGGTTCGATCGTAGCCGCGGAGTGCGGGCTTGGCTGGCGGCCATCCTGCGGAGGCGGGCGATCGACCGCTGGCGACGCGAGGGTCGCTGGCCCGCTCCGGCGGGCGAACGAAACCTCGACGTCCCGGTGGAGGGCGCCGATCCGTTGGCCAACGATTACACGGATCGCATGCAGCATGCCTTAGCACAACTGCCCCACGAGTTGCGGGAATCGCTCCTGCTGGTCGTCGTCGGCGAGTTGACCCACCAGGAAACTGCCAACGCGCTGGGCGTGCCTTTGGGCACCGTCCTGTCGCGCGTCAGTCGCGCTCGATGCCGGCTCCGCCAGCAACTGCTGGACGCCGCACGAAGAGAAGCACTGACCCGCGTGGCGCCACCCACCTGACGTTTCCTTACCAGTCACAAATCACCGCTCCCCTAACCCCCTCCCCCGCGGACGGGGAAGGGGGAATTGAGATGGACCGCGAAGCGAACGGCTCCCAAGCATCTCGCACATGTTTGGGCGACCACGCCGATTCAGGGGCCACGGTTTGTCTCTCCGAGCTTTGAGGTTGCGATGGATTTCCTTCGTAGGTCGTTCTTCCCTTGGGAAGCAGCGGGCGAGTCGCTTGCCGATCGTCGTCTGGGCGCACACGATGCGCCGCCGCTGTGCCCTTTTCGCTTCCAAACCGAACGTCGAATCGCGATGAGTACTCGTGACACCACGAAAGCGGAAGTGTCGAGCGACGTACCACCCGGCGGTATTCAATTCGATGCGGCCCAACTCCATGCAGAACTGCGCGAGGTGCCGCTGCCCGCTGGATTCATGCACCGCGTGCGGCAACTCGTCCAGCACGGGCTGGACGGGGCCGAATAAAACGGCAACGCGCAAACTTTGCGTAATCGGACGTTCTTGACTGTGTGGGAAAGGGGTCAGGATTCGGGGGAAATGCAACTGCGGCTTCGCCGCATGTTTTTCTTCACTGCTGTCTGCCGTCTGCTCGCTGCCCTCTACCTCCCATTCTGGTGAACACGCACTTCCGTCGGGTAGAATAGAGAAGCCGATAGCTTACGTACTGGTTTGCAGAGTTCCGACGGAGGGAGCATTCTTTCGACGGTTCTCGATACAACTCGTTTTCCTGATTTTGCGTCTCGGATGATTTATCGTTGCCGTCTAATCGCTGCGCTGGCGAAATACGCCGTGATGGCTCGGTATCACAAATCCGTAAGAGCTTGCGTTTCGACTATGGATTTTGAACAGGAGGAAACAGAGAGAACAGAGAAGTATGTGATTCTATTCTCCTCTCTGCTTCCTCTGTTTCCTCCTGTTAAATTGTTTGGATGCAGGCTTACGGCCGCGCTATGCTACTTGACGCTCGCGGGATCGCTAAGAGCGGCCGATCGGGACGCCGAGTTTGTCGAGGCCCTGCGTGGCCGAGGGCAGCATGAGCTGGTGCTCGAATATTTGGAACATTCGCAGTCCAGCCCGATTGTCTCCGACGAATTCAAAGGACGGATCGCGTACGAGAAGGGAATCACGCTGCTCGACCTGTCGCGACGGCTTCCTTCCGCTGAGCGCCGTACCGACGCGCTAGACAACGCGCGGCGCGAACTGGAGGCCTTCGCCAAGGCCAATCAAGGAGCGTCTCTCGCTGCGGAAGCACAGGCTCAATTGGCTAGCGTTTTAATCGAACGGGCCAAGCAGCGGATGATTCAAGCCGAAGCGCTTCCCGCCGAGTCGAAGCAAGAGCGCGAAACATTCTTCGTTGAGGCCCGCAGTTTCATTGACGAAGCCCGAAAGCTGTTTGACACTGTCGAGAAGGCCTACGAAGCACTGCTCGAGGATCAACGGAATCTCGACCCTAAAACGCAGCAGAAGGAAATCGACGAGCGGCTGGAGATGCGCGTCCGGCTGGCGCAGGTGCGGGTGCTGCGGGCGCGGGCCTTATACGACCTGGCGCTGACCCATCCCGCAAAATCGCCCGACGCTCAGCAGCTTCTCGAGCAATCCGCCAAGGAATTGGGCGAGCTTTACGAGAAGTACTCGCGCTGGCCGATCGGATCGTACGCGCGTCTTTACGAAGGGCAGTGTTACCAGGCCCTCGAACAGTGGAAACTCGCCGTCGGTTGCTTTGGGGACGTTACCGGGCTGCCCGACGCGAACCCGGTCATTCGCAAGCTCATCACGCTGGCACATGCATATCAGGCCGCGTGTTACAACGCGCAACAGCAATTCGACACAACCTTGACCCAGAGTCGTGGGTGGCTCGAGCAGTCGCAGAGCGGCGAGCGGTCTGCAGCCGAATGGGGGGCGCTGCAATTTCAGATAGCGGAGGCCGCGCGACTCAAAGCGGCGACGCTTGAGGAGCGCGATCGGCAACGGCCGCGGTTGATTAGCCAGGCGCGCGACCTCTATCGCGCCGTGTCGCGAGAGCCGGGGGAGCATCAGCGTGCGGCCCGCGTCGCACTGGCGGAACTCGGCCGTGGGGGCGATGAGTTTCCGCAGGCCAAAACTTTTGCAGAAGCCTACACGTTGGCCAAGGACGCGCTCGACTCGATGAACGTGGCAAAGCTGGCCGCACAGATTGCCGCCGAAAACAACCCCGATGCCCTATCGAGTTTGGAACAACAGGCAACGGATGGCCAGGCCGAGGCCAGACTCAACTTGCGACTTGCGCTTCAGTTGGTCGACGACCAGACAGAACTGACGCAGCTCAACGAAGTTCGTTACTTGCTGAGTTGGCTGCTGTGGGAGCAAGAGGAGTATTTGCAGGCGGCGGCGCTTGCCAGTTTTGTCGCCACCCGGTATCCGGATGACCCGTCGGGCGCCGCGGCGGCGAAGATCGCGCTGGCGAGCTTCGATCGGCTGCGAGCCGCGGACGAGAACGACGCCTTCGCCGCGGCACAACTGGTGCAAATCGCTCAGTTCATTGCCGAGCATTGGCCGACCAGCGACACGGCCGAAGTGGCTTTCAACATGCTTCTGAACTCTGCTCTGCAAGAGGACCGCCTCGCGGAGGCAGAGGCACTCGTGAGCCAGATCGCGGAGGAGCGCCGACCGCTGTTTGAACTGAAGTTAGCCAATGCGATGTGGGAGCGCCAGCTTCGCGCGGGAAGCGACGATTCTCAAGCCCAAGAGCGTGAAGCGGCGCTCAAGCTGCTCGATAGTGGATTTGCGAAGCTGCGGAATGAGCGACCGATTACGCCGACCCTCGCCACGGCTGGACTGTATCTGGCGCAGGCCTACTTGGATCAGGCCCGATACCAGGACGCGATCGCGTTGCTGGAAGACACAGAAGTGGGGCCGCTTCAACTTCTCTCGAGCGACAACGAGGTCGCAAGCCGCCCGGCGTACGCAGTGGAAGCCCACAAGGCGGCGCTAAGGGCGTATGTGTCGTTAACTCCACCGCAAAGTGAGAAGGCCTTGGCCGAGATGGCAGCCCTGGAGCGCGCCGTTGAGCAGCTTGGTGGCGATGGGGATGGCGATCGGCTGACGCGGATTTACGTCAGCCTGGGCCTGCAGCTTCAACGGCAGATCGAGAGCTTTCTCGCGGCCGGCAAACGCCAGGAGGCCGACGCGCTAGTCGCCGCCTTTGCGACCTTTCTGGACAAGCTGAACGAACGCCGCGACGCGCTTGATTGGGCGACGACGCAGTGGATCAGTCAGACCTATTTTAATCTGGCCGAAGGCCTGGGCGACGCGGAGGCCGATGGCCAGCAGCGCCGCCAGTTCTACGAACGGGCACGCGATGGTTTTGCGGCCATGATTGCGGCGGCCGAATCGGATGCGAGCCTTCCGCCCAGTGAGAATTCGCTCCTCGCGGCGCGGTTACAGCACGCGCAAAGCCTGCGCCAGTTGGGGGAGTTTTCGGCGGCGATCGATGCCTTCACGGCGATCCTCCGCGCGCGGGAGACCATGCTCGACGTGCAGACGGCCGCCGCCGAGACATATCGGGAATGGGGTGTTGCGGAGAAGTCGCCCGCTCGATTGGAGAACTCGATCTTCGGCGGCCGCCGCGTGCCAAGCACCGGCCAGAATCGAATTTGGGGTTGGCTGAAGCTGGCCCAAATCGCCGCCAAAGCCGCCCGCAGCGACCCGAAGTATAAAGACATGTTCTTTGAGGCGCGGCTGAACGTCGCCGAGGTTCGCTTTCTTGCTGCGATGCAGGCTCAAGGCGCCGAGCGCAAGAACCAACTCGACAAAGCCAAGCAAAACATCCGCTCGATGGTGCAGCTATACCCCGACCTGGGCGGCGAAACCCTTCGCCCGAAGTACGACGCGTTGCTCAAGAATATCCAGCGCGAAGCGGGTGAGGTTTCACCAGCCGGTCTTAACGAATTCCAATCAACTTCCACGTAAAAAAATAACGATGAAATTAGATCGCAATCGTTCGCTACGCGCTCCGCTCCGAAGACGGAGTTTACCCGCCGCGGTGGGCGTCGCGGCTAACGTTTTACTTCTGTTGATTATTGGTTCGTCGGCGCATGCGCAAAACGACCGCATTCGCTTGTGGTCGGGGAACGAGACGGGCGAGATCACGAAGACCACGCCGCTGGAGGTTACCATCGAACGTGGCTCGGCGAGCAAGACCATACCGGTCAGCGAGATTCGCAGCATTGTCCTTGGCGGGGAGCCCTCGGAACTAACCCAAGCCCGCGTGAACGCCGACAACGGCGGATTCCAGCCCGCGATGGCCGCGCTGGAGAAAATCGACCTCGCCCAGGTGACGAACGAACTAATCCGGCAAGATATCGAGTTCTACAAAGCGTACATCGCCGCGAAACAAGCACTGTTGGGCGAACGGCCCGTGGCCGAAGCGGGCCGAGAGATGTACGCCTTCGTCAACAGTGCCAAAGAGAGCTATCACTTCTTGCAAGCGACGGAGATTTTGGGCGACCTGCTCGTAGCGTCTGGAAAATACAGCGATGCCCAGAGGCAGTACGACACGCTCGCCAAGACCCCCTGGCCCAGTTACAAGATGCGGGCGGCGGTTCTAACGGGCCGCGCGCTGCAGGCCGAGAAGAAACACGCCGAGGCACTCCAGCAATTCAACGCGGCGCTTAGCCTTAAAGACGACTCCGAAGAGGGCAAACGCCAAGCACTTGCCGCGCAGCTTGGCAAATCGGTGAGCCTGTCGGCCACCGGCAAGGTCGAGGAAGGGGTAAAGATCGTCGAGGAGGTGATTTCGCAGGCCAACCCCGAGGATAAAGAGCTGAACGCGCGGGCTTACAACGCGCTGGGCAACTGCTACGAGCAAGCCGAGCAGATTAAGCCCGCGCTGTTTGCGTATCTGCACACCGATTTGCTATACAGCGGCGTCCCGGAGGCGCATGCGGAAGCGCTCTCCCGGCTGGCCGGGCTGTGGGAGAAAATCGGCCAGCCGACCCAAGCCCGCCAGGCCCGCGAGACACTCGAAGAACGATACGCCTCCACTCGCTGGGCGAAGTGAAGTTTCCGGCTACCTTTGCTTGCTCATGCCGCGCTAGCTAGACTGATACATCCGCACCGACTAATTCGATTCAAACCACACGATTCGAGACTCTCGAAATGAATGCGATCCTGATGGCCGTGAGAAATGGGCTTGCCGCTCGGCGGACGGTTCTGATGGTCCTCTTCGGCGGCGCGCTGGTCGTCGCACTTGTTGGACTTTCATCGTCGTCGATCGCGGAGGAAGCGGAGGAAGCGGAGGAAGCAGAGGTTGTCGAGGAAGTCGAAGAGCCTGAAGCCGCTCCGGCCGCGCCAGCGCCGACCGCTGCATCGACCGACTCGGCTGAAACCGCTCCGCCGGCCAAGCAGACTTACCTCCAATGGTTCTATGGCGCACTCGGATTTCGGTACACGGTCATCTTCCTGGCGCTCTCCTTCACGTTCGTAGCGCTGTTCGTGATGAATGTTCTGGCGGCTCGGCGGGAGAACATCCTCCCGCCCGATCTGATTCAGGCCTTTGAAGCGCACCTCGACGCGAAGCAATACCAGGAAGCCTACGAGCTGGCCCGCAACGACGACTCGTTCCTCGGCAAGGTACTCTCCGCGGGGCTGGCGAAGGTCTCGACCAGCTACAGCGAAGCGGTGGAAGCGATGCAGGAGGTGGGCGAAGACGAGAACATGAAACTGGAACAACGGCTAGGCTACCTGGCATTGATCGGAACCATCGGCCCGATGTTTGGGTTGCTGGGCACGGTGGACGGCATGGTGCAATCGTTTACGGTCATCGCCGAAGCCGTCACCGCGCCCAAGCCGTCGGAGTTGGCCCAGGGCATTTCCAAAGCACTGGTGACGACGTTGGTCGGACTTTGGATTGCAATACCGGCAATTGCGGTGCATCACATCCTGAAAAACCGCATCGCCCGGTTGGTGCTGGAAGTCGGCATCGTGAGCGAAGGCCTAATGAGCCGCTTCCAACACATGGGCGGGAAGAAGCCCAATCCTTAAGGGGCTGGTGGCTATCGGCTGTCGGCTATCGGCCAGAAACTGTGCGGCGTTCCTTCTGGCCGATAGCTGACAGCCGACAGCCCGACAGCCAAGCAACCATGCGTCTCACTCGCAATATTCGCCGATGGCCCGAAACGCAGGGCGACATGACGCCCATGATCGACATGGTGTTTCAACTCATTGCGTTTTTTATGGTCGCGCTTAACTTCGCCGACGTTGAGCAAGAACAGAGCATCAATCTGCCGTCGAGCGAGTTGGCCAAGCCTCCCGACGTGGCCTATGAAGAGCCTCTGACCGTTCAGATAACCAGAGAGGAGACGGTGTTGTTTGGCGGCGAGGAGATGCCACCGGAGCAGTTGCTATCCGCGATGCGGCGCGAGGCGCAATTCATGCAGACTTACGATAAGAAGGTCTCCGACGCCACGGTGGTGATCCGTGCCGATGAGTCGGTGAAAACTGGCATCGTGCAGCGGGTGATTGAGATTTGTCAGGAGGTGCAGTTCGAGAAATTCGCTCTCCGCAGCCGCCAAAGCGACGAATCGACGTTGATCGGGCCCTAAGCAAAAGTTGCAACCGCTAATTGACGCTAATGTTCGCTGATGGGAATGCTATTAGCGTCCCATTAGCGTTCATCAGCGGTTTTCTTATTTCCGTGAAATTATGAAAATTCGCCATACCGGCAGCGACGATAAGATCGAGCTACAGATGACGCCGATGATCGACATCATCTTTCAGTTGCTCGTGTTCTTCATCATGTCGTTCAAAATCATTCTGCCGGAGGGAGATTTCAACATCCGCATGCCGGCCGCGGCGGATATGCGCACCTCCGTTCCTTCGGAAACTCCAACGCTGCGGCTGCGGCTGCGCGCCGACGCCGACGGGAATCTGGCCGGCGTGTTCCTGGGCGATCAGGCACTGGGCAACGCGCCGGGGGTGTTCGGGCAAGTCCATGCGCAAATCCGTTCGCTCGTGGGGGACGCCAGCGGCCCCGGCACAGCCAGCGATCAAGAAGTCGAGATCGAAGCCGACTATAACCTGAAGTACGCCAACACGATTCGCGCCATCACGGCGATTTCGGGCTACATTGAGAATGGCCAGCGGCATCAACTCATCGAAAAAGTTCGATTTGCGCCGCCGCGCGAGGAGTAAACGTGCGAACGTTCCGATGATGACGCGTTGGCTTTTTTCACTGTTGATTGTCGCCGTATGCGCGGTCTCGCGGGCCATCGCCAGCGATCCGCCGAATGTGGTACTGATCATAACCGATGACCAGGCCTGGACCGACTACGGGTTCATGGGGCATCAGCGGATTGAGACGCCGAACCTCGATCGGCTCGCGGCACGCAGCGCGGTATTCACACGGGGTTACGTTCCCACCGCTTTGTGCCGCCCTTCCCTGGCGACAATCGTTACGGGCCTGTATCCGCATCAGCACCGCATCTGCGGCAACGATCCTTCCCGCGCGCTCGCGCCGCCCAACTCACCGCAGTATGCGGAGCTTCGTTCGCAGATGATCCGTCGTATAGACGATCTGCCAACGTTGCCCAAGTTGCTCGCGGAGCGCGGCTATCTAAGCCATCAGTCGGGCAAGTGGTGGGAAGGTTCTTTCAAGCGGGGCGGCTTTACGCACGGGATGACGCGCGGCTTTCCCGAGGCCGGAGGCCGGCACGGCGACGATGGCCTGCGAATCGGACGCGAAGGAATGACGCCGATCTTTGAGTTCATCGACGATGCGACGAGTCAGCGCAAGCCGTTCTTCGTGTGGTACGCCCCGTTCCTGCCACATAAACCGCACAATCCGCCGGCGCGGCTCGTTGAAAAGTATCAGCGAATGGTCGATTCGCGCTTCGTCGCACGCTATTACGCGATGTGCGAGTGGTTCGACGAAACGTGCGGCGAGCTTCTAACTCACTTGGAACAGCAAGGAATCGCGGACAACACGTTGATCGTGTACATCGGCGACAACGGCTGGATCCAGAACCGTACCGCTGCCGGATTCGCGCCGCGGTCGAAACTATCGCCGAATGAAGCGGGCATTCGCCAACCGATTTTACTAAGTTGGCCGGGGGTGATTCCGCCCGGACGGCGCGATGAGTTGGTGAGCAGCATCGATCTGGCCCCCACGATCCTGAGCGCGGCGGGGGCCACAATCCCCGATGGCCTGCCGGGCATCAACTTGCTCCCCGTCGTGCGCGATGGCAAGCCGTTGGGCCGCGACACTATTTTCGGAGAAGGCTACACACACGATGTTCCCGACCTCGACAACCCGGCAGAGTCGCTGCAATTCCGCTGGGCGATCGAGGGGCCGTGGAAGCTGCTGCTGACTTACGACAACGCGATTGATAAACGTGTCGTCGGCGATTCTGGCGTGGAAATGCGGCCGCAATTATTCGAGCTATCGAATGACCTGCACGAAACGAAGAACGTCGCCGCGCAGAATCCGGAGGTGGTCGCCCGCCTGGCAAAGAAGATTGCCGCCTGGTGGCCACTTGCCAGCCGCGACGCAATTACGCAGTGGACCGAGGCGCGGGAGGGGAAGTAGAATGGTCCAGAAGTTTATCCGCGCCCGTAGCTCAGCTGGATAGAGCAGCGGATTTCTAATCCGCAGGCCGCAGGTTCGAGTCCTGCCGGGCGTACTTTTTAAAATCCCGGCTTCGAGGGTCACTGGCAGATTCTTCCAAGCCGCAAAGCAAGCGGTTTGCATAGATGTCTCAACTATCGCTTTAGTTTGAGAGCACGTTCCGCGTAGAGTGGGACGCACTGGTTTTTTAAAGTTCGCGATCGCGGAGCGACTGATGACTCTAATTCTTGCCATGCGAACCCCGGCGTGGTGCGCAATCGCTTCGGACCGGATGCTGTCGGAGCCAGGAGGACGTACTCGCAAGGTCAATGCCGTCAAAATAGTGCAGTACTTCAACGACATGATATTTGGCTATACCGGTATCGCCAGGATGATGAATCCACAGGGGCGAGTGATTGATACTGCGTTATTTCTGTCGGAGGTACTCTCATGCGTTGGACCGCGATCTGTGACCAAGGCACTGGAGGCAGTTCAAGCTAATGCAAAGCAATCTCTTGATCGGCTGTACAAGGCACATCCTAGTTTGCCGAATCAACCGCTGGCATTTTTGGGTGTAGGATGGGAGCGAGATGAGAATGATAGCTCTCAAATCAGCGGTTCTTTTGCGGCAACAATAAGCAATTTTGTGTCGGCTGATGGAACAAGCTTAGACCAGAGCAATCCGAGCAGTGACTTCTACACAATAATTGAGCGCGTTCCGCCGAGGCCACCTGAAATCGGATCCGATAAGGATTTTTTCAGCCTCTCCAGGATTGGTTGTCAGCAGTCCGCCGAAGAAATACAAACGCTGGTTGAAAACACCCTTAAGTCGTTAGATGCGCGGGCCGCAGGGATCGATATCGTTGATCTGATGAAGCAGTCAATCCGCGCAACGTCAAAGCGGTTGAAGAATAAGTACGTAGGTGCGGACGTACTTGCGGCAATTCTGCCTAAAAGTGCTCCGCTGGCGGACTATGTCGCGTCCATTGGGCCGCAAGGGAAGGTGGGTGTGTTCTTCAATAATTTCCCGCCAGGTACCGAATTCACTACTAGCTATGACGAATGCCCAACCTTCTTCAGGTTTCACCCCGGACGCGATGACGCGGTCTATCATGCCCCTCATGTGGTAGCGACTCACTTCGCAAATTTTGGATGTTTGGTCACCGCCTGGCTTTGCGTTTGACCTCGAGGGGCGCGTCAAACTTGATAACGGCGGGCATGTTGTCGTGCTCGCCGGGGCAGAAATTACTCGAAAGGGAACGAAGCGATCAGGACGCCGCTAGCCGTAAAGCAGGCCGTCATCCGTAGCTTGCAGTTTTCCGTCTACTTGGCCCTGCGGATCATCGTGCTTTCCGCGCAGGAAGCCCCAAACCTGTTTGTGTACGGCTTCGTCCACGATGATTAAGTCGCATTCGACCGGCAGCGTGTAGATACAACGCTCGCGTTTGCCCTTGTCAGCGCGGAACACTTCGATCGCGATTTCCTGAACTGATTTGTTCACATCCCGCCCCGTATCGGTGAGTTAGTTCTGACGGGTCCTGTTCGCCTGCTTCTTGTAGCCGCCTTGGGTGCCTATTCAACGACAGCCGCCCGTCATTCGCCCGGCGGGTTGCAAGCCGCACCGGACGCAATCTCTTAAATTGTCAAAGAGCCGAATTCGTCCCGAGCAGACCCAAACACATTGCCAATCCGCTGGGATTCTCGGCCGCCTGCCGTGCCGGCCCACTGTCTGCTGTTTTTAGGCAATGCGATTTTGCCAGTCTCGTAGTCCCGCGATCGTGAGGCCGGCCAACTGCTGCCAGCTACTCACCCCACAGCGCCCACAGCAGAATCGCCGAAACGGTGCCGTCCATGGTTGGCTCGTTCGTCGAGTAGTATTGAAAGTCGTCGTGATAGACGGCCCGGTCGTCCTGAAACACCCCGAGCGGGTGGGGTTCGGTTATCGTCATCGTTAGAACGCAGCCCGCATCGGCTATTTTCCTTCGCCGCTGATTGCGGCCGGTTCGGTTTGGGCACTAGTTTCGGGCGATGGCTGCGGGGCGAGGGTTCCGTCTTCGAGCGCCCGAAGCTTATCGTAGCGGGCGACGATCTCCTCGGGAGCAACGTGCGGCAAATTGGTCGCCAATGCAACGTTTTCCGCCGTTCGCAACAGCCGCTCGACCTTCGCTTCCTGCCGCAATAGGTCGAGTTGCTCGTCGGTCCGTTTGTCTTCGCGCTCGCGGGCCTTGAGCAGTGCGGCGTAAGAGCTCATCTCCTCGACTCGTTTCACAAACTCGTCGGCCCGCTCGCTGGTGAGTTCCATCGCCACGGGCGAATAGCGGGCCTTCAGTTCGGGCCACACTTCGTACACGTCGTTCTGCACCCGCGTCAGCGCCTGCCGCGCGCCGCGCTTCGCTTGCGCCACTTTGCCGTCGGCGGTATCGCTTTCTTCCTTCAAGCGTTTCAGTTTCTCGCGGGCGGCTTCGATGGTGACCGGCTCTTCCAACTGGAGCTTCTTCGACAAACCTTCGAGAATCGCTCGCTCCTCGGGCCGCGCGTTCTCCGTGAACGTTGTTAGCGAACCGGCAAGCTCCAACAGCGCCGGCTGGCTGGCGGCAGCTTTATCCTTCGCCGATTCCGCGTTCTTCGTGCCCAGCTCGCTGTACTTCCGCAACAATTCGTCGCTCGTGCGAACGGGTACATCCACCGTGTCGCTCTCGATGACCGCGTAGGCATGCGCCTCGGCAAACGAGACCGTGCCGTTTTGATCGTAGTCGGCGGTGTCGATCGTTTCGCCCGTGCGGCTCCGGCCGCCGAGCGCCGACCAGAAAAAGGTGCTGTATTCCTGGTAGTCGGCTTCATCCACGTCAGGCGTGCAGCCGGCCGCGCCGCGGTCGTGGACCTGCGCGAAGAACCCGCACCGGGCGTGGGGTGCGAGGCCCAAGTCGGCGTCGGCCTCGTGAAAAATCGTGTGCGCGAACCCACCCGCGTAGCACTGCACCATCACGAGCACGACCGTCACTTCTGGAGACAAGCGATCGAGCCACCCGGCAAATTCGCTGGCCGCCACCGTCTCGCTCTCCCAAAAATAAAGCGACGTGTCGTATTTGTTCGTTTCGGACTTTTCTTCGTCGCGATTCTTCGCGGGCGATTTCGCCTTACCGCCGTGGGCGGTGGCATACACGATCAGCCGATCGCCGGCCTGCAATTCCTTGGCGAGCCTGCGCATCCGCCGCCGCACCAGTTGCGGGTCCGACGGACCCTCTACGTTGGGAAGCTGATGGTTGCGATACAGCAAGTCCATCGATTCTTCGTCACCAAGAACCTCGGCCATCATTCGCCGCGCGGGTGGGCAGGTTACACGAAATTTCGACGCCCGATATTGCAGGTCGCGGGCTTCATCCGAGCCATCGGCGAAGTAGAGTTCATACGCTGGTTTATCGAGCCGCTGCGCGGCCAGTACCTGCTGCTGCAACAGCACGTTCCGCTCGAGCGAGACTTGATTGTTGTCGGGCCGCGGCCCGCCACCGATGGTGAGAAAGTGATCCTTCGCGGTTGCCGACGACGCGGCCAACCAAATGCAGAATAAACCGCTGCCAACAAGAAACCGGCCCATGAAGGCTCCTCGTGTAGCTGACCCCGCGTTGAATCTTCACGCTGGTTCGCGATCAATATAGTTCTTCGAGCCACACCCGCAGCTCGTTTTCGTACTCGCTCGCCAAATCGCCGCGGACCAGCGTGCGTTGAAACTCGGCGAGGCCCTCGCTGCCCGAGTCGGCCTGTTCGGCGCTGGCGTAGCGGAGCAAGGGGTCGGGCGCGGTCAGGCGGCGGCAAATGGTCATCAGCAAATCGCTGTGCGTGACCTCGGGCGGCAGAATCTTGTGGAGCCGTTGGGGCAGCGTCCGCTTCGCTTCGAGCAGGCTGCCAAACTCCTTGATCCCCGCGAACAGCGGCCGGCCCGCCAGCAACTCGATGAGCACGTAACCCAAACTGGCGAGATCGGAGCGGGGCGTGTACTCCTCCCGCTCGAGCATCTCCGGAGCGGAATACTGCGGAGTGCAAGTGCGCGTTTGCGGCACGTGGTTGAGGTCCACCGCTGACCCGATGTCGATCAGCTTCGCGTTGCCGGTGCGCTTGACCATGATGTTCGAAGGCTTGATGTCGCCATGCACGATTTCTTCTCGATGCAGTGCCGCCAGGCCGGCCAAGCATTCGCGCACGATGGCGACCGCCATGCCGGGCTTCAGCCGCGGCCGTACTGGTCCGGCGGTGACGATCACGTTATTGATATAGTCCCACCGCCGATTGCTGACCCGTTCGCGGGCACGCTGTAGCATCGACGGCGTCAACAGGATGTCGAGGTCGTAGCCGTCGATCCATTCCATTTCGAGAATGCGTACCCGGTCGCGCTCGATAAAGTTCTGCACGTCGAGCAGGTTATCGTGTTGAATTTGTGCGACACGACAACTCACGTGGGCAATGCGGCGCATCGCGTCGGCGTAATGCCGCTCGTCGAGATACCGCTCGGGCGAAAAGAACTTGAGCGCCACGGGAAGCGTGAAACTGTCGGAGCCGCGCCGCTCGCTCAAATAAACGCAACCCTGACCGCCGGTGCCGAGCAGGCGGCCGAAGCGGAGGTGCCCCGTCCAGGCGAAGCGTTCGCGATCGAGCAGGGTATTATAGCTCTTGAGCAGCTCGTTGGCCTGCTCCAAGGAGCGCTGCTGGCCGCCCAACGTAAACGTGCGAGTCTCTCGCAGGAGAGTGGTGGACATCGTCATTGCGAATCTCCGCGCCGCCCGGGCACCCAAGCTCGTCGCGATCGTCGATGCAAAGTCATCAAAGGCGCAAACCCTGATTGTAAGGCGGAAATGGAGTCGCGGTCCAGAAGCGGAAGGGGTCAGGATTCAGGATGCAGGGGTCAGGGAAAGAACAGGCGGCGAAGCCGCACTTGCATTTCCCTGACCCCTGACCCCTGACCCCTGAATCCTGACCCCTCTCCAGAGCCTGCTATCGCAGCTCTTCGGGTATCGGAAATCCAAGCCGTTTGTCGACAAGATTCCGCAGCGGCTGGCCGGTTTGATAGCGTCGCAGATTGTCGCAGAAGAAATCGGTCATGTCATCAATTCGACTCGCCGCCTGTCCGCCGACGTGGGGTGTGAGAATCACGTTGGGTAAATCCCACAGCTCGCTCGATTCGGGCAGCGGCTCGGGATCGGTCACGTCGAGGCCCGCGCCTGCCAGGTGGCCCGACGTAAGTGCCGCGACCAGGTCGCGCTCGACGACCAGCGGGCCGCGGGCCATGTTCACCAAAAACGCGCCTTGAGGAAGCATCGCCAGCCGGCGGGCATCGATCATGTGTCGCGTAACTTCGTTGAGCGGTGCGCAAAGAAATAGGATATCGACCCGCGGCAGCATATCATCGAGCTCATCCGCCGGTAAAAGCTCCGCGACGTGCGCGGGCTTGTTGATGGGAAACCAGTCGGTCGCGAGAATTGTCGTGCGAAAGCCGCTGAGCACCTCGGCCAGCCGGCGGCCATTGCCGCCCAGGCCAACAATGCCGACCGTCGCGCCGTGGAGATCGCGCGTCGGACGGCGGATGAATTCCTTCTTCGATTGGGCGCGAAGAAACGTCGGCAGACTCCGCAATAATCCCAGCGCCAGCGCCAGACTGTGATCGGACGTCTGATTGGCCAGCACGCCCGAGGCGCTGGTCACGATGATATCCGAATCGACCACGGGCGGCACCAGGCAATGGTCCATTCCCGCAGCCGAGGATTGAATCCACCGCAGTCGGCCACGCCGGACGACTTCGTCCCACGGCACGGGTACCTTCGCATGACCGCAATAAATGTCCGCCTCGGATAGTTCCTGGGCGATGCGCTCCTGTCCAGCCTCGACGATTTCCGCTTCCGGGGCAGCGGCGGCAATCTGCGCGACGTGTTTGGGTTCGACCGGATAACAAAGGACGATGCGGGGCATGATGGAGCCTGTGTTGGAGGGCCTGCACTTTTAAGGGGCTGGCATAAACCAGCTTGATTTGGCTGTCGGCTGTCGGCTATCTGCCAGAAAAACCCCCAGCCAACTTCTGGCCGAGAGCCGACAGCCGATAGCCCGCGCAGGGCACGGTTGGCATTTCCCAGAAAATCAGCATAGAATGAACACAAGTCAAGAGCAGGGCGCGGGTTGCGGCAGTGTAAGCCAGCCAGTTTCCGACCCGGCGCCCGTCGGCTGCTCTCCCACCTGATAGTGATTCACGGGCAGGCATCCTTCCATGGAAGATCATCGCTTAACTGGCGGCGTGCGAATCGGCGTACTCGGCGTGACGATGCTCGTCGTGCTGCGGATGTGCATTGGCGCCCATTTCTTCAGCGAAGGAACCAAAAAGCTGGAGCCAGGCTTCAGTTCGGCCGGGTTCTTGCAAGGCGCCAAGGGACCGCTGGCTCCGTACTTCCGGTCGTTCGCTC
This sequence comes from Pirellulales bacterium, assembly GCA_040901765.1. GTDB lineage: Bacteria > Planctomycetota > Planctomycetia > Pirellulales > Lacipirellulaceae > JBBDYG01. The sequence continues at coordinate 41,925 of JBBDYG010000106.1, forward strand.
CGACGTTTCACGAATGGGACCAATTGCTGGCGGTGCCCCGTCAATCGCCCGAGTACGTGAGTCGTTCATTGCCGAAGGCTCCCGAGTTGCCGGAAGAATTGCTCGAACCGCAGCGCGAGGAAATCCGGCTACCCGCCGACAGCCCGGCGGCCGCCTGGGGCAACCGGGTGCTCCACGATTGGGAGCAGACCCTCGAAAAGTTTGCAAAAACGCCGGGCCTTAGCGAGGAGCAGCAGAAGCAAGCCGAGGCGGCGTTTCTCGCCGTGGCTGGAGAGCTCAAGGATTACTTGGCCGAAGTGGGCGGGGAAATCTCCGAATATCAGCACGAGTTATGGCGGCTCGCCCAGTGGGAAGCTGAGGAAGCCAGCGGCGAACTTCCGTTCCTCGACAGCCGTATCGCTGTGAAGCGGGCGGAAACCAGCGGCACTCCCCGGCAATGGGCCAATACCGTCGAGCAGATGGAAATTCGCTTCGCAAGCGATCTGCGCGACCTGCTGACCGAAGAACAGCAAGACAGCGCCCTGGCGATGAAGCACGTGAACTCGACGCTCCAGCCGAGTTCGTGGCTTTCGCTCGTCGATCGTTCAGTCACGGTGCTGACGATTGGCGCCGGCTTGTGCCTGTTGTTCGGATTTTTTACGCGACTGGGGGCGCTGGCGGCGGCGGCGTTTCTACTGTCGGTAATGGCCACGCAGCCCCCCTGGGTGCCGGGCGTCGATGCCACTTATTTTTGGTATCAGCTTGTGGAATTTACTGCCCTGCTCACACTAGCCGCCGTAGGTGCCGGCCGCTGGGCTGGCATTGACGCGATTATTCACGGACTATGGAACGGGTGCTGCCGCAGCACGCAGAAGCCGCCGGTTACGCCGGCCTAATTCAGAAAAAAGACACCTCCCCGCGGGACGAGATATTGCCATGCATTTAACCGATGAAGAAAAGAAAATTGGCCGCGACAACTATTCCGGCGTGATGGACAAGACACTCGCGCCGAACCGCCGCGAGTTTTTCGCCACAGCGCTCGCCAGCGGTGCGGCGATCACCGCGGGCGTGGGAGCCGTTTACTACGGTTACGATAAGAAGCTCGGCGACCCGCTACGGGTGGGCATCATCGGCACGGGCGACGAGGGGAGCGTGCTGATCGGCGCGCTCAATCCCGACTTCGTGCAAGTCAAAGCGATTGCCGACATTCGTCCGTATAGCGTCTATCGCGCCTTCCACGGCGATCAAGAAGCGCTCGATGCCCGTCCGGGACTGATGTCGGTTTACGGTTGGAAGACCGATGAAGAAGCTCGCAAGAATGTGAAGGTTTACGAGAAGGATTATAAGGAGTTGCTTGCCGATCCCGAGATCGAGGCGGTGATCATCGCCCTGCCCTTGTGGATTCACGACGTGGCGGCGATCGAAGCGATGCGCGCCGGCAAGCACGTGCTCACCGAAAAGTTGATGGCCCACAGCATTCATCAGTGCAAGGAAATGGCCCGCGTGGCCTATCAGACCAATAAGCTCCTTGCCACCGGCCATCAGCGGCACTACAGCGTGCTGTACGACAACGCGGTGGATACGATTCGTCGCGGCATCATCGGCGATATCCATCACATCCGCGCCCAGTGGCACCGCGGCAACTTGCCCGGCAAGGACAGTTGGCAGCCGTCGCTTCCCATTGCGATGATTTCTGAAGAGGAAATGAGAAAACTAGAAAAGGAAGCGGATGCCGCAGGTGGTAAAGATGCGGTCGCTGAATTGCGACGCAAGTATCAGCTCGTGCGTGAGATCCACGCTTGGAATAAGCAGAAGAAGGAAAAGAAAGACGCGAAAGGACAATCGCTATCGACGAGTCAGCTCGAGAAGCTCGCGAAGCAAATCGCGCAGAAAGAAGCGCAGCTTCAAGACCTCGCGCTGGATGCTAAGCAATATGGTTACGAAGACGCCGAACTACCTGGCGGCTACCAGCGCTCGGCAATGGAAGAGCTTATCCGCTGGCGGCTGTTCAACCGCACCGGTGGCGGCCTCATGGCCGAGCTTGGCAGCCACCAACTCGATGCCTCCGGCATCTTCATCAGCTCGCAGTTCGACGGCAAAGCGAAGGTCCGACCGCTCAGCGTGGTCGGCGTCGGGGGTCGGCACATCTTCCCGGCCGACCGCGACGTCGATGATCACGTCTATTGCATGTACGAATACCCCGGCAAGGGCTACTTCAAGAATAACGATCCTACGACCGAGGAAATTGCCGATCCGAACAAAAAGGTGGTCGTCACGTACTCGTCCATCAACGGCAACGGCTACGGCGGCTACGGCGAAGTCGTGCTCGGAACGAAAGGGACGCTTATTCTCGACCGCGAGCAAGAAACCATGCTGTTCGGCGGCGGGGGCACCAAGACCAGCGTGCAGCTCAACGCCGCCAAGAGCGCGCTTGACAGCTACGAAACCGGCGGCGGCAGTGCCAATCTTGCCGCGGCGGCCCTCAGCGGCCCGATCAGCCGCGGCTACACGGAGGAGATCGAGCACTGGGCTTGGTGCATCCGCAACAACTACCCGATCGAAGAACTTCACTGCCACCCGAAGGTCGCCCTGGCCGATGCCGTGATCGCACTCACGAGCAACATCGCGATGGCAGAAAACCGCCGCATCGAATTCAAGCCCGAGTGGTTCGACCCCGAGAGCGACGAAACGCCCGAGGGTGTGAAGCCGAAGAAGGCGGACGAGATCGCGTAGCTAATCACTCAAACGCAGAACGATCGAGTTACTACGGAGCCACGGAGGGAGATTTCTTTGCCACGGATGAAACACGGATTTAACACGGACGAGGAGGATGAGGAAAGGAATGCAAATCTTTACTAATCAAGACATGCAATTCCACACACTCTTCATTAGCGCAGATTAGCGACGATTAGTGTTCTTTCTTCTTCCCTTGCTACAAGTCTTGCAATCTCCGTGTCCTCTGTGCCGCCGTGGTGCAATTGATTGCTTGTTTCGGTTTGGGCAGGAGGCGTTGCCCCTGAGCGCTACCACCACCAACTGGTGTTCGCTTCGGCCGCGGCGACCTTATCGCGGATCGGAGCGATCTCCGCGGACTCCTCGGTACTATCGGCGACCATCCACGGCTGGAATTGCACGCCGCCTGAGGCGCTAATGATCCAGTTGCGGCCCTTCTTGAGCAGGCTGGCCTGCGACGCCACCCGCTGCGGGGCTGGGTATTCCTCGATTTGCTCTTGTTCCATCAGCCACGGCAATTCGAGCTTCGTCTTCTCGACAAGGCGTTCTTTGTGAAGCAGCGCGCCCACGACAGCCAGATCGACGGCATTGCGCAAGTGCCCGAAGGAAGAGTCATGGTTGGCGAGGTCTTCGTACTTTTCCGTGAACATGTCGGCCCACCGTTGGGCGGCGGAGCTTGACTTGCCCGATCGCTGCCGCGACCCGTCTTCCGCGACAAAATCGTCTTCGGTCATGCACTTCACGCCCTGGCCGCGTATCTGCCAGGCAAGGCCTGCCGCGTCCCGCAGCAGCGGCTGGTAATCCGCCGCCAGCCACCAACGGGGCAGCGCGTTTTGCGCTCCACGACCGGTCTTCATCAGCGATAGATAACTCGGCAGTCCATCGACCGGCGCTGGTTCGAAGTTCATCGCCAGCCGCTTCATGCGAAAGTCGGCCGCCACCAGCGTTCGCGCGAAATGGCTGGTCGTCGGCACCCCGCTGACGGTAATCACTTGCTCGCCCAGGGCCTGCTCGATGCGCCGCGCTGCGACCGTCGGGCTTTCGCCTCCGAGGCGGCCTTCAAGTTGTCGCCAACGCGCCACGCCTTCGTCAGTCGGGTCAATCGAACAACTGATGCCGTCGCCGTTGGACGCTTCCGCGGTGCGGAGAGCGACAATCAAATCTTCCAGCAGCAGGACCGGGCGATTGGTCGTCGCACCCACCGTGTTGCCCAATGAATCGACCTTCCAACCTTCGGCCGGACCCGCCAGCACGATGTCGCCCTGTTCGGGATAAACCAGCACATACTCCACACGCTGCAGGCCAGCGAGATAGCGAACTGCATCGGGAAGCGGCTTCTGCTCCTTGCGGCACCTAGCGATCTCCGAATCCAACCGGCGTAGCGAGACCATTCGCAAGTCGGTGAATTTCTCCAAGTCGGCGGGCACGGGTTCCAGACCCGATTCCCACTTGGCCAGGAGTTGCTCGCGAGAACCGACCTCGGGCGTGGAGACCACTCCCTCTGCGTCAATAAAAATGCCGCCGACGGCGCCGCCGCGATTGAAGATTCCGCCCGCGAAGCTGGGCGCGATCACCGCCGCCAACAAGCTGAACAACAACAGGCACACCGCAGCGCGCCCGACAAACTGATTCTTCTTGAGCATCTTCCGCAAGCTCCTCGATGGCACTCAATGGAGATGGACGTGGCAACGACGCGCCGACGGCGCGTGGACCCGCCCAATCATCCCTTCAGGATAGTTGCTAAGTGGTTTCGCTTCAACCATTTTCGGCACCGCCGCATTGTAGTAGGCACCACTCCGTGTGCCGTGACGGAACCGGTGAAAACTTGCGATTATGTGAGCGTCGCAACGGCACACGGAGCGTGCCCGTTAGATTCTCACGCATTTCAAGCCTGTTAGCCTCTAATTGACGCCCCCCCAGTGCCGTAATGACGCTCGGATAAAGGCGGGTTGTACTGGCCGTAAGTCGTTTCACCACCCACGTTTCTGTACGGTCGTGACTTGAATTGAAGCACCCATTCCGCGTAAGGTAGTAGATAGGGAATCCCCGGCGAGCGGAATCATTCTGTTCGTCTCCCGCCTCGTCAGCTATTCCCCCGCTTCCTCCGTCACCGCTTCTACCGTGCCAGAATTGGGGCAAATGACGGCATACCTGGTCATTCGCGAAGGCTCGAAGTGGACCGATGTTTTTCGTCTCGTCGATGGCGAGTCGGTGACGATCGGCCGCGCGCCGACCAATGCCATCGTGATTAAAGATGAACGCTGCAGTCGCAACCATGGCGAAGTCTTCATGTCGCAGGGCAACTGGACGCTTCGCGATCTCGATAGCCGCAATGGCACGCTCATCGACGGCCAACGGGTGACCACCGACCGTGTGCTCCACCCCGGCGACATTATCCGCATTGGCAATTCGCACCTCGCTTTTGTCGATAATCTCTCGCAGGCGTTCCCCGATTCGCAAAGCATGCTGCGCTCGGCGCGTGCCGTTGACGACAGTTCCCCATTGTCGGTTCTTCTGCCCAGTGACGAAGAGAGCGTGCTGGAGACGAACGAACCGACGCAGATTACGCATCGCCGTGGGACGAGCCGGTTCTTGGAGCCGGGCGAAGACGAAGCGGAAGTTGCCGTTCCCAAGTCTGGCCGGGCGGCCACGAAACTTTGCCGGCTGGCATTCGAACTGGGCAAAGCAACTGACGTAGTGACGCTCGCCAACATGGCGCTGGCCGGCTTGTTCGAGGTCACGCACACCGACGCCGGCGCGATGCTGCTGCGAGGTCGCGACGGCGACGGCAAACGCCGTCTCGAAACACTCGATGTGATCGCCGCTCGCAGCGACACTTCGCATAGCTATCATCGCGTTTCCACATTCCTGGCATCAACCGTGCTGCGTGAGGGCCAAGGCGTACTCGCGCGGAACATTATGGACGACAGCCAGCTCGGCGCCCGCGACTCGAGCGGCGACATTCTGGCCACCAGTGTGCTGTGCGCTCCCATTCGCCGCGACGGGCAAGTCCTGGGGCTGGTCCACCTGTATTCGACCGACGCAGCCAGGCCCACCGATCCCGACGACCTGGAGTTTACGCTCGCCGTGGCGGACACCGTCGCCGTGGCCCTCGAAAACCTGGACCGACGGCAGGAACTTGCGGAGAACCTGAATCAGGTCCGCAGCGAAAACGTGCAACTTCGCGAACGGCTCGAAGTGCAGAGTGAGATTGTGGGCCGTAGCGGCGCAATGAGCCGCGTGGCATCGGAGATCGCCCGCGCCGCGCCAAGCCGGGCAACGGTGTTGATCCGCGGCGAAAGCGGCGTCGGCAAGGAGCTTGTCGCCCGGGCCGTCCATTTTTCCAGTCCGCGAAAGAAAGGTCCGTTCGTCTGCCTCAACTGCGCGGCCCTTTCCGAAAGCCTGCTTGAAAGCGAGCTTTTCGGCCACGAAAAAGGCGCGTTCACGGGTGCCACCGATCGCAAGATCGGCAAGTTCGAAGCATCGAACAAGGGCACGCTCATGCTCGACGAGATCGGCGAGATGAGTCACTCGATCCAAGCCAAGTTCCTGCGCGTGCTCGAAGGGCACCCCTTCGAACGCGTCGGCGGCAGCGAAGCGATTAAGGTCGATGTCCGCGTAATCGCCGCCACTAATCGCGACCTCGAGCAGGAAGTCTCCGAAGGCCGGTTTCGCCGCGATCTTTACTTCCGCTTGCACGTTCTGGAGATCGTGGTGCCGGCGCTCCGCAAGCGGCCGGACGACGTTCCCGACCTGGCCGAGTTTTTCCTCCACCGCTTTAATGCCGAAACCGGCCGCAAGCTGAAGGGTTACACGCCGCTGGCAATGGAAGCAATGCTCAAGTATCGCTGGCCCGGCAATGTCCGCGAGATGAAGAACGTCATCGAGCGGGCCGTGGTGCTCAGTCGCGGCGAGTACATTGACCACGATGATCTGGTTCTGTCGACTCTCAAGACTGCGGGCGATACTGAAGCCGGATTGTCCGGGATCGGCCCCCCTTCACCGATATTCGAGCCGATTTCGCTCGCCGACATGGAGGCCCGCCACATTCTGGCGACGCTCCAGGTAACCAATTGGAACAAGAGCAAGACCGCGAGCATCCTCGGCATCGAGCGCTCGACGCTCGACCGCAAGATTCATCGCTATAAGCTTGCGCCCCGCGGTACGCCTGCGGCATAGTAAAGGTTAGCCGCAACGCGGGTTCTTCGGTGCGGAGCGCGTTTTGACATCGCGGCCCGCCAAGGAATTTCCCCCTCTCCCGTCCGCAAAGGGCTAGGGAAGGGGCGATTTGCACGCGCCACTACCCCCCCAACCCAGCCATTTCGCAAGCTACCCTTCTAAGTGCCCTCGTGTCGTCCGTTGACGACCACCCAAATGGGGCGTTTTGAATTGGGGTCGGGCCTCAGGGTAAAAGTCATCCGCAGGCCCTCAGACAGGAGAGAGAAATGAAGAGTCGCATTGCAATCGGGTTGTGTTTGATCGTTCTAACCGCCGTGGCCGCATTGCCACTCATCGCCGCTTCGACGGCAAAGAACAATGAGAAAGTGGCATCGACACTGCAAAGCGATGAGCAAGCTGTGAAGCAAGCTGCTGATAAATTCTACACAGCGCTCAACGGCATGTTCCAAGGCGACCTCGATCAGATGAAAGCCGTCTGGTCTCACGCCGACGACGTTTCCTACATGGGCCCGACCGGCGGCATCCAACTCGGCTGGAACGACGTACTCGCCACTTGGGAAACCCAAGCCGCGAAGAACCTTGGCGGCAAGGTCGAACCGAAGAACGCCCACGTCACCGTCAGCCCCGACCTGGCCATCTTCACTTGCTACGAAGAAGGTGAAAACATCGTCAATGGCAAACCCCAAAAGGTCTCCATCCGCGCCACCAACACCTTCCGCAAAGAAAACGGCGAATGGAAAATGATCGGCCACCACACCGACCTGTTGCCGTTCCTGAACTAAGAACTCCAACAACTCTCCCTCTCCCCCGGGAGAGGGCCGGGGTGAAGGTGCCTTGCCGCGGGATGTGTAACGGATACGGGCGCCGCTGCTGGCTCGGCCTGCAGTGGCGTCTCGCATCCGTTTTTTGTTGGTGGACCAGAAGGGTATCCGTGGTTATCGGCGCCGGCGCGTTGCCAGGTTCAAGCCAGCGGCGACTAATATCAGCGCGAATGTCGATGGTTCGGGAACAACTGAATCGGAGAAATTCGCTGCAAACGCGTCATGACTTTATCCCCGCGTAACTAAATCCACCGGTGCCAATTGATGATCCCGCCCATAAGTCTCCCAACTTTCTCGTTGAAAGGGCCACCTAACGACGTTCTGCCTTGCAAAGTGAATTACCACCCGAACGAACTTGCCAACGTGGGCAGTCCGCTAATCTTCTCCATTTGCGGAACCCCGCCGCCAAATCAGGATAGTCAGATTGGTCTCTAAAAATGGAGCTGACAAAGCTGAGAATTCTTCGGGAATATCGACCTTTTGCGGAAAACCGGTGACGAAGCTGATTTCCCTGGTCACCGAGCTTACGCCGGCCCGACTCACTCCGCCGCTGCGCAAAACGAAGAGGCTTTTCTGTTTTGCCAGCAACGTGTGCGCAGCGTGGCAAGAAGTTGGCACAAACTTGGGTGGTGTGCGGACCTCCGTCACACCCGAGGCAATCGACCCCCATCGGGAAACGTGGTTGCCCTCCCCCTCCAAACGTGGCCAAGTTGGCCAACCCTCCTAGAAATAGCGGCTATTTCTCTCCCGCCGTTGGCCAACCTTGGCCAATCAGTCTGGTAGTCAGGCTGTGCCTG
>JBBDYG010000106.1:50443-75774 GCA_040901765.1 Pirellulales bacterium
GGGGGTCCCGCACGCCGCCGATGTCCCGTAGCCGCAGCGGTAGCGAACGTGTCGTCAGGCACAGCCTGACCTACCACAATCTCAGCTTTCATCCGCCGCGCGCAGCCACGGCGTGATCGTCGGCTCGTAGCCGCAGATTTCGTCGTCGCGGAAATAGATGGCAATCTCGCGCTGTGCCGCCTCGGGTCCGTCTGACCCGTGAACCAAGTTCATCTGCCGGCTCGAGCTGAAATCGCCGCGAATGGTGCCCGGCGCGGCCTTCAGGCCGCTGGTGGCCCCGAGCATCTCGCGCACCACGCGAATCGCCTCCAGCCCTTCTACGACGGCGGCGAGCACCGGGCCGCCCGTGACGAACTTCTCCAGCGTCGGATACCACGGCTTCGCGACATGCTCGGCATAATGCTGCTTGGCTAGCTCCGGCGTGATCCGCATGAGCTTCATCGCGATCAGATTAAGACCCTTGTCCTCGAACCGCGAGATAATCCGCCCCATCAAACGGCGTTGCACGCAGTCGGGCTTCAATAAGACTAATGTTCTTTCCATCGCAACCACTCTTTCATCAATCGCAATCGAGAATTAGACGCGGATGTTCACGGATGGGGCGAATGAGCGCCGATCCTACACTCCAGAAAATTAATTGACTCGTTCGCGAATGCTCCGCGAAAATCCGCTCGATCGGCGTTCATCTGCGTCTAATCGAATTCGGAAATTCTAGGTGATTGCTGGTTGCATCTCAAGCGGGCCTGGATGAGGGATTCGAACATGGGTACGCTGGTTCGCACGATGGAGGCTGTTACATGGAGCCGTGTCTTTCTCCAAGCCGAGTTTATTGAGTACGTCGCCGAACGACTTCACCGCACCTAGGTACTGCCGCCAATCGATCGGCTTGCCTTCGAGCGCATCGACTTCTAGGGATTCGAGATACGCGAGCATCACGACCGCTCGCCCGCACAGCCACTCCTTTTGGATCGAATCAACCCCGCATTCGTTTTTCAACTGCTCCAACCGCTTCCGCATCTCTTTGACGACGGCATACCGCGAGTCGGCTTCAGAAATTTGGCGAAGGCTAAAGCCCTTGTCTTTCTTGGCAGAAATTGGAATCGCCATCCTGGGTTTACGCTTGGGGTACAGTCGAATCTTCATCGCGTCCTAGCTCCAACGTGCATCTGGCGGGTAACACGCTGGCATTATAGCCGATAGTGTACGTCTGTATATATGCGATATTCCGCTAGAAATCGCCGGGCATTGCCTAACTAATGCTAACGATGAGGCCCAGCAATGCTGAGATTACGGTCATGGCGATTAGCAGCGTGCGGAGACTGAAATGCCATTTGACCCACGGCAAATACATGAACGCCCCGGTCACCAATGTAAGAAACCAGAACGGTAGTTCTACCTGCATTTCTTGCGGGTCATGCAATAAGTGAATACCAGGCACCATCGTTCGCCAAGACAGAGGCGGAGGCTTATATAACGGTTCAAACGATATGCGGTAGGGATAATAGTCGACTTGAGGGGTATCGAAGAGAACGTAATGGAGAAGAAAGCCCGGATAAGACCGAATCATTACGTAGCCAAAAGCACCATATGGCACACCGACCTCGTCGCGATACGCATAACTCCGCACCCACAATGCGATCAGCAGCATGCACGCGACGAGCGAAATTACTGAAACAGTGATTCGCAGATACCGAAGCATGCCTAAATCAAACTGACGATGAGGCCGAGCCATGCCGCGATGATCGTCATGGCGATTAGCAGGGTGCGGAGACTGAAACGTCGAGGGAGCCAGACGACTAGACTAATCAGCACCACAATCATCGCCAAAACCCAATGGGGCAGGACGATATTCAGCGAGATTGGACCTCGCCTCCAAACAAACTTGTCCTTCAAAAAATAAGCTTCGCGGGTACGGTACGTCCAGCCGTGTGGTGCATACGAATTCCCGGTGCCTTTGTAGCCGAGATACGCATCGAAGTGTGCAAAGTAAACAGTTCCGAATTGCGAGCCAATCGTCGTCTTAATCTTTTGGCTATTGGTGCGTGTAATTAGGTCGAGCGTCCAATAGCTCCTCCACCACAACAAAACCAGCGATATAGCTAGCACACCCCACGCCACCGACCACGCGATTCGCAGATATCGAAGCATCGACTGAACTCGAAATGTACTGGACCTCAACCGTGAATTCATTGGAACGATTGGCGAAACCAAACGCAACCACAATCCACGTTTTTTAGTCGATTCGTAGACTGCCGTTTTACCCGTTAAGCGCGTTCCAAACTGCTTGACGGGACTTGTTGAACCGGGCGGCGATCTCCGACGCGGATATGCCTTCATCGCTTAACGGCTTGCCCTCAGCGGTCGATTCACCTCGCTTGTTCGGTCACTAACATTGAACTACGATCTGGCTCATGGCAATTCTAGGCGCACACATGTCGATCGCAGGGGGCTACTACAAGGCGGTCGACGCCGCCGCCAAAGTGGCCTGCAACTGCGTACAGCTTTTCACCAAGAACAACAACCAATGGCGTGCCAAGCCGATCGCCCCGGCCGAAGCGGAGCTATTCCGCACGCGGATGGCCGAATTGGGAATTTCGCACCCGCTGTCGCACGATTCGTATTTAATTAACCTCGCCAGTCCCGATGACGAGCTGTGGAAGAAGTCAATCGACTCGTTCATCGTGGAACTGCAACGGGCGGAGCAACTGGGGATTCCCTATGTGGTAACTCATCCTGGTGCATACACCACGAGCAGCGAGCAGCTTGGCATCCAGCGAATCGTGCAGGCGCTCGATGAATCGCTGGGGCAGACGAGCGATTTAAGCGTCGGCGTTTTGTTGGAGACCACGGCCGGCCAGGGTTCGTGCCTCGGGTGTCGCTTCGAACAACTGGCGGAGATGCTCACGAAAGCGCATAACCCCGACCGCATGGGTGTTTGCGTCGATACGTGCCACATCTTTGCGGCCGGTTACGCCGTCGGCACGGAGAAAGATTACAAGGCGACGATGCGGAACCTGGACAAAACGGTCGGCGTCAAGCTGATCAAGGCATTCCATTTGAACGACAGTGCGAAGCCGTTGGGTTCGCGGGTCGACCGGCACGCGCACATCGGCCGCGGCATGATGGGCACGGAGCCATTTCGGCTGTTGCTCGCCGACCGCCGGTTCCGCAAAGTGCCGATGTACATGGAAACGCCCAAGGGCGAGGAGAAGGGACGGAATCTGGATGAGATCAATTTGGAGACGCTGCGCGGGTTGATAGTAAAATACTCAAACTGAAAACAATCGCACAGAACAATCCAGAGGAACCGCTAATGGACGCTAATCATCGCTAAAAAAAGAACCGTTAGCTTTCAGCTTTCAGTCAGAAACTGCTCACCTGGCTGATGGCGGAGAGCTAATCGCATCTTATCAGCGACTATTAGCGTCCATTAGCGGTTTGTCTTGATTCTCTAATCAACGTTTTCAATTTGATTAAAATAGCTACCCCGGAATCTCCCTTCCGTGTGGATCCTGAGTCGAGTCTCGAAGCGCTTCCTCCAGTTGCAGGCGTAGTTCTTCGCTCACAAAATGTTCGACGCGGTGGGCGGGTTCGTGAACGTGGTCCACGGGCAGGCCAAGATGCTCGTGGAGGTACGCTTCCCACAAGCGGTGCGAGCGCACGAGCCGGCGCGCTTCTTGGCGGCCAGGATCGGTGAGGCGGAGCGCGCCGTTCTGAACGATCACTTTATCGGCGCGGCGCAGCCGGGCGAGTGCCAACCGAGCAAGCCAGCCGTCGTCCAGGGCGCGGACCGCGGTTTCCACGTCGAGCGGGCGCTTCGCGCCGCGTTCATCGACGCGGTAGATCATCGCCAGCAGATCTTCACTGAGGATTTGCAGCGACAGCCGGGTGTTGCGCCACAGGCTGGCGATAAGCCCTTGCTGAGGTGAGATGAAGACCGTGACAGCGAACAACGCGCCGGCGACGACGGTCATCGCTCCGGCGGGGGCGACGTCCCAATAACTGGCAGCGGCATAGCCGGCGATCGCGATCACCACCGCTAAACCGCAAGCGACCGCAAGCACTTGCCACAGACGGTTGACGAGAAGCTGCGCGGTGGCGGGGGGAACGATCAGCATGGCCACAACGAGAATCGAACCGACCGCCTCAAACGACGCCATTGCCGTAAGCGCCACCAATAACATGAGTAAATAATGCATTGCGGTCGCGGGATAACCCATCGATGTGGCGAGCGCGGGATCGAAGGTGCTGAGCTTAAATTCCTTCCACAGCAGTAGGATTAGCCCGAAATTCAACAGCAACACCGGGCCGATCGTTAGTAACGTGCGCGGTACGTTCCAGCCAGCGACGGTGACGACGTCAGTTGCGACCAAGCCCAGCGAGCCTTCGTAGACGCATGCGACGTCGAAGTGAATGTTGCCGGCGTAGCGCTTCAGCAGCACGACGCCCAGCGCGAACAGCGACGTAAACACCACGCCCATACTGGCGTCCTCGGGGACGTGACCATACTGATGGAGCGTTTGAGTGAGGAACGTCGTTAACATGCCCGCGAGGATGGCGCCAATGAACATGGGCAAGATGCCCATGCTGCCCGTCCACAAGTAAGCCAGCACCAGTCCGGGAAGCACGGCGTGGGAAAGCGCGTCGCCCATCAGGCTCATCCGCCGCAGCACGAGAAACGAACCGACGAGTGCGCAGGCGACATTCGTCGCGATGCTCACGGCGATGACCCGCATGGTTACGGGAGAAGTCAGCCAGTCGTAAAGTTCGGACATGGTCGTAATCGTTATTCTTGGGTGGCACGCCCTGAGGCTCTGCGAAGGGCGTGGTGCGGCTGGTACCTACTCCACCACGCCCTTCGAGGACTCAGGGCGTGCCACCCCGCGTCAAAACACTTCCTACGGTGTGTGGCGATGCCGGCACTTGCTGCTCACCAAGGCCAGGCAGCCGGTGCTGGCTGGCGAGCTTGGCTTCGAGTCGATCCACGAGCGACGGCGGTAGTAAGTGCTCCACGTCGTCGGCGTCGCGATCGACGTGATCCGACGCAATCGCGGCGTATTCCACGAGGTACAACTCCCACAACCGATGCACGCGGGTCACGTCCGCGGCCGCAGCAAGGCCGGTCGGGGACATTCGTACCTCGCCATCGTTTAAGTTCACGTAGCCTCGACGTTCGGCGGCGCGCAACCAGAGTCGCAGTAGCCAGGCGGGCCAGTGTCGGTGTTCCAACAGTTGCCGGAAGGAAACCGCGCGAACTTGCGGCAGGTTTGGTTCATTGAGTTCATAAAGCGAACGCAGCAGATGGTCCCATTGCATCCGTAGCCGGAGTCGCAGTTCCGCGACCATTCGCGCAACGATGCCGCGACCCGGCGCAAAGCAGATCGAGACCAGAAAGATAGTTGCTGCCGAGAGCACGACCAGTGGGCCAGGCGGAACACTTTGCCGATCGCTGGTCATAAATAGTGGATCGAAGCCGAGCCACTGCGTCGGCAAGGGCGAAGCGAACCACGTTCCGAAGAGTCCCGCCATGGCGCCGAAGATCGCCGCCAGCGACACCATGCGGCTGAGCCGGTTAGTCCAGAACCGCGCGGATGCTGCCGGGATCATCAGCATCGCCGCCGTGAGAATCACGCCGCAAATGGGCAAACCGACCATGGTCACGACCGCTACGCCGGCCAGAATTCCCAAATCGAGTCGGAATGTCGGCCAACCTTGCGAAGTTGCAAACTCTGGATCGAACGAAACAAGCTGCAGTTCCTTGAATATCAAGATGACCAACAGCGTGACCACCACGGCGACCGCCGCGAGCCAGCGGATATCGCGGGCATGAATGCCGGCCACCTCGCCGAACAGAAACGCATCAAGCCCCGCTTGGTTGCCCGTGCCCGATTGCTGGACAATCGAAAGCAGCACCACCCCTGCCCCGAAGAAGGTACTCAGCACGATGCCAAGTGCCGCGTCGTCGCGGATACGGGTCCAACGGCTAATCACGGTGACGCACAGAATTGCTACCAGCCCCGTGCCCAGCGCTCCTATGGCGAGCGTGCCGGTTTCCCGAAGGCCGGTGACCAAGAACGCCAGGCAGATGCCGGGGAGCGCCGCATGGGCCAACATATCGCCCACCAGGGCGCGGCGCCGGAGCACCGCGAACGTTCCCGCCAGGCCCGCCACTCCGCCAAACAACGCGGCCCCCAGCATCACCTGATAGGCAATTGTGGAACCCATCAACGAGTTGCCTCCCGCTGGCGCATCGCTTCGGCGGCTTCATCGAGGATCGTCAACCGTCCGCCATAGGTCTGTTGCAAATTCTCGTTGGTGAATGTGGAGCTGACCGGCCCGCTCGCCACCAGCCGCATGTTGAGCAGTATCACCTGATCGAAATACTTGCGCACCGTCTGGATGTCGTGATGCACAACGAAGACCGTCTTGCCGCGCGCCCGCAGATCGCGCAGCAGCGTGAAGATGGCAGCTTCCGTGGCGGCATCGACGCCGGAAAACGGTTCGTCCATAAAGTAGACCTGCGCGTCTTGCGCCAGCGCCCGGGCCAAAAACACCCGTTGCTGTTGCCCACCCGAGAGTTGCCGAATTTGCCGCCGTGCCTGTGGCGTCAATCCAACTTGCTCTAAAGACTTCGCGGCAATCTCACGCTCCGCACGGCCGGGGCGCCGCATCCAGCCGAGCCGGCCGTAGGTTCCCATGAGAACCACGTCATACACGGTGACGGGAAAGTCCCAATCGACCGACTCGCGCTGTGGAACATAGCCGATCAGGTGCCGTTGCTCGTCGTAAGGCTTGCCGTAGATTTCGACCTTGCCGCTGGCGAGCGGAACCAGGCCGAGGACCGCCTTGATCAGCGTCGTCTTGCCCGCCCCGTTGGGGCCAACAATACCGACAAGTTGCCCTTCGGGCATTTCGAGGTCGATGTCCCACAATACCGGTCGCCGTTGATAGGCGACCGTCATATCGTGAATTTCAAGCGCGGGAGCGGACATGGGCCAATGACGAATGACGAATGACAGAATCGGTAGCCCGCAGCGCAAGCAAGGGAATTGACCAAGGCGCTGCGCATCGTCAGCGGTCCGTTGTTGATGGCGAAGAGGAACCTTTCAATCCTGCAACGATCGTATCGACATTCGCGCGAATCATGCCGACGTATGTGTCTGCGTCGGAGCCTGATCCCCCCAATGCGTCGGAGTAAAGCTCTCCGCCGATGCGAACTTCGTGGCCTTGTTTTCGGCACGGCTCGATCAACGATTCAATCATCCGCGGGGCGACCGAGCTTTCCACAAACACAGCCGGTATCTTTCGCTTCACTACGATGTCGATCACATCATCTACGCGACCGATGTCGACTTCATCTTCGGTGCTGACGCCCTTTAATCCGACTGGCTCCAGCCCGTACGCAGAACTGAAATAAGCAAACGCATCGTGCGCGGTCACGAGCACCCGCTGCTCCGGTGAGATAGTTTCAATCTGCTCTCGGGCGTAGGTATCCGTTTCGACCAACTCGGCAAGGTACGCCTCGCCCCGCTCGCGATATTCGGGGGCGTGGGGTGGATCGAATTTCGAGAGCACCTCGACGATGTAATTCACGCACTGGGACCAGAGCTTCACATCGTGCCAAACGTGCGGATCGTAATACTCGCTGGTGGGCGTCGGTTTCTTTAGCAACGGCGACTTCTCGGCTTCGAGCTGCGCGGTAAAGGCAAACGCCGGCCGCCGCTCCGCGAGACGGTGGAGCACATCGGCCAGCCGGCCTTCGAGGTGCAGGCCGTTGTAGAACACGATGTCGGCCGCTTCGAGCCGCTCGATGTCCGACGGGACCGACTTATAAAGGTGGGGGTCGACGCCTGGCCCCATCATCGCGGTCGCCTCAATGCGCGACCCGCCAATGGCCCGCACCGCATCGGCCACCTGGCCCGTGGTGCAGACCGCGCGAATCGGACCATCGCCCTCAAACGTCGTTCGCGGCCAGATCGATTCGGGGCCATGCTCCGAGGAATTCGACGTGGACGGCCGGCATCCACCGACCGCAGATAGTGCCAGCATCCCAGCGAATAGGGGAACCAACGTGGAAACCGGGGACGGAAATCGAGCGGCAATTAGTTTCATGTTCATGGGATTCTCCAGGTCCAATCGTATGCACTTTCCAAAGATTTTGATAGATCAAAAACTCCACCTGGCACGGAAAATCAAATACTTTCCCTCGAATTTGACCTCGTTTCGTTCCGGCGGTAGATTGCAGTGCGTGAGATCGCGGGCGGGAAATCACCGCAATTCCTCGATCCCTCGTGTACTTCGCCCCTACCGACCGTGCGATGAGTCTTTCCTATTTCAAGCGGTTTCGCATGGAAATTGACCTCCGCCGGCGGCGGCTGGCCGCGGTCGGCGTGCCGGAGGGCTATCGGCTCGTCTGCTGGTCGCCTTGCCAGGTCGAGAATCACGCGGAAACGAAATACCACAGCTTTCGCAACGAAATCGACTCCATGCTGTTCGATTGCCTCGGCGAACTCGACGGCTGTCGCCGATTGATGGAGGAAATTAGCGAGAAAGACGGCTTTCTCCCCGAAGCCACCTGGCTGATGGAGTATGTCGCCGCGCCGCATAAGCGCGAAATGTGCGGCACGATCCAGGGCGTCCGCATCAGCCAGCGGCTCGCCAGCATCCAAAACGTCGGCGTCACTCCCTACCATCGCGGCCGTGGCGTCGCGACCGCGTTGGTTCTTGCGGCGCTTACGGGGTTCCAGCAACTAGGCATCCCCCGTGTCTATCTTGAAGTGACCGCCCAGAACCAAGCCGCCGTGCGGGTGTACGAGCGGCTCGGCTTCCGCCGTGTGAAAACGCTGTATAAATCCGTTGAACTTGCGTACTCCTAACCGGCGGGTTAGTCTGATTCCCCAGTTCGCAGTGCCGCCTTGAGGCGGCACTTGCAGCATCAGCCTCTCGGCCGCCTCAAGGTGGAACTACAAACAAGCGGCCACCGCAGAGAACCAACGTAAAGAATGACCGCACTCGCACCGCAGTTCACCGCACCGGCCATCTTCTCGCACACGCTCGCTAACGGTCTGGTGCTCGTCGGCGAACCGACCGATGCCTATCAGTCCGCGGCGTTTTCGTTTCTTATCCCCGCTGGCTGCTGTTACGAATCGCGCGACCGCGCCGGTCTGTCGGCACTTACTTGTGAAATGATGTTGCGCGGGGCTGGCAGCCGCGATAGCCGTCAACTCGTTAGCGATCTCGAAAACCTGGGCGTCGAACGCGACGAGGGGGTCGGCGTTTCGCAAGCCAGCTACAGCGCGGCAACGCTGGGAGACAACTTATTCGCCGCGCTCGAAATCTACGCCGACCTATTGCGGCGCCCGCATCTGCCAAAGGACCAACTCGATGCAGGTCGGCAAGTCTGCCTGCTAGAGCTTCGCGGCGTCGAGGACGATCCCGGCCAGAAGCTGATGATCGAGTTGCGCCGCCGGCACTACCCGGATCCGTGGGGCCGGCCCAGTCAGGGACGTGCCGATTCATTACAAGCCGCTACCGCCAACGATGTGCGCAAATTCTTTGCGACCAATTACCAGCCAGCCGGCACGATTTTGGCTGCCGCCGGCAATTTCGACTGGCCGCGATTGCGCGAGCAGGTCGAGCGCCTGTTTGGCGATTGGGCGCCGGTGAAGTCCGCTAAACTGATTGACGCCGAACCGGCCAACGGCGTGCCGCACATTCCCTACGAGTCGACCCAATCACACATTGGCATCGCGTTTCCATCGGTGCCATATCGCCATCCCGATTACTTCCAAGCTTGGGCGGCGGTGGGTGTCCTGTCGGGCGGCATGAGCGCCCGGCTCTTCACGGAAGTCCGCGAAAAACGCGGCCTTTGCTACACCGTTTCGGCGTCGCTCCAATCGCAGCGCGAACGAGGCAGCGTCTTCTGCTACGCAGGCACGACCGCCGAGCGCGCCCAGGAAACCCTCGACGTAACCCACGCTGAGCTGGTAAAGCTCTCTGCGGGCATCCAGCAGTCGGAACTCGATCGCCTCAAGGCCCGTATCAAGAGCAGTCTCATCATGCAGCAAGAATCGACCAGCGCGCGATGCAGCTCGCTGGCGCGCGATTGGTATCACCTGGGCCGTGCGCGGACCGTAACCGAAGTCGGCAAGCTGGTTGACGACCTCTCGGCCAATAGCATTAACGCGTATCTCGCTGCCAATCCACCCGAAGATTTTACATTTCTCACACTTGGCCCCGAACCACTGGAGATTCCCCTTGGAGTTTCGTAGCGCTCGTCTGGACAACGGCCTGGAAATCGTCGCCGAAAGCAATCCGGCCGCCTATTCGCTCGGCATAGGCATCTTCGTAAAAACTGGTGCTCGCGATGAAACGGACGAGGTGGCCGGCGTGAGTCATTTTCTCGAGCACATGGCGTTCAAAGGTACGCCAAGGCGCTCCGCGGAGGACGTGAACCGCGAGTTCGACGAGATCGGCGCCCATTACAACGCGTTCACGAGCGAAGAAAGCACTGTCTACTACGCCTCGGTGCTGCCCGAGTACCAGGAACCGTGCCTCGATCTGCTGGCCGACATCATCCGGCCCAGCTTGCGGCGCGAGGATTTCAATCTGGAAAAGAAGGTGATCCTCGAAGAAATCCAGATGTACCTCGACCAGCCGCCCTACGGCATGGATGACCATCTTAAGCTGCTGTGCTTCGGCCGGCATCCCGTCGCGCGAAGCGTGCTCGGAACGGCCGACTCGATCGCAGCGCTGACCGCCGAGCAGATGGAGAATTATTTTGAACATCGCTATCGGCCGGGCAATCTGCTCGTGGCCGCGGCGGGTCAGATGGACTTCGATCGCCTCGTCGAACAAGTGGCCGAGCGCTGCGCAGCGTGGCAAGGCAGCGTGCCGGACCGGGAAACGCCGGCCGTTGAGGTTCACGAGCAATTCGAAGTGAAACCGCACCTCGCCGCGACACAGGAATATATCCTGTGCCTTGGCGCGGCCCCGACCGCCGAAGACGAAGACCGTTTCGCGGCGAAGCTAATGGCCACCGTTGTCGGCGACGACAGCGGCAGCCGCATGTACTGGGAACTTGTCGATCCCGGTCTCGCCGAGTCCGCAAGCTTCGGCCACTACGAATATCAAGGCCTGGGAATGTTCTATACCTGGCTGAGTTGCGAACCGGATCAAGCCGGCGACAACCTCAAGCGCTTGCGAGAAATCTTTCACACCGTGGAGGCAAGCGGCGTGACCGAGCAGGAACTCGAGCAAGCCAAGAACAAAGTCAAATCGCGCGTCGTGCTCGGCAGCGAGCGCCCGCGCAGCCGGCTGTTCAACGTCGGCGGCAATTGGTCGCAGCGCCGCGAGTACCGCGCCGTTACCGACGACCTGGCCAGCGTCGATCGCCTGACCGTGGATGACCTCAGCCGCGTTCTGAAGCGCTATCCACTCTCCAAGTGTGCGATCGTGACGGTGGGGCCGCTGGAGAGTCTTGTTTAGATCGTCAGGAAGCGCGACCCTTGCGGCATTCCTCTACCAAAACAGGCAATTATCGTTGTTGGCTACTGACGAACTGCCGATTAGAATTGAAAGTACCCCACCAAGTTCTCGGAGCAATTATGGTCATCACGCTCTCTTTGACTCCCGAATTGCACGCCCAATTGGAACGGCAGGCCAAGGCGTCGGGGAAAGAAGTAGTATCGTACATTGCAGATACGCTTGAGACGGTAGCTTTGGCGAATCCGACCGGGATTTCTGCTGTGTCCGACCGAGAGGAACTTGACGATTGGCTTGCACGCTTCGATGACTGGGCGAGTCGGCGAAAGACTTATAATCCGAATTTCGATGATCGCCGGGATTCAATTTATCCGGACCGCGCGTGACGCTAATTCTTGCCGACACCAACTTGACTTTACGCATGGTTGAGCGTGACCATGTTGACCACCAAGTGGCCATGTCCAGTGTTCGGAGTTTGAGAGAACGCAGCTACGCGCCGGCGATTGTGCCACAAGTTGTGTATGAATTCTGGGTGGTCGCGACCCGTCCAAAGGAAAACAATGGATTGGGTATGGCAGCCTCCGAGGCCATCATGGAGTTAGATGAGCTTCTCCCGCTCTTCCGACTGCTTCGGGATGAGCGGTCCATTTATGAACACTGGTTCGAACTCGTGGCTCGGAATGCAATCGTTGGCAAACGTGCCCATGATGCTCGAATTGTCGCTGCGATGTTACGGCACCAGATTTCCTACGTGTTGACGTTCAATTCGCAAGATTTCTTCCGCTATGCTGGCGTTCAAGTCGTGGATCCTCGCGATATTTCTTCGCTGCCTGCACTAGGAAGGTGACAGGCCACAATGCTACCGCCCCGCCTCGCAGCGGGTTAGAATGGAATCAGCACACTCCATCTTTCTGCTGCGGGATCATCCACGATGACGGGACTAGGTTCCAACTGGCAACGCGCGTTCGGGTGCAGTTTGCTGCTCCTGGCTGCGCCTGCGCAAGCCGAGGAGCCGGTCGACTTCAACCGCGACATTCGGCCGCTGCTGGGGAACAACTGTTTCGCCTGCCATGGCCCCGACGAAGCGAAGCGGGAGGCCGAGTTGCGGCTCGATCGGCGCGATTCGGCGCTCGCCGAATTGCCTACCGGTTCGCGGGCGATTGTGCCGGGCGATCGTGAAGCGAGCGAGTTGGTCGCGCGGATTTCGTCCGATGACGCTGAACTGCGGATGCCGCCGGCCGATTCGGGCAAGGAACTGACGCCGGAGCAGATCGAACTATTGACCCGCTGGGTGGCGCGAGGCGCCGAGTATGCGCCGCACTGGTCGCTGGTGCCGCCGCGGCGGACGACGCTGCCGGAGGATGAGGGGCAGAAGCATCCGATAGACCGGCTGCTAGTTGCGAAGTTGAAGAGCCTGTCTCAAAACAGCGAAACCACCTCCCCTAGCCCCTCCCCCGGGGACGGGGGAGGGGGATTGGGCCTGTCGCTACGGGCGGACGAAGCGACGCTTGTGCGGCGGCTCTACTTCGACTTGCTGGGGTTGCCGCCCGATGCGAAGCGCGTCGAACAGCTCTTGGCCGACGAGAGGCCACTCGCTTACGAGCAACTCGTCGATGAGCTGTTGGCCTCGCCCCACTTCGGCGAGCGGATGGCCATGTATTGGCTCGACCTGGTGCGCTACGCCGACACGAACGGGTATCACGGCGATAACTATCGCAGTGTTTGGCCCTACCGCGACTACGTGATTCGCGCGTTCAACGTCAACAAGCCGTTCGATGAGTTCACCATTGAACAGCTTGCCGGTGATTTGCTACCGGACGCGACGCAAGAGCAACGTGTTGCATCAGCTTACAATCGGCTGAACATGATTACGGCCGAAGGCGGATCGCAGGCGAAGGAATACCTGGCCAAGTACGCCGCCGACCGCGTGCGGACGACGGCGACGGTGTGGATGGGCATGACGCTGGGCTGCGCCCAATGTCACGATCACAAATTCGACCCGTTCACGGCGGAAGATTTCTACAGCTTCGCGTCGTACTTTGCGGATATCCAGGAGCGCGGCGTTTACAATTACACGGAAGGCCGCTGGGATCCGGAGATGCCGGTTCCGTCGCCGACGCAGGCCGAGCAACAGCGGCAGATTGAAGCTCAAATCGCCACCGCGGAGAGTAAGCTGGCGGAGGAGACACCCGAATTGGCCGCCGCGCGCGAGGCGTGGGAGCGCGAGCAACGCGACCGCGTTCGGGCCGATGAGCTTATGTTTACTGCGCTCCGCCCCAGGGCCAAAAAGAGCGCCTTCGGCACGAAGCTCAAGTTGCTCGAAGACAACTCGCTGCTGGCCATCGGCGCGAAGGTGAATAACGAAGTCTATCTGGTCAATCTCCAGGTCGGTCCCGAACCGATCACGGCGATTCAACTCGAAGCCCTGACTCATCCGAGCCTTACTAACGGCAGCCTGTCGCACGCCAACGGCAACTTCGTGCTGACTGGGTTTGAGGTTGAAGTAGCAGGGCCGGCCGAACCTCACCGGAAAGTGGCGATTGCCGGTGCAGTGGCGGACTATACGGCCAAGGACCACCCTATCGAACATGCGATCGACCAGGATGCGAATACCGGTTGGTCAGTGGACGGGCATCAACACGCGCTCGACCGCCGGGCGATCTTCACCTTTGCCGAACCGCTCCCCGTACCGGAAGGGGGACGCCTGATCGTGCGATTGCGTCACGAATCGATCTACCCCGTTCACAACATTGGTCGTTTCCGACTTTCGGTAACGTCCAACGCAAAGCCGGGGCTGCCGTCGCACGGGCTGCCGGACGACATCGCGCACGCGCTGCAGGCCGAGCCGGCGGCGCGAACCACAGCGCAAAAAGATTTGCTGGCCGCCCATTTTCGTCAGATCACGCCGCTGCTGGAGACCGATCGCGCGAAGCTTAAGTCGCTGCGCGATCAACAAGCGGCGCTGGTCAAGGAGATACCCACGGTGCTGGTGTCGGTGTCCGTCGAACCGCGTGAAACCCGATTACTGCCGCGGGGAAACTGGCTCGATGAGACCGGCCCCGTGGTGCAGCCGCACGTGCCGGCGGTGTTTGCAATTGACAGCACCAAGCCCCAGCAGCGTGAGACGCGGCTCGATCTGGCACGGTGGTTTGTGTCGCCCAAGAATCCGCTCACCGCGCGGGTGTTCGTCAACCGCGTGTGGAAACTCCTTTTTGGCCGAGGACTCGCTACACCGCTTGACGACCTAGGCACGCAAGGCACGCCGCCGCTGCATGAGGACGTGCTCGATTGGCTGGCCGTCGAGTTCCGCGAGAGTGGGTGGGACGTGAAGCACCTCGTGCGGCTGATCGTCACCTCCCAGGCGTACCAGCAATCGTCCACTCCGACCGAGGCACAACTGGAACGCGATCCGCTTAACCTGCTCTTCGCACGACAATCGCGTTTCCGGTTCGACGCAGAGATGGTTCGCGACAACGCGCTTTGCGTAAGCGGTCTGTGGAACCCAGCCATCGGCGGCCCGAGCGTGAAGCCCTACCAACCCGCGGGTTACTGGTCGCAGCTCAATTTCCCCGAACGCGAATGGGAAGCCGACACCGGTGCGAGTTTATATCGCCGCGGGTTATACACCTACTGGATGCGGACGTTCCTGCACCCTAGTTTGCTCGCGTTCGACGCGCCGAACCGCGAAGAGAGCACCTGCCAACGGGAACGCTCGACCACGCCATTGCAGTCGCTCGCGCTCTTGAACGATCCGACCTACGTCGAAACGGCCCGGGTGTTCGCGCAGCGAATTCTGGCCGACGGCGGCGCGGAGACGAGCGACCGCATCAACTGGGCCTACCGGGAAGTATTGTCGCGCGAACCGACCGGTCCGGTCTGCGACGAATTGCGAGCCCTCTTCGAGCAGGACCTGCGCGAATACCAATCCGACCCGGCCGCAGCCACGGAACTAATCAAAATCGGTGCGACGCCTGTATCTACAACCATCGACCCAGCCGAGCTAGCCGCGTGGACGTCCGTAGCCCGGGTACTGCTGAACCTGCACGAAACAATTACGCGATACTAGAATCTCGTAGACAATCCTTTATTACCACGGCGGCACGGAGTACACGGAGAAAAGCCTCGGATCCGAACTTAGCAGGAGCGCGTTTCCTTCTACATTCCTTCTTTGATTCTCCGTGTTCTCAGTGCCTCAGTGGTGCTATTAATTGCTTCTTTTCGGTTTGAGTAAGAGTGATGGAGTTTTTTCTGGAAAGTACATTAGTTCAACTCGCGGCTAGGCGGACGTTTTTGAGTCGCGCCGGTTATGGCGTGGGCAGTCTTGCGCTGGCGACGCTGCTGGGCCGGAATGCAGCCGGAGCGTCGAGTCGGCCGGCGGCGTGGTCGGGCGTCGTGCAGCCGCTTCACGTGCCGCCCCGAGCGCGGCGGGTGATTCATCTATGCATGGCCGGCGGGCCTTCGCAGTGCGAGACGCTCGATCACAAACCGCAACTTGCGAAACTTCACGGCCAGCCGATGCCCGCGTCCTACACGGCAGGTCAACCCATCGCGCAATTGCAAGGCCAAGAGTTGCGATGCCTCGCGCCGCAGCACGCGTTTGTCAAATGCGGCGACTCGGGCCAGGAGATTTCGGCGATCTTTCCGCACATCGCGCGGATCGCCGACGACCTGTGCATCGTCCGCTCGATGCAGACCGAGCAAATCAACCACGATCCCGCTCACACCTACATGAACACCGGCACGAGCATCTCGGGCCGGCCGAGCATGGGCTCGTGGCTGCTCTATGGCCTGGGGTCCGAGTCGGACACGCTGCCCGGCTACGTCGTTCTGACTTCGGCCGGCGGCGGCCAAAGCCAGCCGATCGCCGCGCGACAGTGGCACAGCGGTTTCTTGCCGAGCCAATTTCAGGGCGTGCAGTTTCACGCCAAAGGCGACCCGGTGCTGTACCTTGGCCGCCCCAAGGGCGTCTCAGACGATCGCCAGCGGCGGGTGCTCGATGCCGTTAGCGCAATCAATCGCGCGAGTGACGAGCGGCTGCACGATCCGGAAATTGCCGCTCGCATTGCGCAATATGAGCTCGCCTTCCGCATGCAGATGAGCGTGCCGGAGCTAATCGATTTTTCGAGCGAGCCACAGCATATTCTCGATGCGTACGGGGTGAAGCAGATCGGCGAAGGCACATTCGCGAGCAATTGCCTTCTCGCTCGCCGGCTCGCGGAACGCGGAGTCCGCTTCGTTCAGCTTTACCATCGCGGTTGGGATCACCACGGCGGAGTGAAGCAGGGCACGGCGACCACCGCCAAGCTGGTCGATCAGGCCTCCGCAGCGCTGGTCAACGACCTCAAACAGCGCGGCATGTTGGACGATACACTGGTCGTCTGGGGCGGTGAGTTCGGCCGTACCCCGATGGCCCAAGGCGATGGCCGCGACCACCACATCCGCGGCTTCTCGCTTTGGATGGCCGGCGGCGGAATCAAGCCCGGCATCACCTATGGCGCGACCGACGAGCTAGGCTACAGTGCGGTCGAGAATCCAGTTCACGTTCACGATCTCCATGCCACGCTGCTGCACGTAATGGGGATTGACCATCGGAAGCTAACCTATCGGTTTCAAGGTCGCGACTTCCGGCTAACTGATGAAGCAGGGCGTGTGGTAAAAGAGATACTGGCGTAGCGACTAGCCGAACCGCGTGCGGCGTCAACGTGGTCCTGGACTTAACGATAACCGACTTGCTGAATCTAGTTGATCGCCTGGGCTACAGATGAATCCAATTTGATTGACGCTCCCTTTTGAGATCCGAAATCCTGGCAGGAGTGAACTAATGAAAATATCGACAACTTGCATTTGCCAATGGGCGCTCGTCGCGACCGTGGTGGTTGTCTGGCCCCCGGCATACGCCTTTTCAGCTGTTGCATACCGAGTGACCGATCTTGGCACGTTGGGCGGCCAAACGAGCCGCGCGACTGCAATTAACAACCTGGGCCAGGTGGTCGGCACCTCGTACACTTCCGATCCAATTTTGCCCAACCTGCGGGCGTTTCGCACTGCTCCAAACGCAACGATCAATCCGGCAACCGACAACCTTGGTACGCTGGGAGGCACATATAGTATTGCTAACGATATAAATGATCGAGGGCAAGTCGTTGGTGGTTCGTACATTGCGAGTTCTGTTGCACATGCGTTTCGAACTAAACCGAACGCTCCGATCGATCCCATTACAGACGACTTGGGCACGCTCGGAGGAGAAGTAAGCACGGCGGCTGCAATCAATGAATCGGGCCAAGTTGTTGGTTTTTCGTATCTTTCTGGACATACCATGCCTCGGGCATTTAGGACTGGTCCAAACGCCGCTATTCAACCGGCGACGGACAATCTCGGCACGCTCGGAGGAACCGAAAGCGTGGCAAATGGAATCAACAATAGTGGACAGGTTGTTGGTTACTCGACCCTTCCCGGCAATCCAAGACCCTTAGTCCACGCATTTCGAACTTCGGGACCAGGACCAATGAATGCTGTTACGGATGACATCGGAATAGCCGTCGGAAGCAGCATCGGCGAAGGAATAAACGACAGTGGACAAGTCACTGGAGACGCGGATTATTTGGGCACAACCATAGGAATGAACAATGGTTTTCGAACAGCGCCCAATGAAGTAATCAGTCCAGCAACTGACGATCTCGGAACATTACCAGGGAGTGTCGCCACGTACCCGCACGCGATCAATTCCGCAGGTTGGGTTGTAGGCTCCGTCTTAATGGGGACTCGACGCGTTCCCCGTCCTTTCTTGTATGACGGTACGACAACGGTTGAACTCAACAACGTACTCGATGAGACGGGAATTGGCTGGATGCTGGAAGTCGCGAGGGACATCAACGACCGCGGGCAAATCGTGGGCTATGGAATTCACAACGGTGCGAGGCGCGCATTTCGTTTAGACCCGATCCCGATTCCAGAACCTTCTACATTTGCCATTACAGTCGTTGCCGCGTGTGCGATGATTACATGTTTCTTTCATACAGGGTCGCGACCTGTGCCGTCACCGGCTGCGACGTAGCTAGCCCCCAAGAGCAACACGAAGAAGGGTGAAAAGTAAGACTCTTGCGCGAGCACCGCATTACTTCCCCAGCCCCCAGCTCCCAACTCCCCTACTACCCAATGTCTAGTGCCTACTGAATTCGCCTAAAATAACTTTTGTCCCATGAATGTGATTCGCTGTTCGCGTGCCACAATTCTGCCTTCCGCACCACGATGATTCTTGCCCAACAGTTTTCCGATCAATTGCAGGTTTTTTCCGACCGCCTCGGCCTAATCATCGTCGATCACGGCTCGGTGCGCGAGGAGAGCAACCGCATGTTGCTCGAAGTGGTGAGGCGCTTCGCCGAATGGTCGGGACTGCCGATTGTGGAACCGGCGCACATGGAGCTGGCCGAGCCGTCGATCGCCGCGGCGTTTGACCGCTGCGTTGAGCGCGGCGCCAAGCTGATCGCGGTGTTTCCGTACTTCCTACTGCCGGGGCGACACTGGCAGAGCGACATCCCGCGGCTGGTGGCTGACGCCGCGCGAAAACATGCCGACATCAAGCATCTTGTCACCGCTCCGCTGGCCCTTCATCCACTGATGCTGTCGATCATCGGGGACCGCTTAACGTACTGTCTGGCACACGCGCAGCATGGCGGACCCCGCTGCGATGCGTGTCACGATTTGCCGGGCTGCCAGCTTTCCGAGAATCCACTCTAACGGCCACGAAGAGTTGAACCGCTGTAGCGATCTTGTCGATAGAAACGAATGATCGCAGGTACTCATTACGCTGGCAGTGCTAGCGTTGCACGTGGAGAAGGATCATGCCCCGAATGTTTGCCAAGTTGCTGTTTGCGACAGCCGCGGTATTGGGTTCGTTTGCTTTCGTGACCGCAGCGCCGTTTGTGCCTGGCACGGGCCATTTTCTCGAAGATTGCAGTGACACGTTCGAGGCCGAAGACTGGAGCTACACCTATCAGCACCCCAAGAGTAGCCACGAGCAGGACGAGAACCAACGCGCCCCGGGCGGCCGCAGCAATAGTGGCCTGTGGCATGAAGGGGCGATGCGGGGCACGCCCGACCTCGTGAAGCGAGTTCCGACGCCGCCGGGTGGCCTCGATGGCAGCACCGGCGCGCTACTGATGGCCACCAAGCTCTCCGGAATTCCGGGACGGCTAACCAACCAGCAGCAGCAGGACGACCTGCTCATGAAATTCGACCGCCGGCTCGGCCGGACCATACCCGTCTCGTGGCAGCCAAGCTGCCTGGTGCGGGTTTACCTGCCGCCCTTCGAGGAGTGGGAGAACCGCTCGGGTCCGTCGTTTGGCATGCGGGCCGATTGCGTAGGACGCTCGGGTGACGGCAAGAACGAAGACTATTGGCCTGGCATGTTCATCTTGTTCCAAAGCGAAACCAGCCGCGGAAACGACGTTGACTCGGCGAAATTGACCGTGCGGGCCAACCAACGGGGCAACGACCTGCGCAGCCATGATATTGCCGAACCGGGCTGGTGGACGCTCGGCATGTCATTCACATCCGATGGCCAGATTCACTTTTACGCCCGCCAGGGCGTCGAACCACTCACGTCGGAAGATCATCTCCACTCAGGATATCCCTACGGTTACCGCTGCACGACGTTCAACAACTTCTTCTTCAACGTGGCGAATTGGGATAACGGAAAATCGTGGTCGACGCAGTGGGTGATCGACGATCCCGAGGTCTACGTGATTCCCCCCCAGGGGCAGAGCGTTGCGAATCTGTATCGCAAGCGGCCGCAATCGCAGGCCAGCCGCCCGCAAACGAGGAACGCCCAGCCACGGCAGGGGCAAAATCGCATGGGAACGCGGCGCTAGGGATCTAGAGTAGCACGAGTCTCCGACTCGTGAATTCACGACTCCGAGAGTCGTGCTACACTCCAGTGCTAGCACTGCGTCGAAGAAAACGACGCCGCGCGATTTACTTTCGGGGCATAATCCCGCATACTCTTTGCGAACTTGTCCGCAGGGACATTCGCGCGGGCACGAAGAGAACCTGTGATTCGGCAGTTTGGTGTTGAAGCCGGTGCCGGTTCTTGACATAGCGAGGCAACTGGGCAATGCCAAGACTCTCGATGAACGAATTGACCACCTTCCGGTGGTCATTCGACAAAGATATCTTTCACTACCAGAAGGCGGGTTACCAGGCGATTGGACTCTGGCGGCAAAAGTTATCGGACTTCGGCGAGGAGCGCGCGGTCGAACTGCTTGCCGAAAGCGAGTTGAAAGTTTCCAGTTTGTTTTTTGCCGGCGGGTTCACGGGCAACGATGGACGCACCCTCACCGAGAGCATTGAAGACGCTGCCGCGGCGCTACATCTCGCGGCGGAAGTGGGCGCCGCCAGTGTGACTCTCTTTACCGGCGGCCGCAACAACCACACCTTCCGCCATTCGGAGCGGCTGGTGAACACCGCTCTGGACGAATTGCTGCCACTTGCCGAGTCGCTTGAGGTGCCGCTCGCGCTAAAGCCCAAGCACCCGGCTTGCGGAGCGCAGTGGACGTTTCTCACGGACCTGCCCGCCACGCTGGCCATCGTGCAGCAGCACGATTCGCCGTGGCTCAAGATCGTTTACGATACCTACCAGTTCCCCCACGCCACGCAGTCACTCGAATTTCTTGCCGAGTTGGTCCCTTACTTGGCGCTCGTTCACGTCGCCGATGGCGGTGTTACACGCACGTTCGACCAGGAGCAATGCCTGCTGGGCGACGGAAATATTCGGCTGGAAGAAATAGTGACCGCGTTGCTCGAGGCGGGCTACGACGGTGATTTTGAGGTCAAACTCTCGGGATCGGAAATCGAAGGGACTCCGTATCACGAGATTCTACAGCGGTCGCAGCAAAAAATGTCGAACTGCTTGCGTACCCTGGCCCATTCTGGGTAGCATTGAAGCGCTATCGGCCTTCGGCTATCGGCCAGAGGTTGCCTGTTTTTCTGGCCGATAGCCGACAGCCGACAGCCGACAGCTGACAACGGGGGGATTCTTCTCGTGCGTAAGGATCTCGTTGTTACCTCCCGGCTCATTGTGCCGGCGCTGGAACTACGATTCTCGTTCGCCCGTAGCGGCGGACCCGGGGGACAAAATGTCAACAAGGTCAACTCCAAGGCGGTTCTGCGTTGGAACGTAACGTCGTCCGCGTCGATTCCCGAGTCGATTCGGTCTCGATTTCTGGTGCAGCAGCGGAACCGCATCAATGATGAGGGTGATTTAGTCGTCACGAGCGAGCGCTATCGCGATCAATTACGGAACGTGGCTGATTGTCTCGCGAAGCTGCGCGACATGATCCGCGCCGCTGCAACGCCACCGCGGCGACGCATACCCACCAAAACGCCCCGCGGAGTCAAAGAGTCGCGGCTTCGCACCAAACGCGAA
Source organism: Pirellulales bacterium (assembly GCA_040901765.1). Lineage (GTDB taxonomy): Bacteria > Planctomycetota > Planctomycetia > Pirellulales > Lacipirellulaceae > JBBDYG01. Next base: position 72,351 of record JBBDYG010000106.1, read on the forward strand.
ACGGCGGAAAAGAAATCGCGCCGCCGCCCGCCGCCCACAGTCGAGTAGCGGCGGCTTCCAGCCGCCGCGTGTGTTTTGCGCAATCCCGCGTGATCCTGTCCGGTTTAGCACGCACGGCTTGCGCATTTTCGCCAGTCTGCAATCGAGTTTGCGCGACTTGCAGTTTTTTTTGTGCCATCGACTTGGACTGGGTAGTAAAGTGCGCCGAATCGGGTATCATAAGGATCGTCGGACTCGTTTGGTGCAGTGCCTGATATTTATCCTCCTTGCTCATCTTTGTTCGCTGCACGATTCGTTGATGGAATATTGATCGGACTGTCATCCGTGCGTTGACTTGCGTCGCCCGTTGTTGGATGCATTGCGGAGCCAGCGCGTTCGCGGTCGATGCCCGCGCAGTCAACTTGGAGTCTCGTCACTAGTGGAGGGTCGTTGATATGGCACTGCAACTTACGGAATCAGTAGCCGGCGCAAGTTCGATGGAGCATGAGATACTCCAACACGTGAAGGCGGCGCTGCGCGTGACCATCGACTGGAAGGCGCCGTCGGTGAGCCTTCCTCGCAAAATCTCCAGCGTGCGATTTACCCTCAAGTCTTTCAATCGTCACATTGAGCGGTTAATGGCATTGGAGGAAGAAGGCGGCTACCTAAGCGGGTTAATTGAACAGAAGCCGCACCTGCAAGACCGCGTGGACAAGCTGGCTGGCGACCACGCCCGGCTCCGTGCTCGGATCCGCCGGATCGTGCCTGCGCTCGAAGAATTGAACGAGTGGCAGGAAATGGACTTCGACCGGGCGTGCGAAGAAATCCGGGCCATGCTCGCGGAAGTGGACCGCCACGATGCTCAAGAGATTGAGCTGCTTCAGGAACTCTGCTCCGACGAAGGCGGCGAGGGCTGATTGGAGAGGGGCTAGGGGCTTGGGGCTAGGGGTCAGGGGAAGACCAAGCGGCGAATCCGCAATTGCATTTCCCCCGACTCCCCCCTTACCGCCACCTTGCATGCCAGCGCGCCACGGATGCGCACTAATCTTGGCGTACTGATACTCGCCTCCCACCCCCCCAAGTGACTACAATACTATTGGCTGGATGTAGTTTCAGTGTGGCATCAATGGAGAGCATTCCAGATGGCGAAGCGTCCGCAGCACTTGGACGACATATTCGGGGATTGGCCCTACGAGTTTGGCGATGTAGCGGCGCGGAAAGTCCGCGGACGCGATGGGCGAGCGGTGCTCCAGTTGCGGCTCGACATGGGTCTGCTGCAAATGGAGGCCGACGGTCGGCCCGATGGGGCACGCCCGGAAGGTTTTTCGACCTACTACGATTACCTCCTTGCCCTGGCGTTCGAGGAGGGAGAGAAGTTCGAACTCGACGAGGCTCGCTGCGTGGAAATCGACCGCGAGTTCGTGCAGTTTTACCACCGCCGGATTTGCTGGATGGCGCTCCGCGACTTTCGCCGGGCGGTCGCCGATGCCGAGCACACGCTGGCGCTCATGGATTTCAGTTCTGCCCACGCGCCGGAAGACGAATGGGCGGAAATGCACGAACAGTACCGGCCGTTCGTCATTTTCCATCACACGCAAGCCGCCGCGCTTGCGGAAGTGGATGATCTCCATCCAGAAAAAGCTGTCGAGGTCATTGAAAGCGGGCTGGGACGGATGCAAGCCGCCTTTGCGCGGCAAGAAATGGACGAAGAATTTGATGACGACGAGTTGGTCGTCAAGCTTCGCGAAATGAAAGACGCCCTCGCCAATCACTACGAACTAGAGCCGCCCCTTACCGAACAACTCGACGAGGCGGTGGCCCAAGAACAGTACGAACTGGCCGCTGAAATCCGCGACCGCATTGCTCGCCACTCGAAGCGCAAGGTGTAGCGGCCGTTTCGCATGCCACTCTTCGCCATTGCCCCTTGCCTATCGAGTAACTGCATTTTTCATCCCGGCGGGATGACAGCCATTAGCCGGTGGTCGCGCAGCACACCACCGGAAATCAGATTATGTCCCGCACGACCCCGGTAGGGGTCGCAGCAATTTCGGACGTAGCGAGATGGCTGGCACCCCTACCGGGCAACGCCGTGCAGGATTTTGGCCAAAGGCCAACGTCATCGTAGCCTGGGGCAACGCCCTCGTTGTTCTACACAAGTCACAAATAGGATTTTCATTGCGATCGTTGGGTGTCTTTACGCCAAGGGCGTTGCGTCCTCCAGCCCAGGGTTGCGCAGCTACCCTGGGTTGGCTGGCTCCTTGCATGCTTTACCCCAACGGGGTTACGCCGGAGGCCATAACCCCGTTGGGGTAAATGCGACCAAATTCGGCATGGAACCCAGGGTAGTCCGCTGCGGCGGACAACCCTGGGCTGGAGGGCGTAACCGCTTCGCGGTAGGAAAGCAGAAGTTGTGTAGAACAACGAGGGCGATGCCCCAGGCTACGCTGAGAACAGGCCTTCGGCCAAAAAGCCCGAGTGTTCTTGAACTGTTCCGTAGGCGGTTCCTGTTTTGCACCCCACGCCGCCTAAAGGCGGAACTACGAACGGGACTGCCTCGTCATTAGCTCTAGTTGCCAGTCAGCCGACCGGTTCAGTACAATAGGAGCGATCCCGCTCACCAAAAGGGCAATCTGAAAGGACTGGTGATGCAGTGAACATAAATACAGTTTCGGGGGGGGGTCGCCCTCAGGAGCCGGACGAAGCGCTCGACGAGCAGCGGCCGTAGCTGCGCGACGAGACGCCCTGCAGCCTTGTCAATCCGGACTTCACCGCCGACTGCGCGTTCCTAGGCCAGCCGGACATTCCACGCTCGGATACCCAAGCGCCTGATGGAAACTCCTTCCCAATCAATGCGAGTCTTGGCACGGCGATTGCTGGCTTTGGAAGCAGCCCGCCAGAGCGCCACCGATGCGCGCGTGCATGAAGCGGTGGAGGTGTGCGAGAAATTGCGCGTCTCCCTCACACGATTTGCCGGTGCCGACGGCTTCAACGCGCTCTTGCGGCGGGCGCTGGCCCTGGCCCGCGCGGAAATCCCCGGGGTGCATAACATTCAGGTCAAGGCCGAAGGTTGTCTGGACGGACTCGAAGAGTTCGTAGCTGAGTCGGGCAGCGTCGGGGTCGATGCGGCCGTCGCGATCACGGCCCATCTGCTCGGACTGCTGGTGACTTTGATCGGCGAACCCCTCACGCTGCGGCTGGTCCGCGAGGCTTGGCCCGACGCATCGTTGGACCAATAGTACTGTAGAATCGAGGTTGTATGAGCACGCGCCCTGAAACAGAACCCCGACACGAACGGGTTGAGATTCGGCAATTGCCCACCGGCGTGCCGGGCCTCGATGAAATTCTTGGCGGCGGCCTGCCCGAATACTCGTTCAACATCATCGCCGGCGCTCCCGGTAGCGGCAAAACCACGCTGGCGCACCAGCTCATGTTCGCCAACGCGACT
>JBBDYG010000107.1:0-2039 GCA_040901765.1 Pirellulales bacterium
CCAGCACCAAGGCGCCGATCAACAACCCGCACCAGGGCAAGTATCGGGTCGAAGTCAGCCGCTACCTGGCCAACGCCGCCTACACCGGCAATTCCGCCAAGGCGTGGTATCTGCTGGCCGACCCCAACGACTTGCCGGTGATCGAAGTCGCAATCCTCAACGGCCAAGAGTCGCCGACGATCGAAACGGCCGAAGCCGACTTCAGCGTCTTGGGAATCCAGCTTAGGGGCGTCCACGATTTTGGATGTTCTTTGCAAGACCCCAAGGGAGGCATCCGCGCAAAGGGCGAGGCATGATGCCCGCCCGTTTCGGCAAGAGTGTTTTTTCATTTTGTCCCTGAACCAACGCAAAGGTTTTCGATATGGCTCAAGCAACGTTTGTCCAAGAAGGATGTTCGATCGACTACACGCCCGGCAGCGACATCGCCGCCGGCGACGTGGTCGTGCAAGGCGATCTGGTCGGCGTGACCAAACGACCAATCGCCGCCAACGAACTGGGAGCACTGGCCGTCGACGGCGTGTTTGACTTCGCCAAGAACACGGGCGTCGCTTACACCGTCGGTCAAATCCTGTACTGGGACGATACCGCGAACGTCGTCACCACGACGTCGGCCGGCAATAAGCAGATCGGCAAGGTGGCCCGCGCCGCCGCGTCGGCCGACACCACGGTCCATGTCCGTCTGAGTCAGTGATCCGTAATGCCCAACCTACTGGATACCGGCGCGGCCTGGCTGGCCGATCAACGCCACAAGCACATGACCAAGTCGGTCGTCTACCGCCACGGCGACATGGGCATCGTGCTTTCGGCCACGATCGGACGGACGGAATTCGCCAGCGACGCGGCCGACCCGGTCATCGAAACCTGGCAGAGCCGCGACTACATCGTCCGCACCGCCGACTTGACCTTCGGCGGCGTGGTGCTGCTGCCCAGTCGCGGCGACCGAATTGAAGAATCCGACGGCGCGGTGACGCAGGTCTATGAAGTCATGGCCCCCGGCGGCCAGCCGCCCTGGCGCTACGCCGACGATTTCCGGCGGGAATTGCGGATTCACACCAAGCACGTCCAGACCAAGTAGAGGCCGACATGCCTTCGACGCATTCCGAAATCGTCTGTCAGGCGACCGTCGGCGCAAAGCTTACCGACACGGCCGAGGGGATCAGCCTATCGGCCGTGCTCCATCTGCAAGCGGCACTATCGCTCACCGAAGGCGTCGGCGCCAACCAGATCAATGCGATCGCCGTCGAGCGCGATCGGCACATGTCCGGTCCGGCCAGCTTCGAGTTGGACCTGGCGACGCTGGCCGGGTTCGAGCAATCGACTGATCCCTTACGCAACGCGGTCGTCTTCGACAGCATCGTCGGCCTGTTCATTCGCAACCAGGTTTCATCGTCGGGCGATTTGATCGTCGGTGGTGCATCGACGAATCCGTGGACGTCGCCGTTTGCCAGCACCAACGATCCGGAGACGGTGAAAATCACGCTCAAGCCGGGCGGGTTCCTGTTGCTCACCGCCCCGACCGTCGCCGGCTACGCCGTCGGCGGCACCAACAAAATGCTCCGCCTGGAAACCACCACCGGCCAGACGAATGCCGACATCATCGTCTTCGGCCGCGACAACCCGTAAATCCCAATGGCCACTCCCGTCAGCGTACAGATTTCCGACGCCGTCGTCGCGGAACTCCGCGGCGGTACGTTTTCCCGCACATTCGTGCCGCAGCGCAAGCTGTTGCCGGTGCGGGAACTGGCCGACCTGGACGAACTCCGCGTGACCATCGTGCCGCGGGCGATGGAAAGCGTACCGCTGGCCCGCACCAGCGAACGACGAACCTACACGATCGACATCGGCGTGCAGCAACGGGTCGGACAGGACGTCGAACACGACGCGGCGGTCGTGATGGCGGTGGCCGAGGAGATTGCGACCTTTCTGGTCAACCGCACATTGAACGACATGAAACCGGCCAGCTACGTCGGCCACGGCATCGACCCCGTTTACTCACCGGAACATTTGGAAGAACTGCGGGTGGCGACGAGCGTCGTCAC
>JBBDYG010000108.1:0-73732 GCA_040901765.1 Pirellulales bacterium
AACCAGCCCTCACGCTCGTCGCCTAGAAAACGACACTTGTTCAACGGGCTGTTAGACCCCGTTCTTGCGATGGACATGCTGCGCCGCATCTTTAAAACGGGGAGTCAGGGAAGCTATCTCTTCGATCACGCTTTCGGAAAAGTAGCGGAGGAGCTTGAGAACGCGGGCGTCGATCTATCAGTAAGTTGGTTCTTGCCCAACGACGAGCAAGCCAACCCCACGCGGAATGAAGCGCGGGCCATCGTGACGGGCTTGGCCGATTTCAGGTCGCTAACCGAACAAACGCGCCAGAGCGAAGGAGCGAAGAAGAATCCCCCTAGGGAGCAGTACCGTTGGATTGCTTCGCTGGAACGAACGGGAGATAGTCAGTGTGTCTGCAAACCTCCGCTAGATGAGTCCGTCACGGGGACTTTGTGCGCTGTCTCGATGGATATCAGTCAACATGTCGTGATTCATGAAATCGGCAACGTGGAAAATGGAAAGATTGCATGGAGCCCAGGACGACTATCGACGGTTCTTGTGACCGGGCGTCCAATTCTGCTTCGATCTCCAGATACTTCAACCACTGCGGCGGGAAACTAGGGAGCATGCGATGAGCGACAGCTATTACATCCGCATCCGCGGCCGCGTTCAAGGACCGTTCGACGACGAGAAGCTTCAAGGGCTGGTGAAGCGCGGACAGTTTAGCCGGATGCACGAAATATCGCCGGACGGAATCCAATGGTCGCCAGCTAGTACGCATCCACACCTCTTCTCTGGCAGCACGTCCCGCAAAACTGCGGAACAGGCGGTTCCTGTTCAGCAAGCCACGGCCACACCGTCGGCCAGAGTCGCAGCGCCACCGGCGGATTGGTACTTCACAGTTAATGGAGAGAGACAAGGCCCGGTGAGTTGGGAGGTGCTCCAAAGTTATGCTTCCACTCGACGGTTCACATCCCACGATCTCGTTTGGAACGGAACTATGCCGGACTGGCTGCCGGCTGGGCAAATCGAGGGCCTCTTTCCGCGCATCCATGCCGGCGATCGCATCTCGGCAGTTGATCGCGTCGCGGCGAGCCAATCGACCTCTGATGTCATCGGCCCCGCTGTTCGCACACTCGAAGACTCGCTCGGCACGCTCATGTTTCTTGCGGTGTGGTGTGACGTGATGGGAGTTCTGTTCGCCATCTCTTGCTTGGCCACGCTCGTAGCCCCTGACGAAATCTCCGGAGTTGCCCCTGGCAGTGCAACGGCCAGTGCCTTGCTCTTCGTTCTACCGATGGCGGCGGTGCTCATCACCGGTGGAATTCTATTGCATCGTTTCCGTAGCCGGATCGTCGAAATGCTTAGGTATCAAGACATTATGCATCTCGATAAAGCCCTGCGAGCGCTCAATTCATTTTGGTGGTTTGCAGGGTTAGTAATGGCTATCGTGACACTAATGTTCGTTGGCCTCATCTTTCTTGCATTTTCAGCGACCTCCATGGCAAGTAGCACGCTATGACACCAGCCGAACCATCGAACCAATTTCAACTCTCCTGGAGGCGCTCTGACCCCGAGAACATGATTGGCATCCGCGGCGGCCGCTTCACGCGGGTCCACTCCGGACTTACGTTCGTGCTGGCCGCCCTGGCAACGGTGGCATTCTACGGCGCGCTGACGCTCGTGCCCGATTGGTATTTCACATCGCTCTTTACCGAGCGGGGGCCAATTCCGTACGCGATTGTGTTCCTCACGATGTGGTGCCTAGCAATCCTGGCGATTAAGCGGCAGAAGCTCAAGCTCCAGAGGAAGGCGCTGCAGTTTTCCGTGGTTCCCGACGACAACGATTTCGTCCTCTCGACGGCCACCGTCGAGCAAGTGATGAATCGCATTTACGAGACGGTTGACGATCCGCGACAGCTCGTGCTGTTTAACCGCATCGTGATTGCGCTTGCGAATCTTCAGAACATGGGGCGAGTAACAGATGTCGATGAAATCCTCCGGAGTCAAGGAGACCAAGATGCCTCGATGATGGAAACTAGTTATTCGCTGCTGCGAGGGTTCATCTGGGCAATCCCGGTGCTCGGCTTTATTGGCACGGTGCTGGGCCTGTCGGATGCCATTGGGGGCTTCGGTAGTGTTCTTGGCTCGGGGGCCGAGATGAACGAAATCACCGGTTCGTTGAAAGAAGTAACCGCGGGGTTAGCGGTCGCCTTCGATACTACGCTCGAAGCACTCGTGGCCGCGCTCGTGCTGCAAATCGTTTATACGTTTCTGCACAAATCGGAAGAAGAGTTCCTCGATTCTTGCTCCGAGTATTGCCACCGCAACATCGTCAATCGGCTCCGCATCATGCCCTACCAGCAAAATGAAGCGTAAACGTGCCGCAGGCGCACCACTCTCGCTGTTCTCGTTTCAAGACATTATCACGTCGGTCACCGGCGTGCTCTTGTTGCTGATGCTCCTGCTGGCGGTCGAGCTGACTCAGCGGAGACCTATCTCACCCGCTGACAGCAGCAACCGCATCGCCGCGGAAATCGAAGCGGCCATCGAGGAGGTACAGGTGGAGATCGAACGAATGACGGCCCTTCTCGCGAGTTTGGGTGCCGATGCCGAAACGGCCGTCGGATACACCACATTTTCGGCCAAGGAAGAAATGAAGGCCACCGAGGGACAGATTGAAGCTCTGGAAGTGAAGCTGCAAAAACTCACGCGGCAACGCGAGCTATCTGAACAGCAGTTGCAAGCACTGGAGTCAGATCGCAAATCGCGGGCGGGCGACGCCGACCGCCTGGAAATTACCGAACACGAAATTGCGGAGACGAAACAGGAACTTGAAGATCTCAAGACCGGAAATCGCGTCCTCTACAACACCGACACTACCGGTGGACAGCAGGTCTTTCTCACTGAACTTTTCCCAGACGACATCCTTGTCGCTGTAGCAGGAGAGAAAGATCGTCCCCAACGATTCTCAGGCTCAGGAGCAGTGAGTCAGTTTCGGGCTTGGGCGAACGAACAGTCATCCGCCACTTCGCGATTCATGCTAATCGTCCATCCTGGTTCGACTGAAATGTTTAGCGACCTTCGCGACCACCTAGAAAGCAGAGGCTTCACGATCGGTTTCGATCTCCTCCCAGACGGCAAGAATGCCATCGACCCCGAACGAGGGGCGGAGTAGAGCCATGGCACGACGGCGACAATCGAACTCTGGTGACAGCCTCGAACTGCTTCTCGACACAATTACCAACACGTTTGGAGGGATCCTGTTTTTGGCAATCTTGGTGGTTATTATGCTTCGTTCAACCAGCGAATCGAAAACTGAGACTCTGGAAACGCCACGTACCGACTTGGCCGAGTTGACGCAACAACTCACCAACTTGCAGAACAACCGCAGCGAATTGCAATCGCAAGTCGATGCCCGCGAGTTGTCGGAGAAGCTAAGCGATCCAGAGTTAGTCGAATTGGTTCGAGAACTTGAGGCAAGGCGCGGCGTGCGCGATGAACTCGCAAAGGAACGTACCGAGTTGCTTGCCGTGGTAAGCGAAACTCAGACCAAATCGAACGAGATTGTCGCCGAGTTGGCCGAACTCGACGGAAAGTTAAAGCAATCCGAAGTAGAAAGGGAAGCGGCCGAGCGTGAGCTGAACGAGCAGAAAGCAAAACGTCGAGTAACGTCCCCATTTCCGCGCGAAAGAGGGGCGACCAAAACAGAGTACGCGTTCGTTGTCCGATATGACCGCCTCTACGAACCGCGCGTTCGCGATGCACTGGGGATGCGGGGTGAGCCAAACACAGAAGATTTTGTAGTCCACGGGGAGGAGGACGGATACCTGGCGATGTCGCCTAAGCCCTATCGTGGAATACCTTTGCTTAACGGTGAAGACCTGTCACAAGCAGCGGCGAATAAACTATCGTCAATAAGCTCCGACCGCTACTACGTTTGCCTTGCGATTTGGGATGACTCATTCGCTGGATTTCAGGCTGTTCGCTCGTTTCTCGTCGCAAACGGCTATGAATACCGTTTAATTGTCTTGAATGAAGAGGGAGCCATGGCCGAAGGAAATGTTCCGAACCCGAAGGTCCAATAGCGAATGATTCATGCGTCAATCGCAATTCAAGTTGAACCCCATACTCGTTTGCGCTACAATAGCTCGCGGCTGTGAACCGAATCATACCAAAGAAGTCTGAACAAGTTCTTCCGCCTCCATTGCCCAAGGCGTCCGACGAATCCCCACACTTGCGGATTCTAATAGTCGCTGCCGCTGCATTTCTGGCACTTCTACTGTTGTCGTCGCCGATCATGCTGCTTCGCAACGGTAGTAGTATTGGAGATTCTGCGGAACTGACTAGACAAACTGGGGGGCCAGAAGACGTAGTCGCTACGAGCGATAAAAGTACAGAAGGAACTGGGGGAGGAACTTCGGACGATGCTGGCCGCGCGAGTGAAAGTGGTACAGGTCTCGCCAATGACCACGTCGACGATATCGCTTCCTCAGCAAACATGGCAGATGCCGAAACGTCGATCTTAGACAGTGTAGATTCAGGCAATGCGGATGTCGAACTTGTGACCGACAATCTTCCCGCGCCATCTCCTCAGCCTTCGCTACAATTCTTTGCAAGTGGATCGGACGCTGACGCTCAGGCAGGTGGAGACGGAAAGAAAGTGGAGTTTTTTGGCATCGCTGCCGAAGGGCGCAGGTTCGTTTACGTCGTTGACAAGTCAAGCAGCATGTCTGGCGAGCCGTTTGAAAAGGCGCGTGACGAACTTTTGCGATCGATCAAACAACTCAATGCGAATCAGTCCTTCTTTATCATATTTTATGATACCGATCCATATCCACAGCCAACCAAGACGCTGCAACGCGCACGACGTCCGAGCATCGTGAGAATTAACAAGTGGATCGCAGAAATAACTCCAAACGGAGGGACTGATCCGATGCCTGCGATTCAAATCGCACTTAGCCTCAAGCCTGATGCGGTTTATGTTTTGTCAGATGGAGAATTTGACACCTCGGCCGTTACGGCAACAGTTTTGTTAAATGCTCAAGAACGCATTGTGATTCACACAGTTGCAATTCAGAACGACGCGGTCACGCTACGGCAAATTGCAAAACAAAATGGTGGCGTTTACCGGCTTGTGCCCTAGCCCGCCTTGAAGTGCCTGAAAGGAAGGGCCGCGGCCGGAAATACTTAGCCTCGTAGCAATTGTCTATTGTTAGTCGCGACGGTACTCGTTTGCGCGCTGCCCCGCCCTGCACTACGCACTTCCTCGCGATATTTTGCAACTTCTTGCGACGAGTTGCGACACCCGCCATTTTCGGGTAGAGTGGCAAAACCACGGAGAAAACGCTAAAAAAGCGATGAAGCCCTGGGGATTTTCACACCGCAGAGGTCACTGGTTCAAGTCCAGTGTCGCCCACTGCACCTAAGTTGAAGCCGAATCAAGAGTTCTAATCCTGCCGATGGTCGGCAGTGCGGCGTTTTCCAAATACCCGATCGGATAAGTACCGCTGGGACAATGAAGGAGCCTCGCACGATCCCGCGTCTCACGGATGCGTTTCCAAGTATCGCAAACACCAGGCCAGCGGGTGCATTGCTAATCGGATCGCGGGCAATTCCGTTAAGATTGCTGCCGCGACCGGCCTTTGATATGTAGCCGGCGCGTAAGAGATGCTGGATGTCAGCATCGTCCCAGCCCGCGATCCGTTGCAACGAGGTGCTTGACTTACTGCTCAAACTGCCAGAACTGGTGAGAATAGAGTTCATCGCACCAACTGAACTCGCACCTGCTTAAGCGTTAACTTCGGCGGCGTCACCGAGTTTCAGCTATCTGAGGTTGCCGTCGGCGCTAACAGGTCGCTTACGTCGATGAGATACAACTGCCGGCCGCCGTTGTGGGGCGAGTCGATGCAGACGAGCTTTCCATCGCGGCTGCTGCGGGGATGGGTGTCGCAGCGCCATTCGCCCGCGTAGTCCGGCGGGTTGTGAAAGTGTCCCAACGGCAGCCGCCGGTTCGACGGAACGTGAAACAGATACGGGTGCTGAAGTCGATTCCGATCGGGGTATGTGTCGTTCAAGACCCACTGGCCATCGGTGCCGGGCACGTACGTGTTGTGGCCGTTCTGAATCATTACTTCCGGCCCGACCGGTTCGACGTGGTCCGTAAGGTCTTTGTAAAGATAGAACTTCGACTTGTGCGATGGATGCCACGACCAGGCCATGACGTGTTGCGGGTCGCGCCAAATGAAATGCGACGTGTGGCCGTAGGGGTCGAGGATGTAGGGTTTCGATCCATCGGGATTGGCGGTAAATGCGCGGGTACCGAAGCCCCGGCCGACCCGCCAGCGATGGAGAAAGAAATAACGGCTGCCGTCGGTATTGAAGAGCAAATGATTGAACCAGTGGACGGCGCTATCGGTCCAGGCCATCTTTTCTTCGCCCGTGTACGGTATCTTTGCCGCGTCGGCCAAGCTGAATAACAAGTCCTGCTTGCCCGAGGTGAGATCAACTCGCCACAGCCCGACATCGTCCGGCGCGACGGCATCGTGGCGAAGATCGGGAACGCCCGCATAGCCGTACCCCGGGCGGCAATCATTCAGTCGGGCGAAATCGGGAGCGATGCCCGTCTTGCCGTCGGAGCTGATGTTGTAGACAGGATGGGGCAGCGTTCGCCGTTGGCGCGTTTCGACATTCATCAGGTGGCACACGAAGCGGTCGCCATCGCGGTCGTTCCACAAGATTTCGTTCTGGCTGCCCGGCACCCACTGGAGCATACAGCCTTGCTGCCAGTTCCAGGCCCGCGTCTCGTCTAGTTCAATCCACTTGTCACCGTCCTCGGTGTCGATCATGCCGATGCGGATGACGTCGTCGGCCGTCGGCGAACGGTGCTCGAAGTCAACTTCGTTGGAGAGGACGAATCGATTATCGGGCGAGAATTGGAATTTGTCGTAGTAACCGAACCAGTGGAACTTCGGCCCGCGGGTGATCTGCCGGACCGGCGGCAAGTTTGCTTCGGACGCGGTCTCGGCGGCGTGCAGCAACCGCGGCGCAAGCGCCGCCAAGGCCGGAGTCGAAACAGCCATGCTCTTAAGGAATTGCCGACGAGAGTGGAACATGAGGTGCCTGCTAAGCGAAATAGTAGAAAGCGTTCGCAATAAAGTATGGTAAACCATCGCGGTCGTCTGCATTGTAGTCGTCTCCCTCCGGGAGATGACTGTCCACATGCGGAGCATGTGGACTACTATCGTCTAGAGCCGCCTAACGGCTGGAACTACGAACGCGCGGCGTCGGCCAGTTCAAAGTTAAACTCTTGCTCGCCTTCGACGACGTTGGCCCGTAACGGACTAGTCTGCGTGCTGCGGACGGGGCGGGGGATGTTTTTGGGATCGGGAATCTTGACCTTAGCCAGCTTGGCTTTGATCTCTTCCACGGTGCCGTCCGATTCGCTCGGAAGAATCGGCTCGGGCGGTTGCACGCTCACAGTGTACTGGGCCACTTGGATGTCGGGAAGCAGATATCGACCCTGGGAATCCAACTCGGCCAGGCTGATTAGCGCCAGCGAGGGATTCTCAAAGATGATCGTACCGGGAGTCACCGGTTTCGATTCGTGCGTGACCTGACCGGTCACCGTGCCGATGGCCGGACCGTTCGATTCGCAGCCTGCCGACAGTGTCAGGGCCGCTGCAACGAGCGCGACGTGTGAAGTGCTAGCGAGTGGCATTTTATGAGTGTGGTTCGTCTGTTTAGGACGGAAGGTCAATTCGCATTGACCGTCTCACCGTCGTAGCGGCAAGCGTATGCCCATAGCACCTCGACTGGGACCGTCTCATCGAGGAAGCGGACGCTGCCATCGGCAAATGCGGTGTGAGCACCGCCCGGATGCGGCGACTGGATGGTTTTGTTCATCTCGCCGTACCATGACTTTCCGGCGTTTTTTACGGGCAGCCATTCCTTATCGTTAATGTTCCAACGAATCGACGACAGATTGTAATAAAAGATATCCTCGTCGGTAAGTTGGGCGGCTGTATTTGGCGGTGGAACTTTGACCCAAATCGAATGACACGTACTGGCAAATGGTCCCCCATTGGTCGAACTTCGGATATCGCGTTGACGCCCGTCTCGCTGCAGCCCCCAATCCGACTGTTCCGCCATGAGCATCGTGTGAGTCAGCCCATCGGTAATCTTCGCTGGCGGCATGAAGCTTTCGGCGTAGAAGATGCCGTTCTGCGAAACGATGCCTCGCGTTGCGTTGGCCACTTCGCGATGGTTTGGATTGGTGGAACCTGCGATCGCCACATACATCGGCATCGGGTGATTCTCGTATCTTGGATTGTTGTTGTCGAAGTTTCGATCCGTCGGACCTCCTATGTTCTGAATGCGTCGCGGCAGATCGCTCGACGGGCAGAATAGGTAGGGCGGCGTCCAAGATTGAATTAAGCTTTGGTTATGCGGAGAGGTCGCATAGCCTGCCCAGCGGTCGCCGGTTTTCTGAAGCTGATCGTCGAGCGTTTCTTCTTCAATGTAGGGCAACAGATCCGTGTAGAAGCCAGAGACTTCGCACAAGTGCCCCCCGGTTGGAAAGTGCTTCTTGGCGGCCAAGTGGGTGTGATTCGCCGTCGCAAGTTGCTTCAAATGGTTGGCGCACTGAGATCGCCGCGCCGCTTCTCTGGCCGCTTGCACGGCGGGAAGCAGTAGTGCAATCAAGATGCCGATGATCGCAACCACCACTAGCAGTTCGACCAATGTAAAGGCCGCGCTTCGCATCGGGCGGTTTGTGGCAGGCATTCAAAACTCCTTTGATCGTCAGCTCTCGACCGACGAGACCGGTCACGGCTGTTGGTTGGTCGCCGACTCGAGCGGAATGGCGGCGATGCCGTACATGCAGTAGCCCCAGCCCGAGCGCGGTATCTGCCGGACGCTGCCCAGCGTGATACTGGTCGGCGCGGGAACCTCGCGCTTCCAAATCGAAAAAATCGTATCCACTTTCTCGCCGGGCCCCGATGCGACTTCATAGACGGGATTCGAAAACTCGGCGTGCTCATCGAGGCCAATCTTCAATCCTGTGTCGACGAAATCAGCCTTCAGCCAATCGGGCACGTGGGCCTTATTGGTTAAGAACACAAACAGTACGGCCGGCTGGCCAATCTGAAGCGTGACCTCCAACGTGGGCGCCCATTTATCCTCGTTGAACGGCATCACGTAGTCGGCACCGAGCAGGAACTCGGGAATGCCCGATTGGTCGACCCCGTTCCACTCGTGCTGCCGGTCGACGTAAGCGGGCACGTCTTCGGCCAAACCGCCGGGGACGATGCGATAGAACTTTGCGCCCAGGCGTTGGCTGATGTTGTCGTCCACGTCGAGAAAGATCGACGAGCCACTCGTGCGATTGCGCGGACCGCCATGAATCGATGGAAAGCGGTTATTGTTGATCGCGACCAGCCGTCGCAGGCTGCCGTTGGAATCGACGTGCAGCGCCTGTCCCTGAAACAGCCTCGTGTTTACGTTCAAATCTTGCATACCGTAGGCCAAGTCGACGGCGCCGCGGAACACGGCCACGTCGGTCGTCCCCTTCTTGCCAATGGCCACGCCGAATTCGGTGCCCAGGTCGGTGATTCGTCCCGTGGGAGTCTGAATGACAAAGCCCTTGCCGGTCTCGCCGACGCGAGCGGAGATGACACCGAAGGGGCTGAAAATTTCCATCGGCGAGCGAATTTCAATCGATGCCGGGCCGCGGACCACGAGCTGCACCGCCTGATCAAAAAAGATTTCCGCTTCGCCCTCCTGAAGAACGAGCACCTGTCCGACAGAGAGCCGCGACATTTCACGAAGCTCGGCGCCATCCTTACTCCAGCGGACGCCGCGAGTTCGGGTAAGAGTTGCCACATCGGCGGGCTTGCTCACCTCCTGGTTGCTCGAATCTATTGCGAGGACGGCAGGCTCGGGCGCCGCGGCGTCGGCGATTTGCTTCGATCCCGCATTCGTCCACAGCAACATGCCGGCGGTCAGCGCCACAAGAACCGCGGCCGCCAGCGACATGATGCCTAGCCAACTGCGCCCGGTTTTCGCATTCGCAACCGAAGGGGCGATGCCGGCCAGCGCCGCGAGCTGCGCATCGGAAATTGAATCGGCACTCCACCAGCGGATGCTGGTCACGTCGGCAATTGTCTCGACATAAAGCTGCTGGGCGGCAGGATTATCGCGCAGCAATTCCGTCAACTCGCGCCGCTCCTCGTCGGAGAGTTCTCCGTCCAACTGGGAGGTCACCAGTTGGTGGAGTTTGTCGAATTCGGGCGAGTCGGGTTCCATCACGTCGCATGCTCCATTTTCATTCGTCGCTCCACGCACGCCCGCAGAGAGGCACGAATTCGCTGCAGCGCCTTGTACACTGAGGGGCCGGTTCGGTCCAAGCTCTTGGCCACTTCCTTCACCCGCGCCCCGGGGGCGTAGCATTGTGCCAGCAACTCTCGGCTATGCACGGTAAGCTCCTGCATGCAATCGCCAAGCGCCCGATGACGGGTCTCCGCCAACGGAATCAGTGCTTCCTGGCGTTCGGCAATCGACTGCAATAGGGCGTCGTCGAAGATCAACTGGTTTCTCGCTGCTCGCTTCCGCCAAGTGAGCACCTGGAAGTAGGCAACGCGAATGGCCCAGGCGGCGAAGTTCGTGCCGGGATCGAATTGGGCAAAATCGCGCCACAGGCGAACGTTCGTCTCCTGAAAAATTTCGTCGGCATCGGCCCAATTCGGGACGAGGCTTAAAATGTAGGCGTAAATCCGCCGCTCGTGACTCGCGAGCAGGCGAACGAAGTTTTCTTTGTCGCTATCGAGCATCGCTAACTCAGACCGGTAAGGTGATGCTCACGCCCAGGCGGCATGACTGCGGAGGATGGCAACTCCAACCAGTTACCATGCGATTAACCCCGAATTGTGCCCGTACATAACGGCGCACAACGGCGATTGTGGACACACTTTGGCGGATTTCCCGCCTGCCGGACAAGCACCCGGGGGCGGCGTCAAGGGAATCTCAGAAATTTGTCCACAAATTGAAAATCCGCGCCTTAACTCTATACGGCTGCGCCGTCGGGGTGGGGCTCCCTGCTGGTGATTGAGGGGCAGAGTCAGCCGGCATGGGGGGGCGGAACGTACTCGTCAGGTTTATTTCCAATCTATTTCTCGGAGGGGGATCTAATGAGTCGCATCGGGAATCTTCAATTATCGGCAGTTATCCTGGCCTTGGCGCCGGGACTACCCGCGTTCGCCGGGTCGTATAGCGCAGCGGTCTTGCTGGACAACCCGGTCGCCTATTACCGGCTCGACGAAACGACTGGCGCCACGGCGTCCAACCTCGGAACCGGGGCCGGAATCAATGGCACGTACGTCAATATTCCAGGAGTCACCGTGAACAACATGAGCAATTACGGTCAGCCCGGGCCACGCCCCGCGGCCTTTCCCGGATTTGAAAGCGGCAACAATTCAGCGTTCTTCGACCCGGAAAACGGCTCCGTGGCCGCCAGTACAACTTTCCCGCGGGTGGAAGTCGTCGCTCCGAACAATCCGCTAACAATCACAGGCGCTTTGACGCTCGAAGCCTGGATCAAACGGTCCGCCCAGGCCGTGGACGGTGGCAATAATGAAGGCATCGTCGGCCGGTTCCGACAGGATCAAGACCCGGTGACGGCTGGACTTCAACAGGCCCGCTCCTACGTTTTGTATTTTGATTCCACTACGAACCCAGATAATTCAACTGGAACACCGGGTATCGGCTTCGCGCTGAGCTCCTCGGGCACGTTTCAGAGTGCCAACAACTACGAATTTGCCGCTGACATCCCCGAGGGAAAATGGACGCACGTCGCAGCAGTTTTCGATCCCGGCCGCCGAGTAGAAGTGTATGTCAATGGCCTCTCGATCGGTGAGCTAATCGACGACGACGTCGTCGACACCGCTGCCGACATCCAGATACTTTCGGATCCGCTGTTTTCTGGACTCGCAGACTTCTGGATTGGCCAACAGTTCACGGGCGCCGATGAGTGGACATTTGAAGGAAACATTGATGAAGTGGCCGTCTATGCTAGTGCGCTAAGTGACGCACAGATTCTAAATCACTTTCAAGCTGCTCAAGTGCCCGAACCCAAATCTTGGCAGTTGGCGTTGCTCGTTGGCGCAACCGTTTGGTTAGGACGCCGGAAGCGAGCGTAGCCATCAACGGCAGATAAAGGATTATTTCACAGTTTAGGAGCGAATGATGACGAACCACGGTCGCCCACTTGTCGGTGCGGTTCTTGTACTGGCCGGGCTGGCTAACTCATCGGCGGTTGCCGGTCCCTATAGCGACGCGGTGCTCGCCGACAATCCGATTGCATATTACCGGCTGGATGAAACGGTGCTCAATCCCGGCGCGGACAATGTCGGCACGGCGGGAGCGGCGATTGACGGCACTTTCGTCAATCTCGGCACAGGCCCCGCGCCGCCTAGCATCGGCCAGCTCGGTCCTCGTTTGGGGGACAACGCCGGGCCTTACCTGATCGACGGCTTCGAGGCGAACAATCGCTCCGTGCAACTCACCCCGACCGTGGGTTCGACGGCGACCGGCGACACGTTTCCGCGCGTTCAGGTGGCGGTATCCGATGATTCGGCGACCAGCCCGTTAGCATTGACGGGGGCATTTACACTGGAGGCGTGGATCAGGCACACGGGCGACACCGTGGATACAGGCAACAACGAAGGCATCGTCGGCCGGTACCGCCAGAACCAAAACGGCGCCGCCCGTTCCTACGTGCTTTATTACGACTCGACGGCCGAGGATCCGAACGGTTCGGGTGTGGGGTTAGGCATGGCGGTTAGCTCCGATGGAAACTTTGTCGCGGCCAATTCCATCGAGTTCAAAGGCCCGATCAACACCGGTGAGTGGGCGCACGTCGCCGCTGTTTTTGAGCCGGGCGTACGGATGGAGCTCTATGTGAATGGCGTGTCAATCGGCGAAGTTTCCGGAGTATTGAGCGATCCGCTGTATTCGGGCGAAGGCGACTTATGGATTGGTCAGCAGTTCACCGGCGCCGATGAATGGAGCTTTCAAGGAAATATCGACGAAGTCGCCGTCTACAACACAGCGCTGACCGACGTGCAAATTTCCAATCACTTTGCGGCTGCTACTGGCTCCACCCCCATCTTCTTCTCATGGGACCAGAACAGCTCGGGAGATTGGAACGCGGCCACCAACTGGACGCTCGACACAACTCCTAACTCGAACCAGCACACGGCGGTGTTCGGCGGCGCGACGACTTCGCCTCGCGTGGTTTACAACAACGCGGCCATCACCGTGAAAGGAATTCGGTTTGCCAGCGCGAACCAGTATGCGATCGCGGGAACCGGCACGATCACCTTGTCGGCTGCTAGCGGCAACGCCACCGTGGAAGTTGTGCAAGGCGCGCATGAGGTGCAGGCGGCGGTCACACTCGGCAGCAACACCGATGTGAATGCTTCCGGCGGAAGCGTGGACTTCAACAACGTGCTAAACATTGGCACGCAGACGCTTAACATTCAGTCGGGGCGAGCGAATGTTAATCACAGCGTCGTCGCCGGGGTCGGTGGAGCGGTGATCAATGCCGGTACGCTCGGCACCGCCGGCCAAACATCGTTGAGCGGAAATCTCACCAGCACCGGCACCCTCGACATCGACCTTGGTGGCACCGGCACCGACGAGTTCGACGCTTTCGTGGTCAGCGGCACCGCTACCTTGTCGGGATTTCTCGATGCCGAACTTGTGAACGGCTTCGTGCTGGGCGGAAGCGAATCGTTCACCGTGCTCACCGCTGGCTTGCTGGTGAACAATGGCATCGCACTGACTGGTTCCGCGGCGAACATGCTCAGCCTCATAGTGGTGGGAAACAGCCTCGTTTTGGAAGCTTCCCTGGGAGTGATCGGCGATTACAACGGAGACGGAACGGTGAACGCAGCCGACTACACAATTTGGCGTGACACGCTTGGTTCGACAACTGACCTACGGGCCAACGGTAATGCGACGGGTGCGAGCGCCACGTTGATCGACCAGGCCGATTATGTCACTTGGCAGGCAAACTTCGGCGCCTCCGGCGCGGGGAGCGGGACGTCGGCCATTCCCGAGCCTTCCACTTTGGCAATGTTGGCGATCGCCGTCCCCTTGTGGATCCGCTCTCGACGCTTAATTCCGGTCGGAAAGCGAGCGCTTGCGTTAGCCGGATTGATGCTGGGGTGGTCGATTTCGACCGTTGCAGTTGCCGGACCCTATAGCGATGCAGTCGCCGGCGACAATCCGTTAGTCTACTACCGGCTCGATGAAACGTCCGGTGCCTTCATTGCGGAGAACGACGGCACAGGCGGATTTGCGCTGGACGGTTTTTACAACCAGTTTACCGAAGTCAGCGGGCCCCGTAGCATCGGCGGAGCCGGTCCTCGGCCGGGAGACATAGCGGGTGGTTATCTCATCGACGGGTTTGAAGCGGACAATCGCGCGCCCCATTGGGGGCCGGCGCCATCGGACTACACGCGAATACAAGTGGACGATACCGACGCGCTCGACATCACCACCACCGGTCTTACCCTTGAGGCCTGGGTTAATCGCGACGCGCAGACCGACGCCGGCGGCAATGAAGGAATCATCACTAAATACGCCAACTTCACGGGAACTTTGGCGCAGCGATCTTACAATCTTTATTACGACCCCACGCCGGGAGTAATCGGTTTCGCGCTCAGCACCAACGGCGCGAATCAGACCGCTTTCACCCTACAGACCACCACGAACATTCCGTTAGGCGAATGGGTCCACGTTGCGGCGACCTACGTTCCCGGAGCGAGCTTGACCATCTACTTCAACGGTCAAGAAGCCGCCACGCGTACCCTCACGGCAACGGAATCGACGATCCACGTCGGCACGGCTCCATTGTGGATCGGGCAGCAATTCAACACCTCGCCAGCAGCAACGTTTGAGGGACGCATCGACGAAGCGGCGATCTACGATCGCGCGCTTGACCCAAGCGAAATTCTCGGACATTTTCAGGCGGCGACCGGCGCGTTTGTCGGCACGTTCGTTTGGAATGTGAACGGTTCGGGCGACTGGAACGCCACTGGAAATTGGAACCCGGCCAGCGTGCCGAACACGAACCAGGTGACGGTCAGTTTCGGTAGTGCAATTACCACGCCGCAAACTGTGTTCACCGAGACCGACGTGACGGCCAAGAACATACAGTTCAACAACGCGAACAAGTACGCTATTGCAGGCATCGGAGATGTTGTGTTGGACGCCGATTCTGGCAGCGCTTCAATCTCCGTTACTCAGGGAAACCACGAGTTTCAGGCACCGGTTCGCTTGGCTGCCGACACGAACGTCAATGTTGCGGCTGGGAGCTTGAGCTTCAACAACGTGCTCGACCTGGATGGAAACACGCTCGACATCCAATCCGGCACGGTAAACATTCGGCACAGCGTGATCCCGGGCGCGGGCGGCATGATCAGTAGTGCGGGAACGCTCGCCGGCGAAGGCGCGATGGCGATTGGCGGCGACCTGGCCAGCACCGGCGTGCTGGAGTTCGACATCGCCGGTTCCGGGGCGGGCCAGTACGACTCGTTTATCGTCGACGGCACAGCGACGTTGTCCGGATCGATCGCCGCCAATTTTGCCGACGACTACCGACCCGCGGTCGGCGACACGTTCACGTTGCTGACGGCCGGAACATTGATCGACAACGGCGTCGTCCTCACGGGTCCACTCGCCAATTTCATGCAGATGAGTGTGGTTGGCGACAGCCTGGTGATGCAGGCGGTGGCGATCCCAGAACCTGGGACGTTGGCGTTGTTGTTTGTCGCGGCTACGTTGTTGATTACCACAACGACACGAAGGACACAACGAAGGCAGAGAAGCGCCTGATAGCAATTGGAACCACTTCCCGATTTGCGCCCATCGTATCGTTGTGGTTAATTCGTTCGTCGAGTACGGAGAAGAGATGCCGCGTTTGGATCGTTATCAGGGATGGACTCTTGCCGTGCTGATAGTCGCGTGCGAGTTCTCAGGCGGTCGCGCCGTCGGGCAGGTGCCAATTGTCGACTTGGCGACCATCCGGCCGCAGTTCGAGAGCCATATGGAGGCGAGGCGGCTGCAAACGCAGCCCTACGGGCAGTACAAGATGCGGGCCACCGACGTTGGTCCCAGCAATTATGCGACGCTCGATGTGGCGCTTTCTCGCACGATTATGGGCGAGAACTTCGACACGTCGCTCACCGAGCAACAGCGCTCTGAGTGGATCAGCCACATCCAGAGCTACGCCAACCCCAGCGGAACGTACAGCGACACGTTCGGACATTCGCAGTTGCATGCTAACGGCATGACGATCGGCGCGCTAGGCCCGCTAGGCGGAAAGCAACTGTATCCCGTTGGCTCGCAGTACGCGCCGTTCAACGATCCGGCCGAGGTGCCAGCATACCTTCAGAACAATATTGATTGGTCGAACCAGTGGAGCTCGTCCCATCAGTTCTGGGGCGGCCTGCACATGTATAGCCAAAGCAGCCTCGCTACTCCCGAGTGGACCGACGCCGTGTTCGATTGGCTCGATGCTCGCGTCGATCCAAACACCGGCTGGTGGATCACCGGGGACCAGCCTTCGAGCAACACGCAGGGCTTGGGTGGCGGTGCCCACATCTGGCCGATCTACGAGCATTTCGGACATGCGTTCCCCGAGCCGGAGCGGATCATCGACCGCATCCTTGGCATGCAAGTCGCCAGTGGCCGCTTCGGCGGCAATAACAGCGGTTACATGGACCTCGACGCACTGTACGGCCTCAAGTACATGCGAACGCTCGCGCCGGCTTATCGAACGGCAGAGATCGAAGAGGCGGCGAGGGATTTCGGCACTTGGATCAATGGCAGCATTTCGGGTTTCCTGGGTGGCAACCCAACGATGCACGAAGTGTTGGCGAAGGTCGGCGCCTTCGGGCTGTTGAATCAACTTCGCCCCGACCTCTTCCCCGACAGCACCGGCACGCAGTGGACCGACATCTTTACCGACCCCAAGCTTTATTTGACGGCGGAAGTCGAAGTTTTCAATAATCCCGACCTGACGCCCGTCGGATTCGATCAGCCCTCGGTCTATTCCTCAACGGTAATGGCCGATGCTCCGGTCGGTTATTGGCGGATGGGGCAGACCGCCGGCCTGGGGGCGGCCGATGATTCTGGAAACGACTTGGCAGGAATTTATAACGCATTGTCGACGAGTGCTGGCCCGGGAAATCTTGGTCAGCCTGGTTTGCGCCCCGAGAACGGCTTCCCCGGATTGGCTTCCGACAATCGCGCGGCACATCTCAACGGTACGAGCAGCCATGTTAGCATTGCCGATCGCGCCGAACTCGACATCTCCGGGGCGGTGACGATGGAAGCCTGGATCAAGCTCGATGACTACCCCGTGGGCAACGGAGGAATCGTGAGCAAGTACGTCGGCGCCGGCAACCAGCGCGCCTACGAAATTTACGTGAATCGGCAGAATAACGGGATCGGTGCGTTGGGCATGATCATTTCTTCCGACGGGACATTCACCAATGCGCGCGACATGGTGGACGACGTGGCGCTGCCGCTGGATGAATGGCTGCACGTGGTGGGAACCTTTGAGCCAAGCCAATTCATGCGACTCTACGTCAATGGCGAATTGGTTCGCGAACTAACCAATAACATTCCGAGTCAGATTTTCAGTTCCTCGGCCGATCTGTGGCTGGGCCGACAGTTTAGCGCCTCGACCGACTTCCATCTGCCGGGGTTAATCGACGAAGCCGCCGTCTATGACCGCGCGCTCACCGCAGCGGAGATCATGGAACATTATTTAGCCGCCACCGTATTGAGCGGCGACTACAACGGCGACGGCATCGTCGATCTGGCCGACTACACCGTGTGGCGCGACTCGCGGGGTCAGACTGGGGCGGGCCTCGCCGCTGATGGCGACGGCAGCGGCGCGATCGATGCCGGCGATTACGGAGTCTGGCGCGCCCGTTTCGGACAGACGAACGGCAGCGGCACATCCGCCTCCGTTCCCGAGCCTATGTCACTGGTCATGGCCGTCGTCGGAATGCTGGCAATGTATTCTCGTCGCCGCAGATTCATGAAACTATTCACTTACGGCAATTAAGAACTCGGATTTTTTTACGGTCTGACAAAGGCATCTTACTCATACAGAACGGATAGCAAGATTTCTCGAATCGAATTTGGGCCATATTCCAGGTGAAGTTCGGCGAAGAATCGGTCAACCGACTCTTCGTAGGGACTTCGATCCTGTTCGCGTTCCTCGGCTATCGGCACGGCAACACGCGGTGCCTTCTTGCGGACGTTGTAGCCAGCTTCCGTCAGCAGCATCAGCAGATTTGCGTCGAAATGTCGCTGGCGCGGTGAGTATTCGATTTGCGCGAACGCTGCGTCGCGCGTCAGCCTGGATTGGGACGTCGCGACGTTTCTTGCTGCCGGCCAGTCGAACGGGAATTGCAATGTGGTGTTCGTCGCACCGGGATCCTGCACTTCCGCCGCCGACGCATCAACACTCAGTGGCAAAGCCTCGGACGACCCCGATCCGGAGATCTGGAACAGCCAGTCGTCAGCATCGAAGAACGCCACGTTATCGGGATCCAAGTCGTCTTGAATGGTCGCGGAACCGAGCTTAAACGGTCCGCCCAGTGCGGCGATGCCAACGCCGCTAGAAATGCGTGCCATGCGTGTAGCAGCGTCGAGGTCTCCGGCAGTCCAGACTGCCAGAATGTGTTTCCAGGCATTACGGTCGGCATTGTCGGTGGCGGCATCGTCGTAGTCCGTAATTTCCGTGATGACGATATCCTCCTCGTTGTCGTTTGAGTCGAACGTGTCGGCGCCGTCGCCGCCGACCAGGATGTCGCGCCCCGCGCCTCCGCCCAGCACGTCGTTCGCGTTGCCGCCGATGAGCAGGTTGTTTCCGGCGTTGCCGGTGAGTGTATTGGCACTCGATGGACTTCCGATGACGTTTTCAAAATGCTCGGGGGCCGGCATGGTTGGGGCGCTAGGAAGCCGCATTCGTATTAACTGGCCGGAACCGACGTTGTTGTCGCCAAGCGACAAATCGAAAGCAACGGCTTGCATGAACTGTGAGAAATCAATCGTATCGCTGCCGCCGCTGTACACGACGCCCATGGCAACCGTGCCACCGTCTTCGTGGAGCGTGAGCGTGCCGAGGTTGGGATCGACCACGTAAGTGTCGTTTCCGGCGCCGCCAAAAAGCTCATCGAATAGTCCCGGCCCTCCGGCGAGGCGATCGTCCCCCCGACCGCCGTGCAACTGATCATCTCCAGCGCCGCCCAGCAGCACGTTGGCATGGTCGTCGCCCACGATAACATCGGAAGAGTTGCTTCCCGTGACGTTCGCGATGTTTTGCACGACTCCCGCGCCGGTTGCCGTACTGGCCGACAAGTTGACGTTAACGCCACTCGTGTAATTGGAGTAGTCGAGCGTGTTGGCGCCGCCTCCGCCGTCGATCGTGCTGGGAAGGGGCAAGACCGCCAAACCGTGGAATTTGAAGACGTCGTTCCCTTCACCCGCGAGAAGTTTTTCGAGGGAATTGGTGGCGTTCACGCCGTCCGCCGTGGCGAGGAAGTCGACCGTTATATTGCCCGTGCTGAGGATATCGAACTGAAGATCGGATGTGACCAGTTGCAGGTCGAGGACATCGATCTCGCCAAGCAGGCCGGTGTCGCCGATCGTATCGATCTCGTCTCCTTCCACCATGCGGTAAGTGTCGTTACCGGCCTGACCGTCGAGCGTGTCGTTTCCAGTTCCTCCGATCAAGAGGTCGTCGCCGCTGCCACCGTGGAGGATGTCGTCGTCCGCTCCGCCCAGGATTACGTCGTTGCCGGCGCCGCCATCGAGAAGCGTATCGCTTCCGGCCTGGCCCTCAATCCGGTCGTCGCCGTCACGGCCGACGATCGTGTCGGCACCAGGTCCGCCCAATAGCACGTTGCGCTCCTTGGTCCCGCGGATTGTATCACCCGCTTGGCCACCGGTGACATTCTCAATCGACAGGACGCCGCCAGGCACGCCGGTGACGGAGCCTAGCAGGTCGACGGTAACTGCCGAGGTGTAGGCGCTGTAATCGAGCAGATTGATGCCACCTTGCCCATCGATCGTCCCGCCGCTTGGCAGCGACGCTCCGTTGAGGAACGAAAACACGTCGTCGCTTTGTCCGCCAATGATATGTTCGATCGGCATGCCCACCGGGATTCCGAGGACGATTGCTACCTCGAGAGCGGAAAAGTCCAAGGTGTCGATGCCCCCCGCATCCGCTAAGGTCACATCACCCTCATTGAAAGTAATCACGAAGACGTCGTCGCCCAGTCCACCTGACAAGAAGTTTACGGAACCAGTGCCGGGATCGAGGCGATCGTCGCCATCGCGACCTTCGATGGTATCGCCCCCACCGAGACCAAGGATCATGTTGTTGGCGGTGTTGCCGCGCAGTATGTCCGGGAACTCGGAACCGATCACATTCTCAAGATTCGCCTGCTGGCCAGCGACTAGGGCAGCTACATCACGGACATTGCTGGTGCCCGGTTGCAGAGCAAACGTCGGCAGGTTCAGGTCGACAGTAATCATCGTGTCGAGTTGAGAGAAGTCGAGGGTATCGACGCCTTGATTAGCCAGCTCGGCAATCAGGTCATGTTCGACCGGCGAGAGCGCCGGCACGGGACAGAAAAGATAGGTGTCGTCTCCGTCGCCGCCGGTGAGGGTGTCGCTTCCTTCTCCGCCGTCGAGGTGATCGTCGTTACTTCCGCCGGTGAGATTGTCATCCCCGCCCAGGCCGATGAGTGTCACTGGACCGGAAAAAGCGCTTGCAATGAGGGTGTTGGGCGCCGCGCCGCCGGTCAGCCTGGCCCGCTCAATGCTGATGAGTTGGTCCAGCCCTTGGCCGGTGAGGGCGGTGTTCGTGAGGGTTTGATTGACGTCGACCGTCTGCCGTACTTCATCGATACCCGCGCCGCCGTCGATCAGATCGTCATCAATGGTGCCGACAACGGTGCCCAGAACCGGGTCGCCGCCCCAGAGGATGTCATCCTCTTCCTGGCCAAAGAGTTGGTCCTGCCCGGCATGGCCGAACAGGGTGTCGCGCAGCGATCCGCCGCTAATGACGCCGGGAACGGTGATGCGATTGTCGCCATAGACAACGTCGTTGCCGCCCCAGGCGTGGACCACGTCGTCCCCGTCAAGCAATACGAGGGGTTCGTAATTGCCAAAGTCGAGGCCGACGACGCTCTGGCCGGATGCAAGGGAGACATGATGCGCGCCCGGCTGAGGCACCGTCACCGGATACGACTGCACGAACCCGGGCGGTACAACTTCGCGGATTAAATAGCTGCCCGGATCGAGATCATCCAACCAATACGCGCCGGTCTCGTCCACATTGGGCGTGGACGGGTCGTCGGCCATGGTGACCGTGTACGGCTCGAAGAGCAAGCCGGGGCCTGAGTCCAGGTCGATGAAGTCCAACTGGCCGTTGCCGTTCAAATCGGCGTAGACCGTCACCCCGGCCAGTCCAGGTTCGTTCAGGTCGCGGACGCCGTCGTGGTCGAGGTCATTCCACTTAGTACCGTGGATCGAGCCGGGTTGAGAAGGCTGGTTCTGGTTTCCGAAGTCGACGTTTTGATAGACGTCTGTCGGACCCAGATTGATCGTCCAGGCGGTGGTACCGGGAACGGGATTCAACCCGCCATTCACACCGGTCCCACCCACCGATGTTTGGGTCCAGCCGGGTTGTTGTTGCTCCGAAACGGTGTACACCCCTGGCGGCAGGTTCGTGAACCAATAGGCACCTGCTCCGTCGGTGACTGTGGTCAGGCGATCGTCGAGGTCGATGTCGCCGTCCATGTCGAAGTCGGCGCCGGTTATTTCGATCGTCCAATTGTCCAACGGTGGCTCTGCGGGCGCATCCCAGATCCCATTGCCGTTGACATCTTCGAACTTGTAGCCGTGGATCGCGCCGATCTGCGTCAGTCCGTAGCAGTTCTGAGGAAAGTTGGCGTGATCGGCGAGCACCGGTTGGTCGAGGGGCACATTCCAAACGGCCCATTTGTCGAATAGGCCAAGGCCGTTCCCCCCAAGTCGCAGCGTGTCGTCGGCATCGAGGCTGACATTTCCCCCTGCGGGCACAATTTGAATGCCGCCCGAACCGTCCACATAGAATCCCAAGCCGCGTGTGTTTGCGTCGTACGTCACAGCGACGTGGGACCACTCGAAAGCCGGCATCGACAGAGTGGCGGGGGCCGCGATCACGTTTCCGGCGGCATCAAGCATCGCGAGCGACGCGAAGCCTGCGTTCCAGGTGAGTCGAAAGTCGTCGTCTCGTAGAATCAATCCTGGCTGCTGCGGAAATACGAAACCCTCAATGGTAAAGGACGACAGCACCAAGTCGCCGGGCATCGTCGTCTCCAAGGCGACCGACGATGTCAAATCCACTGCATCGCCCACCAGTCCCGGCACATACGAAACTACCGGCGGGGTTGCAACGACAGCCAGATTGTCATCGTGAATGCCGGCGTTTTCGACAAATTGGCTGGCTGTATCGAATGTGTTTTGCTCAAATTCCCAAATCGCCACGAGGGGCAAGGTTACAGCAGCGCTGCCCGGTGCGATGGGCTGATTAGCGAAATCGACCCCCGAGGATTGCTGGCCGGCGACGACGGTCACCAGATGATAGGGCGTGACCGCCGGGAACACCTGTTGGAACGTGGACGGTACGATCTCGTGGACCCGCCACTGCCCCGGCGCAACGCCGACGATCACGTACGTTCCGTCTTCGCCGGTCACTGCGGACGGTTCCATTTGGCCTTGGGCCTGATCGTGGATGCCGTTGCCGTTCAGATCGACGTAAATCATCACTCCGGCCTGCGGAATGTCGTTGACGTCCGGCACTTCGTTGGAATTCTCGTCGAACACTTTGCGTCCGGCAATCGAGCCAGGCTCAACCGGCACTGCGGAATTGCCGAAATCGACGCCGACGAATATCTTTCCCAGCGCGAGTTGAAGCGTGTGGTAACCAAGCTCCGGATACGTAGTTTGCGTGCCAGGCAGCGTGACTTCGCGGATCACGACGTTCCCTGCGGCGATGGGCACGTCCAACCAGTAATGACCGGCGCGGTCGGTAACGCCATTTCCCACGGAAATCCGCTCGAGCGTGTTGCCAAAGTTCTTGCGCCACAGCAAATAGTCGGCCTGGTCGACGACGCGATTTCCGTCGCCGTCGGCGCGCAGGTCGGTCGTCGAGCCGAGCGTGTCGCGCCACACGGAGTAGTCGGCGTTGTCGACCGTATCGTTTCCGTTGTAGTCGCCGGGTAACTCGGGTGACACCGGTGCCCCAACCGTCCGGCCGAAAGTGGTCCGCCACAACAGATAGTCAACTTGGTCTACAACGCCGCTTCCATCGCCGTCGGCCCGCAGGTTGGTGGTCGAGCCGAAGGTGTCGCGCCAGACGGAATAGTCGGGTGCATCGACGACGCCGTTGCCGTTGTAGTCGGCCGGCCCGGCCGGCAAGCTCATCGTGACCGCGGTTGGCTCGCCCTCATCGTACTGGCCGTCATTATCGAGGTCGGCATAGATCGTGACTCCGTTGATGCCCGGTTCGCCCGGATCGCGGACCCCGTCGCCGTCCAGGTCGGACCATTTCTCGCCGTGAATCGTGGCCGTGGCGACGAAGTTGCCGAAGTCCACACCCTCGACAATCTCCCCAGCGCCCAAGTTGACGTGCTGCGCCGAGTTGGTTGTTTGCACGCTTCCGTCGGGCACCTGTTCGCGGACGATGTACTCGCCGATCGGCAAGTCGCTCAACCAGTAGCGGCCCGTCTCGTCGACGCCAACGGTCTGCGGGTCGTCGACCATCGTGAATGCGAAGGGTTCGGCGGGCACGCCCGGGAGCGCGCCGTCCCAGACGCCGTTGTCGTTCAGGTCGGCGTACACGCGGACGCCCGCCCAACCCGACTCAATGGCGTCGCGGACCCCATCGCCATCCGCGTCGCGCCACTTGGTGCCGTGGATCGCACCCAGTGGTTGGTTGGCGAATGTCAAACCATGAGAAGGCAGTTCCGGCCCTTCGAACTCAGCCAATTCGCGCACCGAAGTGCCCACGGACTCACCCGAATCGAGCGATACGACCAGCGGCGTGACCTTGCCGACACCGTCGTCGGCGGGCAGCGTTTGCCGCAGTCCGCTCAATAATTCTTCGCGGACTTTGTAATCCGACCCTGGCCGCACCGAACCGATTGTGAAGTAGCCCGCTTCATCGAACTGCGTTTCGGGATCGTCGAACAACGTAATGCCTTTAGGCTCCGCCTGGTCGCGGACCCCGTTGTTATTGAGATCGACGAAGAACATGACGCCGCCTAAGCCCCGCTCGCCATCATCCTGAACGGCGTTGCCGTTGTCATCTCGAAATTTGAATCCGTTGATCGTCGCTGGCCTAAAGTTCCCGAACTCCAATGAAACGTCCGACGACGAACCTACCTGGACGTGGTTTTCGTTCGCTGTGCCCGGGTAGTAAATGCTGGCATGTGTTGCAGGATAGGGGGGGAGTTGTTGCGATTCCGAGTTGGTCAGCACCAGCGCCCATTCCTCTAACGTACCGGCGTGATCTTCGTCTGTGTCGCGAATCACCAGCGTCCAAGTACCATCGACATTTCCACTCAACAGCGGTTCCAGGTCATCCGTGGCTTGGAATACGCCCGAGTAGCCGAAAGCAGGCGGCGTGCCGTCGGGAGCTAGAGCCAGTGCTACCTTCTGGCCGCCAGGACCGATCAGGAACGCCTCCAACTCCGCCAGCTTCTCGTGCTCGATGTTGAAATGAACTTCCACGTTCGACGCCGAGCCAACGGTCACATCCGTTACGCTCGAACGCAGCTCGGAGACGCCATCGTTCGGAATCGCCAGGCGGACGTCGGGCGTCGATGAAGCGAGCGACGGGGAGCTTTGCACCCAGCCGGTGCGGGGCGTTTCGCGCACCACGTAATCGCCTGCCGGCAGGTTGTCGAACACCGCAACGTGTTTTTCCGTTACCGGGTCGATCTGTCCGTTGCCGTCGAAGTCGAAGTCGCCGGTCCGGCGAAACACGCTGCCGTCGGGACCAATCACTTCAACCAGCCAGTTGTCAAGCAGGTTTTCCGAACCCTGGCGAACGCCGTCGGCGTTGAGGTCGTGGAACTTTCGGACGACGATCCGGCCCACGTCGCGGCGATTGCCGAAGTCGACATCGCCGATCGACTGCGCGCCGCCGGCGCCGGAGATGGCCACCGCCAGAACGCCACCCACGGGCAGCACGGGGGCCCAACCAGCCGGCGCGATCTCCCGCACCGTGTAATTGCCGGACTCTACATCCTCGAACTCATACGATCCGGTCGAGTCGGTAACGACCGTCGCCACGACCGCGTTCTGCGCATCGAGCAGTTCGACGGTCCAGCCGATTAAGATCGGCTCACCAAGCTCGTTGACGCCATCCAGATCCAAGTCCTCGTAAAGGATGCCCGTAATGATGCTGGCCGGATCGTCGACAATCGTCACCGGCTCGGTGGAGAGGCAATGGAGAATGAAATACCCGCCGCCCGCCTCGGGGTTGCCCGCGTCGTTCAAAACGTCCACCAGACCGCTGATGAGCGAGCCATCGACATTCGTGCCACCGAAGATCGTGTCGACGCCGTCGGTGCCGCAGATCATGTCGTCGCCGGGGTTGCCTTCGATGTAGTCACCGTCGGTGCCCGACACCGATCCGAGCAAGTAGCCCACGAGCAGGTCGTTGCCCCAGCCGCCATAAATGAAGTCGGAGCCTTCGTCGCCGACGACCATATCGTTGCCCGTGCCACCTTTGAGCACATCGTTGCCGTCGGTGCCCGTTTCCGTCGCAGACGTCACAAAACTCGCGTGAACCATTCCGTTGATCAACTGATCGCGGAGGTTTGTGAACACACCGTCGATTGTCGCTCCGCGCGAGGTCACGTCGGACAATCGGCCGCCGAGCATGGCGTCGTTTCCTTCCTCGCCAAGTAGAATGTCGTCGCCCGCGCCACCGACGAGCAGATCGATTCCGGTTCCACCCATTAGCGTGTCGTTGCCCTCTTCGCCGAAGATCACGTCCCGACCAGCGCCGCCTTCGACAATCGTGTCATTTCCGCCGCCCGCGAAAATGACGTCCTGGCCCGTGCCGCCGTACAACGCGTCGGCCCCGGCCGAGCCCCAAAGAGAATCCGTGTCCTGGGGAATTCGCGCGAGCGAGTCGCGCCCTTCTCCAAAGATCAGGTCGTCGCCGGCGCCACCGTGAATGATGTCGTCTCCGCCGCGGCCGCGCAGTTGGTCGTTACCCGCGCCGCCGTCGAGGTAATCCGCATTCGCGGTGCCCACCAGGATGTCGTCGCCCGCGCCGCCCAAGGCCGTGACCGGAACGTCGACGTCGATCAGAAGTAGCGAGTCGTCGCCGGCCCCGCCGGACATGAAAATCTGCTTGACATCGGTGAAGACCTGTTCCAATCCGAGCAGCTCGACCTTCATCACACCGGGAGCCATCTGGGTGATCTTGACGTCTTCGTGCGTGTCGCTGGCATTGCCGCGCCGCCGCAGGTCGGCGTACGGCCCGGCGTGAATAATCAGCGTCCCCGTCTCCGCTGCGGCAGTTGGGCCCTGCATACCCGTGAAAGTGGTTCCCGCTTCGACCACCTGCCCCAATTCATACAACGGGCACTTGTGGTGGATCGACAGAATGATCTCGTTGATGAATTCTTTGCTGCCCTCGTTGCCAAAATATTCCCACACGAGCCGCACGATGGCATTCACATCGACGCCCAAGTCGAACAGACAGAGGAAGCCGTCCTGCTTGACGATGCGGACCATCTCGTCGAGGTGCATCTTGCCGTCGCTGTTGCTGTCGCGCCAGTTGGCGTGGGCAGTGCCTCTGACCTCGCCCTCGATTCCCGCTTTGGCGACTCCCAGATTCAACAGGGCAGCCAAGCGCACGCCCAGCGACAAACCGAATTCGTCAATGTCCGCGCCAGTAAACACCTCCTCGCGATCGCCGAAATAGAACCCGTCGAAGAATCGGCCGGTGTCAATGCCGTGGCTGTCGTAGCCTACCGACAAATCGGCAAACACGCCAAAGTCCAGGCCGATTCGGACGTCGATCGGCGGCGGCGACCAAACGGTGAAGCTCTTTTCCCACGTGAAATCCAAGTCAAACCGCGGCACATCGTAGCTGACAATGTCGAACGGCCGATGCAGCAGCATCGAGATGACGTTCTTGACATCGAGAATGTGCAAATCGACGCCCAAATCTTCCAGCGACTGCAGCATTTGTTTGACGAAGCCGACGGCCTTCTTGATCGTGCCGCCCGTCTCGACTTCCGAACCCTCTAAGGACACCTCTTCGGCCGCGCCCGGTTCCTGCAGGTCGGTTTGGGAGTCCGAATCGGTCGGATCCATAATCACTAGCTCATCCTGCAGGATGAACACCAACTCGTCCGGTTCGAGGCTGTCCATCTCCGACGACAGGCGGAGGATCGTGTCGAGCGCGTTGATGAACTTCTTGGCCGCTGCGGCTTGTTCGGGATTCTTTTGCAAGGCCAAGTCGAGAAACGTCACCGGCCCATTGCCCCGCGCTTCCGACAGTTGGGTAACGCCGGGGATCTCTTTCTTCAGCAGATTGATGACCGGCTGGAGCGGCTCGATGTACTTGTTGATCTGCTCAAGCACCGGCCGGATGTGCCGGCTGAGAAAATCCCCCAGATTGATGCCGACGTCTTCAAATTTGAAACTGAACGGCACTACGACGGTGTCAAATTGGTCGGTCGTGGCGTTGTAGGTGGACGTGTACGACCAGGTCAGGTGCATTTCGCCCTGCACGCTGGGGAGCGAGTCGTTGATGCCTGCCTCCAACAGCAAATGGACCTCCGCCGCGACGTTGAAGGCTGGCTGGAAAACATCGAGGAACGAATTCGAGGAAATATCGGACAGCGTGATGTGGCCGTCTTGGCTCGGATCGACGAAATTGATCGACAACAATGGCGCGGTCGACGAGCTGCCGACAAAGGTTCCCGCATCCTGACCATCGAGAATATCCGTCGCGGAGATCTTTAGTCCAAACAGATCGACCGTCAGCGATGTCGGGATCGGATCACTTGGATCGCTCTGATCGACTTGCAGCGCGGCGCCAACGGTTACTGCCAACTCCGGCACCGATGTTTGCTGATCGATGAGATAGAATCCCTCCTCCTGGCTGACGCCAAATCCAATCGTCCCCATGAAGCCAATTGTTGCTTCGACACCCCCTTGTCCGTCGGCTTTAATCGGCAGGCCAGCAAGTCCACTGTCGAAGTCGACGGGCAGCGTCTCTTCATAATTGAGAACCAAATTGATTTCAATCTTGTCATTCGTGAGTTCGAGCACATCTAGCGCCGTATTCTGTCCCAGCGCGGCCTGGAGCGCCGGTTCAACAATCGTCTTAATCGCAGCTTTGACGAGGTCAAGGCTGCCTGATGCCTGCGGATTGTTGCAAAGCTCCTCCCGTAGCGGCGCGACGAAATTCTCGCGCAGCTTTTTGATAAGGGTGATCTTCTTGGCAAGGTCCGCGCCGCCGATCGGAATCTTGGCCAGCAGATCATTGGCCAGACCGTTTTCCAACGCCAAGAGAAACTTTTCGATTCCGTCCACGAGCGTTTTGAGGTTGAAGCCCAACCCCTCGAACAACTCGCCCAGCGCCTCTTCATCGAAGTCGGCCTGCGGCTGAAGCGGATGCTCGGCGCTGATGGCCAGCGTGATGATGTCCTCACTCATGTTGCCGAGCAATTCGGCGTCGACGCTGGCATTGAGCAAGCCGTTTGAATAGATCTCGAAGGGGCTGAGGTTGATCTGCGAGTTGACAAGGTCACTAAACGCCACGGCGCCGATCGTGTTGGGCAACGACGGACTCACCGCATCGAAGGTGACTCTGAAACTGGCCCGGTTAGCGGGCGTGCTAATGGTTGCGGTCGCAGCCGTCAGGTATTCGACCGTCAGCCGTTTCGGCTTCATTCCATTAGGGTAACGCTTGATTTGCACTTCGTAGGTATCGGGATTGGGGGCCGTGTTCTTCGTAATCGTGTAGTCCGGCGTGAGGCCCGCGCCGTTCAGCACAGTCGCTGTGACGTTCCCTTGCGGGTCCACATAAATGGCGGTGACGATGATAAACCGGCCATCCGGATCATCCGAATCGCGCAGCGGGTCAGGCGAACCCGAAAGTACAATCACGTCATCGATGTCGGGGACATCATCTTGGCTGCCGCTCGGCGAACCATCTTCCCAGAAATCGTGAGTAGCCGCGCGAAGCTCCGCATCGGCCCAGGCCTTGGCCAAGTCGAAGCTCTTGAATCCCAGCATTCCCTCGACCGATGCCGACAGGCCGGCGTCGATCGTGAGTTGGGTGAAAGGGACATCCACAGGGGTGGTGCCCGTCTTCGTCAGCAGAAAGAGCTTCTTGTCGTCGAGCGTGATGCCAGCGCCAAGGTCGATCTCGACGCCCGCGTAAAGCTCATAATTAATCGTGGCTCCGCCCAACGTTACTTTTTTGCCATCCTTCAGCGATAGCTCGAGATCCTTGGTCTCGGTTTTGGGGCCAGTGCTCAAAAGCTCTGAATTGTCGTATCCGAGCCCCACGATAAGCGCCGGCTGTTTAACATTGCCATCCGCCGTGTTGTAATCGGTGATATAGTCGAATTCGAATGCGACACCCGGCTGAGTGCCCGTCAGCCCGAACGCATCGTTGATGGCATCGCTGACAGCATCTTCCAGCCGCTCTTCCACTGTATTCAGGCTCGGAACCAATTTCATCAACTCGTCCCGCGCATCCTCCAGGGCGGCGACTAGCTGCGCGTTCAGCCCGCTAACCTGGGTTTCGTCCTCAATCGCCTTGGCCAACTGATTGGCGGCAGCCAGCAGCCGTGCCGGCAATCGCCTGATGCCGTTTAAGTCCACGTCGGCGGCGTGCGCTAACGCGCGATCAATCGCATCGAGCGCCTCGAACAATCGAGCCCGGGCCTCGATCGGCACATTCAGATTCGAGGCAGCCGTTCGCACCGTGTTCACGGCCATCATCACTGCCGGCACATCGATCTGCAACAGGAATTCGTCGACGGCCGTCAGCATCGCGTCGGCAAACTTTACGACGTCGCCTACCGATTGGTTGATCAGCGGGATATTGAAACTCGTCGCGTCGTTGGGATTAATCTTCAGGTAGCTGGCGACGTTGCGCACGACGCTCAACAGATCGTCGACTTTGAGCTGCTCGACCGTCCCCAGAAACTCGCTGAACGTTGCCCCGCTGGAACCCAGGGCGGAAATGAGGCTCAGCGCGCCGGACGCTCCGAAGTCGAAATCAATCGGCACTACAAACGGGCCATTCACCAGATTGTTGATAAATCCGCCGTCGGCCACGATCTTGAAATGCGCTTCCCCCTCGATGCCGATCGTCGGCGGGGCGACGGCGGGAAGGAAGTCCAGGTCCAGTACGTCCGCCGGTCGAGTAAACTCCTCTGTAAAGTAAAGTCGGTCGTCGTCCGATTGGGTACCGGGATCCTTGAACACGGTGGAGATGAAAGCCAATAGCTTGGCGTCGGGCGGTCCATTACCTTCCAAGCTGAAGCTCAAGGAACCGAGCGCCGCGGACACGTCGACGTTGTCGGCGACCAGACCGAGGCCGATCGCTAGCTGATCTTCGCCGGCATCGGTGTCGATGAAAATGCGATCGTTGAATCCCAATCCGTGCAGCGGTTGGCCGATGATTTCTGGCGTCAGGGGGTGGAGCGGGTCTTCAACGATGGGTCGCTCGCGCATGACTCCCAGTGCCGAAGCCGTCGCGGCCCGATCGACGCCTGGTACGCCGATTCCGGGTAGCACGTAGATTGGCCCACTAAAAGCGAAAGCACTTAATTCGCGGTCCAACTCCAACCGTTGCTGGTCGGTATTGATATCGAGCTCAAACCTAGGAATCGAGAACGGGCCGACAGCGATTGACGTGGCGTCGACGATCCGGTCCCGGACATCGGCGAGCGTGCGGGCACCGTCCAGATTGACGTAGGCGCGGTAGTTGCCCAACCAAGGATTGCCGCCAGCAGTGGTCGGCAAACCGACCTCGATCACCAGGTCGGCCCAGTTCGACAAGTACCGATTCGAGTCGCTGGGATCGACGATTAAATCGCTGCTCGATTGCGTGCTGGCGAAACCAAGTGCCTCTCCGCCCGAACCGGATATTTTGAGACCGATCACCGAATCGTCGACGGCTTGCAGATAGAGCCGGGTGCTGAGCGGGTTTTGCTGCGCGTCCCTTTCAATCAAGATTTCCGCCCGGACCAGATTGTGGATCCCCTGCTGCCGAAAGAGGAAGTTAAGGTCGTCGGCCAAATGCTGCGGCAGGGTGTTGTTATTCGTGAATGGAGTGGCGGAGTTGCCCACCGGCGCAAGTGCAAGCGTCATCGCGTAGGATGTGGCCGTGGGCGATGAGTACTGTTCGATCTCGAGCGTGAACGACGCGTCGCCGGCGAGTTGGCCGGACGCCGGCACGTCGTCGGTCGCCGTCATGCCCACGATCAGCGGTACGCCTTTTCCGCCGTTGAGTGCCGTCAGAGGCGTCGTCTCGTCAAACTCGATCCCACCATCTTCGGGCAACTTGGCAAATACGTTCAGCGGGCTGTCGGTCAAATTCCCCAGATACATCCCCATGTCGAATTTCAGCGTGACGGGCGCAATCAAGCTGGCGTTGATCGTGCCGCCCAGCTCGATCGTTCCGAACGGTCCCAGGCTGATCCCTTCCTCGAACATGTCCCATTCGAGCGGCTTCTCGAACAGGTGGCTCAGCTCGACGTGAAACGTCAATTCATTCGCAGCAAATTGCGGATTTACAATAATCGTCGGCGAAGTCTCAAAGGCAGGATCATTAGGCCAATTCTGGCTGTCCGTGGCGTCGTCCGTCATGCCTTGCAGCACCGGCTGCAGCTTCTCGGTGAGCTTCTGCTTGATCATGTCCACTAGATCGTCGATCACCGACTGGACCGGCGAATCTTTGCCATATTCTTTGATCGCGGCATCGATCAAATGCATGAAGCTTTCGGGGCCGGCGGCGTCGCTGGAGCCCTCGAACTTCAGCAGCGTCTCGGCCGGGTTGGCGTTGTTGGACGTATCGATACTCTGACCGGCGGAAAACCCGAGGTCATTGGTCCCTGCGACGTTGATTTCAATGCCCGTAACTGCCGTTGCCGTAGCGGCCAGCACTAGCCGATCCTGATCCAAGGTTGCGATCGCAGGCGAATTGATCGATGGCTTGTGATCGAGCGTGCGATCCCGGCCCTTGTCCACCAGCACGACGACGTCGAGAAGCCCAACGGCCTTCAGCGCCAAGTTGATGGCCACTGCAAGATCGGCCGCATTGACATTCTGGGCCGTCGCCACGAAAGGATTCGCACTCAGTGGAATCGGATTGGTTCCAACGTCGATGGAATACGTCTCCGACGTTGCGCCGCGCGCGACCTCAATGTCGTATGTCTGAGTCGTCGTGACTCTTCCATTCGTCGGAGCCGGGTTGGCGGCGCGGAGTTGCAGTGTCGTCGCCGTTAGCGAATTGGCGCTGGGGGTCGTAAAGACTAACTTGCCTGTGTCTGTTCCGGAGGTTGGAATGCTGGCGACCAATAGGTCTTCAAGGCCAGCCGACGCAAGCTCGGTGTTAAGCGCCGCCACGAGCGACGCGGCGCTGTAACTGATCGCCGTCCCGTCGGTTTGCGACAGCGGCAATCGGATGTTGACCGGGCCGTGGTCGTCCAAGGTCACCATGAAGCTCGCGTCGTCCTGATCTTGGCTGCCCGAAATCGATGAACCGAGCGCCACCGTCGACGCGACCGTCAGCTCTTCGCCCAGTTGGCCAAGCACGTCGTCGAGCAGGCCATCCAAGTCGACGAGGCCGCCGAGATGCGAGTCCACGCCTGGCAGCGACCAAATACCACTAAAGTCAATCAGGTTATTGAGCGAGTTTGCCAGTGTCTTGGTGGATGAAGTGTCAAGCGGACCCTCGATGATATCTTGAAAATACGTATCGGAGATCGCCTTCAATCCGGCCTTTGTGACTGTCGAGCCGCTGGGAAGATTGGGCGCAATCACCGTATCGTACAAGTCCTCAATCGCTTGCCGTGTGAGAAGCTGACCGATGGCCGCTTGGCCACGCCGGTTCGGGTGCAAGGTCGCCGTCGTGAGGAGCGAATTGGGCCCCTGGGTTGCTCCACCCTCGGTGGCGGTTCTGATCCACCGATCGCCATCCGGAGCGCTATAACCATGTCCTTGAAAAGCGTCCTCAATGCCATTGATGAGCGTCCAGTTACGGCCCGGGACCGACGCTGCGGCATGAACGGCGGTTCTCAGGTCCGTGAGAAACTTCGATTTCACCCATTCAATTTCGGTGGAGTCGATTTCCAGGTTGAGAAGCGGCACGACATCCTGCATGATTTCGTCGGCGGTTGTCACCACGCCGTTTTTGAGTATCGACAATGGCGCGAAATACTCGAGCATGTAGGTCCGCGTAGACGCCGAGTAACCGGGTAGCTGAGCATTGTCATTCAGAGCATTGGCGAACTGGGTGTATGCGGCAGCCAGGCCGTTCGTCCCGGCCCCCACCGGATCGCTAACAAGCAGTGATTTGGGCAGATCAACCGCCTGTCGAAGCGCATCCCAAGCCTGTGAAGTGCCGTTTTCTGAGGCGTCGTTCAGCTTGGAGATGAAGTCGATGTCGAATTCTCCCGGTACGCGAAACAAGAGTGCCTTGGCAATCCGCGTGAAGGCGAGATCGTTAATGCCGAACGAGAACGTCATCACGTCAATCGCACGGTCGTTGATAATGTCCTTGATTTGAGCAATCTGGGACGGCATGGGGTCGTCGCCGTCATAGCCGGCAGCGACGTCCTGGCCGGCGAACGGCGATAGCGCGCCGCCGCCGACGGACGGCAATTCGCCCGGAATGCCGCCGATGCTTGCGCCAGATGAGGCAACAAAAACGAACGTGACCGAACTGTGCGGATCGAGTCGCTCCAACTCGAGCGCCATCTGGGCCGCCGCTGCATAGGACGAACGGCTGGCGATCGCATGATAGCGAGCCTGTTCCTGTTCCACGTCCGGCTGGCCAAGCATTGGCCCGGTGTTGCTGCTATCGAGTGTCGGGGGATACAGCGTCGTATCGCCCACCTGCATCCACTCGGGTGCTGAAAAGGAACCGTCTAGGGGAACTTCAGGATTCCCTTCCCCCGCCGAAAGCGAGTCGCCCATCGTTACGATCAAAATATCGTTGACGGTGATGTTATCGGGGACCGCGGCGCCGCCGTTGTACGACAGGCTGACAGTGTAGTCGCCTTCCAGGAGCTTGGGTTTAAAAATCGGTTGGTTGCTAATGTAGTGGTTGAGATTCGAATCGACCACGTCCCACGCATACGTGCCCGAGCCGTTCGCACTTCCATCGAACACCACTTCGAAACCGTCGAGCGGATCTGCATAGGCCGAGTTATTCGGAACGGCGATTCGGCCGTCGCTGTCTACCAGCAAGCGCGGTGTCATGAACCAGTCGAAGTTCGCCGATAGCAGCCGGCGATCCTCCAGGCGTTCGAATCCGAAGATTCTCGGCTTTGCCGCCACTCGTCGGCGACGTTGCTTTACACGGCGCCGATGGCGCAGACCTCGCCTAGGAGAACTCATTGCCCCCTCGCAACTTGGGTTAGGACGCCGATGATCGTCCCAGCTCGAACACAAAAAAGCCGCGGTTGCACAACTCAACTGGGAGTTCCGCTAGCTCCGCTTATTCATTAACGCGCCCCAAGCTTAGGCTGGGTTGCGCTTTATTTGATCGTTCGACAAGGCTTCAGAGGCGGAAGCCTTCGCTCGGCCCGCTTCGTCACGGGCGTGATTCTATATCGTGATAGGCTTGGAATGCCTCGCATTCTAACAAGCTGCACCTTCTCCGTATCTAGCGAGGGGGGATATTTTTTCACTTTCTTACCGGCAAGCTTTGCCTCGGGGTTCCCCACTCCCGATCGGAATAAAGCTTGCGTGAAATTGTTAGTGCGTCGAAAACATGGGGTAGCGGCAAGGGATTGGCGGAACTGGAGGCGGTCAACGAACCCTGGCGTGGCCCATTGATAAACCTTTGTCTTTGACAAGGATGCCCAAGTACGGCTATACTCATTAGCGGAACAGTTAGCTTTCTGCTCTTTTCATGCATCGCCTGGAGCTTTCGCGATGCTGGTTGAGGCGATTTCCTTACCGACGCTCGAGCGCGCACGGCAGCACTTGACTGAGTGCTACCTATGTGAGCATCGGTGTGGCGTTAACCGCGCCAACGGTGAACAAGGACCGTGCAAGGCTGGTGTCACGGCAAACGTCTTTCGCCATCGAGTTGAGTGCGGCGAAGAGTCCGAGTTGATTCCATCGCATCTCTTCTACCTTTCCGGCTGCGACCTGCGGTGCAAATTCTGCATCGCAGAAGAGAATGCTTTCAATCCGCGACTGGGAACGGAGCTTACCGCCAATTTCTTTCGTGAAGCGCTTGACTGGGGTCGAACGCGTCACGCAATCAATGTGCAATGGGTGGGCGGCGAGCCGACGATCCATCTGCCGGCGATCCTGAACGTGATGGCCGCCGTCGATGAATTGCCGTCGATCGTTTGGAAATCTGATTTTTACGGCACGCCGGAGTCGTTGGATCTTCTAACGGGTGTCGTTGACATTTATGTGGCCGATTTCAAGTTTGGCAACAACGACTGCGCCGAGCGACTGGCCAGCGTTCCGCGCTATGTCGAAGTGATCACACGAAACCTGCTTCATGCATCAATGCAGGCCGACCTGATCGTGCGGCATCTGCTGTTGCCCGGCCATTTCGATTGTTGCTTTCGGCCAATTATTGATTGGATGGCGCGACGACTACCGCTGGCTAAGTTCAGTCTGCGGGACGGCTATCGGCCGCGCTGGCTGGCGACGCGCGATTCTGAGCTTTCTCGATCTTTGACCGCCGCGGAAATTGGGCGAGCGGAACGTCTGGCCCGCGACGCTGGGATAAATTTGATTCATTAAACGGACCGCATCCACAACATGCCTACTCAACCAGAATTCGAACGCGACCTGACGGAGATCGAGATTCTGCCAGATGGGCGGATCTGCGTCTTCGGAACCTCGGTTCAAGTGCTTGAGGTTCTGGATGAACTCGCCGCCGGAACTGACGTGGGACTGCGCCGCCGGTTGACCGCGACCTCGCGACCCGGATGCCACGCCACCGGATCGACCCACACCACTTCCTCGCCGGGCCGCACGCCATGATCGACAAACCTGCTGATTCCCAACCGCGAAGCGGTGGCGTCGAACGAAACGTGAAAGAGCCGCTCGCCGTCAAAGCACGGCAGGCGCCAATTCCTCCGGCTCAACGGGAAATCGACGTTCTAATCCGAGCCCGTTACCCGATTATTTATGTAACGACCTGGGAGGAAGAGCGGGTCGAGCGATGCCTGCGAGAAATCGCTACGGCGCGCAACAAGAAGCTGTTTGTCTGGACGATCACGCAAGGTATCACCAAGTCTGGCTCTGATCCACAACAGGCAAAGACGGGTGCCGGAAGCACGAGCGATCCCCTGGCAGCACTCGACGCCGTTATCAGTCAAGTCGACCCTGCCATTTTCTTGTTCAAGGACTTTCACCACTTTACCGGCGACGAACGCTGCAACTTATCGGTTATCAGGCGACTTCGGGATGTCGCTTACCATCTGCGCGATACTTACAAGACGATCGTCATTTCATCGCCTCTGTTGAGAATCGCGCCAGAGCTTTCCAAGGATGTTACGCTAGTCGAGTTTGGTTTGCCCGAGCCGCCAGAGTTTAATCGGCTGCTGGACAAAATCGTCGACGACATGAAGGACAACCCTAAAGTCACGATCGACCTTCAGGGCGAAAGCCGCGAGCGGCTGCTCCAGGCAGCGCGCGGACTGACGCTCAAGGAGGCCGAAAACGTTTTTGCCAAGACCCTGGTTACCGACGGCAAGCTCAACGCCGAAGACGTCGGCATCGTGTTGAGCGAGAAACAGCAGATCATACGCAAGAGCGGACTGCTCGAATACTACGAGGCGCAGGAAAACCTGAATGATGTTGCTGGGATGGAAATTCTAAAGCAATGGTTAGTGAAGCGGTCGATTGCCTTCAGCGAACGGGCCAAGCAATTCGGCTTGCCCGCACCCCGCGGAGTGCTGCTGCTTGGTGTCCAAGGCTGCGGAAAAAGCCTGTGCGCCAAGGCGGTATCGGGATTATGGAAGCTGCCCCTGCTGCGTTTCGACCTGGGCCGCATGTTTAGCAGCCTTGTCGGTTCCAGCGAAGAGAACATTCGCCGCGCGATCCAGGTCGCCGAGAGCGTGGCCCCCGCAATCCTATGGATCGACGAAATCGACAAGGCACTCGCCGGAGCAACCAGTTCGTCCGGTAGCGACGGGGGAACTTCAGCGCGGGTGTTCGGCACCCTGCTGACCTGGCTTTCGGAGAAGACCTCGCCCGTGTTTGTCATTGCAACGGCCAACAACATTAGCCAGTTGCCACCTGAACTTCTCCGCAAGGGGCGGCTCGACGAGATCTTTTTTGTGGACTTGCCGACGCTCAATGAACGAACGGAGATCTTCCGCGTTCATCTCAGCAAACGAGCCCGCGACCCGAAGCAATTCGACCTGGAAGCCCTGGCTCTGAAGAGTGAGGGGTTCAGTGGCGCGGAAATCGAAGAGGCGGTGATTTCGGCTCTGTTCGACGCCTTCAGCAGCCAAGTTCCGCTATCGACGGAGGTCGTCGCGGCCTCGATCGCCGAGTCGGTGCCGCTCTCCAAAACAATGAGCGAGGAACTGAATCGGCTCCGGACGTGGGCACAGGGACGGTCGCGACCGGCATCCAAGGCGTTCAAACAGGTAACCGACGAATCGCGGCGTAAGATCGAACTGTAGCTTCAGTAAACTCACTAATTCGTTTGCGGCGGAGGAATGCAATGAGCACCGTACTCGTGGTCACACCGATTCTGATCGCCAATTGGCCTGCCATCACCGCGGCGATTGTGGCGGCAGTTGGCACCTTGGGCTTCACTACCGTTCATGTCGCCGGTGGATTGGAAGCCAACGAGCGATCGACAAACCGCGCGGAGATCGAAGTCGAAGACAGCGAAATTTTGCAAGATTCCACCGGCACGGGCGAGGAATACGTCGTGGAGCGGGCAGGAGTGCGGGCAGTCTTTAGCCGAGATGGTCGAGGGGCACTTAAACTGTGTCTGGAGGGTGGTGGATTGTCCAAGAGCCAACTTCGGCAATTGGGCGAGGAACTTATCGGACGCGTAACCCAGCAATATGCTTATCACCGCATCATCTCGGAATTAAACGAGCGGAAGATGACGATTGTTGATGAGCAGGTTTCGGAGGACCAAACGGTAAAAATCCGGGTCCGCAACTGGTAGGAGAAAAACATGGCACAGGAAGAGATTGAAATCTCGATCAACAAACTCGGCGAGGTGACAATTCGCACGATCGGCATTAAAGGCCCTCGCTGCCTCAAGGAAGCGGAAGCGCTAGCCAAAATCATCGGTCAGGAACAAGCCCGCGAGCTTACTAGCGAATACTACGAAGCGGAGCAGCAAGCTCGGGGTCACGTCGACATCCATCACTCTTTTTAGCGATTTCGATCCATGCGGTGTCCTAGTTGTGAGTTTTACAACATGCCCGGCAGTGGGCGATGCGCCCGTTGCGGGGCGATGCTCGCTCTCGCAACCGCCGCGATTGACGTCCATCCCCCGCGCGCAACCGGGTGGTCGCGTAAGCTCCCCTGGTTTACGAACTGGCAATGGAATATCAACCGAATAAGAGCGCTCGTTTGGTCGATCATTTGCAGCCCCTTTGGTCCCCGAGAAGCGATTGTGGATCGGCCCCCCAGCGTCTTGGCGCTTCTGCTGCCCGGCCGCGCACAAATTCAACGGGGTGAAAAAGCACGTGGTTGGACATTCTTGGTGCTCTACCTCGGGCTGCTGGCAATGGGCGCTCTACTGCTGGGGACGAGTCGGGGGAGCATCTTGTTGGGGTTAGCATTCACGACGCATGTTACATCGGCAGTCGATGCCGTTGCTGCGAATTACTCCTCGTTCGGCGATCGCTTTCGACTCACGCTGTGCGTCGGGGTGCTGCTCGCATCGCTTGTATACTGGCCGGCGAGTTGGGCGATTCTACGCGTCGCCACGCCGCTCCAGATAACGGGCGAAATGCCGCCGTTTCAGCGAGGCGACGTGGTTTGGTACAACCGCTCCGCCGCGGCGTCGGTCGGCAGTCTCGT
Source organism: Pirellulales bacterium (assembly GCA_040901765.1). GTDB lineage: Bacteria > Planctomycetota > Planctomycetia > Pirellulales > Lacipirellulaceae > JBBDYG01. Next base: position 39,340 of record JBBDYG010000108.1, read on the forward strand.
GGTGTATGAGGTGCCAGAACTTTCAGTGGCTGGCCGCATGAATGGACAGGCTGCGATGTTTAATATCGAGGGGATGCGAATCAACCGCGTTGCGGCAGTGGCCGGTCAACAAGTTCAGTGGAATGGCTCTCAACTCCTGGTCGATGGAACGCCAGCCGCCTGGCAGCCCGCGACTCCTCCCCCCGATCGCGTCGCGAACTTTGCGATTCCCGAGGGCCATGCGCTGATCTTGCCCGACAACCTTTGGCCGAGGGAAGCCCAACTCGGGCGCGACTCTTGGAAACATGTGGCGGTTGTACCTGTGGCACAGATCGAGGGCATCGTGTATTTTCGCAACCTCCCCTGGCGCCGCTTAGGAGTGGTGGACTGAAACCGGACAATCATGCGTTTTGACAAACTTGAATTTGATTCACAGCCGGAACTGCCGGGGGCGGACGCGGCGCAGCCCCGCGTCGAAAAAGACCATCGCTATTGGGCGCAGGCGGCAGTCGATCAACGCCGCGCCGGAAACTACGAGAATGCGCTGCGGTTCTATTCTCGATCGCTGGAGCACGACAAATCACTCGTGCTGGCGTGGGTCGGCCAAGTGCAAATGCTTATTCAACTTTGCGAGTATCCTCAAGCGACGCTCTGGAGCCGCAAGGCCTTGGAGATTTTTCCAAACAATCCCGAGTTGCTCGCGGGCCAAGCTCAAGCGGAGTGTCGGCTGGGAAACCTTCGTCCCGCTTTGGCACTTAGCGATGGGGCGTTACAACAGCGCGGCGAATCGGCCTACCGTTGGCAGGTGCGGGGAGAATTGATGCTGGCTGACCGTGAACGGACTGAACGCCACTGCTTTGACAAGGCTCAGCTTGCGGACCGCGATTGGCTTGTCCCGCTCGAATCGGCGCTGATTTATATGCACTATGGCTCCTACGCCAGCGCCCAACATCGCGCTCAGCTTGCCGCGGAACAAGCGCCGATTGCGCCTTACCCATGGTTCGTTCTAGGCCAGTGCCAAACAAAAGCGGGATTCGAGTCGGCGGCGCGCCGTAGTTTTCAACGCTGCCTTGAATTAGCTCCCAATCACCAGGAGGCCAGCTCGCGACTTCGCGAGTTGGAGGGGACATCATCCTTTTCGCGGATGTTCCGCCGCTTGTTTGGAGGGCGCTGAACGCACACCCATGTGGACTTTGGAACGAATTCTTAAAGGCGCACGCACCCATCATGCAAGCGACGTCCATCTGGTGCGGGGTCTCGCTCCGGCCCTGCGGATCATCGGCGAGATCAGGCCGATTGAAGGCCCGCCGTTGTCGGCCGAAGATTTGCATCGCCTGTACGATTCGATGCTGAACGCGGGGCAAAAGGAACAGTTCGATCGCGATTGGCAGGTCTGCTTTTCGCTGCATATGGAAGGCGTCGGGCGCTTTAGGGTGAGCGTTTATCTGCACGCCGGGTGTCCGGAGTTCTCAATTCGACTCTGCGAGACCGTCGTCCGATCGGCTCAAGAGTTAGGGTTGCCGACGGTCGTTGAGGAACTAACGCGACTGTCCGGTGGTCTGATTTTGGTCACCGGGCCGACGGGGATGGGAAAGACGACGACACTTAATTACATGGTGAACGCGATTAATGAATCGCGTCGCGCGAAAATCATAACCATCGAAGACCCGGTCGAATTCGCACACGAAAACCTGCGGAGCATCATCGTCCAACAGGAACTCTTGGGCGACGTACGCAACTATCAGTCGGCCTTGAGGCACGTACTGCGCCAAGATCCCGATGTAATTGTAATTGGCGAGATGCGCGACTTGGAAACAATTGAAACCGCGTTGATTGCGGCCGAGACGGGCCACTTGGTGATCGCCACCCTGCACACGCCCGATTCCGTACAGACGATCCAGCGGATTTATAGCGTGTTTCCGTCTCAGCAGCAAAACTCAATCGTGGTCCAGCTTGCCAACAGCCTGCAGGCGATTATCGCCCAAAAGTTACTGCCTCGGGCCACTGGCCAGGGCCGAGTCTTGGCTGCCGAAATCTGTATCGCTACGCACGCCGTCCGGAATCACATTCGCGAGCATCAAGTTCATCTGCTCTACAGCGAGATGCAAACGGGCCGTAAGCATAAAATGCAAACGATGGATCAAATGCTTTTGGAACTTTATCAAAAGGGCGAGATCTCATACGACGTCGCGGTCTCCAACGCCCACGAGCCCGACTTCATTCGGCATCGAACCGGAGATCGTCAGGCGGGAATGGTATAGACTGGAAGTGCGTGTGCGTCATGTGACAACGTCTTCAGCGGACCAGTGCTACGGCAGGATCCACCGGACAAAGGGGATGGCCGCCGGTGGGTATCCGCATCTCCCGGTCGTCGTCGGCGAATATAGGCCAATCCCGAGTTAATCCGCGCCGCCTCGGGGGTCGCCTTCGCCGGGCCAGTTGAATGTTCTGCGGATTCTTTAACCGAGACTGACAAGTCTCAGTGGGGTTTTGCCCTGCGCCGTGTTACAATGATCGGCCAGGACGTGGGCCGATTCTGCGGCCATAGGGCGCAACTGAACTCGGCGGGCGGGGGGAATCCCGCAGGAGCGGCACGGTGAATCGACGGCACTCTCATCCCCTTCGCGCCAAGCGCGGGCGCAAGCACTCAGGATATCGGCGGCTGCGCTTGGAGCACTTGGAGGTGCGACATGCGCTCGACGGCGCGTCGCTCGCCCCGGACTCGTTCGACGTGCATCAGAACGGTCCGCAGATCGAGTTCGACGTGCTGGCGAACGACCTCTTCGATGCCGACTATACGGGCGAGCGGCTCATCACTTCGGCGAGCTACGGCAGCGAGGGTGGCCGTATCCAGATTGCTTCCGATCGGCAAAGCATCCTCTATACGCCTCCGGCCGACTTCTTTGGCACCGAGACGTTTGTGTATGCGGTCGACGGCCAGTACACCGCCCAGGTGCAGGTTGGCGTCGTCGCCCCCCTGGCGTTCGATCACTTCAATATCGCTCCGGATGGTCAACAGCGAACGCTCGAAGTGCTTGCGAACGACCCCTTCTGGACTGGTTATGCGGGACCGCAGCGCATCACGGCCGTCAGCGTGGGGAGCGCGGGCGGGACGGTGGTTATTGGTTCTGACGGGCAGTCCATCCTCTACACGCCTCCGGAGGAGACATTCGGGAAAGAGACGTTCATCTACATTGTCGATGATCTCTATCCAGCCCAGGTGACGATTGAAATTCCGGCAACGCTCGAGGACGATCGGTACGAGTCGATCCAGCACGCGGGCGAGCTGACGCTCGACGTATTGGCCAACGATCCGTTCTGGTCTGGCTATGCCGGCGAGCGGCGGATCACGCACGTCGCCGGTGTACCGGACGGCGGCAGCGTCCAAATTGCGAACGACGGCCAGTCGCTCGTCTACACCCCGGCGGAGAACGCTGTGGGATGGACTTCGTTCCGTTACGTGGTCGATGGCACCTACGAAGCGAACGTTTCAGTCATTGTTCACCGTCCTGTGCAGGACGATTGGTTTGAGGTTGATCAAAACAGCACGCAGTTCTTTTATAACGTCACCGCCAACGACACCTATCGCGATTTGAATGACTATGTCCGCGATGTGATCGACCGCGTCACCTCAGTCACTCCATCGGAAAGCGGCGGAACGGTCACCATTTCGCCCGGTGGGAAGGGAATTCTTTATACGCCGCCGGCGGGCTTCACCGGTACGGACACGTTCACCTACACGGCCGACGGCGTTCACACCGCGACGGTGCAGGTGCAGGTCACATTGCCTGTGCGCGATGACTACATCACCAGTGGCATTTATCAGGACACGCCCAATGGCGTGCTCCACGTGCTGGCCAACGATTTTGTGGGAAACGGCTACAGCGGGCCGCGGCTGATTACTGCCGTTGGCACCAGTGAAAACGGCGCGGTGCTGACGATTTCCGCAGATGGGAAGGCGGTTCGGTACACACCCGCGCCCGGCTTTACCGGCCAGGATCGTTTCACCTACACGGTCGATGGAGACCTGGTGGCAGAGGTCACAGTTTACGTCCAACCCCTCGCCCAGCCCGACAACTATAAGTTCGCCCCCGACCCGGCCCACGGCCACTACACGCTCGACGTACTTGGGAATGACAATTTCCAGTTCGGCTATCCGGGGCCAGGCATCATCACCTCCGTGAGCGTAGTTGCCGGCAGCGGCTCGGTTTCCATTCAGGATGGGCAGCGGCTGTTGTTCGAGCCGGGCCATGCGGGATCGCACAGCGTCCGCTACACGGTCGATGGCCAGTATGAGGCCTATGTTTCGGTATGGATTGCCAATCATCTCGCCCCGGACCGGATTGTCGTGGATCAAAATGCCGAGGCTCAGACGGTGAGCGTGATGGCGAACGACTTCCATCCCGATCCGTACTACGTCGAGTTCAAGAGCCAAGATTATCAGGGGCCGCGGCTCATCACGGCCGTTGGCGCGTCGCAACATGGCGGCGTCATTACCATTGCGGCCGATGGCCGAAGCGTCGAGTATCAGCCGCCCTCCGACTTTTTCGGCCAGGATCACTTCACCTACACCGTCGACGGATTCATGACGACGACCGTAACGGTCGAGGTGATCCGCCGCGTGCGGGACGATGAGTTTCGCGTCGATGCCGAGGATGGCCAGCAATCGCTGCCCGTGTTGGTGAACGACTTATTCGGCGCGAACTATTCCGGCCCCGGCCAAATCACCGGCGTGACGCCGACTTCGGCCGGCGGCGCGGCGACAATTGCGCCCGATGGCCGCACGATTCTGTACACGCCGGCGAACGGCTTTGTGGGCGCCGACACGTTTACTTACACAGTCGATGGGGCGCTGAAAGCAGAGGTCCGCGTCGTGGTCGACGCACCGCACGACGAGCAATCTCCGACATTCGAGAGCCTCGAAGAGTATACGCAGTTTCTCATCGACGACGCGCTCCTGCGCTACGGAAATCTATTCGGTCAGACGGCGTGGAACGGGTGGTTCAACGATGTGGTAACGTACAGCACAACCGGTGGAACTCGCGGCCACTCGGAAACCAACGTCCAAGTGGCCGGCGTCGATGAAGGCGACATCGTCGAGTTCGACGCCGACTACATTTACATGCTCACCGACGATGAGGTCGTCATCGTCGACGCCTGGCCCGCCGACGAGCTTTCCGTCGAATCCCGGATCGACATCGAAGGCAGGCCGATGGCCGAGTTCCTGCACGGCGATCGACTGACGGTGATCTCTCAAGTCGGGGGATATGTCGGGCCGTTCTGGTTCGGCGGCGGGCCGACCGACTTTGTAGGCGATCGTTTTTGGTGGCCCCCGATTCCGCAGCAGCCCTATTCGACGATTGTCACGGTGATCGACGTGACCGACCGTGCGGCGCCCGAGATCGTGCAAACGACAAGCATCGAGGGCAAGTACGTCGATTCCCGCGGCGTGGACGATTTTGTTTACGTGCTCGTAAATAATTCGAATGCGGTCGGGCAGGAGCCACAGATCATCGATGAGGATGGCGATCCCCAGACGCCGGGCCGATATGAAACCAGCGAGGAGTATTTAGCGCGCATCGCAGCGAATCCGGGCGAGTTTGTGGAAGGGGCCTTACCCAATTACAGCTCTTACGGCCCCGCGGGCGAGTTGGTCCGCACCGGTTTGCTCAATGAACCGGAGGACATCTACCGGCCGCTGGTATCCGATGCGCGGAACTTGATTTCGGTCGTGTCGTTCAACGTCGAGGCGGACGACCCCGGCGTAACCGATACGTCGGCGGTCTACACCACCGGCGCGAGTGCAATTTACGCGTCGCTCGACAACTTCTACGTGTTCGATCGGGACTATTCGCGGGAAGACGGCCCTCTGACGCGGATTATGAAATTCGATTGGGAACCCACGACGGGCGGCGTGGAATTCGCCGCGACGACCACCGTCGTCGGCACCATCTTGAACCAGTTCTCGGCGGACGAGCACGGCGATTACCTGCGGATCGCCACAACCGTTTCCAACAGCCAGTCGGGCAACTGGTCGGGCCGCGCGGAGAACACGCTGTTCGTGCTCGTTGAGGACGACGGCGTCTTCGAGTTCGTCGGCAGCCTGCAGAATCTTGCGCTCGATGAGACGATGCAGTCGGTGCGGTTCATGGGCGACAGGGCCTTTGTCAGCACGTTTCGCGAGATCGATCCACTCTTCGCGATCGATCTTTCCGACCCGGCCGATCCTCAATCGGTCGGGCACATCACGCTGCCCGGCTTTACCAGCTACATGCAGTTCATCGACGCCAATCACTTGCTCACCGTGGGCCGCAATACGCCGATGGGCATGAGCGGGCCGACGCAAGTATCGCTGTTCGATATCTCCGATTTAGCGCAGCCGCGGCGGATCGCAGAATACACGTTCGAGCGTTTTTCCACGAGTGAGGCGGAGATCGACCATCATGCCTTCGGCTACTACGCCGAGCACGGTCTGTTGGGAATGCCCGTCGGCCGAATTTACTACGAACGCATCGATACCGACGGCGACGGCTATCGCGAAACGCGGCGAGCGGTAAAAGAGAATCTGCTGGTCGTCTTCAACGTGGACGCGACGGCGAGCGAGCCGGATGAGCGACTCGCGTTGGTCTCCGAGATTCAGCATGCCACGCCGGTACGCCGCAGCGGATACATCGGCGACAAGCTTTATTCGATCTCGGGCGATGGGGTGAAGGTGGTCGACGTGTCCGCTCCAGATGTATTGATTGCCGAGTTGATCGTGGAGACGAGCGACACGGTGCTTCAGCCATACGAGATTTACTTCACGCCGTTCTTAACCGCGGAATTGGGCGTGCCGCGAGTCGGCAATGCGCCGCCCGCGTTCGGCTTTCCAGCCGCGCGCACCGATGGCTCGTTCGTTGCGGCGGTTGAGCAGGCCCGTAGCTACCTTGCCGACCAACTTGCAATCGAAGCCGGTGCCCCGATGTTGGTCACGGCCGAAGCGGCGCCGGCGGCCCCCGGCGGCGGCTATTACTTCGTGTTTCGCGTGGGCGACGAGCAATACCTTTGCCGCGCGAGCGACGCGGGGCACGTCGTCTTGGTCCAAAGCGACTATGAGTTTGCCGATGGCGCGAGCGGCCCGTGGCATGCCGTTGCAGTCGCTGTCGCGCCGCAGCCGGCCGGAATTCCAGGAGATTACAATCACGACGGCAGCGTGAATGAACAGGACCGCGCTGTCTGGAGAGGGAGCTTCGGCACAGTGTCGCTGATCGCGTTCCATCCGGCCGACGGCAACCGCGATGGCGTTGTCGATACCGCAGACTACAGCGTGTGGCAGGACAATGTGGGCGCCATGGCCGGCGACTTCAACGGCGACGGCGCGGTCGACGGCGCCGACTACGCGGCGTGGAACAGCGGGTTCGGCGGCACGGCCAGCGGCGGAACGCGCTTCGACGCGGCCGCATATACGATGTGGCGAGATCATTTGGGCGCGGGTGCTGAAGCAACATCCGCAGCGGCGGCGTTGACGCTGGACGAGCCACAAGGCGTCGGCGATAGCGACCGCCCCGTTGCTGCTCGGGCTGCTGCATTTGCCGACCTGTACTTCAACGAAGTGCCGTCGCGCGGGAATCAGACAAGCCGCCCCACGCGCCGCCCCGAGGTGGTGCAGTCCGCAGTTCAACGCAGCCGAATGGCCGACCTTTTGGCCTACCAGCGGGCGGCCGATGCCATGTTCACCGCGATGGCCGAGGATGACCTCCACGCGCCGCTCCAACGACGCCCCGAATCCCGTGAACATGTGGAGTCGGATAAGTCGGCTGGATTTGCCTCGCTCGATCAACCGCTGGCGGACCTCGCGCGGGGCAGGCGTCTCGTTGGTAGCTAGAATCTACAGCGACGCCATCGACCGGGTGGGATGGGGATTCCGCGGAGCCACGAGGGATCAGCATTGCCACGTGTTTACGCCAAACCCCTATTTTTGTAGAGGATTGCCACATTGCCACTTCCAGGGGGGGTGGCGAAGCTGGTGGCAATGCTGCCAGGGGAGGGTCGCGGTCAGCCGCAGACGACAGCATTTTAGAGAACCCAGTAGAGGTTCTCCAAACTCAAAGCGCGACTTGCACCCGGCACGGGCTACTCGCTCCGCTACGTAGACCGGAGTTTACCCGCCGTGGTGGGCGTCGCGGCTAAAAAACACTTTCGCAACCTCTGCGCAACAGCAGTTAAATGTTTCGCGCTCATGCGCAATGCTGGTACACACGAAAAGTTGGCAACTTGGCAAGTACCGATGAATTTGGGGCGTTTCGCCTACCAGTTGGCAACTAGACGACCCATCGAAGCCCGCCCCTTGCCGATGCTCCAAACACAATTGGGACGCTCGCCCCCTCGCACATAAGATCAGCGGTCGATGAGGAACGACTTCTCGACTCGTTAGCGGAAGAACCAGCACATGCCCAGCGTGCAGGCGATGAGCAGACCGGCCCACAGTTTGTCGTTCTGCCACCACGCGCGGTGGAGGCCGTCGCCCGCTTGCCGCTGGCTCTTAAAGCGCTTCCAGGTGTACTGCTCGCGCTCGGCGTCGCGCTCGTGCCGCGTCGCGAAGCTCACTACGAGCAGCACTCCGTAACAGGCCAGCGTGGCCAGACCGGCACGGTGAAAAGCCTGCAGCTTGTGGTCGAATCCGTAATAGGAGGCCTGTTCGAATAGAATCGACAGGAAAGGCCCTGCCAGAATGCAGACGAACGAAGCGGTCCGGGTCACCAGCGGCTGCAAGATACCGGCCACGTAGGCCACGATCACGCCCGGCACCAGGTAGGCGTTGTAGTTCACCATTTCGTTGAAGATGCCCGCTTCCTGGCGGTAGCTCAGCGACAGCCAAATCGCCGCGCCGACCATCAGCATCATCGACGCGCGACCGACCCAGATCAGCCGCCGCTCCGAAGCATCGGGCTGAATATACTTCTTGTAGATGTCGAAGGTGAACAGCGTTGCGGTCGAGTTCATCATCGAGTCGATCGTGGACAGAATCCCCGCCACAAGGCCCGCCATCACCAAGCCCACCAAGCCGTATCCCGCCGGCAGCAATTCGCGCGTTAGCCCCGCGAACGCGGTATCGCTTTCAGTCGCGGGATCAATGGCCAAGATGTAACCGGCCGCCATGCCGGGCACGATGCACAGAAACGGGATCAGCAACTTGAAGAAGCCCGCCGTAATGGTTCCCATGCGGGCATCCCAGTCGGTGCGGGCGCCGAGCGTCCGTTGCACGATGAACTGATTGGTGCCCCAGTAGTACAGGTGCAACACCATCAGCCCGCTGAAGACGCCGGTCCACGGCAACTCCGGATGGCTGGCCTCGAAGAAGACGTGGAACTTTTCGGGCTGCTTTTCGAGCAGGCCCGACAGGCCGCCGACATTGGGATGCCAAATCGCCAGCACGGCAATCAACCCGCCGCCGATGAGCAGCAGCAGGCTCTGGACGACGTCGTTAAAGATGTCGGCTTTCAGCCCCCCATAGAACGTGTACGCGCCGGCCACTCCGGCAAACAAAAAGACGGCCATTTGGTAGCTGATCGCATAGGGCGAATCGGCCGTCAGCGTGGCGACGGTGAGCGCGCCGAGAATCATCGTGCCAACCATCTGAATCAGCAGAAACGCCATATTGGTAATCGAGTAAACCAACCGGCTGCGGTCATCGAATCGGCGACCGAGATACTCGGAGAGCGTGTACAGGCCCATGCGGCGATAGAATGGCAGAAAGAAATAGCAGAGCATGAGCAGCCCGAAGATCGCGCCGAACTCGAAGTTCGCCTGCGCGAAACCCTCCTTCAGCCCGGCCCCCATCATCCCCACCATGTGGTGCGAACTGATGTTCGTGCCAAAGATCGAGCCGGCCACGGCCCACCAGGCAACGGTCTTGCCGGCCAAATAGTAGTCGGTGGTGCTGTCTTCCTTGCGCCCGATCCACATGCCGAACACGGTAACGCCCAACACCGTGCCGACCACCACCACAACATCCAGCCACTGCAGCGGAACGCTGGCCTGAGCGATAAGCATCGGAAAGGATGGGGACATGAGTGTTTCCGCCTGGAGGAACGGGGTGCGGATTGAATTTAGCGAGCAAGCGGGCGGGATGGAAGGTGTCGCTGAGCCGGGTCTTCTTTTACCCGTGCGCGCCATGTGCGATAATGGGCTGAGTCGTCTATGACCGATGAGAGTGCGCACATCACGGTACGGGCATGAGACCGTTTATCTTCATCAAGCTGGTGATTTTCGTGCAATCGCTGTCGGCGATACCCGCGCTGGCCGAGAAGGTCGATTTCGTGCGCGACGTGCGGCCGATTCTGCAGGCGCATTGCTACGCTTGCCACGGTGCGGAAAAGCAACGCAGCGGTTTGCGGCTGGACATTAAGTCGGAGGCGTTTAAGGGTGGCGACGCCTTTGGACCCAGTGTCATCGCGGGCCAGTTGGAGGACAGCCCGTTGATTCAGTTGGTGCGCGAAGACGATCCCGAGCTGCGGATGCCGCTCAACGGCGATCCGCTCTCCGCCGAAGAAATCTCAACGCTTTCGAAGTGGGTCGACGAAGGTGCCGTTTGGCCGGACGGCGAGGATCTTGCCAAACTCGCAGATCCACGCGATCACTGGTCGTTCAAGCCGGTCGTGCGGCCCGATCCACCCGCGGCGTCCGATAGCACGTGGCCGCGGAATGACATCGACCGCTTTGTCTTGTCTCGCCTGGAGCGGTCGGGCTTGCAACCCGCGCCAGAGGCCGATCGCGTCACCTGGTTGCGACGCGTGTACTTCGATCTCATCGGCCTGCCACCGTCGCCCGAAGTGGCGGAGGCGTTTGTGAACGACCGCCGCGCGGGCGCCTATGAGCGAGTCGTGGACAGCTTGCTGAAGTCGCCGCGCTATGGCGAGCGCTGGGCCCAGCACTGGCTCGACGTGGTTCGCTACGCGGATACGCATGGCTTCGAGGTGAACACGGAGCGGCCCCATGCCTGGCCTTATCGTGATTACGTCATCGAGGCGTTCAACAACGACACGCCGTACGACCGTTTCATCCGCGAGCAGATCGTCGGCGACGCGTTGGAAAAAGACGCGGCGACGGGCTTTCTCATCACGGCCTCGGTGCTTTTACCCGGGCAGATTGGCCAGGATGCGCCTTCGATGCGACTCGCGCGGCAAGATTCGCTGGACGAAATCGTAGCCAACATCGGACAGACGTTTCTAGGACTGAGCGTTGGTTGTGCCCGCTGTCACGATCACAAGTTCGATCCCATTTCGCAGCACGATTACTACTCGATGCAGGCTTTCGTGGCAGGCGTGGAATATGCCGACCGCGAATTGCGCACTCCCGAGGCGGAAGCCCAGCGGGCATTGGCGGCGCGGCTCGCAGCCGAGTTGGCAAAGATCGAACAGCAGCTTGCGCAGCTCGTGCCACTTGCAAAATCGGGCGCCGAGCGCTCGCCTGTAAACGCTCGCCTCAATACCGATCGCTTTGCCGCAGTGACAACACGGCGTTTGCGTTTCACGATTCTAAAGACGAACAATCTCGAACCATGTATTGATGAACTGGAGGTCTTCAATATCGCGGGGCAAAATATCGCATCCGCCGCAGTGGGCACGATAACCACTTCATCGGGCGACACGCTCGTGGCCGACCGGCACGAGTTGCGCTTCGTGAACGACGGTCATTATGGGAACTCGCGAAGCTGGATGTCGAACGAGACAGGCAGCGGTTGGGTCGAGCTTGAGTTTTCCGAAGAGCAAACCATCGACCGCGTCGTGTGGGGCCGCGATCGCGAAGGAACGTACAGCGACCGACTGGCCACCGACTATCGGATTGAAATCGCCGATTCGTCGGGCGATTGGAGAACGGTTGCGGATGCGGCCGATCGCGCGGAGTTTCAGCCCGGCACCGACCAAAACGTTTTTTCAACGGAAGGTCTTAGCAAGGCTGACGCCGCCGCCGCGAAGCGCTTGCAGGCGGAACGAGACAAGCTCAAGGAGCAGGTCGCTGCCGCCGCCACTGGACATGTCGCATTCGCCGGCACGTTCCGAACTCCGGATGCCATTCATCTGCTCGCCCGCGGCGATCCAGAGCAGCCGAAAGACGAAATCGTTCCGGCGGTGCCCAGCGCGTTTGGCGATCTTCAACTCCCGAAAGACACTGTGGAGCAGCAGCGACGGCTGTCGCTCGCCGATTGGATCGCGAGTCCGCAGCACCCGCTCACGGCGCGCGTGATGGCGAACCGTATTTGGCAGGGGCATTTCGGTATTGGCTTGGTCGATACCGCTAATGATTTCGGCCTCAATGGCACCGAGCCAACGCATCCCGAACTGCTCGACTGGCTGGCTTCCGAATTCGTTGGCTCGGACTGGTCCATCAAGCACATGCACCGACTCATCGTGCTGTCGGCCACCTATCGGCAGTCCGCGCGACACGACGCGGTCGCGGACGCCAAGGATGCCGATATACGACTGCTGTGGCGCTACCCGCCGCGGCGTCTCGACGGAGAAACGATTCGCGATTCAATGCTGGCCGTGAGCGGCAGGCTCAACCTGAAGATGGGTGGGCCGGGCTACAATCTGTTCGATCAGCGCGGCGGTTTGGCCGGCTTCGAGCCGATCGAGTCTTTTACGGGCGACGGCCTGCGCCGCATGATTTATGCCCACCGAGTCCGTCGCGAGCGCGATGCGGTGTTCGGAGCGTTCGATTGCCCCGATGCCGGTCAGAGTGCCGGCCGACGCCGCGAGTCCACGACGCCAATTCAAGCGCTGAATCTTTTTAACAGCCGCTTCACGATCGAACAGGCCGACGCGTTTGCGGCTCGCGTGACGGCCGACGCCGGTACCGATTCGAAAGAGCAAATCGAGCGCACCTACCAGCTTGCTTTGAGCCGCGATCCCCGCCCCGAGGAAATCGCCGACGCCGAGCCGGTTGTGAAACAGTTCGGGATGGCTACGTTGTGCCGGGCGCTGTTCAACAGCAATGAGTTTCTGTTCCTGCCGTGAGACTTTCGATGGAGAGCGCCGTAAACATGCTGTTGGACCGCCGCAGGTTCCTTGCCGATACGGCCACCGGGCTGGGATCGATTGCGCTTACCAGTCTCTTGTGTGGTGATGGTCTGCTCGCCGCCACGTCGCCAGCGGTCGACCCCGCACGCCCCTACGCGCCGCGTGGAGCGCATTTTCGACCGCCGGCAAAGAACGTGGTCGTTATTTTCTGCGCCGGCGCAGTGAGCCAACTTGAGACCTGGGATTACAAGCCCGAGCTGATCAAGCGAGACGGTCGACCGCTTGCCGGCGGCCCCGCGGTCACCTTTCAAGGCCCGGCGGGAAATCTAGCCCGGCCGCAATACACTTTCCGACCCCGCGGCGAGACCGGAAAAATGGTCTCCGACATGCTGCCGCATCTCGCTGCGTTGACCGATGACATCGCGTTTATCCATTCGCTTACAAGCAAGACCAACACGCACGGCCCGGCCGAGAACTTTCTTTCGACCGGCTTCGTGCTCGACGGTTTTCCGAGCCTTGGCTCGTGGGTCACCTACGCGCTGGGCAGCGAGAATCAAGAGCTTCCCGCGTTCGTTTCGATTCTCGATCCGCGGGGCGTACCGCAGAACGGTTCCAACAATTGGGGCCCCGGCTTTCTGCCGGCGGCATTCCAGGCGACAACGATCAGTGCCACAGAGCCGGTGCGGCACCTGATGCCGGCCGCGGGTTCCCCCGCCGAGGATCGTGCTGCCCAGGCGCTGCTGCGGAAAATGAACGAGCGGCACCGAGAGCAGCATCCCGGGGATGAAAAACTCTCGGCGCGGATTGCTAGCTACGAACTGGCGGCGCGGATGCAACTCAGCGTTCCCGATGTGACTGATTTGTCCTCGGAGCCGGAGCATATCCTGAAATTGTACGGAGCGACCGATGTATCGAACCCGACAAAAGCCGCCTTCGCTAGGAACTGCATTCTCACTCGGCGACTCATCGAACGGGGCGTCCGTTTCGTTCAGCTTTTCAATGGAGCCTATGCCAGCGGCGGCGAGCTTAACTGGGATGGGCACAACAACTTGAAGGCACAGTACGACAAACACGCGGCGATTCTCGATCAGCCCGCCGCCGGCCTCATTCTGGATCTCAAGCAGCGCGGCTTGCTGCAAGACACTCTTGTTGTCTGGTGTACCGAGTTCGGCCGCATGCCCATGTTTCAGAAGGGAGCTTTGGGCCGCGACCACAATCCCGATGGTTTCACTTGTTGGCTGACCGGCGCGGGCGTCAAGCCCGGCGTCAGTCACGGGGTAACCGATGAACTGGGCCTCAAGGCAGTCGAGGACATCCACCCGCTTTACGATCTGAATGCCACGATCCTTCACCTGCTGGGCCTAGACCATGAGAAGCTGACTTTTCACCACAACGGTATCGAACGCCGATTGACCAATGTGGAAGGTCACGTAATTCGTGAAATCGTGGCGTAAAAGTTAGTGCGGCTGCGACGATCACTGCTCGGAGAAAGCATAGAGATGCCCGGCAGTGCGTACGTAGAGCACGTCATCCGCAATGGCGGGCGTCGCGGCGAGGCGTTCGCCGAGCGGGGGATTCTTCGCTACGACTTCTGGCGTCTTTGATCCCGCTTTCAACACCGTGATCGTTCCGTCGGACAAGGACGAAAAGTAGATGTGCCCATTGGCAGCCACCGGAGAAGCGTAGTAATCTCCCGCGGCAACCGCCCGCTTCTGATACAACTCGTCGCCCGTCGTCGCGTCGTAGGCGGTTACGATTCCGCCGTCCTTCACCATTACATATTGACCTTCATACACGATCCCGGACGGGACATAAGGCAAGCCACCGGCCTGTTGCCACTTAATGTGCGTTGCCGTCACGTCGCCGGAGCCGCCAGGCTTGAGCGCGAAGGCCCTGTTCTTCGATGCGGCCATCAAGGCCTGAGTATTTTCCCATTCCGCGCGCGTCAGCGCGTCATCCTTGTTTTCGTCGATGGCATCGAAGAATCCCTTCAGCGGGGTGGCTTGCAACTCCTTTTTGGAGAGCGATCCATCGCTGTCGGCGTCGCCCAGAAGCATCAGAGTGAACGCGGGAAGCTTGAAGGCGGTGTCACCTGCGGCTCCCGGCGACCAAGCGGCAAAATAGAGATCGCCGGCGGCGGTCACCGGCGACGTGCAAGACGCCGTCGGCATGCCTTCGACAAACCACTTTTCCTCGCCGGTCTGAAGGTCATAGCCGATGAGCCTGCGATGCCCCGCGGCCGCGATCTGCTTCCCGGTGGGTGTGTCCCACACCACCGGTGTACTAAAACCGCCCTTGGACGTTCGCGTCTTTTCCCACTTTATGTCACCTGTGGTTGCATCGAGCGCAATGATTCTCGAGTCGTTCCCCTCATCGCGCAATAGCACCACTGTGTCATCTGCAATGACGGGCGACACCCCCGAGCCATAATTGCCCAAGGTCGAGGCCGGCGGCAACTCAAGCTTCCAAAGCTCGTTCCCGGCTAGGTCGTAGCAGAACAGACCGCACGATCCGAAATAAGAAACGATTCGCTCGCCGTCGGTCGCGCAAGTCGAAGCGGCCGGGCTGCCTTCCGTTTTGTGATGCTCCTCCAACTCACCCGCCGGCGCGTTCGCTCGCCAGACCTCGCTGCCGTCCGCGCGGTCGTAGGCAATGGTGTACAACTTCCTGTCGTCAACCGCCGTAATCACCAGTTGATCGCCGACGATGATCGGGGAAGAAAGCCCGCTAGGCGCGGGCACCTTCCACTTCACGTTCGTTTCGGGGCCGATCTCGATCGGGGGTTTCTCATCGATCGCGATGCCCGATCCATTGGGCCCGCGGAACCGCGACCACGCGTGGCCGTTCTCGGCGGCATTCGCTGGGACGTTGATCGCCATAGCCAACAACAGGGTGATGAGTTTGCTCATGCTATTGCCCTTGAATCCGGTTATGCACTCCTAGACGGCTAACCGTTAGCGTATACCCCGGGAGAAGCAGCCGGTAGTGGGCGGGAAGCACGGCTTGAACTATCCGGCGTTGCCGTCGGCGCGGACCAATGATCGGCGGGATTCGTGAGTCAATTTATATTTGCTATGCTGTGGTCGATCGCATTCACTGCCAATTCGAGAGCCTGGTCATCGTGCGTGGCTCCCACGTACCAGCGGCCGTCTGGCAGCAAATAGACGCCCTGGTTGAGCATTTCCATGCGAAAACGAGTGTAGGCCTCCGCATCCGACCGTAGCGTTTCGCGGTAGTCGCGGGGCGCCTGCGATACTCCCCAGTGAACGTTGAAGACGGTTCCCGCGCCGCACACGACCAAGGGTTGTCCGTGGCTTTCGGCCGCCGACGTGATTTTGCGCCACAGACTTTGGCCGTGGGCATGCATTTTGGAAAAGGCATCGCCGTCGGCAAGCACCTCAAGCGCGGCGCTGGCTGCGGCCAAGCAGATCGGGTTGCCGTTATAGGTGCCGGCGTGAAACGTTCGACCATCGCGCAGCACGTCGAACATTTCCTTCCGACCGGCTACGGCCGACAAAGAGAACCCCGCTGCGATGGCTTTGCCATAGACGGAAAGATCGGGCGCCAGCTTATAGTATTCGCGCGCTCCGCCGGCCGCGAGGCGAAAGCCGGTAATCACTTCATCGAAGATCGAAACCGCGCCGTGACGCCGGCAAAGTTCGATGAGTCCCTGCAGAAAGCCTTCGCGGGGTTCGCAGCAACCGCTGTTTGCCAACAGCGGCTCCGTGATGACCGCGGCGATGCCGTCCCCGACGTGATCGAACGCCGAGCGCAGGCTCTCGATGTCGTTCCAGGGCAGAACGATCGTGTCGGCAAACTCATTTGGCGGTTGACCCCCGCAAGTGGCTTGCGACTCGCTCGGTTCTCCGCCGGTCGGATGGTAGCTGACTAACACGTTGTTCATCCAGCCGTGATAATGGCCTTCGAACTTCACAATCTTGTTCCGCCCCGTGAGCGCCCTGGCGATGCGCACCGCGGCTTGCACGGCTTCGCTGCCGGTATTGGAGAAGATCACCTGTTCGATGCCCGGAACCAGCTCGACGATTTGCCGCGCCACGCGGATTTCCAATTCGTGCTGAGCGCCGAACGTGTAGCCCCGCTGAAGCTGCGCCGCGACCGCGTCGTTGACCCGCCGATGATTATTGCCGAGGATCAGCGGCCCCCAGCCGAGCGTATAGTCCAGGAAGCGATGGTTATCGACGTCCCAAAAATACGGACCCTGCCCGCGGTCGAAATAAAGCGGAGTCGGCGTCACGCGGCGGCGCATCCCGCTGGAGACGCCGGTGGCGAGAACTTCGCTCGCCGATTGGTGCAGCCGCTCGGAGCCGGGGAATTGGATGTTCGTCATGGAAGCTTGTAAGTGCGCCAAGTCGGCGCGACTCCGAGATTACTTCACCGAGGCACTGCCGCGATAAAGACCTGCCAGTTGCGTCGCCGTTGGCGGACGAAAAAACCAACCAGTCAAATAGGTCACAAGCAAGCTTACCAAAAATGCGCCAGGCATGATCCACATAAAGGAGATTTCGTATTGGAACAGCCACTCGCTGAACGAAATTAGCAGGCTTGCCACAACCCCGGCAAAAAAGCCAATGACAACCGCCGCGGTGCCAACGTGTCGGAAAAAAATGCCGGCAAAGAAGAGCGCCCCCAGCGGGGCCACAAACAGGTGGTTGATGCGCTCCAGAAGATCGACCAGGTTCCAATCGGGTTTAGCACTCATCAGCCGGATGATCGCCAGCGCCCCGACTATGGCAAACGTGCCGGCGACTGTTGCGAGAAAGCGCGACATGGCGAGGCTTGGTTCGGAACGTCTCGCCGTGGCTTGGGACGGGAGCAGATCGCTGACGATAACCGCCGAAATGGAGTTGATGCCCGAGCTAAGGCTCGACATTGCGGCCGCGAGCAGGGCCGCCAACATCAGGCCCGAGATGCCGGTCGGCAATTGGCCGGCCAAAAACTGCGGCAGCACGTCGTCTGCGTGGGCGGCGATGTCGCGTTGAAAAGCTTCAATCGGCAGGCCCGACGTTTGAAATCTAAAATAAAAGAGCGCGATCCCCACAACCATCAACAGCGACAGAACGCCCACGTTGGCCAGCGAAAAAATCACAAACGAGCGCTTTGCCGTGGCGGCCGACGGCGTGCTCAAATAACGCTGGGCCGCGACTTGATCCGCCCCATGCGTGCAAATGTTCCAGACATACATTTCGATCAGCATACCGACGATCGTAATCCGCTGCGCCGGGTCGAGACTGAAGACCGGCACTTGCGCCCGTTCCGCGGAGGAGAAAGCGGACCACCACTCCATCGGACCGCTGCCAGTTTGGTAGGCGATGTAACAAGGAATGAATATAGCGCCGCCAAAGAGAATCAGGAACTGGGCGAAATCGGACCAGATCACCGCCCGCATCCCGCCCATCGTCGTGTAACACACCGTCACAACTCCCATGGTGAGCACGAGGACGGGGAGAGGCCAGCCCGTCATCGGCCCGATCGCGCGCGAGGCGGTGTAAAGGATCAGCCCCATCCAGACGAGGCGGATAATCACAAAGACCCACGCCCCGAGCGTGCGGACGGAGGCATCGAACCGCTTTTCCAGGTAGTCGTAGACGCTGGTGACCGGCAAGCGCATCAGCGACGGAATCACCACATAGAGGACCGTCGGAATAATGAATATGAATGCGAACAGGCTGGAGAAGAAGCCAATGCCGTGGCGGATGGTTTCACCCGGAAGAGCCAGGTACGACATCGTCGAGAACAGCGTGGCAAACACGCTAATGCCCGCCAGCAGCGATGAAGCGCGCCGTCCGGCAAGGAAATAATCGTCCGATGTTTTTTGCTCTTTGAAGAAAACGCCTAGCAGAAACAACCCAACGAAGTAGGCGCCGATGACGACGAAATCGAGAAGCTGTAGATGCATCGCTATTTCCGTGCGAGGTTATCCATCCGCCCGCATCGTCAGGCCAAGTCCGTTGGCACTGAATCCGGACGCTAAGCAACGCGGACCCCGATTCTCGCCGTCATGCCCGCTCGCTGTCCAGACCGCGATTGAACCGTCGAGCAAAGCCTGCGCACCCAAGCGTTGCCAAGAGCACGAGCGCGGCCGAACCCGGCTCGGGGATTGCAGTGCTCCCGACCACCGCCGCCGAGCCACTTGCGCCGAAGTTCGCCTTCCAGAATTCGTAATCGGCCGCGTCGATGACTCCCATGCTCGTGCCGGTGTCATCGCCGTTGGCGCGCAGATCGATCATCGAGCCGCTCGTGTCGCGCCACACGGTGTAATCGGCGGCGTTGACGGTTCCATCTTCGTTATAGTCCCCGGGAATCGCCCCCGAGCCGAGTACATAGTCGATGACGAGCGTGGGGGCCGGTCGCGTTCCGTCCTCCATCGAGGTAATTCTTTGTAATTCGGTTACCCCGAAATTCTGCCGTACTTTGCCGTAAAACGTGATGAGTCCATCGGTGTCTTGCAGTATTAAATCGTGCAGATTTTGAGTTGCGAATGCGGCCTGAGTGGTGAAAAATCCAAACTGCCGTTGTGGCGGGCCGCTGGACGATGTATCGATGAATCCAACGAATCCTGATTCCTCCGGATCGCTGTAATAAAAAATCTCTTCATTATTTGGATTCAGAAACTTCACGTCCTTATGGGTCGGGTCGAAGCCGACGCCGTCGTTCCAAGTATAAGTATCTGCACTTTCTGTATCGAAACTGTCAAACACCCCGTACATGTAGTAGGTGAGGCTCAGGCCGGATGAAGAAGGGGAGCGAGTTAGCTTTAAGTCGATGGAATTAATGGAGGCGATATCCTGGCCGGTCAGGCCGTCGGGCAGTTGGAACTGAGCGTAAAAAAAGGTGAGTTGCTCGGCCGGTAGGTCGACGGCGCCGACCATCGTTGCCTCCAAGTCGCCGGTAGGAATAGCGGCGTCCGGATCCAAAGCATCAACGGTGCTGTCGGCGACGGGCGTGAGCGTCAGCATGTCGGCGGTAGCCGCGGAGACGCCCAACGAAGACATCGTAACGATAAAAATGCATAGCCGTTTCATGGGTGGAAACCTTTCTTGAACGAATAGCGGGTTGCCTGTTAGTTTTCTGTCGTGGCGAGTGTCGTCGCGCGAGAGCGCGGACCGCGATCGTGGGGGGATAGACGAAGTCGATTAAACCTTGATGCGTTGTTCGTTGCAGTCTGTAGCAGTGCATCGACGCGGGCAACTTGCACCAAGTCTGTTCGCGTGCGATAAGGCGAATCCTCGCCCGCGATGGCGAGCACCGCCGAATCGAGTGTCACGAGGCCGTGGTCGGCTACAGCCAGCCGCAAGGGTGCGGCGAACGTGAATTGATCTGCCTCGGTGTCGTACAGCAAGCAACGATTGCTTAGCAGAATGCGCGGCTTATCATCGGGCGTCTTGGCAAAGCTGGCCGCGTCTTCCACTCCACCTGCGATCAAGATGGACTTCTGGTTCAGTTGAACCGCCGAAGCATCGCGTAGTGGATAGGGTAGCGGATGGCGGGCGGACCACTTCTTGCTTTGCAAGTCAAAGGACCACACCGAATCGCGCAATTCGAGGGCTTCATCGCCTCTCTGCACGGCGCCGCCGAACAAAAACAGTTTGCCGTCGGCCACGGCGACCGTGTGATAGCCGACCTCGCCATCGGGCGCGTGGCCAAGCTCCACCCAGGCAGCGTCGGTCTCCGCAGTATCCAGGGCCAGGACGGTTGGCGGCGGCGGAGCCGGACCGCCTGGCTCGCGCATCGCTATCTCATCGGTGACGGCGTAGATTGTGCCACCATGCGTTCCACCGCCGAGGGCGAAAAAGGGTCGAGGCAAATCGGGGCCGCGCTGCCAGCCGGCGGCAAAGTCGTCGGGAGAAATCCAATAGGTTTCGCGGAACGCGTTCTCGGCATCGCGCCCACCGATGGCGTAGATTCTGTCGTTGATGGAAACCGCCAACACCTGGCCCACATCGCGGGGATAGTCGGGCAATCGCTCCCATGCCGACGCGCCGGATGCAAGCCAGTACACGTCCCGCACCCAACGCTTGCTTGGCTCGTCCTTTTCGGGCGAAATCCAATACGTTCCGCCGATCGTGATGACGCCCGTCGACCGCGCGGCGCACCCAAAGGCCGAGCACGACCGGGGAAGCACCGGGCCCCAATTCCAATCGGGCATGAGGTGGCTCCGATGCGTCTGCGCCGCGGCGTGAAGTGACAATGCTAGGCAAGCAGCCGAACTCGCCCCGATCATCATTCGCCGTAATTTGGGAAATATCGACATCGACTGATTTCCGCTCACGTTGGCTTACCGCCGCGACGCGACCGGTTGATTCCCGTTTTCTGTTTTGACATCCACTTCGATTGCATCTACGAGCACCGATGCTTCGGATGCCGAACTACCAGCCAGCGACAACCGCAAATACGAGGGGCTGGCGCTCGCGCGCTGCTGGGAAATGCGATCGTGCTGCTTACCATCGAGCGTTAGGCGACAAATGCGTTTGTCGCAGTCCCACTGAAGTTCTAAAGTGATCCAGCGATCCGCCGGGGCATCGACGGAATTATTCGCCCGGTCGTTCGCCGCGAGCGTTCGCTGGAATAAACTATGATGCGGACTCTGCTCGTCGAACGGTGGGGAAAAATGATCGGTCAGCTCGAGGCGTAATGGCGGCGAGTCCTTGGCCAAAAAAACGCGGGTCCGCAAGCTCCCTTGGCTGCCTTGCGGAAAGTTCCACACCGCCGTGGTTGGCCATTCGGCGTTTTGCTTCGTCAAGGAGAGAACTTTCGGCTGCCCCGTATCTGGATGCGATGTCACCGATACCCCGCGCGTGCCAAACGTCGACCACTCTGCCAGATCGGTAGAAAAATCCTCGCCCGCGGAGGTTACTTGCAACCAAGCCGGATCGAGCCGCCACAGGCTACGTCCCTCGCCGGTCTCGACCCACAGCGAGAAAAGCACCGATCCATCGTTCGTCACCGCGACGAACGGATACGATACGCCGTGATCGCCGGACGGCGGTGGTAGCGAGTCGCGATGCGGATCGCGGACAATTTCGCGACTGCCGCTCCACGTGCGGCCCTCGTCTGCGGAAACGGCGGCATGCAGAACGTGTCGCGATCCCTGCGCGTAGGGATGCCGCTGGCAATTGTTCCACAACAACAGGATCCGACCATCTGGTAGCCGAGCCAAGGCCGCGGGCGAGTCGGACGAGGTGATGTTTGTCGGTTCCAACGGGGACCACTCGGAGCCATCGTGCGAAAATGATTCGTAGAATCGACCCAACTGGGTGCGCAACAGCATCCACACGCGACCGTCGGCGAGCTGGAGCACCGCAGGCTCCACGCCGCCGTAGGACGACAGGTCCGGCGTAGCAACTCGTAAGGTGCTCGGCGAAACGAGCCACGTCTCGCCTTTGTCATCTGAATAGATCGCGGTAGTATCAAACTGTCCGTGGTACGTGAACGCGGATGGTCCCTCGCCGCGGTTCGACCAGGAGCGGTTCACGAGATAGGAAACCGGCAGCACGATGCGGCCATTTTCAAGTTGCGTTACCGACTGCAAGTCTGCCGCTCGGCCCTGCCAAATACTCCGGGGTGTGTTCCATCGGGTCCGCCGATCAAGTGACTTAACGTGCCAGATGTCGAGCCGCTGACGAGCGAGCGGTTCGTACGGAGATTTGCCGGAGATCGTGGGCCGCGGTCGCACCGCGCCGGTCCCCGCGTCGCAGAGCATGAACACGTGAACTTCGCCGTCGTGATCCACCATCACCACGTGGTATCCAAAACCGCCGGCTTCGGTTGGCAGGTCCACTAGTTGCTGCGGCTCGCCCCACGACCGACCCTCGTCGGTCGAATAGCATGCATAGATGTTTTGAGCATCCGGGGTCGGCGCCATCCCCGGCCCCTCATGGTTGATGAAATACAAAGCCCACGTGCCATCGGGCAGCACGGCCGGTTTGGGCATGACAGGAAAATGGGCCACTTTTTGGGGCGGCCGTGCTTCTTTTAGCACCGCTCCGGCGTCGTCGTTCGCCGCGGCCTCGTTGCCAACGACCCACTCGGGATCGAATCGCATGGCGCGAATGTCGCGGCCGTCCTTACGGGTCTGCTGGTAAACGACCAGAAGTTTGCCGTCGCCCGTCGGCGTGCAGCCCGGATACGAAACCTCAACCCCTTCCACGTCGGTGACTTCGCGCGGAGTGGTCCAAGTTCGGCAGCCGTCGAACGAGGCCGCAACGCAGAGCGGCCAGCGGTTCTGCGGTGAATTATTCCACACGGCAAGCACACCAGGCCGTTCACCATCGAATCGGCACAGAGAGGCCGGTGCGTTGTGACCCACGAGCGAAGTTGGCTCCGCCTTCGACCAGCTTCGCCCGCCATCCGTGCTGCGGCAACCATACAGATTCGTCAGTCCCGTGCGAGACAGCATGAATATGGAACCGTCGTCACACTCGATCAGCGCCGGCTCGCACACGCCGTTGATCGCGCCAGCGGAATCGGCGGCTCTGCGCGTCGTAAGCTCGACGCTCTCCGATGCCGCCCAGGTCCGGCCCTCGTCGAACGACATCAACACGGCGTTGACCTCTTCCATTTCGCCTTCGCCATCAAGTCGCTTTCGCGGCCCGGTCTCAAGATTCTTCTCCCAGGTAAAACCCAGTAGCGCCGTGCCGTCCGCGGTGACGATGCCGTTATTCACTTTCCCGGAGGTATAGCGGCGGCCCATCGGAATTTCGTAAGGCGGCGACCAACTCCGCGCGCCGTCGTCACTTCCCACCGCCATCGTGCGCGAAGTCGTGATCCCCGGTGTCGGCGGTGTGGTGGTCGCCGACACAATCACCCGCTTTCCGATCACGATGATGCTGGGGTCGTAATCGTTGCCGTCGGGGGTGTCGATGAGCACCTCGGGACGCGACCAAGTGCTTCCGTGATCATCCGACACGACGCCAACCAGATACACTTTTTCGTCGCGCTGGGGATCGTGCGCGGAATAAACGCACAACAAGCGATCATCATCGAGCCGCGCTATCGACGGATAGGCGCAGACGTTAACTCCGTCCGGTGCCGGGAGCGTGAACCGCTCAGGTACATCGGCTGCGGCAGCGAGCGCCGCTGGCGGCTTACTCACCGCGGCGACCCAGCCAATTGCATAGCCGGCAAACTGAATCAGCGCTCGGGACGAAGCAGTCACTTCAGCTAAATCCTCACATGGCGAGTCGCTTAATTCGTCCGGTCAAGCACGCCAGACCGCAAGCCAACAGCAGCCACGCGCTGGGTTCGGGAATGCGCACGAAATCGAGCGTCAAGGTCGGCGCCGGGAAGTTGCCGTTTTCACGGGAGGCAAACGTGTTGAGAGCCGTTACCCCAAAATTCTGGCGTACGCCGACGTAAAACGTGAGACGGCCATCCGTATCGCTGAGAATGAGATTGTTAAGATTCGCGGCCGCGGTTGGCGATTGCGCGATACTCGAGAAGTTGAACGGTCCCGGTCCCCCGGCACCGGTGTCGATCGTTCCCACGAAGGCGGACTCCGCCGGATCGCTGTAGTAGCTGATTTCGTCGGCACCAAGGAACTTGACCAGATTGCGTGCCGGATCGAAACCGAGGCCGTCGTTCCAAGTTAACGTTTCGGCGTTTGCGGAATCCAAACCGTCGAAGATGCCATACACGTGATAGGTCAAGCTGAAGTTGGGGCCAGTTCGCGCCAGCGCCAGTTGCGCGGAATTGAGTTGCAAAATGTCCTGTCCGGTAAGACCACCGGGCAAATCGAACTGGGTGTAAAAGAAAGTGAGCTGAGTCGCGACCGTCTCGGGCGCTCCTTCTTTGGCCGCCACGATGTCGCCGGTGGGAAGAGCCGTCCCCGGCTGGTTGAGATCCACCACGCTATCGGCAACGGCCGTTGTGCTGACGACCTCCGCCGACGCCGGCGCGGCGCTCAGCAGGAGCGCAAGCCCGATAAATCCGAACCAATGCTGTTTGTTCATGAGTCATCCCTCCGTTAAATTGCCTGCACGATGAAGAACCAGAACCCCTACCTAACCCCTATTCCAGTGATGTCGATGTGTTGCTATTCGACGGGGCGGGGCGACGCCCGAACGTCCCCGCCACCGCGTGTTTGCAGCAAAGCCACCCGCTTCGCCGACACTCGACTTCCGCCAGTTTTCGCCACCCCCCAACGAGCGGCTTTTTGGCGGATCGAGATTCATGGTACCCAAACTTTGTCATATGTCAACTACAAAAGAAAAGAATTCGACGTTTTCTGCTCCTGACACCGGTTCTGGCGAAATTTCGCCGCCGACCATTGCTCGGAGTTTTGGCCGAGATTATCATGCGGAAGGGCTAAGTGGCCATCGTTAAGCCATTTGTCCTAATGGTAGAACCAAGTACCACCATCCGGCTCAATCACACGGGTTCGTGCGCGCCATGGCTTACCCACGATCATCCCGATTCCTCACGCCCTGCGGCGCTGCGATCTGCGGCTGGCTGTTCATTACGGTGGCCGCGGCGGCCAATCCGCCGGACTGGAAGGGTGCCGGTCGGTTTCGCGTGCTGGTCGAAGTTCCTCCGGTGGGAACCGTCAAGTCGGCCGAAGAGATGGTCGCGGCCTGCGAGCTGTCGCTCGAACGCTTGCTTGCCGATGGAGGGATTGAAGGATCGGTTGACTTGGCCAGCTTTCAAGTCCAAGCCTACGACCCGGCGACGGGTGCCACCGAGGAGGGGCCTAAGTTTCGATCGGCGAGATCACCCTACGATCGACCGTGTCGCTTCGAGGACGACGAGTTGCCACTCGACTACCCGAGTCGCGTGGGTCGAGCATCGGAGACGACCGACGGGCGGCCTCAAATGGTCATTCGTCCGCGCAAGGCCCGCCTTTTCAACCGAGAAATGAACAGCCGCGCTGGCCGGCTTATATGGTCTCACCACCAGGAGCCGGAGCAGACGTCGCACTACGCGATTTACTTCGACGTTTCACCAACGGCCCAGCCCTGGGGCGTCTCGCCAGCGCCCTGGATCGGCGATGCCGACGTGCTGCGTGAAGAGCAAGGCCAACCGCTCGGTGGCTTCTCGCATTTCACCGCGACGGTCGGCGATCTGAACGGCGACGGCTTGTTCGATGTGGTCGCCGGAACGGAAAAGGGCGACCTCTTCTGGTTCGCCAATCGCGGCGAGAAGGGGCAACCGAAATTCCTTGGCTGTCAAATTCTTCAAGACGAACAAGGGCCGATTGACACCGGTTGGTATGCCGCCCCGGTGTTGTACGATTGGGACGGCGACGGGAAACTCGATCTCCTCGTCGGCACCAGCGGCAATGTTATTCTCTGGTGGCGCGGCGTCGGCGAGAACGACAAGCCTCAGTTTCGCTACATGGGTTTCGTTCAGGCCGACGGGAAGCGGCTCGAGGTGCCGGAGTCGCCGGTTGCGGAGGACGACAACGCGATCTTCGCCCGCGACTATTTCAACCAACCGTGGATCGGCGATTTTGACGGCGATGGGCTGCCGGATATCGTCACCGGGGGTTACACGACCGGGCAGATCTTCTGGTACCGCGGGACGGCGCGAAACGCGGATGGCACGCCACAACTGCATTACGCCGGCGAGCTGACCGCCGACGGCGAGCCGATCGATACCGCCTGGGCCGCCGCCCCGGCCTGCTTTGACATGAACGGCGACGGCCACATGGACCTGGTAACCGGCGCCTGGTGGTGGAGCGGCATTCCCGGAACCCCGCCGGCCGGCGCGAACGATCTCCTGATGCTGTATCAAGGCACCGGCAATGAGGCGGGCGATCAGTTCAAGAAAGTTCCATTTCCGAGTACGGGCAACTTTCCATCGGGGTCGATCGCGCGGCCCACGGTTGTCGATGCCGACGGCGACGGGCTTCTCGACCTGTTCGTGAGCGACAGCGGCGGCAATGCGTATCTCATGATGAATGTCGGCACGGCGCAAGCGCCATCCTGGGACACGCAAGTAAAGACATTGACGCTTCCATGGGGATTTGCACGGGAGTTCGACGTGGCCGCAAACATGGCGGATTTAGACGGCGACGGTACTCCCGAATGGTTGATGGGCAATGCGGTCGGCTCCATCGGTAATGGAGCAGCGTCGCCCGAAAAGAAGCACTTGGGAACCGTTCACGTGAACGGAAAGGCGATCCACCATCCCGGCCCCGGTTATGGCGACCCCTATTATTTCTCGGTGTTTTGTCAGTGGGACGACGACGGTCGCGCGGACATCCTGTGGGGCACCCACCAGGGCAACATCTACCTGCATCGGAATCTGGCGGCGGCCGATCGCTTGGCCTTCGACGAAGGCGTGCTGCTCCGGCTCGTGGACGGCCAGCCGCTGCGCGTCGGTCCACCAGTGGTCGAGTCTCCCGAGCAGGCAACCGACTTCACCATCCTGCAAGGCTCACGGATCGTATTTGAGTTCGAGGATTTAGATAACGACGGCACGAACGATCTGCTCGTGGGCGATACCTTTGCCAACTTGTGGGTTTTTCGCGGAACGAAGAAGCATGCGACCGACGCTTTCGAGCCGGGTATCTTAATCGCAAAACTGCCGACGCGGCCCGAGGCGATCGCCTGCACCGACTGGAACGGCGATGGCAAGCCCGATTTGCTGATCGGCGGAACGGCATCGGAACCTGCGGTCGTCTATTATAACAACAGCGAAGCGGGGCGGCCGGCCATCGACGCCGGCGTGCCGATTTCCAATTTGCCCTACTTGTTCTGGGGACCGAAGTTACGGGCCGCGGACTGGAATGGCGACGGCGACATCGATTTGCTCGTGCAGAGCGAATTCTTTTCATTTTGGATTGAACGTTCGTTTCTCGATCACAGTTATCGAATGGCACGCATCGTGTCGCCGATCGAGGAAGCGAGCGCTGACAGCAGCCTCGGAGAAAAAGAATCACGATGATCCACTGCAATGCAACCGGCTTGGTGTATTCCAACCCGCGGCCGCACTTGAAGGCGATCCACGCCTGGCATCCCTCTGTCGTCGAGTTGGAGAACGACGCGCTGCTGTGCGCATTCGACCTGGGCGAGGCGGCCGAGAGCCTCGACTATCGAACCTATTTCGCGACATCTTCCAATGGCGGCGGCGAATGGTCGCCTCCGCGACGGCTGTTGGAGGAAAGCCTCCCCCGAGCGACAACCCACACGATCCGCATCAGCCGTATGCGCGATGGCACGCTCGTCGGCTTAGGCGCACGCTTCTATCGCGACGATCCTGAAGTAGGGCTAACCAACCGCGAGACGCTAGGCTTCGTGCCGATGGATCTCATTCTGCTCACGAGCAGCGATTCGGGCCGCACGTGGTCGGAACCGACGAACATCCAGGCTCCGCTCGTGGGACCGGCATTTGAGGTCTGCCATGCGATTGTCGAGCTGGCCGATGGCCGGTGGCTCACTCCCACGCAAACCTGGCCCGATTGGAATGGCCACGGCCCCAGCGGCATGAAGGCCATCGCGCTGGTATCACGCGATCACGGTCGAACTTGGCCCGAATACCTGACGGTGTTCGACGGCAACGATCGCGGGATTATTCATTTTGAACAGTCGATCACCCAATTAACCGACGAGCGATTGCTCGCCGTCGCCTGGGCATATGACCGCGAGACCCGCACCACGCGGCCCACACCGTATGCGATCTCCGGCGATGGGCAGACTTTCTCAGTTCCAGGATCGACCCAGTTATACGGTCAAACCGCCAAGCTGCTGGCACTGGACGACAATCGCTTCGTGTGCGTCTACCGGCGCGACGACAAGCCCGGCTTGTGGATGCAACTAGCGCGGATCGAGGGCGACAAGTGGATCAATCTGGAAGAAGCGTTGCTGTGGCAAGGCGTCGCCGACTCGAGCCACGTGGGAACCAGCATCAGCGATGAGCTTAGCTCGCTACGATTCGGCTTTCCGAGCCTGATCCGATTAAAGTCCGGCGAGGTAATGGTGGTGTTCTGGTGCGAAGAAAAAGGAACTCACAACATTCGCTGGTTCAACCTATCGATCGACGCGGCAACCGTGCCCCGCCCGCATCTCTTCGACCGAGCCGCCGCGAAGCAGATCGGCAGCCGATAACGCCGGCCACTGCGAGCAACAGGCCCGCTATGGATGGTTCGGGTACGGCGGTAAGGTCGGTGCCGCTGCCAAGCGTCGTCCCGAAAGTAGCTCTCCACGCGGCGTAGTCGCCCGCGTCAACAATTTCGTTGCCGTTGCCGTCGGCGGCCGAGCCGGGAGAGACCGACTGGCCCAACGTGTCGCGCCACACCACGTAGTCGGCCGCATCGACCACGCCGTTGCCGTTGTAGTCGCCGGCAATCGTGAACCGTTCGACTCCCAGCACGGTGCCGGTTGCGTAACCGTGCCGAAGAAATGAGCCGTCGGTGAAGATGGTGTAACGGTGGGTGGTGTCCACCACCACGTCGCCGTCGCCGTCGCCGTTGAAATCAACGACATTCAAGCCAATCGAATCGTAGGGGGCGTCGATCAGATCGACATAGACGCCGGGCAAGAATGTGGCTCGGCCGCCAATATCGTTGCCCGAGTTCTCGATGAACATCATCTCGGCAGGGCTGGCGCTAGCCAAAATGTCGAGATCGCCATCGTCGTCCCAGTCCGCGGCAAACGGCACACCGCGTGTCGGCAGTTGGCCGACCAGCGTCGGCTGAGTAAACAGCGGTGTGTCGGTCGATGCCGCCATTTCGTTCTCATAATACCGCACGGCACCGGCGAAGTTGACCACCACCAGATCGGCTCGGCCATTCTCGTTGAAGTCGGCGACCGAGTACGTCGCCCGCGATCCTTGCAACTGGTCGAACGGTGGATCGCTGGGGCCGGGGCCGACGTCGATCGGCGTGCCGTTAAGCTGCATCACGATCTGACCGGTCGTGTCGAAATTCGGCGCAGCGATGGTGCCTAAATTTCGATGGAGCCAGATTTTTCCGTCGTGGTCGGCATCGAGGATGTCGGTCTTCCCGTCGAAGTTGAGATCAAATAGCCGCAGCCACTGCCAGCCATCACCGCCGCCCGGTTTGGGTGGAATCGACTGCCCCGCCGGCAAGACCGATGTCGCCGGTCCATAGACGCCGGGATTGCCTTGCGCCAGGTTGAGCGCCACAGTCACGTCCTGGATCTTATCCAAATGCCCGTCGTTGTTCCAATCGATGAACTGGCTCGCGAACAGCGGCACCGATCCCCATTCACTCGGCAGGGGCAGCGCGCCGGCGGTCCACCGTGGCGCCGTTGCCGTGCCGATATTCCGATATAGGTACATTTGAGCGTCGGTGCTCACGGCCAGATCGAGCCGTCCATCGGCGTTGTAGTCGACCGCGCGGGGAGTGGCGAGCGCGGCCGCCGGGAACTGGCCCACTCGCGGAACGGTTCGCTCCTCAAACGCCGGTTGCGTTGCGGAACCAATGTTAACGTAGTATTTGAGGAACTTCTCTGACGTGACGCCACTGTTGATCGCGAAGGTTCCCGTCACAATGTCGAGCAACCCATCGCCGGTGAAATCGGCGAAGGTCGGGGCGGCGCCCCATTCGGTGTCGATCGGCGCACCGCCCGCTTGAAGCGGACCTTGCAACTCGAGCAGCGGCGTCCCATTAGGATTCGCGCCAATGTTCTTGTAGAAGTACAGGCGGCCGGTCACATAGCCGCCCGCAATCAGGTCGCGGCTGCCGTCGCCATCCAGGTCCACCATATCCATAACCGGATAATAGTCGGCGGTGATCGTCGGCCGTTCCGGATTGGGCGTCGTCGGCAGCGCCAGTACCTGATTACTCGAATTGCGCACGAGTCCCTGATACTGAAACTGCCGATTCGTGTTCGTGCCGACGTTCTTGTACCACGCCACGCGGTTCAACTGCCCGCCCGTCACGATGTCATCAACACCGTCGCTGTCAAAGTCGATTACCAGCGGAGTGGCGTTCCAGCCAATGTCGATCGGCTTGCCATCCGTCGTCGTCACCAGCTTCGAGGAGCCGAAACTTGGAACCGTCGCCGTTCCGAGGTTCTTGTAGACGGCCATTCCGCCACGAAGGTTGCCGGCGACAAGATCAAATAGCCCGTCGCCGTCCCAGTCGGTCACGTCGATGCGGGTTTCAATGGCGCCGGTCGTCGTGGTACCGACCTTCTGCGTCCGCATGTTGCCATCGCCGAGAAATCCGCGGGGCGACGCCCGATGCGGCACGGTCTCCGTCGGCAGGGCGTCAAAATAAATCGCGTAGTGGGAGGGCTGATTGCCGTCTTGCACGTGCGACCAGGCCAGGCGGCCGCTGTCCCAGTTTCCTTCCGCGTCGAGAAAGTAGCCCCAATTAGGCCGGCTAATCGGCGATAGGGTGCCTGTGGGTGTATTGCTCAGGTAGCCTTCCACTTCGGGGTACGGGTTGGGAATGTCGTCGTCGTACCAACGAAACGCCCGGTCGGCGTCGGTCTTGCCGTAGGCCCATCCCCCTTCGGCAAACGGCTGGCCCGTGGTGGGATCGTAGCGGATTACCTGTAAGCTGCGGAGGTCGGCCTTACCCGACAACCCAAGCTCCGTCTGCAACAGCGAATCCCAGTCGATGTCCAACTGGGCCGGTCTCTCGTCGAAGGGCCGCGCTCCGATGGAAACCGGATCGATCTCGACCAGCAACCGGTAATCGCCCTGCCCCGTCCACGTCGGCGGGACGCCATAAACGCCGTTCGCAAGCAACGCAGCCGCTAGAAAACCGGCACAGCCGGCAACCGCAGGAACAATGCGCATCGTCAACTACTCTCGCTCTTTGCGGGTTCAATGCTCAGGTCGCGAACGGAATTTCGCTCGACCAATCGTCCGGCCACCAAAATGGGCTCGACCTGCGGCAGCGGTTCTCCGATCAGTTTGCCTAACAGGTCGGCAGCCAATTCGCCGACCGTGGCCGTTTCCGGGACAAACGCTGTGATCGGCACCGGCTCGTGGATTTCACACACGTTCTGACCGTATCCCACGACGGACAAATCCTCCGGAATGCGAAGGCCGAGCTGTCCGGCCGCCTTCAGCACGGCCCGACAAACGCGCCAGTTTTCGCAGAAGATAGCCGTCGGCGGCGACGGCCGCGAAAGAACATTTGCCGCCAGCTCCTCCAGCGATTCACCGGCATAGGCGTGGACCATCAGCGAGCGATCCGGCTGCACTTGCGCGCCGGACATTGCTTCGACGAATCCCCGCGCAAACGCGGCAAACGCTTCTCCGTCGATCCAGCTACCGCAGAACATGGCTATGCGCCGATGGCCTTTGTCGAGCAAATGCTGAACCGACTGGCGACACGCGAGCGACACGTCGTCGCCCACCCAGGGAAACAGCGTGGGGTAGAACGAGCAGCTCGTCACCACCCGCGTGTCGGTGAGAAGATCACCGTAAGGTTCCAGGCAGGGACCGATCGACAAGACGCCCCTCAATTCACTTTGAGACAACAAAGCTCGCAATCGCTGGCGGTCCTCGCGCGGATTCTGACCGACGCTCAGAATCTGAACGGCGAAACTGCGCTGCGCAAGGGCTTGCTCGATCGACCGCAGCACGGTGCAGAAGGCCGAGTCCTCGTCGGAATGGCACTTCTGTTCATTCGAGCAGACCAACAGGACCAGTCCGCCCGACAGGCCGACGTGATCCATGGCTTCCACTTCGCGGGCCACGAAGGTTCCCAGGGCGCGCTTCCGCAGGACATAGCCTTCCTTTTCGAGCACCTCCAGTGCTTGGCGAACCGTGACCCGACTGAGGCCGTAGCGGTCGCTTAGCTCCTGTTCCGTGCCAAGGCGGTCGCCAATTTCCAGCGACCGGCCAGCGATCTCGCGCATCAAGTCGCGAGCCAAATCAATGTATTTTGGGGTATACTGCTTCCCGGGCGCAAGAGCCAAGATCGACATTCCGCCTGAACTCCGATTTGTCTTCGATTGTGCCAACTTTAGACAAAGGCGACCTAAAGCCGGTTTGCTAAAGTCTACTTTACCCCTAAACCGGAAAAAATGTTAGTGCATATCCCGAAGAAAACCGAAAATTTCGATGCCAGCCCCCGTTTTTAGCTCATTGTTCTTGACATGATACAAATGGTGCAGGTAGACTGAGGGCACGGCGTTATTCTTGCGCTAGGAGCCATCCGCCATGTGTCAGTTCAGAACGTCGATCAGCCGGTCGCGATCGACTGCATTCACGCTCGTTGAGCTACTCGTGGTGATCGCCATTATCGGCATTTTGGTGGCGTTATTGCTGCCGGCCGTGCAGGCGGCCCGCGAAAGCGCTCGTCGCGCGCAGTGCCTCAACAACTTCAAGCAGACGGGCGTGGCGCTCCACAATTTCCACGCCACGTACAAGACCTTTCCGCATGGACTGGATATGTGGACCCCCAACGATGCGCCCTGTTCCATGCCTCCCGGGAAGACTCGCGCATTCATTGGATTCGCTTGGGGAGTCCATATCCTTCCCTATTTGGAGGAGAGCATCGCCTTCGAGCAATTCAATCTCGAAGAAAGAAGCGACAACGGATACGCGGTCGGCCAGAATTTTGTCGCCGGCGCGAGCAGAATCGACAGTTTTATCTGCCCCTCCGATCCGCAAGGTTTTGAGCTTGTCGGCTGTTGCAGTGACATAAGCAACGGCGGTTCTGATCGAGAAGACTTGGCCAAGACCAACATGGCCGGAGTGGCCGACAGCGACAGTTGGCAGTGTACCTGGGCCGAATTTGATAACTATCCGAGCGGTTGGGCCGATCCCCTTGCCGATGGCGTTTTGTATCAGAATTCGAACGTTAGCACCGCCAAGATCACCGATGGCAGCAGCCACACCTTAATGGTCGGCGAGGTGATTGGGTACGACAATATCAGCAACGCCGCTTACTGGTGGTCGTCGTGGAATATCCTCGACACGTCCAACGGAATTAACCTGCCGCTCCGCGTGCGGCCCCGCAGTTTGTTCGATTCCGAGGAGGCCGGCTTTGCGAGCCACCATCCCGGAGGGTGCCACTTCGTGAACGCCGACGGCAGCGCTTCGTTCCTGAGCGAATCGATCGATCAAGCACTGTTTGCCGCGCTAACGACCCGCGCCAACGGTGACATCCTCAACGGCCAAACCCGATAGCGCAGCACGCCCGCGAGTTTCGCTAGGATACTATAGCGCTAGGTTACACCACGGAGCCACGGCGGACACGGAGAAGATGGTAGGAATAGGCACGAAAAGGCACAAAGAAGTACAACAAGAATAAAACTAGAGAATGAAAGATGCTTACCAGATAGAATCAGGCGCGTTGATACCCATTTCTTTCATCATTCGCCCTAATTCTTTTCGTGCCTTTTGTGGCTATAGAATTTCTCCGTGTGCTCCGTGTGCTCCGTGACTCCGTGGTGAAAAAAACTTAGCGCTCTAGTACTAGCAGCCCGTTGAACAAGTGTCGTTTTCTAGGCGACGAGCGTGAGGGCTGG